>SUZS01000044.1 GCA_015059785.1 Rikenellaceae bacterium
GTCCCAAGCCTTGATACTGTTTTTCCATAATCTTTTGCTCATCTCACACTCAATACACACTACCTCCATACGGTCGCGATGGAGGTTGTAATATCGTCTCATTGACGACATTCCTAATATGCAAAAGCATTCACCAATATCACAGAAAAATAGCACAACCCACTTACCACGCCACTCTGACAGCGTAAACTCTTCACCCGTAGCAGTCACAGCTGTAAAGTCGGGAGCCATCTCGCCTCTGCTCGCCTCAGACATCGTAGGCATCGTTGCTCGCTTGGCAATTACACCCTTCAATGGTGCGCACACGCCCGTAAAACAGTTCTCATCGAGCTTGTCGCACAACTGCTTGGCATACTTATAATCCGCATAATCAAAATCAAGTAGCACAAAGGGCGAGGCTTGTGATTTTGGATGCGAAGTTACAAAGTCGGTAATAATGCGCAAGTGGTCCTCCTGACCTGTACACTCCTTGCTCAATATGTTATTAAACTCCGCCAAATCGGCATTGAGTCGCGAGCCGCTGACTTTTGTCTCAATACGCTCATTGACTCTTCGCATCGTGCAAACAACCTTATCATCACAATCAAGTAGCAGCTCGGCACAACAAAATGGCGCACCTAACTGTTCGTTGTTGTAGATTCTCACCACAGTGGGGCGTTGTAAATTGATGTCTAAAATCAACTGATTATTGTGCAGCGAGTATCTGTTTATCATTTTATCACCCTTTCTATCTGCTGCATAATCACTAAGGCTCTGTGTAATAACACTTACCTTATCACTCTCAAACCCCTCAAAATTGACAACAAGCGTATGCTCATACTGGCAGCTGACAGCAAATAGCATCAGAAGTATTAAGACAACCCTTCTCATAGAATTATTTTTTTTGCAAATATAGCAAGAAATTGAATTTTATCCACTATCTTTACTCTCAAAAGGCAAAACGGCCGTTCAGTTGTATATAATAATGTAAACACAACAAATATGAAACGACTTTTTACACTACTAACACTCTGCGTAGCGACTATCTCTTCTCTCTACGCACAGAAGAGCTACTCGCTCTCTTCCCCAAATGGGACCCTAACAGCCACAGTTAGCACTGGCAATGCAACAACCTACTCCGTAGCTTTGGAGGGCAAGAGCGTTCTACAGCCATCTACAGTCGCCCTTACCCTTACTGACGGCACAACAATCGGCAGTGGCAAGGTAAAGCGCATAGTGCGTGGTAGCCACAATGAGACTATCACTCCGCAGTTCTACTTCAAGAGTACTATTAGCAACAACTACAACAGCCTTACTGTAGAGTTTCGTGACCACAGTGCGATTGAGTTTCGCGCCTACAACGACGGCGTTGCCTATCGCATAACCACCGACCGCAAGGAGGGTTATACGGTCAAAAATGAGGTAGCAGAGTTTAACTTCGGCTCAGACCACAAGTGTTGGGTTGCCTATGCCAACCTTACTGGCACAAAGAGGGACAAGTACTTCACATCCTTTGAGAATACCTATAATAATATAGCGCTTACGGAGGTTAGCGACTCTCGCCTCGCCCTCTCCCCTGCTGTTGTAGATGTTGATGGTGTGAAGGTTTTGATTGCCGAGAGCAACACGGAGAACTACCCAGGTATGTTCCTCCACAACGCTGACAAGACAACCTCGCTCAAGGGTCACTTTGCCCCAGTGCCAAACGAGATTGAGGTTGGCGGGCACAACAAGCTGCAGGGCATTGTCCGCTCTCGTCACGACTACATCGCCCAGTGCAATGGCAAGAGCAACTTCCCATGGAGAGTAGTCGTCGTAGCCAAGCACGACAGCGAGCTTGCTGGCACTGACATGGTCTACCGCCTTGCTTCGCCATCTCGCATAGAGAACACCGACTGGATTACTCCTGGAAAGGTTGCTTGGGAGTGGTGGAACCACTGGGGACTTACTGGCGTAGACTTTGAGGCGGGCGTGAATACAGCCACCTACAAGGCATACATAGATTTTGCAGCCGACTACGGCGTAGAGTATGTTATCCTTGACGAGGGTTGGGCCACAAAGTACAAGAACAACCTGCTGGATGTCGTACCAGAGATTGACCTCAAGCATATCGTAGACTACGCCGCACAGAAGGGTGTGGGAATTATCCTCTGGGCGGGCTACAACGCCTTTAATGCCGATATTGAGGGTGTCTGTCGCCACTATGCCGCTATGGGCGTAAAGGGTTTCAAAATCGACTTTATGGACCGCGACGACCAGCCGATGATGCAGTTCTACTACCGCACAGCCGAAATCTGTGCAAAGCATAAGCTGCTGGTAGACTTCCACGGATGCGCAAAGCCCGCAGGAATGAACAGAACATATCCGAATGTTATCAACTTTGAGGCTGTCTTCGGTCTTGAGCAGATGAAGTGGAGCAAAACAACGGTAGACCATATGGCATACGATGTCACTATGCCATTTATCCGTATGGCTGCAGGACCTATAGACTACACACAGGGCGCAATGCGCAACGCCACAAAGAAGAACTACCGCCCCGTAAACCACGAGCCTATGAGTCAAGGTACGCGCTGCCACCAGCTGGCTGCATACGCCATATTCTACTCGCCACTATCAATGCTCTGCGACTCCCCATCGGCTTACCGCATGCAGAGTGAGTGTGCAGAGTTTATCGCCTCAGTGCCTACAGTGTGGGATGAGACTGTGGTCCTTGATGGCAAAATCGGCGAGTATGTAGTAACAGCCCGCAGAAAAGGCAACACCTGGTATATCGGCGGAATGACAAACTGGACCGCCCGCACACTTGAGGTAGACCTCTCGCCAATAGTTGCAGAGGGCAACTACACCGTAGATATGTTCAGAGATGGCGCAAACGCCCACCGCATAGCCTCAGACTATAAACGCGAGAAAATTGCCCTACCAACATCCCGCAAACTTACTGTTCACCTCGCCCCAGGCGGCGGATTTATGATGAGCGTGGTTAAGTAGCTACGCAGTACCGTCCCTTTTCTGAAGAAAAGTGACCCAAAAGACTTTCGGCAAAACTGTCGTTTTGCTTCCGTGCTGATGCGGATTTAGGATAGCCTTGCGGCTATTACGATAAAAAAGAGAGATATGCTTTTGCTCAAGTAAACTTGGAAAGCAATCTCTCTTTTCTCTCGTACCATCTGCGATGGGCAACCTCAATCCGAATAAATACACAGACGAAGTCTTTCCTCTCATAAAGAATTTAAGGAGATTAGTGAAGTTAGGGAATTTAGTGATTTTCTCCCTAAACTCATTAATCTCCTTAATTTCACTACTTTAACTCAATCAGAGCAGTGCTAAATCTGATTTTAGGCGAGGATTTACAACGCTCAGCATAAACAATTAGCAGTGGATAGTACAAAAGCGTACAGCCACTGCTATTTTTTATGTTAGCGGCAGGAAATACCGCATAAAATCGGATTTATTCTTTCTTTTTGCCTCGTCCGTCGTAAAGGAATCGACGGATTTTCTTGGAAGGAGTCTTTACAAACTCATCTTCCTCCTCAACAACCTCGGTGATGCGGGAGTTGCGGTTTACCTTAGAGTTTATCCACTGTTTGATATCCGCCATAATCTCATCGCGGATTTTAGCCCACTCCTCCTTCTTATCTTCCCAGTCCTCCATAAGCTCCTCATAGCGGGCCTTTATAGCCTCCTTATCGAAGTTCACAAGTGCTACAAGGTGCCCCTCGTGCTCAGTGACAAGAGACTCGCTGATAAAGACATGCTGATTTAGTACGCTCTCAATATCCTCAGGGTAGATATTCTCGCCACTTGGGCCCAGAATCATATTCTTCAGTCGGCCCTTGATATAGAGCCAGCCATCCTTATCAAAGCATGCCAAATCGCCAGTGCGGAACCATCCATCCTCAGTAAAGACGGCGCGAGTAGCCTCCTCGTTCTTATAGTAGCCCACCATCTGGCTTGGACTCTTAACGACAAGCTCGCCGATACCCTCAGCATTTGGATTCTCAATTCTTCCCTGAACGCCCTGAAGCAGTGGACCTGTAGAGCCGAGGCGCAGCATACCGTCTACAGCACCTGCAAGCAGTGGCGCAGTCTCGGTAAGGCCATAGCCGATATCGTAGATAAACTTAGACTCAAGCAGGAACTGCTCCACACTGCTATCGAGCTTCGCACCACCGATACCGAAGAAGCGGATGCGACCTCCGAAGGTCTTTGTGAGCGTCTTGCCAGCCATACGGTGCAAAAAGCGGCGGATAAAGCCTACGCCATAGAGCGTGCGCATAAAGGCGTTTGAGGTAAACTTCTTGAGCACTGCTCCGCGGTAAATCTTCTCAATAATAAGTGGCACGGTGAGCATAATGGTTGGGCGCACCTCCTTGAGTGCTGGCAGCAGGATAGAGACTGTAGGCGCCTTATCAAGGTAGACAACATGGCTACCGTGGTAGAAGGCAAGGATAAGGCCGATAGTACACTCATATGTATGCGCAAGAGGCAACACTGAGAGGAAAATATCGGTCTCATACACCATAAACAGCTTGTCAATCATCTCCAGCTGCGAGCAGAGGTTGTAGTGGGTAAGCATCACACCCTTAGGCTGCGAAGTTGTTCCAGAGGTGTAGATAATAGCCGCCAAATCCTCAGGCTTTGGGATGCGCGTCTGGCCCTTGCCACCCTTGACATTCTGCGAGATAATACCCAGATTCTTTGTTCTGACAACAAGGTGGAGTTTGTCGGCAGTCTGCTTTGAGAGCTTTGAGAAAAGGCGGTCCGAAACAAAGAGTGCCTTAGTCTCAGAGTGCTCGACAATGCGGTCGATATCCTCCGAAGTAAAGTCCGGCATAATCGGCACGACAACATAACCAGCCGAGGTGATGGCAAAGTATGCCACGCCCCAGTTTGGAACACTACTACTCAAAATTGCTACTCGGTCTCCAGGGTGGATGTCAGCATCTACCAACATCTCCTGAATCTGCTTGACGCGCTCTGCCACCTCACTATAAGTCACACCTGCACCGCGCCATAAAGAAAAGGCCGTACGAGTAGAAAACTTCTTCACACTATTCTGAAGAACCTCGTACAAAGTCGTTAAATTCATTTCCTAATTGTTTAATTTTCACATACTTAAGGCTGCTATCTTATTGATTATCAATAAAAAACAACCGCTCTCTTCATTGCAAAAATAAGGTTTTTTCATTAAAAAACACTACTTTTGTCAAAAATATTGCACTAATGTTAATTCTATCGCACATAAAGAGCATTGCAGCAGGGGTTGGCTTTGACCTTTGCGGTGTTACTCGCTGTCAGAATTTTGAGGACGATAAGGAGTTTCTTAAGCACTGGCTTAGTGAGGGTTATGGCGACGGGCTTACATATCTGGAGCGCAACATAGACAAGCGCAGTGATGCCTCGCTACTTGTTGAAAGGGCAAAGACGGTTGTTGTCTGCGCGGTGGCATACAAAAACAGATACTCAGAGGGTTATCCCGCCACGGCTCGTAACAAGATTGCATCCTACGCCCTAACGACGGACTACCACATAACCATAAAGCAGATGTTAAATGAGCTATGCGCAGCTCTCAAGGCTGAGTGTCCGACTCTTACAGGGCGCTGCTTTACCGACTCAGCACCCATATTTGAGAAGAGGTATGCCGTGGAGGCTGGACTTGGGTGGATAGGTCGCCAGTCGCTACTGGTAACACCTCAATTCGGGTCGTTTGTGCTCCTGGGTGTGGCAGTGCTTACAGAGGAGTGCGACAGCTACGACAACCCCTACAGTGGCAATGGCTGCGGGGAGTGTCATCGCTGCGTGGAAGCGTGCCCTAACGGTGCTATTCGTGACCACCATATAGATACGCGCCTATGTATCTCGCGCGCGACAGTAGAGAGGCAAAGCGACCGACATACCCCACTACACGGCTGGATATTTGGCTGTGACCAGTGTCAGAGCTGTTGTCCATACAACACTAAGGCTCAAAGGGTTACAAACCCACTCTTTATGCCTACCATAGAGCCTGAGACGATAGATTGGCACTCGATGAGCCAGGCTGATTTCAACCTCCGCTTTGTCGACTCCCCTATTATCCGCACCACCCTTGCCCGCATAAGAGAGAATGTAGAAGAGTAAAGAGTGACGACCGACGAAAAACCTATACTTTCGTCGGTCGTCACTTAACAATGAGTCACCCTGTGACTTTCAGAGAGCAGAGCTGATTACATCATTCCGCCCATACCGCCGGCAGGCATCGCTGGCATAGGGTTCTCAGCTGGTTTCTCAGCAAGCACGCACTCGGTTGTAAGGAACATTGAGGCGATAGAGGCTGCGTTCTCAAGAGCCACGCGAGAGACCTTTGTAGGGTCGATAATACCCGCTGCCATAAGGTCCTCATAGCGGTCATCGCGAGCGTTATAGCCGAAGTTACCCTCGCCCTCGCGTACCTTATTTACTACGACAGAGCCCTCGCCACCTGCGTTAGCGACAATCTGGCGCAGAGGCTCCTCAATAGCGCGCTTAACAATCTGAATACCAGTAGTCTGGTCGTCGTTATCGCCCTTAAGACCCTCAAGAGCTGCTGTTGCGCGGATATATGCCACGCCACCACCTGGAACGATACCCTCCTCAACGGCTGCACGGGTAGCTGCAAGGGCGTCATCTACGCGGTCCTTCTTCTCCTTCATCTCAACCTCTGTAGCGGCTCCTACATAGAGCACTGCCACACCACCAGCGAGCTTTGCAAGGCGCTCCTGAAGCTTCTCGCGCTCGTAGTCTGACTTAGCAACCTCAATAGATGAGCGGATAAGGGCTACACGGTCAGCAATAGCAGCCTTATCGCCACAGCCATCAACGATAGTGGTGTTCTCCTTTGTCAGGGTAACCTTATCGGCGCAACCGAGCATTGCAAGTGTTGCATCCTCAATCTTCATACCCTTGTCTGAAGAGACTACAGTAGCTCCTGTGAGCACTGCGATATCCTCAAGCATCTCCTTGCGGCGGTCGCCAAAGCCTGGAGCCTTGCAAGCGGCAATCTTCAGAGTACCACGCAGGCGGTTTACAACAAGCGACTGAAGTGCATCGCCATCTACATCCTCCGCGATGATAAGTAGGCTACGGCCAGACTGAGCCACTGGCTCAAGGATGCCCATAAGCTCCTTCATAGTCGAAATCTTCTTGTCGGCAATAAGGATATAAGGCTTGTCAAGCTCTGCCTGCATCTTCTCAGTGTCGGTCATAAAGTAAGGCGAGATATAACCGCGGTCAAACTGCATACCCTCAACAACCTCTACATGGGTATCGGTACCCTTAGCCTCCTCAACGGTAATAACGCCCTCGTTGTTTACCTTAGCCATTGCCTGAGCAATCAGACTACCAATAGCGTGGTCGTTATTTGCAGATATTGTCGCCACCTGCTCAATCTTCGTATTGTCAGAGCCAACCTCCTGACTCTGAGCACGAAGAGACTCAACTATTACCGCTACTGCACGGTCAATACCGCGCTTGATATCCATAGGATTTGCACCCGCAGTGACATTCTTAAGGCCTACGCTGATAATAGCCTGCGCAAGGACAGTGGCTGTTGTTGTTCCGTCACCAGCATCGTCGTTGGTCTTTGATGCCACCTCGCGCACCATCTGCGCACCCATATTTGCAAAGGCATCCTCAAGCTCTACAGCCTTAGCCACCGTAACACCATCCTTTGTTACCTGTGGAGCACCAAACTTGCGGTCAATAATCACATTGCGACCCTTAGGACCAAGAGTCACCTTCACTGCATTTGCTAACGCGTCCACACCCTCCTTGAGAAGGTCACGCGCCTCAATATTGTACTTAATCTCTTTTGCTGCCATAATGTTTGTTATTTTTGTAAATAGCCACGGCTATTTCTCTACTACTGCTAAAATCTCTGATTGTTTCATAATAATATAAGATGTACCTGCATAGGTAACCTCGGAGCCAGAGTACTTGCCATAAAGTACCTCGTCGCCCTCCTTGACCTCCATTGTAACATCCTTAGTGCCAGGACCTACGGCAATAACCTTGCCTGCCAGTGGTTTCTCCTTTGCTGTGTCCGGAATGATAAGACCTCCGGCGGTAATCTCCTCTGCTGGATTTGGCAGAATGAGAACTCTGTCTGATAATGGTTTAATCATAATTGTAAATATTTTATGTTTGTTCTGAAATTAATTTCTGTTTGCCTCTCAACCAATCAATAGCTGTGCCAGATGTTATCTTGCGCACATTTTGGCAGAGCGTTTGACAAATTGTCACAAATATACAACATTTCCGCCGAAAAGTATGCCAACCGCGAGAAAAAGCAAAACTGAAAGCGTGCAGAGAGTGACGACCGACTCAATAAAGGATTTAAGGAATTTAGGGATTATCTCCTTAATTTCCTTAATTTCCTTAATCTCCTTACTCAGCCGAGTGTAGAGTGACGACCGACGAAATCCCTATATATTCGTCGGTCGTCACTTATGCGTGCTGTACAAATTTTCTCAAATATTTTGATTTCTTGAAAAAAGTAGCTAACTTTACGCGATTTTATAAACGAATCAAATTTTTTACCCTAAACTATAAACAAAATTCTTAAAGATTATGGCAACAACCAATTGTGAAAAGTTATTTGCCGAGTTCCCTGAGGTCTCTACTGAGGCGTGGGAGGCGGCGATAGCTGTTGACCTCAAGGGTGCTGACTATGAGCGCAAGTTGGTGTGGAGAACTACCGAGGGTTTTAACCTCCGTCCATACTACCGTGCTGAGAACCTTGAGGCTCTTAAGACTTTGGGCACTCAGGCTGGTGAGTTCCCTTATTTGAGAGGTGTTAGCGGTGATAACAGCTGGCTGACACACCAGACTATCTCTGTAGGCTGCCCTAAGGCTGCTAATGAGACTGCTCTGAAGATGCTGAATGCGGGTGTTGACTCTCTGGGCTTCTGCTTCTGCAATGCTGAGGGCGAGTTTACTGCTCAGGACCTTGATGTGCTGCTTGAGGGCATCGTTCTTCCTGCTGTTGAGCTTACTTTCTGCGGTAAGGGTGTGGCAAAGATTGCTGCTCTGTTGCTTGCTAAGGCTGAGAAGGATGGCGTAGCTAAGGATGAGCTTCGCGTGAACTTCGCTATTGACCCTATCGTAAAGCATCTGTCACAGAAGGGTGTTTGGTGCGACGACTGCCAGGGTGGCAAGTGCATCTCTAAGATTGCTGAGCTTGTTAAGGCTACTGCAGAGTATAAGAATGTTCGCGTAGTAAATGTTGGCGCAAATGTATTCTCTGACAGCGGTTCTACAATCGTTGAGGAGCTCGGTTTCGGTCTCTCTGTAGCGCACGAGTACCTTGTTCGCCTTATGGAGGCTGGCCTTACTGTAGATCAGGCTGCTCGTAAGATTCGTCTTACCTTTGCTGTTACCTCTAACTACTTTATGGAGATGGCTAAGTTCCGTGCAGTGCGTCTGCTGTGGGCTAACATCGTAAAGCAGTATGAGCCTGCTTGCGACTGCTCTTGCAAGGCATTTGTACACGCTCGCACATCTGCTTGGAACCAGACAGTATATGACCCATATGTAAATATGCTTCGTGGTACTACTGAGGCTATGAGTGCTGCTATTGCTGGTGTACACTCTCTGGAGGTACTTCCATTTGACCACTCATACACCGCTCCAACAGAGTTCTCACAGCGCATTGCTCGTAACCAGAGCTTGCTGCTCAAGCACGAGAGCCACTTCGACCAGGTTGTCGACCCTGCAGGTGGTTCATACTACATCGAGACTCTTACTGAGACCATTGCTAATGAGGCTTGGAAACTCTTCCTTGAGGTAGAGGAGAAGGGTGGTTATGTAGCTGCATTTGAGTCTGGCTATGTTGTAGAGCGCGTAAAGGCCTCTGCAGCGGCTAAGGATAAGGCTATCGCTACACGCCGTCAGATTCTTCTTGGTGCAAACCAGTATCCTAACTTCAACGAGGTTGCAGATGCTGCTGTAGAGGCTTGCGCTGTAACTCGTCCAGCAGCTGAGGGTAATGTTCTTGTACCTTACCGCGGTGCTATGGCATTTGAGGCTATGCGTCTGGGTGTTGACCGCTCAGGTAAGGAGCTTAAGGCATTTATGCTCACTTGTGGCAACCTTGCTATGGCTCGTGCTCGTGCACAGTTCTCTTGCAACTTCTTCGCTTGCGCAGGCATCCGCGTTCAGGATAACAACTTCTTCGCAAATGTTGAGCAGGGCGTAGAGGAGGCACTTGCATCAGGTGCACAGATTGTTGTTGTCTGCGCATCAGATGACGACTACGCTACCGTAGCTCCACAGGTTCAGGAGAAACTTGGTGGCAAGGCTATCCTCGTAGTAGCAGGCGCACCTGCTTGCACAGAGGAGCTTCAGGCAAAGGGTATTAACAACTTCATCAGCGTCAAGAGCAATGTCCTTGAGACACTTCGCGGCTACTTGGCTC
>SUZS01000008.1 GCA_015059785.1 Rikenellaceae bacterium
ACGATTTAGGATATTAGGAGCCGTCTTGCCCACCTCGCCACAATACGAGCGATACTTAACTCTGCGCACCTTTGATTTGAGATTCATCTCTTGCATTAGTCGCTGCACAGTCTTATGGTTTAGAGTGTAGCCCTCATTGCGTAGTTGTTGATACACACGACGATAGCCATAGCGTTCGCCATGCATCGTGAATATCTCGCTGATACGCTGGCGTATATCAGCATACTTATCCTCCCGTTGCTTTGAGGTGTGGTAGTAGTAAGTAGAGCGTGCTATATTAACACACCGTAAAGCAAAAAGTAAATCATCTTGATGTAGCCTTAGTTCTCGGATTGCCCACGCCCAATCGCACGCAGACGGGCTTTCCTCTCCTCGACTAAGGCTTTCACTTTTTTTAACAGAGCATTCTCTATTTCAAGTTGCCTAACTCGCACTCGCAATAACTCCAGCTCTGTCATCTCTTCTGGTTTCTTCTTTCGTGGTCTTCCCATACCTGGTGGTCGCCCTCGCTTCTTGGTGATCAGGAGCGCATCAAGTCCTTGTTCTCTGGCTATCTTTAACCAAACGCCCAACCGACCGACACTCACATCGTATTTTAACGAGGCTTGCACCAAAGGTAAGTGATTTTTCTCAATATCAGATACAATTTGTTGTTTTAATTCTCCACTTGTTTGAGTGTAGTGTTTACGGCGTAGAACTGATAAACCTTGCTCTTGATATAAAAGCCATAAGCATTTTAGGCGACTTTCACCTATTCCATACTTCAAGTGAAGGTAACGAACAGAATAGCCTTCTTCGAGCATCCTCATATATTTGAGCAATGCTCCATAATCGTGTTTTTTGCGCATAAAGAAACCCCAAAAGTTTTTTGTCCAAACTTTTGGGGTCACTTCAAAACAGCTCTCCCTCTTTTGCTTCGGGCATCATACCGAGGTGTTGGTAGGCAAGAGCAGTAACCTCACGACCTCGCGGTGTGCGCTTGAGAAATCCCTCCTTGATAAGGAACGGCTCGTAGACCTCCTCAAGCGTTCCTGCCTCCTCGCTTACGGCAGTGGCTATGGTGTTTAGTCCCACAGGTCCTCCGCCAAACTTGACGATAATTGTCGAGAGTATCTTGTTGTCCATCTCATCAAGACCGCGCGAGTCAATATTGAGTGCACCCAGTGCCATACGGGTAATCTCAAGGTCTATATGTCCCTCGCCCTTGACCATTGCAAAGTCACGCACACGGCGTAGCAGCGCATTGGCAATACGCGGAGTACCTCGCGAGCGCAGAGCAAGCTCCGCAGCAGCGTCATCGTCAATAGATATGCCTAATATGGCTGCCGAACGCTTTACAATGCGACTCAATACCTTGCTGTCGTAGTACTCAAGGTGGCAGGTAATGCCAAAACGGGCACGTAGAGGCGATGTGAGCAGTCCACTGCGTGTTGTCGCACCGATAAGGGTAAATGGCGCAAGCTCAATCTGTATAGAGCGAGCAGAGGGGCCCTTGTCAAGCACAATATCTATCTTAAAGTCCTCCATAGCCGAGTATAGATACTCCTCAACAATAGGGCTGAGACGGTGTATCTCGTCAATAAATAGCACATCTCCCTCGCTGAGGTTTGTCAGCAAGCCCGCAAGGTCTCCAGGCTTGTCAAGCACAGGACCTGAGGTTACCTTCATCTGCGCCCCCATTTCGTTGGCGATAATATTTGCAAGGGTGGTCTTACCCAACCCTGGAGGTCCGTGCAACAGCACATGGTCGAGCGAGTCTCCACGCATCAGCGCAGCCTTGATAAAGACCTTGAGGTTGTCTACGGTCTTCTCCTGCCCCGCAAACTGCTCAAGCTCCTGCGGACGAATACGATTCTCAAACTCGCTGTCCGACTCACTGCGCTTACCATTTCTATAGTCTGACATAGTATCGGTGTATTAGTAGTACAAAGGTAGTAAAATTTTTTGCGAAATGCAAAAATACCGTTGGCCTTTGGCCATTGACCGTTAGCTTTTTTTCTCGTTGCTCCTTGACAGAGAGTATAATGAGATTAAGGAAGTTAAGGAGATTAGGGAGATTAGCGAAATACTCACTAACTTCCCTAATTCCCCTAAATTCCCTGTACTGCGTAGCCAGCCAATGGCTAACAGCTAATGGCTAATGGCCGAAATGTCACGCTGTCACGCTGTCACAGGGGGTGTGTCGTGCTGTTACACTATGTGACACTGTGTTACACTGCCCGTTCTGAGACGAGTTGAGGGGGGGGGTGACCGACCGACGAAAACCCTATACTTTCGTCGGTCGGTCACTCCTTGACAGAGAGATTAGGGAAATTAAGGAGATTAAGGAAAAATCACTAACTTCCCTAACATCCCTAAATTCCTTAAATTCCCTATTTGCGTAGCCAGCTAATGGCTAATGGCTAACGGCTAATGGCTGACACCCGAAATGTAACAATGTAACGCCGTAACAGGGGTGTGTAACAGCGTGACAAGTTACAGTAATGTGACATAAGTGACAAGTACAACAGACGAGTGCTTGTTTTTATGTTTGCCGAACGAGCGAACGAACGAACAGGGGCGTTCGGGTGTGTTCGTGTTCGTTCGTGTTCGGATTTGTTCGGTGTGTTCGGTTTGTTCGTTCGTTCGGTGGAGTCCGTAAGATTGTTTGTTGACCCGCCTTCGGCGGCTCGACCCTGCTACGCCTCGGAAGTATCAGTCGCGGCATAAATGCCCAAAAGGCGCGTTGAAAATCTGTGAGCAAGCTCCCATTTCAACAGTCGCCTTTTGCACCTACGGTGTGCGACCACCACTCCGCTCGGCTCAATCGCAGCGTTCGGTTGTGTTCGGCGTGTTCGCCCCTCTGTTCGTTCGTTCGTACTCTGTACTCTGTTATCTGTTCTCTAAACAGCCAATGGCTAATGGCTAATGGCTAATGGTATTTTTTGCAAAATGCAAAAATTTTACTACCTTTGCTTTTTGAAGTGGCTGGTTCCGTAGTTCAATGGATAGAATTTAAGATTCCGGTTCTTACGATAGCGGTTCGAATCCGCTCGGAACCACTGTAAAGCTAATGGCCAACGCCGCGATTAAGCCGAGAGCAACAGCAGTCGCACACCGAAGGTGCAAAAGGCGATAATTGAAAACGGGAGCTTGCTCACAGATTTTCAATTTCGCATTTTGAGGCATTTATGCCGCGACTGATACTGCCGAGGCGGAGCGGTGAAGGGTCGCCAACGGCGAGCCAACGGTAAATAGATAAAACCTTAAAAACTTATAGATATGATAATTAAGACCAAAGAGAGTGCGTCGTGGTTAATTGGCGCCGTAGCAGGTATTTGTACAGCGGTGGCAATGGCTGCTGTGAAGATTACCTGGTGGATAGTGCTTATAGCTTCGTTGCTTGTTTTTATTGGCGTGTCGCTCTTCGCGCTGTGGATGATAGTAAAGTATGTGGCTTACAAGCTTCGCCCGATATACTCTATGGTTCTTTCGCGCGATATTCACACTGGCGATATTGCTACCGAGCTGAAGGACAAGAGGGTAGAGGATGTGTCAGAGGAGCTGAGCTCTTGGGCTGAGGAGAATGACCGCGAGATTGCCCGTCTCAAGGAGGCGGAGGCGTTCCGTAAGCAGTATCTTGGCAATGTAGCGCACGAGCTGAAGACTCCTATATTTAATATTCAGGGTTACCTCTCTACTCTGCTTGACGGAGGCCTTGAGGATGAGGAGATTAACCGCAAGTACATCGAGCGCGCCGAGCGCAGTGTTGAGCGTATGATTAACATTCTGAACGACCTTGATACTATCGCTCGTTTAGACAGCGATATGAGTCAGATACGCCCTGAGAGCTTCGATATGGTGGCTCTGTGCAAGGAGATTGCCGACCAGGTGGAGATTGAGGCTCAGAAGCGCAATATCTCTATTGTCGTTAAGGATGCAGATAAGCTCCCTTCACGCTGTTGGGTTAGTGCTGATAAGTTCTATATCGGTCAGGTGCTTGAAAATCTGATAGTTAACTCTATCCGCTACGGCAAGGAGGGCGGTCAGACTAAGATTACCTGTCGCGATATGCTTGACAAGGTGCTTGTAGAGGTGGAGGATAACGGTATAGGCATTGCTAAGGGCGACCTTCCGCGTGTCTTTGAGCGTTTCTACCGCACCGATAAGGGCAGAAGCCGTGAGCAGGGCGGAACAGGCCTTGGACTGGCTATTGTAAAGCATATTATTGAGAATCACGGCGAGAAGGTCTCTGTGCGCAGTGAGTTGGGCAAGGGTAGTACATTTACATTTACACTTAGCAAAGTAAAGTTATAATTATGGTAGAGCCATTGACAGTGGTGTGGGATTTTAATCCCGTGCTTGTGACAATTTTCGGTTTTGAGATTCGCTACTACAGCCTTATGTGGGCGGCGGCACTGCTTGTCGGTGCGTGGATATTCAGCTACTTCTGCAAGAAGGAGGGGCGAAGTCAAGAGCTTGCTGACTCGGCATTTCTCTATATCGCTCTGGGCACGATGATTGGCGCACGAGTGGGTCACTGTCTGTTCTATGAGCCTGAGTACTACCTACTTAAGCCGTGGGCGATTATTACCGAAATTCGTGACGGAGGTCTTGCCAGCCACGGTGCTACGATAGGTATTATCCTTGCCATTTGGCTCTGCTCGCGCAAGAATCGTGTGCCAGCAATGTGGATGACCGACCGTCTGGGTGTTATTGCTCCGATTAGCGGTGCGCTCATTCGCTTTGGTAACCTTTTCAACTCTGAAATTATCGGTAATCCAACAACCCTTCCGTGGGGATTTAAGTTTATGCGCCTACATCGCGGCTTGCCAGTGGAGCAAGTGCCTGCTTGTCACCCTACACAGCTCTATGAGGCTCTGTGTTATATACTTACATTTATTCTGCTCTGGTGGATGTATAATAAGACCGAGGCTCCGCGTCGTCGTGGACTGATGTTTGGCGTGGCACTTATAGGCATCTTCCTGACGCGATTCTTTATTGAGTTTGTCAAGGTCGACCAAGTGGCCTTTGAGCAGGGTATGACCCTTAATATGGGTCAGTGGCTCAGCATTCCATTTATATTAATAGGTATCGGCTCTGTGTGGTATGCGCTGAAGCACCCCGCAGTAGCTGATGATAGTAAGAAGAGTAACCCTAAAAAGAGATAAATTATGATTACACAAGTTAACAATCTGATATACAACACCTTGTGCAAAGGTAGTGATGTTGCAATACCTACTGTTGGTTCACTTGTTTTGCGTCGCAGTGCAGCTATTAAGAGTAAGGAGGGTTTTGTCCCACCACAGCGCACCGTCTCCTTTACGGGCGAGCTTCGTGGATTGAGTCTTCACAACCTGATAGCTACTGAGGCTGGTGTAGATGCTGCTCGTGCAGATGAGATATTTGCTCAGTGGTTAGATAGTGTCAAGCAGGGCGAAAAGGTAGTTATTGAGGGTGTTGGCACTATTGAGAATCGCACCTTTACCCCCTCAGAGCAGCTTCTGTCGGCTCTCAATCCGATGACAACTGCAGCCCCTACTCCAAAGGCAAAGGGTGGCAATGGTCTGCTTATCGCTATTATTGTGGTGCTACTACTGGCCGTTGCGGGACTACTTTTGTACATCTTCCTTGGCAAGAGTGAGCCCGAGGTTGTCACTCCTGCCCCTGCGCCTGTTGTGGAGGCTGTTGAGCCTGCACCTGAGCCAGAGCCTGTGCCTGTTGTTGATGGTGTAGAGCGTATGACTGAGGGTGGTAATTATATCGTATGGGGCGTGTTTGCTGAGCTTGATAATGCCAAGAACTATGAGCGTATGCTTGAGCGTTACTACCCAGAGCTTGACTGCAAGATTTACCACCACCGCAACGATACTATGTATCTGCTTGCTGTTGATAGCTGTCCTACACGCACTGCCTGCCTTGAGCGTATGTGGAGCCTGCAGGAGCGTGACGGACTGTTTGATGATATGTGGATTTTCACAAATAAATAATGGGCCTAAGTACACTGATAACCAAGGCTATAGACTTATTCTACCTCCCTTTTATCAGACGGAGGCTCTCTTGTCAGATATTTCGCTATGGGATGTGTGGCGCACTGAATATGGCTCTTGATGCGCTGTGGTACTTTGTTATCTATAACTTTATTGTCGCCAAGCAGTTTGTGGATATTGGCTTTGTGGTTATCTCGCCACATATACTATCGCTGGTGATTGTCTTTCCGATAACCTTCTTCACGGGCTTTTGGCTCAACCGAAATGTCGCCTTCCGCACGACCCATATCTCGGGTGCTGTGCAGTGCACAAAGTATCTGCTCTCTGTTGTCGGCTCTATAGTGCTAAACTATGTGCTGATGAAACTGCTTGTTGAGACCGTTGCCCTGTGGCCTACACCATCTAAACTCCTAACAACCGTTATCACAGCACTTTATAGCTACCTTATCGGCCGCTACTGGGTCTTTAGGGATTAGTGCAACAGCTTCTCAAGCTCCTGTATACGGTCGCGGAAACGCGCTGCGGCGAGGAAGTCAAGGCTCTTGGCGGCACGCTCCATATCTGCCTGTGCACGAGCAATCTCTGCGCGGATATCCTCCGCTGTTTGAGGCTGAATAGTCTCTGTGACAGCCGCCACATCTACTTGAGTTTCAGTGGTTAATAGATTTTGAGTGCTGCCGCTCTTATCTGCCTGGCGAGGCATAAGATTGTGCTCCATATTGTAGCGAATCTGCTTGTATCGGCGGCGGTTGCTCTGCTCAATAGACTCGCGCATAGTCTTTGTCACCTTACCTGCGTACATAATCACGAGTCCATTCTCATGACGCGCTGCACGACCTGCAATCTGAGTTATAGCTCTCACATTGCGGAGCATACCCTCCATATCGGCGTCGATAATTGCTACAAGCGAGACCTCTGGAAGGTCTAATCCCTCACGCAGTAGGTTTACACCGATAAGCACATCAAAAAGTCCTGCTCGCAAATCCTCAAGAATTTGCACACGCTCCAGGGTGTCTACATCGGAGTGGATATAGCGGCAGCGGATGCTCATCTTCTCAAAGTATGCGGCAAGCTCCTCGGCACTGCGTTTTGTGAGGGTCGTTACGATAATCTTCTCATCGCGCTCTGTGCGCAGGGTTATCTGCTCAATGAGGTCAATAATCTGATTCTCTGAGCTACGCACCTCAAGTGGTGGGTCTATAAGGGCTGTAGGGCGGATAATCTGCTCTATTACAGCACCATCCGAGCGAGCAATCTCATAGTCGGCAGGTGTTGCACTGACATAGAGTGTTGTGCCTGTAAGTGCCTCAAACTCCTCAAAGCGTAGCGGGCGGTTGTCCCTCGCAGCAGGGAGGCGGAAGCCATACTCAACAAGGTTCTCCTTGCGGGCTCTGTCGCCACCGAACATAGCTCTGACCTGCGGAATAGTCACATGGCTCTCATCCACGATAAGCAGAAAGTCCTCTGGGAAGTAATCGAGCAGACAGAATGGGCGTGTGCCAGCACTTCTGCCGTCAAAGTATCGCGAGTAGTTCTCAATGCCAGGGCAGTAGCCCAGCTCCTTAATCATCTCAAGGTCGTACTCTGTGCGTTGCTGTATGCGCTTTGCCTCGGTTGGGCGACCCTCTCGCTCAAAGAAGGCAACCTGCTTACCCATATCTATATATATCTGACTTACAGCCTTATCTATGCGCTCCTTTGTTGTCACAAAGAGGTTGGCAGGGAAGATGCTCACCTCACTAAGTGTCTCAAGGCGAGCTCCTGAGAGTGGGTCTATTGAGTATATAGCCTCAATCTCGTCATCAAAGAAGAGTATGCGATAGCAGTTATTGCCAAAGGCTGACATAACATCTATTGTCTCGCCCTTGACGCGGAAAGTTGCAGGGGTAAGCTCAATCTCGGTACGGGTATAGAGAGCCTCCACAAGGCGATAGAGTATCTGCTTGTGCGAAATGATATCTCCGACCTTGATATTGAGTGTATTTGCGTGAAAATCAGCGGGATTGCCGATACCATATAGGCACGAAACGGAGCTTACGACAACAATATCCCGTCGCCCTGAGAGCAGAGAAGCTGTCGTTGCAAGACGCATTTTTTCTATCTGGTCGTTGATAGATAGGTCCTTCTCGATGTAGGTGTCAGTCGCTGGCAGGTAGGCCTCAGGCTGATAGTAGTCGTAGTAGGAGACGAAGTACTCAACAGCGTTGTTAGGGAAAAAGTTGCTAAACTCGCCATAGAGCTGCGCTGCCAGGGTCTTGTTGTGGCTCAAGACAAGTGTCGGACGGTTGAGTGCCGCAATAACATTTGCCATCGTAAAGGTCTTACCCGAGCCTGTAACACCCTGAAGGGTACAGCAATTCACGCCATTAGTAAAGCTGTCAAGAATTTCAGCTATAGCTTGTGGCTGATCTCCCGTAGGGGCGTATTGAGATGTGAGTTGAAACTCCATACTAAATTATTGTACGACCTAAGTGGTTGGCAATCTGAACTTTAAGCTGATTCATACGATTCAGCTCCTTGAGATACTCAAGCATCTGCTCCTCCGAAGCATCAGAGGCAAGAAGTGCATTGAGCTCGGCTATGCGACCCATAATAATTCGAGACTTGTAGAGCCAGAGGAGCTTTGGCACCCCCTCGGCAAGCATATTTGACTCAGAGAGCGTTCGCATATCCTTCTGCGACCAGATGGCACTCTCTGTATAGTTGTCGTCAAGGGTCAGAATATCCACAGCTACGCTACATACATTTGGGTCAGGGTTATTGACAATCTCAGCCTGAGTAGGGTAGCGGGACTCTGATAGCGCTGTGCGATATATAGTAAGAATCTTATCGAAGGTCTCATTCTGAAGTGACATATCCATCTTGTCAAGCTCATCTATAATAACATGAGCTGTATTAAGCTCAATAACCGAGCCACCCTCAAGGGTCTCAAAGTTACTTTGTCCATACTTGAGCAGGTAGTAGATAATCTCTCGCTCAAGAGTCTCCACCGAGGCACTTAGAGGCATCTGACCAAAGCGCTGATTAACCTCGCCACTATCATCTATAGGTGGCTGGTTGTACCTACCTCTGCCGTAGTTGTTGCCATATCGTCCACTCTGCTGTTGCTGGCGAGCTTGTCGGCGGATAAACTCCTCAGCCTCCGTATCTCCCAGATTGTGCATACGGTGCAGAGCAACCTCGCTGATAAGCATATTCTCATCGGCATCCATAATCCTTGCGCACTCTTTGATAAACATCGAGCGCTGTATAGCATCAGGAATCTGCGCTATGGAGACAATCATATTTCGTGTAACCTCTCCACGCTTGATAGGGTCTCCACCAGTCTCAGTAAGCAGTAGCTTGGCCTTGAAGGTAATAAAGTTCTCAGCCTTCTCCTTGATATACTCCTGTACTTGAGATGCGCTGTGGTTGCGAGCAAAAGAGTCGGGGTCATCCCCCTCAGGTAGAAGCACTACGCGCACATTCATACCCTCGCGCAACACAAGGTCTATACCGCGTAGCGAAGCCTTTATGCCCGCAGCGTCAGAGTCGTAGATTATTGTCAGGTTGTTTGTAAAACGGCGTATAAGTCGTATCTGGTCGACAGTGAGCGATGTTCCAGACGAGGCAACGACATTCTCCACGCCCGACTGGTGCATAGAGATAACATCGGTATATCCCTCCACCATAATGGCATAATCTGCCTGCTGAATAGCCTTCTTGGCAAAGAAGAGTCCATATAGCTCGCGCGACTTATTGTAAATCTCGCTCTCTGGGGAGTTCTGATACTTGGCAACACTCTTGTCTGTGCGCATAGTACGACCTCCAAAGCCTACGATACGACCCGAGATGTTGTGTATCGGGAACATAACACGCTCACGGAAGCGGTCATATAGACGACCGTCGCTCTCACGCTTGATAGTAAGTCCTGTGGCAACCAAAAACTCCTCCTTGTAGCCCGCCTTCAGTGCATCTTTTGTCATTCTGTCTCCACCCGAAGGGCACATACCAAGACCGAACTTCTCAATAGTCTTGACCGAAAAGCCTCGCGCCGAGCGGAAGTAACTCATACCTACAGGGATACCCTCCTCAGCATCGTGATGAAGATAGTTTGTGAAGTAGTCTGCAATAAAGCTATTGAGCGTAAACATACTCTCGCGGTTGTCATTGCGCTTGACCTCCTCCGGGGTCATCTCCTTCTCTTTGACCTCAATGCCATAACGCTTTGCCACAACTTTTAGAGCTTCAGGGTAACTTATCCCCTCGTGCTCCATAACAAAAGTCACAGCATTACCAGCCTTACCACATCCGAAACACTTGAACAGTCCCTTAGAAGGCGATACGACAAAAGAAGGAGTCTTCTCGTTGTGAAACGGACAACACGCCTGATAGTTGGCACCCGCACGCTTGAGTGTCACATAGTCGCTGACTACCTCCACAATATTGGCAGCCGCCATAATTCTCTCAACAACTTCTCGCTCAATCATAAGATTACAAAGGTATATATTTTTTTGTAAAAAGCAAAAAATAGCACCACGACAAAAAACGATAAAAACGACAAAAACATCTATAGCTGATTGGTTAGCCTCTCTGCTGCCAATATAAAACAACAAACCCGCCTTATTAGGGCGGGCTTGCATTGCAGTGTTACCACACTACCACTCAAGAATCTTCTTAAAGTCGTAAGCCTCTGGGTTAGATACATACTGCTTTGCAGCATCGTAGTCCTCAGGGGTGATGTAGTGCATCATATTGTTGATAATCTGCTGAATCTTATCAGAGTTGATATCTACCAAGCGTGGTGGAATCTTGCCAGCCTCGTTCTGAAGGTCCTTCAGGTAGAGAGGTGACACATAACCATCCTGGCTGATATAGACCATACAGCCTGTCTTACCCTCGCTAAAGAGCTTGTAGACACCCATACCGAGCTGTGAGCAGTATACAAGGTCGTATGCGATAGGAGTCTGGCAGCGTACCTCGTAGCCAATCTCTACTGGGCGAGACTTAACCTTAAGACCGAGCTCCACGAGCTTCTTCTCAAGCATCTCGTTGAAGATGTGAGCCTTTGATACCTTACCGAGCTCTGGGTGACCGTGGTCATCATAAGAGAAGTGTACGCCAGACTTTGCAATCTCCTCGTCAGAGAGGCTGTGGAACACACCCTCAGAGATCATTGCAACACCGTACTCGATACCCATCAGCTTACGCTTGATGATTGAAGATACAACGAGGTTTACAATCTTCTCTACAGTGATTGTAGTCTTGTTGAACATCTCTGGGATAACAATCATTGGGTAGTGGCAAGCCGAACCGATACCAAATGCGAGGTGACCTGCGCTACGACCCATAGCAGCTACAACAAACCAGTTTGCAGATGTGCGAGCGTCGTTATAAACTGCACGACCGATAACTGTTCCTCCCTCCTTTGCGCTCTGGTAGCCGAAAGTAGGCGAGCCAGCAGGCAGTGGCAGGTCGTTGTCAATAGTCTTTGGAACATGGATGTTTGAGATTGGGTACTGCTTAGCCTCAAGGAACTTAGCGATGCGGTTTGCAGTAGATGCAGTGTCATCACCACCAACAGTTACGAGCAACTTGATGTTGTTCTCAGTAAAGAAGTTGAGGTTGAAGTTGTTCTCAAAGTCTGAATCCTTTGGCTTGAAGCGGCTCATAGTAAGGTAAGAGCCACCCTGGTTGAAGATGTAGTCAGCCTTGAAAAAGTCAAGGTCCTCATATCGTGGAGTTGGGTTGAACAGACCTGAGTAGCCATAGTGAAGGCCGATAACGCGATAGCCCTTAGCAAGGAAAGTCTTTGCTACGCTACCTACAACAGTGTTCATACCTGGTGCTGGACCACCACCTGTGAGAATTGCAATTGCTTCTTTCATAGTTTTTTATTATTAATAAATGATAAAGTGCTCAAAAATCGTTCAAAGATAACACTTTTTTTGATTTGTTGTAGCATAAATTAGCCGAAAAATTGTATTTGATAGCTATCAGCATATAGATTTACCACCCGAAGGCACTTTTTAATGGCTCTGCGAACAGTATAACCCGTACCACTGCGAGCATTGCCAGAGTAGTAGCAGATAATAGCGTCGGCATTATCTACAAGGTAGTCGTTGCGCTGACGGTATATATTAACATTGTACGACTGACTTAATGTCACCACCTCGTCTGCCGCCTCAACAACCCTCTGATAACGCTCCTTCCACTGAGCATTAGGCATCGTCATATCGTGCCCCTCAAAGGGGATTACTGAGAGTAGCTGCAACTGCGGATAGTCAGCCTTGAGTGAGATAACAACCTCCGCCGCAGCGATATCAAACCCCTCTGCCATACCACAGAGAAAGGTGGTATAACCCTCACTGACAAAGCTCTCAACGACTCCAAGTAGAGCCTCACTATTCGCCTCTGGATATTTCCTATGTCCTGTAAAAGCCACTTTCATAGGCGCAAAGATAACAAAATGTAGCGAAAGTATACAAAATTTTGCTACCTTTGTATCAAACCAAACATCAAAACCTATGAGAGAGATATTTACTACCCTTGCTGTGGCATTTGTTGCGCTATTCTCTACTTCATGCGCACCTAAAGAGGTTGTTATTGACGACGGCGTTCCTGCGGGAAACATCGTCTACGAGCGCACCATAAACGATACGGTCTATGTACATCAGCAGCTGCGTGGCTCAAAGAAGGCGTGGTTCTACTGGGCATTTCGCGTCAGAGGAGCGCAGGGCAAGAGGCTGACCTTTGTCTTTACAAAGAGCTTTGCTATCTGCGAGCGAGGACCACTCGTGTCGCTTGATAAGGGCAAGAGCTACGACTATCTTGCAGAGGAGGGCTCTACGCCTCACTCATTTACATACACCTTCCCAGACAATGCCCGCGAGGTGTGGTTCTACGAGTGCCACCCCTATACCCCTGAGATGTGGGATGCGTTTATAGATAAGTCAACCCATATAGGCAACATTGAGCGAGGAGTGCTGTGCAAGAGCCGCAAGGGGCGCGAAGTACCATTCTTCAGAATGACTACAGAGCATACTATGCCTAAAAAGTCTGTTGTTGTCTCGGCACGCCACCACTGCTCTGAAGCACCCGCAACTTATGTTATGGAGGGTTTTGTAGCCTCTTTCCTTGAGGATAGCGAGCTTGGTCAGTGGCTCCGCGAAAATGTGGAGCTTACCGTAGTACCATTTATAGATATGGACGGAGCTGTTGAGGGCGATCAGGGCAAGTGGCGACTGCCTCACGACCATAACCGTGACTATACGGAGTTCATCTACCCTGAGACAGCAGCCTTTGCGAGTCTTATGGCCGAGACTGAGCCACAGGTATTTATGGACTTCCATAATCCGAAACTATACAAGTATAACGACAACTATATCTACACCCCATACAAGAAGAATCACGGCTTTGTGGAGTTCAACTTCTCTTCCCTTATTGAGAAGTATCAAGAGGGCGATTTGGACTACCGCACAACAGATAATATCGGCTATGGCGTGAGCTGGAACACCCCTGCCAACTATACCGATGGACTGAGTGTGGTTGACTGGGTAACGGCAAACATCAAGGGTATTGAGATTGCCCGCACCTTTGAAATCCCATTTGCGTATGCCAATGGTAAGCAGGTATACCCTGACAAGATGCGTAAGTTCGGCCACGGATTAGCTCGCGCACTGAAAGCTTATATTGAGGGCGAAGTGATTGTAACTCAAGAGGATATGGAAGTAAATAAATAGTGACAATATGAGACATCTTTTTACACTACTAACACTATGCTGTCTGCTCTTTACTGGATGCAACAGCAGCGAGAAGTACCGCATCGTTGATGGTACTATAGTCTACAACACCCCCGCTCGCCCCGTTGGTCAGAGCGATATGATTGCCTTTGCAGCCGAGCCTATAGACACCGTTCGCGTAGGCTTTATCGGCCTTGGTATGCGTGGTCCTGGCGCTGTAAGGCGTTGGAGTCAGATTGAGGGTACAAAGATTGTTGCCCTGTGCGACATTAACCAGCAGGGTATCGACAAGTCGCAGAACTACCTTACGGCAGCAGGCCGAGAGAGGGCAGCTGAGTATCTTGGTGAAAATGCGTGGCGAGAACTCTGTGAGCGCACCGATATAGACCTTGTATACATTATGACAGACTGGAAGAACCACGCGCCAATGGCTCTCTATGCTATGGAGTGCGGCAAGCATGTGGCTATAGAGGTCCCAGCAGCGATGACTATGGATGAGATTTGGGCACTTATTAACACCTCCGAGCGTACCCGCAAGCACTGCATACAACTTGAGAACTGCGTCTACGACCGCTTTGAGATTACCTGCCTTAATATGGCACAACAGGGACTTTTTGGCGAGATTTTGCACACCGAGGGGGCTTATATCCACTGCCTTGATGAGTTCTGGAGCGAGTACTACAACAACTGGCGATTAGACTACAACCTACATAATCGTGGCGATGTATATCCTACCCACGGCATCGGCCCTATCTGCCAAGTGCTGAATATCCACCGAGGCGATAGATTGAAGACCCTTGTGGCTATGGACACCAAGGCCGTTTCGGGCGCTGAGTACTGGAAAAAGGTCAAGGGCGAGGATTGTACTGCCTTTGCTAATGGCGATCAGACCACAACCCTCATCCGCACCGAGAATGGCAAGGTTATCCAGCTCCACCATAATGTTATGACCCCACGCCCATATTCGCGCGACTATACCCTTGTCGGCACTACGGGCTACGCAGCAAAGTACCCCGTGCAGTCAATCCTGCTCGGAAACAATACCGTCGGCGAGGTTGATATTGAGAATCTTAACAGCCACCGATGCATCAGCGACGAGGCTCGCAAAGAGCTGATGGAGAGGTACAAGCACCCCGTAACTGCCCATACAGAGGTTATGGCAGCCAAGGTGGGTGGTCACGGAGGTATGGACTACACGATGGACTACCGCCTTGTCTACTGTCTCAGAAACGGCCTACCTCTTGATATGGATGTCTACGACCTTGCTGAGTGGTGCTGCCCTATTGAGCTGAGTGCCGTCTCTATCGAGCATAACTCCGCCCCCGTAGCTATTCCCGACTTTACCCGAGGCAGCTGGCAAAAGCTCTCAAGCTACAAACACCACTGGGCCGAGTAACATTGCCGACTACCCGCCAAATACGGCAAAGAGGTAGCGCTCATTATTGTCTAAGTGGACTCCGTTTTGAACGCCCCAGTCGATGGTAATATGTGGGCTGTAGGAGCGGATAATCTCAAGGACAGCATTGATAGTTATGGTGGTAAGGTTGTCGCCTGATTGGCATCCAAACTGTACCAATGCGCTCTTTGCGCCTCCAATAGCAGCTCTATCAAGGGCATTGCGAAGGCGGTAGTAGATATTTCCCCAATTTCCATCGAGGGTGTCTACATAGACCGCCTTGAGCTTGTCGCACTTTGCCACTTTGCGGTAGTTAGCCATTCCTACCTCAACAAGGTCACTATCGCCTGGTAGCACCTGTTGGGCAAGGTTTGTAATGTCAAATCTGTCGTCTGTAACTATCATACTTTTTTATTATTTATAGCATCCACCTATATAGAGTGTTATCTACAAAAAATATTGCAAAAAAGAGTGATGAAGGCTCGCTAATTTTGTTTTCAGCAGTTTAGTGGCCCTTGATTACAGCTACAGGGAGCAGTCGTGCCACTACTCGCACAAGGTCTGCTTGATTCGCCATTACGGTGTCGATATCCTTGTAAGCGCCTGCTGCTTCGTCAAGGTCCTCTTGAGTTGTAATTGAGTGGATAATACCCTGGCGGTTGAGTCGCTCAATCTCCTCATTAAGGTCAAGCTCCCTGCGGGCAGCATTACGACTCAGCACGCGACCAGCACCGTGAGAACAAGAGCAGAATGACTCTGGATTACCCAGTCCCTCAACGATGTATGAGGCAGTGCCTTGTGAACCAGGGATAATGCCCAGCACCCCCTCTGCTGCGCGAGTAGCTCCCTTGCGGTGAACGATGACCTGATGTCCGAAGTGCTCCTCATAAGCTGCGTAGTTGTGGGCAATGTTAATCATCGGCTCAAACTCAATCTGAGGCAGCGTCTGGCGGATAGCTCCGATAATACGCTCCATAATCAGACGACGATTTGCAAGTGCAAACTCTACGCAGTACTCCATCTCAGCCCAGTAGGCGTCAAACTCGGCTGTACCCTCTGGTAGAAATGCTAAATTATATCTTTCGGGAACTGATGAGTACCACTGGCGGTTGAGTCGCTGTGCCACCTCGTTGTAGTGGCAGCCTACGCAGTGTCCAAGCTGTCGTGAACCAGAGTGAATCATCACCCACAGATAGCCCTGCTCATCGCGCTGAAGCTCAATAAAGTGGTTTCCACCGCCTAAAGTACCAATCCAATAGAGAATCTTGTCAGCTGCTCCAGATACAACCTCAAGATTTGAAATATCAAACCCCTGAGGTAGATACTCCTCTGACTGAGGCTTTGCGTGGTGGTCAGTACCTACGGGCACTAACTCACGGATGCGAGCGACAATAGTCTCCAACTGCTCGCGAGAGATGTTGTCAACAAGGTATGAACTCTTTACTGCACACATACCACAGCCAATATCAGCACCTACAGCGTGAGGAATAACCACGCCCTGACAAGGCAATACTCCTCCAATCGGCATACCATTGCCCGCGTGAACATCTGGCATAATGGCAAGGTGGTGATACAAAAACGGCAATGATGCCAAATTTGAAATCTGCTCAACGGCAGACTCCTCTACATAGTCAGTCCAAATGCGGACATAACGACCATTAAAAACTCGTGTTACCATAATTTTATATTGTTTTTATCTGTTTTACACTGCAAAAGTATATACTAACTACGCAATCTATTTGCGTAGTAATACTTTTTTTGTTAATTTTGTGAAAAATTTACCACAATTTATAAAAAAATCGTTATGCCAGCAACAAAAAATGCACTAATTCGCTATCGTGCCATAGATAGTTGCCTTCGCGATAGAATGAGAAATTGGACTCTTCAGGATATTGTAGATAAGTGCAATGAGGCTCTGTATGAGGCTGAGGGGGCGGCAAGTGGAGTCTCAATAAGGAGTATTCAGTATGATATACAGCTTATGCGCTCCGATAAGTTGGGCTATAATGCTCCTATTGAGGTCTATAACCGTAAGTATTACCGCTATAGCGACCCGACATACTCTATCTTCGGGCAGTCGCTCTCCTCAAAGGAGATGAATCTGATTGGCGAGGTTGCCTCAATGCTCTTTCAGATGCGGGACTACGCCATATTCTCAGATATGGGTGAGGCTATAGATGCCCTAATTCACAAACTCTTTAATGGCTCAGAGAGGGCTGCTCGTCAGATTATCCATTTTGACTCAATGCCTCTGCTCAGGGGCTTTGAATATATTAAGGTACTCTACCAGCATATCAAAGATAGGAGTGTAATCAAAATTGGCTATAAGAGCTTCAGCTCAAAAAGCATTACTTATAGCATAGTCTCTCCCTATCTGCTTAAGGAGTTTCGTAATCGCTGGTTCTTAATTGCAAGCAAGCAGGGGAGTGCAGAGATTAATACATTTGCACTCGACCGCATCGAAAGCGTAACATTGCAGAGTGATATTGAGTTTCAAGATAACGATAGATTTGACCCGCAGCAATTTTTTGATGATGTTGTAGGTGTGACAAAGTCGTTTAATAGTAAACCGCGTACTATTGAGTTTATCACATCACCCCGCCAGACCGACTATATCCGCACCAAGCCATTGCACCAATCACAATCTTTCAAACGCCTCTACGACGACGGTCGTGGACTATTCTCGATTACTGTTGTTCCAACCATAGAACTCTACTCTGTATTTCTCAGCTACGGCGCAGGTATTAAGGTTATCAGCCCCCAAAAGGTTGTCCGCCACCTCCAAACCGTCATAGACCAGATGCACAAACAGTATCAGTAAATAGAACTTGTGTTTTATGCGATAAAGTATGCAGTTGGCAATGTTACTCGGCCCAGTGGTGTTTGTAGCTTGAGAGCTCCTCATCTGTTTGTCTATCTGTTCACGGAGTTTCTCTCTCAAGTCCTTAATTGGTTCAATATAATCCATACCAATACACATTTTTTCCCTAAGGAGTGATGGCTACGCCACTGTTCTTGCTTTTTTAGTAAATCAATGCGAAGGAAGTAAATTTTTTGCGAAATGCAAAATTTTGGCCGTTGGCTTGCCTTCGGCAACCCGACCCTGCTCCGCCTCGGCAATTCAAACAAGTTTGATTGCTCTCGGCTTAATCGCAGCGTTAGCCATTAGCCATTAGCTTTTTTTCTCGTTGCTCTCTGTCAAGGAGTGACCGACCGACCAAAGTATAGGGGTTTGGTCGGTCGGTCACCCTCTCAACTCATCTCAGAATGGGCAGTCGTCGTCAAAGGGAGTGCTATAGTCGTACTCCACATCGTCGTCATCAAAGGGCGAGGCTTGTGATATCGGACGGAGGTGGTGTAACAGCTGTAACGGGTGTAACAGGTGTTACATTTGTAACGGGTGTAACGCATTGTAACGGATGTAACATCGTGTAACACACTGTCACTTGTAACGCTGGTTACACACCCTTGTGACGGCGTGACATTGTTACACTCTATACTCAGTAAGTAAGGAGTATAGGGAAATTAGTGAGATTAGCGAGATACTCACTAAATTCACTAACTTCCTTAACTTCCTTAATTTCCCTATTGAGTCAATAGGCTTGGTAATATCAATGCGCTATCAATCATTGATTTATTGAGACTCTATTTACTGGCTATTGGCCTTATAGGGGTGTCGGCTCTGCCGACGGTAGTCTATATAGAACAATCCTTAACCTCCCTAAATTCCCTAATTTCCCTAAATTCCCTGTACTGCGTAGCAAAAGCCAACGGCTAACGGCTAATGGCCAACGGCCGAAATGTAACGCTGTAACAGGGGGTGTGTCGTGCTGTTACACGATGTTACACTGCCCGCTCTGAGAAGAGTAGAGGGGGTGACCGACCGACGAAAACCCTATACTTTGGTCGGTCGGTCACTCCTTGACAGGGAGTATAGGGAGATTAAGGAGATTAAGGAGATTAAGGAGATTAAGGAAAAATCACTAACTTCCCTAAATTCTCTGTACTGCGTAGCAAAAGCCGCCATCATTTTGCTTTTCTCAAAAATTTTACTACCTTTGTTTTTTCAAAACAACTGACTATGAATGTAGCGATTATTGGATATGGAAAAATGGGTCACGAGATTGAGCGTGTGCTTCTGCAAAGGGGGCATACAGTGGCTCTTACGATTGATTATGACAACACTCAAGACCTTAATGCTCAGTCACTTGCGGGCATTGATGTGGCTATAGAGTTTACGACCCCTGCTACGGCGTTTGACAATATCTGCACCTGCATAAATGCGGGCGTGGCGGTTGTAAGTGGCACAACGGGCTGGATTGAGCGTTTACCAGAGGCGCAGGAGTTGTGCAGGCAGCGTGGTGGTGCGTTTATGTACAGCTCAAACTACTCTTTGGGTGTGAATATTGCCTTTCGCATAAATCGTCGCCTTGCAGAGCTGATGAATCCTTACAGCGTCTATGATGTTGATATTGAGGAGATTCACCACACGCAGAAAAAAGATGCTCCGAGTGGCACAGCCATTACGCTTGCCTCTGACATTATCTCTCGCCTTGACCGCAAGAGATCTTGGCACTGCATAGAGCCTCAGAAGGGGGAAGTGTCTGATAATAAGGAGGGTAGCATTGAGATTGTCTCTCTTCGCGAGGGTAGTGTACCGGGTACGCACACTGTTCGCTACCAGTCGGATGACGATATTTTGGAGATTAAGCATACCCTTAAGTCTCGCAGTGCGCTTGCTACGGGTGCGGTTATTGCAGCGGAGTTTATCTGTGGTAAGGTGGGTGTGTTTACTATGGATGACCTATTTAAGGAGTAGATTATGAGGCAGTTACTGAAGAATAAGTGGTTTAAGTTTGGCGTGGTATCGTTCTTCTACATCCTGCTTGCAGTGGTGTGGACGGGCAATCTGTGGATGTTGTTGGGAGTGGTTGTAATCTACGACCTCTACATCTCGCGCCTCTTTTATAAATATGTGTGGCACTACAACGATGAGCTGTGTGAGCGTTCTGCGCTCTACAAGAGCATTTGGGGCTGGATAGATGCTATTCTGTGGGCAACTGTTGCCGCTACGCTGCTGCATCTGTTTGTCTTTCAGCTCTATAAGGTGCCGACATCCTCTATGGAGAAGACAATCCTTATTGGCGACTACATCTATGTGAGCAAGATAGCCTACGGCCCGCAGGTGCCAAATACGCCTATCTCTATGCCATTTGTCTTCAACACTATGCCATTTACGGAGAACACCAAGTCTTACTGTGAGGCTGTGAAGTGGGACTACCACCGACTGAAGGGCACAAAGCGCATTGAGCGGGGCGATGTTGTGGTCTTTAACTACCCCGAGGGCGATACAGTGCTAATAACCAAGCGATTACAAGCTACTCCAGGTGTGAGCTACTACGATGTTCTGCGTAGCTACCAGTCTACCTACGGAGAGAGGGAGGGTCGTGCCCGCCTCTATGAGGATTACGATGTTATTGTCCACCCAGTAGACAAGCGCGAGAACTACATCAAACGCTGCGTGGCTCTGCCAGGAGATAAAATCAAGATTGAGGGTACTCGCCTAACGGTCAATGGGGTAGAGGTTACTCCACCAGCCACCGAGCAACATATCTACTTCGTGCAGACTACAGCTCCACTGACTTCGTATGCCCTGACAAAGGCGGGTGTGCGCGAGTGGGGAGGCTCTGCGCCATACTACTACCTCACGATGACTGCTGAGGAGGCTAAGGCGGTTGAGAGAATGGCTATTGTTGAGTCTGTGGTGCTCTATGACAATACCGAGCCTTCGCTTGACTTCTTCCCTCATAGCCCTGAGTATAAGTGGACGCAGGATAACTTCGGCGAGATGTGGGTACCTCAGAGGGGTACAACTATTGTTCTTACTGCGGAAAATCTACCGCTCTACAGACGAATTATTGAGCAGTATGAGGGGCACGAGCTTGAGGTTATTGATGGTGTGATACTTATTGACGGGGCTGTTGCTGACAGCTACACATTTGCGATGGACTACTACTGGATGATGGGCGACAACCGCCACAACTCAGCCGATAGTCGCTTCTGGGGCTTTGTGCCTGAGGACCATATTGTTGGAAAGGCATCGTTTATCGCCTTCTCTACGGGCGAGGAGGGTGTTCGTTGGAACAGAATGTTTAGAAAGATACGCTAATGGAGGATATCAAGGATAGCTACCTAACTATCTCAGCACCAGCCGAGTGTGCTATGCGAGAGCGGAGCAGTAAGTTCCTCTCTTATGCCTATCCTGTTACCTCTGAGGAGCAGATAAAGGATATCCTTGACGCTCTGCATAAGCAATACTACGACGCTACACACCACTGCTACGCTTGGAGGTTAGGTCCTCACGGAGAGCACTTCCGCGCCAATGACGATGGCGAGCCTTCGGGAACGGCAGGTAAACCGATACTGGGTCAGTTGCTCTCAAAGGATATCACTGACTGCCTTGTGGTTGTTGTCCGCTACTTTGGCGGTACGAAATTAGGTGTGTCGGGACTCATTCAGGCATACCGCGAAGCTGCTGCAGATGTGCTTGAGGTTGCCGATGTTGTTGAGCGCACGGTAGATACCGTTGTGCGTGTGGACTTCTCATATATGGTTATGAACGATGTTATGCGCATTATTAAGGATGAGAGTCCGAGGGTCGCCCATCAGACCTTTGACAACCTCTGTACTATCACTCTTGCCATTCGTCAGAGCAAGGCAGAGCAACTGCTGGGCAAATTGAGTAAGGTCAGCGGTGCGACTATAGAAGTTTTGGAAAATGAGCTATAATTCAATTTACATAAAGGGTGCAAGGGTACACAACCTCAAGAATATAGAGCTTGACATACCCCACAATAGCCTTGTTGTCGTCACAGGTCTGAGTGGCTCTGGAAAGAGTACGCTCGCCTTTGATACAATCTTTGCTGAGGGTCAGCGTCGCTATGTGGAGTCTCTATCCTCCTACGCCCGCCAGTTCTTGGGGCGAATGACAAAGCCCGATGTGGATATTATCACTGGCATTGCTCCCGCTATTGCTATTGAGCAGAGGGTCACAACGCGCAATCCTCGCTCTACTGTTGGCACGACCACTGAGATTTACGACTACCTCCGACTGCTCTACTCCCGCATAGGTCGCACCTTCTCCCCAGTGTCGGGTATGGAGGTTAAGTGCTATACGACGGACGATGTTGTGCAACACTGCCTCTCGCTTGGTCTTGGCGAGCGAATTATGGTGGCTATACCACTGACAACAAAGCCAAACCAGACGATTATTGACCGCCTTGTACAGCTCTTCTCGGACGGTATCCAGCGACTGTATAAGGGTGGGCAGACGATGCTTCTTGAACAGTTTATGCCCACTGTTGAGAGTACAACTACTACCGAGGGGGTCTATGTTGTTGTAGACCGTATAAGGGTTAGTGACGATGACGACACGCTAAACCGTATGCGCGAGTCTATATCTGGCGCATTTGGCTATGGCACAAATAGTTGCGTGATTATCCACAACGATAGTATTACCGAGTTCTCGGCACTGATGACTACGGACGGGATTGAGTTTGAGCACCCTTCGGAGCACCTGTTCGGCTTTAACAATCCATTAGGAGCTTGCCCTGTTTGCGAGGGCTTTGGTCGCGTTACGGGCATTGACGAGAATCTTGTTGTGCCTGACAAGACCAAGACTATCTTTGACAATGCCATTGCCTGCTGGCGTGGCGAGAGTATGAGTCGCTTCCGCAATAAGCTCGTGCAGAACGCCTATAAGTTTGATTTTCCGATACATATGCCATACTATCAGCTTACTGAGGAGCAACGGCGACTGCTCTGGACGGGTAATGAGTACTTTGAGGGGCTGAACGCCTTCTTTGACTACCTTGAGCGCGAGAAGAAAAAGCATAAGACCCAGTTTAGCATCCTCAAGGCTCGCTATACGGGTAAGACCCTCTGTCCCGCTTGTAATGGGGCACGACTACGCCCAGAGGCACTCTATGTCAAGGTTGGCGGACGAGATATTGCCGAACTGGCGAATATGAATATTGATAGCCTTATTGAGTTTTTTGAGACTCTTGAGCTTGACGAGCACGATAGAACCACTGCCGAGCGAATTCTCACTGAGATTCACAACCGCCTGCAGTACCTTGCGGATGTAGGCTTGGGCTACCTTACCCTTGACCGATTAAGCTCTACGCTTTCGGGTGGTGAGAGCCAGCGCATAAACCTCTCAACCTCTCTGGGTAGCAATCTGACTGGCTCACTCTATATTCTTGATGAGCCGAGCATTGGACTACATCCACGCGACACTTCACGCCTTATTAAGGTGCTTAAGCAGTTGAGAGATTTGGGAAATACCGTTATAGTTGTTGAGCACGAGGAGGAGATTATCCGCGCTGCTGACTATATCGTAGATATCGGCCCTGAGGCGGGCGAGAATGGTGGCGAGGTGGTCTATAGTGGCGAGTATAGCCACTTGTGTAGTGCCGAGCGAAGCCTTACTGCCGACTATCTGTGTGGTAGACGCACTATTGAGGTGCCACGCACTGTGCGCCCTTGGAGCAACTATATCACTATAAATGGCGCACGAGAGAACAATCTGAAGAATATATCTGTCAAGATACCCCTTGGCGTAATGACCTGTATTACTGGCGTTTCAGGCTCTGGTAAGAGCTCCCTTGTCAAGAGCATACTCTACCCAGCCCTGCGCCGTACCCTGCACGAGACTGGAGACCACCCGGGAGACTTTGACTCGCTGGGTGGCGACATAAAACTGCTTCGCGGTGTTGAGCTTGTGGACCAGAATCCTATCGGTAAGTCGTCACGCTCTAACCCAGTGACATACATCAAGGCCTACGACGAGATTCGCCGACTCTTTGCTGACCAGCCATACGCCAAACGCACCAATATTCAGCCGTCTAACTTCTCGTTTAATATGGTTGGAGGTCGCTGTGAGCAGTGTCAGGGCGAGGGAACTATCAAGATTGGTATGCAGTTTATGGCCGATGTTGTCCTTACCTGCGATGCTTGCGACGGTAGACGATTTAAGCAGGAGATTCTTGATATCAAGTATCGTGGTAAAGATATCTGCGATGTGCTGGATATGAGCATTGACCAGGCAATAGCCTTCTTTAGTGAGGAGAGCCAGAGCAATAGCACCTGCCGCCGCATTGTTGAGCGACTACAGCCCTTGCAGGAGGTGGGATTAGGCTATGTCAAGCTCGGTCAGAGCTCTTCAACACTTTCGGGTGGTGAGAGTCAGCGCGTAAAGCTCGCCTCGTTCCTTACAAAGGATACGGGCAACGGCAGTATACTCTTTATCTTTGACGAGCCTACTACGGGCCTGCACTTCCACGATATCAAGCGACTACTTGTGGCCTTTGACGCCCTTGTGAATAACGGCCATACGGTGGTTATCGTTGAGCATAATATGGATATTATCAAGTGCGCTGACCACATTATAGACCTTGGTCCTGAGGCTGGAGACGATGGCGGTAGGGTAGTCTTTGAGGGAACGCCTACTGACTTACTTGGCTGTAAATCAAGCCATACAGCCGATTATTTGAAGCAACACATAAAATGATAAAGGAGGAATTTTATACATACACACTGCCCAACGGCATTAAGGGCATCCACCGCAATATCCGCAGTGGAGCAGCTCGCTGTGCGCTGATTATTGGCGCAGGAAGCCGCGATGAGCAGCAGGGTGAGTATGGTCTGGCACACTTTGTTGAGCACGGACTGTTCAAGGGCACTGCACGCCGTAAGGCCTATCAGGTAAATTGTCGCCTTGAGAATCTTGGTGGCGAGCTGAATGCCTTTACAACAAAGGAGGATACGACAGTCCACGCAACGGTCTTGCGTAGTGACTTTAGCAAGGCTGCCGAGCTTATCTCTGATGTGGTTTTCCACTCTACCTTTCCCGATAAGGAGCTTGACAAGGAGCGCGAAGTTATTGTAGATGAGATAAATACCTACAAGGACTCGCCTATGGATATGATATACGACACCTTTGAGGATATGATTTTTGAGGGGTCTGAGTTGGGGCATAATATTTTGGGTCGTAAAGCCGACCTTATGCGCCATAATAGCGCAGCATTGCACCGCTTTGTTGATAGGACATATACTACCGACCAGATGGTCTTTGCCTCTATTGGTGCTGTCTCAAATGCCCGTATAGAGCAGATTGCTTCTCGCTATTTCGCTTGCGAGCCAGCCTCAACCAAGTCCTATGCTCGTACTGTTCCACAGCCTTGCAGAGCCTTTACCACTGAGGTTACAAAGCATACACACCAGGCGCACTGCATCATAGGTAATCGCGCCTATAGCATTACTGAGGATAAGCGTCTGCCACTCTCGCTACTTATTAATATATTAGGTGGCCCTACGGCTAACTCCCGACTCAATGTTGTTGTTCGCGAGCGCAATGGTCTGTCGTACAATATTGAGGCGAGCTATACCCCTTACTCCGATGCGGGTATGGCACTGATATACTTCAGCTCTGAGCACTGCAATGCCGACCTGTGTCGCGAGATTATTGACGCTGAGATTCGCAAGCTGCAGACCGAGAGGCTTACCACTCGCCAACTGTCAATGGCAAAGCGACAGTATATCGCCCAGATGACTATCTCTACTGAGGGTAGCGAGAACTATATGCTCGGCGTTGGCCGTAGTATGCTCGTTCACGGCGAGGTTGATACCCTTAATGAGGCCTTTAAGAAGATTAATGCCGTAACGGCTGACCAAATTCTTGAGGTGGCAAACGAAATTTTTGTAAATAACTCAACACTACTCTATAAATGAGCACTTTAGACCAATACATCACCGACCATACTACTGCCGAGGATGCTCTACTTGCGGAGCTTGAGCGACAGACGCACCTCAGGGTTATTAACCCACGAATGATATCTGGACATGTGCAGGGAAAACTCCTTGAGATGCTTGTGCGTATGATTCGCCCAAAGAGAGTCCTTGAGATTGGCACTTTTACGGGCTATTCAGCACTCTCAATGGCTGCGGGCCTTGATGCTGACTCTCTTATTGACACCTGCGAGGTAGATGACGAGCTTGAGGAGATGATACTCAGCTTCTTTGACCGCTCAGTATATGGCGACAAGATTCGCCTTCATATCGGCTCGGCACTTGAAACAGTACCAGCACTGGGAGAGGTGTACGATATGGTCTTTATTGATGGCGATAAGCGCGAGTATACAGCATACTATAATATGCTCTTTGACAATAACTTAGTGCATAGTGGTAGCTGGATTTTGGCTGACAATATCCTCTGGTACGGAAAGGTTGTTGAAACGGTAGCCAAGGGTGATAAGCAGACTCAAGCCATTATTGAGTTTAACGATATGGTAGTAACAGACCCTCGCGTAGAGAATGTTATTCTACCTATCCGCGACGGAATAAACCTTATACGCGTGAAGTAGAATAGTGTGCACAAATTGTTAAAAAAAATGAAGGCGATATTTGGCTATTCGGAAAAAGTAGCGTAACTTTACACAGCGAATAATTCTAAACTTAATATATGAAAAAGGTTGATGTAGTACTCGGACTCCAGTGGGGTGACGAGGGTAAAGGTAAGGTGGTTGATGTGTTGACCCCAAATTACGATGTTATTGCTCGTTTTCAGGGCGGTCCTAACGCAGGCCACTCGCTCCACTTTGGTGGCAAGAAGTTCGTTCTGCACACTGTTCCATCAGGTATCTTCCGCGATGGTTCAATGAATATTATTGGTAATGGTGTGGTTGTTGACCCTGTTATCCTTGCCGAGGAGATTGCTCAGATTGAGGCTACAGGCATTGATATGGTCGCTCGCCTCAAGATTTCAAAGCGTGCGCACCTTATTCTGCCTACACACCGCGCCCTTGATGCTGCCAGCGAGGCTGCAAAGGGTAAGTCTAAGATTGGCTCAACTCTGAAGGGTATCGGTCCTGCTTATATGGACAAGACTGGCCGTAATGGTCTTCGTGTAGGAGATATTCTGCTTCCAGACTTTATGGAGCGCTATCAGGCTCTGAAAGATAAACACCTTTTCCAGCTTCGTCAGTATGACTATCAGGTAGATGTTGATGCTTATGAGCAGGAGTGGTTCCGTGGTGTTGAGTCGCTCAAGCGTTTTGAGTTTGTAGATAGCGAGATGCTTGTTCACGACTACCTTGCAAAGGATGCAACAATCCTTGCTGAGGGCGCACAAGGCTCACTTCTTGATATTGAGTTTGGTACCTATCCATTTGTTACCTCATCTAACACCCTCTGTGCTGGTGTCTGCACAGGTCTTGGTGTTGCTCCAACTCGCATTGGCGAGGTTTATGGTATCTTCAAGGCATACTGCACCCGCGTAGGTAGTGGTCCTTTCCCAACAGAGCTCTTTGACTCTACAGGCGAGACTCTGCGTCAGGTAGGTAACGAGTTTGGTGCTACAACAGGTCGCCCTCGTCGTTGCGGTTGGCTTGACCTTGTTGCTCTGAAGTATGCTGTTATGATGAACGGCGTAACTGCGCTTATTATGATGAAGTCAGATATCCTCAACGACTTTGATACTATCAAGGTTGCTGTGGGCTATCAGCTTGGCGACAAGCAGGTTGACTACTTCCCATATGAGGCAGATGACAGTATCGTTCCTATTTACCGCGAGTTCCCAGGTTGGAATTGCGATATCTGTAATGTCCGCAGCTTCGATGAGTTCCCACAGCAGTTCAAGGACTATGTAGCCTTCATTGAGGCCGAGTGCGGTGTTCCAGTGAAGATTATCTCTGTAGGACCAGACCGCGAGGAGACAATTATCCGATAACCTCTTACAACGACGATATTAAGGGCAGTGCCGTAAAGCACCGCCCTTTGTTGTTTAGTTAAAAGTTCGCTCAAGATATAGATTAGCAATAACTGGAAACAATCTCTCTCCACCAACTACTGTTGCGCACAATCCACCATAGGAAAAATATCGCAACATATCCCCATATAACATATCTGTGTTGTGCAATGTTGCGTAATGGTGCAATCACTTCGCTCTTGACAAATGTTGTTATAGCCACAACTACAAGATATGGCACTGCAATAACAAGAAACGGATTGAGAAAGAATGCTTTGACAAAATTTCCGTGAAGTAGCGAATGTACTACTCTCTGTACTCCACACGCAGGACAATCAAAGCCTGTAAGTGTGTGAAAAATACACTTCGGTGCAAGTTGCGAGTGCGTTGGGTCGTAGAGGTAATAAATAGCGGCAAGAGTCGCCACCATAAGTAGAACAATTACCGCCTTTTTCATACTAAATGCTACTCTTGTACAATGTAATCTCTACTGATTTCTATCCATTTTATTACTTCAGCTTCGGCAATATTCTCAGTAGAATAAGGTTTTCCATTGACAAAATATTGTCCACCAACATACTCCGCATCAACTCCACTGTATTGGTACTTGTAATCATATGCTGAATGTCCATTCTTGTAATAGCCAAATAGGTAAGGGTTCTTCTCCTTTTCAAGAAGAATGCCATCAGAGTTGTATATTCTAATTTGTCCGTGAATGTTGTAGTTTGTACATTCGTCATATACGGCATATCCGTTATTGTCGTATACACGGCGACCATCTGAATCTAATCGGGGTTGATCATATATTCCATCTTCAACCTCTTTGTACTCCCAGCAAATAATAAATTTCTCTCCATATTTGTTGTAGGCTATTAATTTCCGACCTTCGTCTCCAATGATTTCAATTCCAAACATATTATAAACTCCATAATCGTTTATCAAATAATCATCTTTAGCGTGGATATTTCCGCCAAACTTTATGGTAGAGACTAATCCACTAATAAATATTGGGATTGCAACAAGAATAGCAACTGCCCACTTTGCTTTGCGCTTGATAATAGGTAGTAAAATGCTGATTAGTAACAGTATAGCACCTATTACTAAAATTACGATGTACATTTCAAAGTTTGTCAACCAAGAGAGAAATGGAGTGATGAATATGCCGATAATGGTTGCGACTATTGAGAAAAATATCCCCAGAATTATAAGTACTGTGTTCATAATAAACTTGTTTGTTAAGGGTTTGGAGTTGGCCGTTAGCCAACCCCAAGTTAGTAATTGATGTTAAAATGCACCTGCGATGGCTGCAATAACCATTATAAATAGATAGATAACTATCCAGGCTATACCACATCCAGCAGTAATAAGTGTCCACTTTTTCGCCTCTGATGCGGCCTCGATAGCCTCTTGATGCTGGTTTGCGTACCAAAGTGTATCCACTTTGTTTGCTTTGAGAATTGCAACAACGCCTAATGGCAGGCAACACATAATGGTTGATAAAATCGCCCAAACAAGAAAGTTGTCTGGCTTCTGAGTAGGAGTGTTCTCCATAATTTAAGTTTATTTGTGCCACCGGCACCTGTTGGCGGTTGGTAGAAAAAGAAAGCGTGGTGCCGAAAACTTATCTTAGCTGAACGGGTTGTAGGAGACCCAAGAGTATAAAATAAGCAACAGTCCCACGCCGATACCCGAGGGTACGACGCAAGAATAATGTCAGTCTATCTCTACTCTTTTGAACTTCCTACATTCGTCAGCGAGGATAAACTTACACTCTCCGTGTTAATATGTCACTACAAAGATACAAATATTTTGCGGTTTAGCAATAGAAATCGCAAAAGATAATACAATAATATATGATATGCCTCTACTTCACTACTTGTGGTGCCCGCACTTGCAGCCGTCGCCATCGTGATGTGCAAGGACGGTGTGGGGGATATGTCCGTGGCTGACAATCTGGATAGGGCAGTGGTAGTTGTCCAGTTGCTCCTGTGTGATGATGTTTGAGTCGTGGCGGTGAACGGTCTTGTTCACGCAGACGATGCTCTTGACGGTGCTTGTGATTGTTCCGATGTCGTGAGAGACCATGACTATAGCCATCCGGCTATTTAGCTCATGCAGTAGGGTATATAGCTCGTTCTCAAAGTTGTTGTCTACAAAATTTGTCGGCTCGTCAAGTATTAGCAACTTCGGCTCTGAGATAATCGCTCGGCAGAGCAGTGCTCGTTGCATCTGACCGCCTGATATTTCGCCAATCTGCTTGTCTGCAACAGCTGCAATACCCACACTCTCAAGCAGTTGTATAGCCTTTTGACGCTCACTGCGAGTATATCTGCGCCAGAATCCCTTCTCTCCCTGCAGTCCTGACATCACGACCTCAATAACAGATATTGGAAATGCGCGGTCGAAGTTTGACTGCTGTGGAAGGTAACCCACACCTCGCTCCGAACCTCTGTATAGCTCTGGTGCGTAGACAATCTCTCCGCTGTAGGACACCATGCCGAGTATAGCCTTGATAAGTGTAGTCTTACCACCTCCATTAGGTCCGATAATGCCGATAAAATCGTCCTGGTATATATCAAGCGAAGCACTGTCAATAGCCACAGAACTTGAGTAGCTTACACTGACGCCACGAAGAGATACTATTGTGTTCATAATCATTCTGTTACAAGCGTTACTATGTGGCGAATATTCTCAAAGATATTCTCTGCCAAAGGGTTGATTTCTACCGCCTCGGCACCAATATCCTCAGCAACAATATCAACGCTTGATTTCGGAAATTCACTCTGATAAAAGACCCTTTTAATGCCATCTTTGCGTGCGCGGTCTATTATCTGAGCAATGCGCTTGGCGCTCGGCTCTTTACCCTCATCCTCAATGGCTACCTGCTCAAGGTTGTAGTCACGGGCAAGATATGTCAGCGCAGGATGATAAATGATAAAGTAGGGGAGTGTTGCGCCATTGCAAAGCTGAGCAATATCAGCATCCAACGCAGTAAGCTTCTCTTTGAGAATAGAGTAGTTCGCACTGTAATCTTTGTCAGGCATATGTGCTACAATGGCATTGTTGGCATTATTGGCAATAATATTTAGTGACTTAGGGGAACACCAAATATGAGGATCAACACCATGGTGGCAGTGCTTGCCGTGATGAGTGTGCGAGCAGCTACCAGCAATAGTTTGAATACCCAGACTTAGATTTATAACTTTACTCTGGTCGTGAATTTTCTCTAAAAGAGATTTCTCAAAGTCTAATAGTCCTGTGCCAAAGACCAACTTGGACTCATTGAGCGCAATAAATTGCTTTGGCGTTGGCTCAAATGTCTCCGGCGATGCACCTATAGGCACTAATATCTCTACTTTGTAATCCTCTCCGATAATGCCTTCAATAATCGGCTTCAACGGAGCTATGGATACATAGATAGTATTCTCTGCACTCTGACTCTTCTTGCCGCCACAACTGAAAAGTGTAACTACTGCTGCTATATATATAAATAGGTATAGAATCTTTCTCATAGTCTAATTTGTTATTTGTGCAAAGGTAGTGCTAATTTATCAAAAGTGTGCAAGTGAGTGACTCTTTATTGTCGGTAGGGTGTTGTTTTTTTACTTCGTGAAAATTGCGGTAATATGTACATTATGTTAAATATAAATCTTAAAATCAGATATTGTCTCTCGTTGTTATGGTAATCTGTGAATATTGTACCGCTATAAATACCAACGCAAAATGCTGATTATTAATCAGTTATTCTAAAACCGAATTGCATTTAACCCGCTGAGAATTAAATAAACGACTCTATACTGTGTCGTGTGTGGGGATTTTTAATTTTTGACAGCTTAAATTCGTTCTTAAAAGTCAACGATAGAGAGATTTTACTTTTTTGGCGTAAAACTCTCAAAGCTCTTGTCTCGGTAGATGACAATCACTCGCTCAATCTCAGACGATGGCAATGAACCGACTGCTGCTCCTTGACCTGCCGGAAGAGTTGGCTTTGCTGAAGAGCTTGAACTTTGAGTCTCGAAGAGTGTTGGTTCCTCGGCTGTGGAAGTTGGGGGTGTTGCTTGCTCACCAACCTGAGACGTCTCGGAATTTTGTGAGCCGACCGATGTCGTCACTTTTGCGTATGGATCGTCCGACAGACCAAGCCACCAAAGAGGGGAGTAGTCCGAAAAGACCTTGATGATTTTTGCAGTAAGTTTATAGTTCGGCTGGTTACGACCAATAAGAAGGTGAGAAACTACTGAGGCCTTCACATCTAACATCTTTGCAATCTGTCCAGATCGCAAACCAGTCTGACTCATCAAATACTCCAATTTTTCCTTCATTTTCCTACTTTTTTACAAAGGTAAACAAAGTTTACAAAATTAACAAATTTTACAGAGCTAAGATCGATTGTTAATAGTTATTAACATTGTTAACAACTGTACACAAAAGCAAAAATGTTAAATTATACCAACATCGCCACATTAAGTAAAGCTATATATAAATCATTGTAAATAGCTGATAAATAGGTCGTAAATCCATTTTATAACCCGAAAACAACGACTATAGCACCAATAACGCTAATGCGACACGCAGATACTAAAGCAAACTCTAAGTAGAATACATAACTCGCTGATTATCAATGTAAATACAACCCCAAATGCAATTACTGAACAACAATCCTAAGCGAGAAAAAATGATAACTTTTGACACTCTCTATTTGATACATTTGTAATCAATTATTGAGCTATTAACAACAATGATACCTGTATAATTGTTACAAATGTATCTAATTATGATAATTTCAACTGTTTACAAATGTATACAAGTGAGCAAAAATGAGGTATTTTTGAAGATTTTTGGGATATTTTAATTGGTTATGAACACCAATGTGAATTCTTTATCCCTTGCCTATTACATTATGTTAAATTATATTGTTAATAACTATTAAAAAAGTCCCTATATCACTGGATATAAGGACTTTATAAAATGTTAACAACTACCCTACTTGTTAAGTTCAGCTGCTATTTGTGCGAACTCTTCTGGAGTCAATTTTAGCTTTTCTTTGTGGAAATCAACATCTGATTCGGTGTTCATAGGGATTAGATGGATATGTGCGTGAGGTACTTCAAGGCCCAAAACAACCATTGCAACCTTCTTACAGCCTGTCATTTTCTCTATTTTTGCAGCAATTTGCTTTGCGAACAGAACCATACCCGCTAAGGTTTGGTCGTCAAGGTCGAAAATGTAGTCTGTTTCACACTTTGGAACTACCAGTGTATGCCCCTTCTGGAGTGGATTGATGTCTAAAAACGCGAAAAATTGCTCGTTTTCGGCAACTTTATAACAAGGTATTTCCCCTGCTATGATTTTTGAGAATATTGTAGCCATAATTTACTATATTTTATGTTAGAAATCTTCATCTTTGAATTTAGGTGTTAAAATCTCGGAATAAATAACTGCTTTGCGTAGGTCAAAGGAGTTGTCGTCTTGCTCATTTGAGTCCATTTTTGGGGCGTTATTTTGCCTCTGAGGGTCTATTGCTCCATTGTGTGTGGTAGGCTGTTTTTTATTTTTACTCCTCCTTGCTGGTTGTCCTGTAGGAACAGGAGTACCCATCATAGTTAAAGTATTACTTGAAGTAGATGTTGTATTATTATCTACACTATTACTTGAAGTAACTGCCCTATCATCCATATCCATAGTTTGTTGTGTGGTCTGTTGGCTCTGTTTTTTCTTGCCACTTTGCGATATGATTGATACTACTAATATGAGTACGGTGGTGATGATAATCTCTAATAGTTCCATAGTATTATTCTTTATGTTCTACACCTCGTTTAACACTTTCGATGCCTTTTATATGTCTAAACTTGTCCATTAGTGCATGGAGCGAGTCTGCATCTTGGACATAAATGCTTAGATTTCCTTCAAAAATGCCATCATGGCTGCTTATAGATACCTCTCGGATGTTGATACTGAAGTCCTCTGATACTACGCGAGATATCTCTAAAAGCAGCCCCATGCGGTCTATGCCGCGAATCTCTATAGTTGATAGGTATGATACAGCTTTGTGTTGAGACCATTTAATTTGGTCCTTAATGATGTTTTTGCCAAACAGTGAGGCGAGGCGGTTCAGTTCGTTGCAAGTTGATTTGTGAACGATAATTCGCCCCGTCATAGGGTCTTTGAAGCCTACTACGCTGTCTCCAGGTAGTGGGTTGCAGCAGCTGGCGATTGTGAATTTATCGCCTTTAATGGTGCTTTCTGTCTGTGGAGTTGATGGCTCTTCAGTCTCGGTCTCTTTGCCCGAGTCTCGCCATAACTTCCAGAATTTCAGTATTTTACTTGCAGAGCTTGATTTGATAATCTTCTCTAAATTATCAAGCGAAATAATTCCTGCTCCAATCTTGCTATACAACTCATCCTTATATTTGCAGCCATATGCACGCATCACTTTGCGCAGCACGCTACCGCTTAGTGTGATGTTGAATTGTGCGAGCTTCTCCTCAAAAATAGCGAGTCCGTGGCTGATATTATCCTCGCGCTCGCGCTTCAGGTAGCTTGCAATAGCCTGTTTTGCCTTTGTAGTAACCACAATATCAATCCATTCCGGCTTTGGCGAGGCATTGTCGGCTGTGATAATCTCAATCTGGTCGCCAGAGTTAATCTGCTTGGTTACAGGTTCGATTTTGTGGTTGATTTTTGCGCCAATGGCCTTGTTGCCAATCTTTGTGTGAATGTCGTAAGCAAAGTCAAGAGCTGTTGCTCCAAAAGGTAGTTTGCGCTGTTCGCCCTTTGGTGTAAATACCGTTATTTCAGATGTATAGAGCGATAACTTAAAGTTATCCAAGAACTCAACAGCATTCTCTGTTGAGCCGCTTAGTGCGTCACGAATCTTGCCGAGCCAGTTGTCAAAAGCATCCTCGCTCTGTGTTGCCTGCTTGTACTTCCAGTGGGCGGCAAAGCCGTGGTCGGCAATCTCCTCCATACGCTGTGTGCGTATCTGTACCTCTACCCAGATGCCGTCATTGCCCATAACTGTTGAGTGTAGAGCCTCATAACCGTTGGCTTTAGGCATACTAATCCAGTCGCGCAGACGGTCTGGTTTTGGCGTGTAAATGTCTGTTATTGAAGAGTATATCTGCCAACACTGTGTCTTTTCAGATGGGAATGGCAGCGGCTTGAAGACTATGCGGATTGCAAAAAGATCATAAATCTCCTCAAACGGTATCTGCTTGCGCTGCATTTTTGACCAAATTGAGTAGACGCTTTTGACTCTTGCAGATAGCTCATAGTCTATATTATTCTGTTTAAGTATTGCGTGAATTGGCGCGCAGAACTTATTGATATACTGCTGTCTCTCTGGTTCGGTCTCTTCAATCTTCTGCTGTATCTCTGCATACTCCTCAGGGAAGCGGTACTTCATACAGAGGTCCTCCAACTCACTCTTTATTGGGTATAGTCCGAGTCGGTACGCAAGTGGAGCGAAGAGATGTATTGTCTCGCCAGTAATCTTAATCTGCTTATCCTTCGGCATATAGCCGAGGGTGCGCATATTGTGTAGTCGGTCAGCAATCTTGATAAGAATCACTCTCACATCGTGTGAGAGTGTTAATAGCACCTTGCGGAAATACTCTGCTTGTGCAGATGTGTCGGCATTAAATACACCCGACATCTTTGTTAGTCCGTCTACCATGGAGGCGATTTTCTGGCCGAAAATGCGCTCTATATCCTCTACGGTGTAGTCTGTGTCCTCTACAACATCATGTAGGAGTGCCGCAACAACGGACTTAACACCTAATCCAATCTCTTCAATTACAATCTTGGCTACAGCAATAGGATGCAGGAGGTATGGCTCCCCTGATCGGCGCCTTACCCCCTGATGTGCCTCCTTTGCTAAGAAGAATGCACGCTTGATGAAGTTCCAGTCATCTTCGCCCTTACAGATCTTGCTGCATGAGGCTGCTAAATCGTGCCACGCTTCATCAATAAGTTTCTCATCTTCCCTACTGTAGTCCATTATACTTAAAGTAACACTTTATTTCGCCATCATAGCCTCGCGGACCTTTGCCTCTACCTCGGCGCACACCTCCTCGTTGGCTACAAGGAAATCTTTCACGGCATCTCTACCCTGTCCAATCTTTGTTTCGCCGTATGAGAACCAAGAGCCGGCCTTCTTGATAATGCCGTAGTCTACTGCAAGGTCAATAATCTCGCCAAGCTTTGAGATTCCCTCGCCAAACATAATGTCAAACTCCGCCTTCTTGAATGGTGGTGCCACCTTATTCTTTACAACCTTAACGCGCGCGCGAGCTCCAAGCTGCTCCTCGCCATCCTTGATAACAGATGTTCTGCGGATATCAATTCTTACGCTGGCGTAGAACTTAAGGGCGTTACCACCTGTTGTGGTCTCTGGGTTGCCATATACAACGCCAATCTTGTCACGCAGCTGGTTGATAAAGATGCAGACGGTCTTGGTCTTTGATATGCTTGCAGTGAGCTTTCTTAGTGCCTGAGACATCAGTCGTGCCTGCAGACCCATCTTTGAGTCGCCCATCTCGCCCTCAATCTCCGCCTTTGGAGTAAGGGCTGCAACAGAGTCGATAACAATAATATCAATCGCGCTTGAGCGAATTAGTGAGTCGGCAATCTCAAGAGCCTGCTCGCCATTGTCTGGCTGTGAAATAAGCAGATTCTCAACATCTACACCGAGCTTCTGTGCATAGTAGCTATCAAAGGCGTGCTCGGCGTCAATAAAGGCTGCAATACCGCCCTGCTTCTGCGCCTCGGCAATAGCGTGGATAGCGAGTGTGGTCTTACCAGATGACTCTGGTCCATAAATCTCAATAACTCGCCCCTTTGGATAACCACCGACACCAAGTGCGACATCAAGGGTAATAGAACCCGATGGAATCACAGGAATATCTGTAACCTGATCATTGCTCATTCGCATAATAGAGCCGCGACCAAAGTCCTTTTCTATCTTCTCCATCACGGCCTTCAAAACTTTTAGTTTCTCTGGATTAACTTCTGCCATAACTATATACTTTAATATTTATTACTCAATCTCAAACATCTGCTTTGCTAACGAAAGGAGCAAAAGCGAGCTAAAAAACACAACGAATAACATTTCGCACTCAAAGTTAAGATTTTTTTTTCAATTTACCAAGTCATAATGGTCTCAATCTGTCCCTCAAGCTCCTCTTGAGTTTTGTTGAGTCTTGTTCTGCAGCTTGGACAGAATATTGGAGCCTCTGTCTCAATGCTGCACTCGCATCCTACACAGGCGCGAATCACGCCAAAGTCGTCATCTGCAATGTGTAAAAACTCCGTTCCGCAGTGCTTACACTTAATCTTGTAACTTGCCCCCATAATTAATCAGTTTTTAAGGTTTATACTCTTTTTTTATCTACTCCAACTGTCACTGCCGCCACAAATTGTACCTAAAACATTGGCCAGCATACCGATGAATACTAATACTGTAAACATAAATTGTAGTTATTTATTTGTTTCCGAGTGCAAAGTAACCACCGTTTTGTGACAGGTTGTGTCACAATATTTTTTAGTGCAAAAAAAATGTGCAACTTTTTTCGGTTGCACATCATTTTGTTCTATTTGCTCTATATTTTAACGCTACTTTTTCCGCAGGGTAATATTGGTATAGAGATGATTTGCGCTTGTGGCTATATCGGCGTTATTGAAGTACTCGCCATTCTCTTTGCCGTCAATATCCTCAAAACGAACCCTTGTAGAGGCTTCAAAATGGTGGGAGATATGATACCTACCCTCGCTGTCTGTGGTTGTGCTGATGTCCAAAACGGGTACGCTAACTTTAATGCCTGGTATGGGTGCATTCGTGTCACTGCCATATACCGCGCCACAGATGTCGTCAAAAGGAGATGGGTCTACCTCATATTCTGCGGTTGGTACACCGTAGCAAGCGGTAAATAATGGCGTTGCCGAGAAGCCGAGCATATATATCGCTGCTCGCTTGAGTTTAGATTTGAACGGCTCTTTCATTGTTGTATAGACTTGAATTTCAACCACAAAACTAAATAAAAATCCCCTATAAAGCAAATTTTATAGGGGAAAAGTGTAAAGTAAACTTTACTTTTCTATTTTGGCATTGATGCTGCGCGGACTCTGAACCAGTTCGTATTAGCGTCGGTAGACTCCCAGAGGCGATACTCGGAGTGGTTGCCCCATCCTGCAGGGCGGTCCTTAATCTTTGTATCCTCGTCTGTATCGTTGTCTACATAGTTGCTAATCATTGAGTGCCAGCCCTTTATGCGTGCGATAGATGTTGTGTAGTAGAAGTCTCCATTGCTACTACATAGCTCCTTAAGTGCGTCAATGTATATCTTCTTGTAGTCATCAAACTGAAGAATCTTGGCAAGCAGGGGTGAGACATCGCTATTACCCCAATTCAGTGCGTCGTGACGGCCGGAGTCGTTCTGAACACCGCAGTTGTGGCTTGTGCCCAGGGTGTTGTCGTAGTCGTATGGAATGAGGTAGAACTTATAGTTTGTTGGGTCTGTAGAGTTGAAGTAGATGTAGAAGTTGTTGGTGTTGTTCCAGTAGTCATCCCACATACCCACAGCAACATTGACAGCATATGTGAGCAGAAGGAGGTTGATGTCAATAGCCTGACCTAACCAGTCGTGGAGCTGCTGACCCTTAAGGTCGCGCAGTTGCTTCATAAAGTGTAGTAGCTGACTCTTTGCAACACTAAGGTCGCTATTTATCTCCTCTACCTCGTAGACTGGGTCGTAGCTACCGTCACTCTCGCCCATACTTGCGTTCTTGTCGCGGTCATAGTTGAGCGATGCGCCCCAGTTGCACTTCCAGAGGTTGCCCTTGTGGCTACCAAACTTATCCTTGCGCATCTTGAGATAGGTGTCGTCAATAGTTTCGTTCATCTCGTAAATGCCGTAGTATGCAGGCTGCTTGTCGCCCTCTACATGAACCCAGAGGCGGCAGTAGCAGTTCTCAATGGCTGTCCAGACACCAAAACGACGGAAAAGGTCGTAGCAGTATATCTCGCGGCAGTATGCTGGATCGTCCTTAAACCACTTGAGATACATCTTGCGAATGCCGCGAATAGTGTGCTCCTCATCCTTGTTGTACTTGCGGAAGTTGAACTGGAAGTGGCAGTGCTGCCAGTCAGCGTTGTCCTTAACATGGCTGCCGTTACCATTCTCAGGACGACGACGCGATGTGTTACCCTTAAGGCGTACGCCTGCATCGGAGACAATATAGTTCTCGCCCTTAATCTTCATATCAACATCGCAGTGGAAGTACTCCTTGGTGTTGTTGTCCTTGTCGTACTCCGATAGCATACGATTCCACTCGTCAAGCGAGATTGTCATATGCACCTCTGGTAGAGAGCTGAGGTCAAAGACATAGCTGCGCTCGTCGCCCCACTCAATAGGTTTGTCAGTGCTGCCTCCGGTGTTGTCGTCACCGCCTCCGGTGTTGTCACTGTTGTTCTCATTATCATTGCCGTTGTTGTTCTGCTCGCCCTTGTTAGGCGTATTCTCGGCACGGTCAATGTCGTTCTTGCCACACGAAACACAAAAGAGTAGCAAGAGGGATAAAATTACTCGGTACATTATTTGAAGTATTGGTTTATATAATTGGCTATATATTGTTTAAGCTCAGGAGAGTTGCTTATGTCTATGTCATCCAAAAGACCAACCACAAAACGAGCTACACCTTGCAAATTTGCAACCTTGCACTCAAGGGTCCAATGGCTCTCATCTATCTGTGTGATATACTTCTCAGAGAGTGGATACTCCTCAAGGATAAGGTTGTATGCGAGGCGTCCGAGACTGATTTTTATTGGTATAAGCTCCTGCTCTGGCTGAGCAATCATTCGGAATATATCTATAAAACCCTCATGGTGTTGCACTTCAAACTGCCACGACTCTGCGGTGAGTTCTACTGAGCCTATGCGGGCTGTTTTGAAGATTTTGCAACGGTTGTCCTCGAGGTCGTAGCACCACACATTGACATAGTTTGTTGTAAAGGCAAATGGCTCTACCCTACGGTCGCGAATAGAGCGAGAAGATTGGTAGTCGTGAAAAACTACCTGCAGTTTATTCTCCATCGCCTCAATGAGTGAGTGAACATTGCTCGAGTTGCGCCCCTTGACAATGGTGTCGGCAAGGGTGCGGCTGTCGTAGACGGAGTAGAGTTTGCGCTTGAGGTTTTGCTTGAGTAGGTTTGTGTCGTCAATACTCTCAATGGCGCGACGCAGGATTACAGCCTCCTCCTCTGTAAAGTGGACAAGCTGTGAGATATCCTTAAAATGAGGAGACTCCTTGTCAAGGCGGATGCAGCCTCGGCTCTTTTTTATTACAAAGCCCGCCTCGCGGAAACTATCTATATAACGGTATATTGTGCGGCGCGACATATCAAGCCGCTCGGCAATATCATCTACCGAGTACTCAACATTTCCAGTTAATAACTTCATCAGACGAAGAAGTCTCTCAAGTTTTGGCTGATCCATCGGGACAAAGATAATAAAAAAATCGGCATATTGCTATGCCGATACGAGTTTTTCAAGGTCCTCTACCTGTAATTTGAACGATTGGTCTGTCTCCATAAGATTTGAAATCGTCTTGCAGGAGTGGAGAACTGTTGCGTGGTTTCTTCCACCAAGAGCCAATCCAATAGCGGTTAGAGGAATTTTTGTTAGCTGTTTTGCTAAGTACATTGCAATCTGGCGAGCTATTGCCACCTCGCGAGTTCTCTCGGCAGAGAGTAGACGCTCTTTATCAACATTCATCTGCTCACAGATGGTGTCAATGATGTGGTCTATGGTTATCTCCTTCTGGTAGAGTGAGATATATCCCTTTAGTATCTCCTTTGCCAGTGAGATTGTAATCTTCTTACCCATAAACGAGGTGTTGGCAACAAGAGATGATATAGCGCCCTCAATCTCGCGGATGTTTGCCGAGATGTTGTCAGCAAGGTAGTTGATAACATCAGCCGGAATCTCCGCACCTAAACGAGCAGCCTTGGCCTTGATAATCTTAATCTTGGTCTGGTAGTCTGGAATATGAATCTGAGCCGATAGTCCCCACTTAAAACGGGTCAGCAGTCGCTCCTCAATATCCTTCAGCTCTACTGGTGGCTTATCAGAGATAAGTACAAGCTGCTTTCCAGACATCTGTAGGTGGTTGAAGATGTTAAAGAAGGCATTCTGTGTACCAGGCTTGCCAGATAGCTCCTGAATATCGTCAAGGATAAGCACATCAACACCCTGATAGAAGTGGATGAAGTTTGGAATATTCTTCTCAATAGTCGCAGCCTGGAACTGAGACTGGAACTTGCTCATGGCCACATAGAGCACCTGAAGCTCTGGATGACGCAAACTAATCTCGTTGCCTATTGCTTGAGCAACATGGGTCTTGCCAAGTCCAGAGTCTCCATATATATATAATGGATTGAAAGGTGTGCTATTGCCTGGATTTACAGCTACAGCCATACTTGCAGAGCGCACAAGGCGGTTGCACTCACCCTCGATAAATGTCTCAAAGGTGTAGTTGTGGTTTAGCTGAGGGTCAAACCTCGGAGCAACTTTTGGTACAAGTCCTGGTATTATTAATCCAGGATTTTGTATATTTGTGGGGTTGATTCGGGTTGGAACGCTCTGGGTAGAGCTGTTTGTTGCTGACTGAATGGTCTGCGGCTCGCTCTTTGGTACTGCGTAGCAAAGGCGAGTTTGACAACCAAAGGATTGTGCAATAAGTGGGCGTAACACATTTATATATCGCCCCTCAATCTGGTCAACAAATGATTTGCTCGGTACGCGCAGACGCAACTTTGAGCCATCGAACTCAAGTGGTACGATGGGAAGAAACCATTTGGCAAACTCTTCGGCAGAGGTCTGTGCCTGTATTTGACTCAGGCAGTTTTGCCAGGCGTCTTTGTATGCGACTGTTGTAGTGAGCATATAGTTGATTATCAGTATATTATAAGTTAAGGTAAGTTTGTCAAAGTTACCCATGATTTTTGGGCTTCGTTTTGACAATGCAAAGTTGTGAATAAATTTATATTAAAAAAAACCTCTACCCTATTGTTTATTTCGTTTTTTATTTTATAGCAAAGAGGAGGAAAAATTAGATGTAAAATTTAACTCGCTGATAATGAATAATAGAAAAATTTTCACTATATTTGCATTATGAGAAATTAAGTATCAATAGCACTTTTGGTATAAGAAAAACCTATATTAAAAACTAAAATAACAAAAAAGCTAAAATGAGTAATTTAGATCAATTAGTACAGTCAAAGGCTCAGTCGTGGCTTGATGGCGATTACGACGAGGCAACAAAGGCGCAGGTGCGTCATCTTATGGAGAACGACCACAACGAGCTGGTTGAGAGCTTCTATAAGGATCTTGAGTTTGGTACTGGCGGACTGCGCGGTATTATGGGCGTTGGTACAAATCGTATGAACAACTACACTGTAGGATTTGCCACTCAGGGTCTTGCTAACTATCTGAAAATCAACTTTCCTGGTGAGGAGATAAAGGTTGCTATTGCGCACGATTCTCGTAATAACTCGCGCGTTTTTGCTGAGCGTGTAGCAGACATCTTTGCTGCCAACAACTTTAAGGTATACCTCTTTGATGCACTTCGCCCAACTCCGGAGTTAAGCTTTGCTATTCGTGAGCTTGGTTGCCAGAGTGGTGTAATGGTTACTGCTTCTCACAATCCAAAGGAGTATAACGGCTATAAGGCTTACTGGGCAGATGGCTCACAGGTAACCTCTCCGCACGATGTTAATATTATTAAGGAGGTTGAGAAGATTACAGAGGTAAGTCAGGTGCTTACTGGTGGCAATCCAGAGAATATTACTATTCTTGGCGAGGAGTTTGATAAGAAGTATCTTGCTGCTATCAAGGCTCTGTCACTCTCTCCAGAGTGCGTGGCAAATAATGCCGATTTGAAGATTGTCTACACTCCACTTCACGGTGCTGGTGTGAAGCTTGTTCCTGCTTCGTTGGCAAACTTTGGCTTTAAGAATGTTATTACCGTAAAGGAGCAGTGTGTTCTTGATGGTAACTTCCCTACTGTTGCCTCTCCAAATCCTGAGGAGCGTAAGACTATGCAGATGGCTATCGACCTTGCACAGGCTGAGAATGCAGACCTCGTTCTTGCAACAGACCCAGATTCAGACCGCCTTGGTGTTGCTCTGAGAACTGGTAAGGGCGACTATGTGCTTCTTAATGGTAACCAGACCCTTGTCCTTATTATGTGCTACCAGCTTACTCGTTGGGCAGAGCTCGGTCTTATTAAGGAGGGTGATTATGTAGTAAAGACTATCGTAACATCTATGATGCCTGACGCTGTTGCTGCTCACTATGGTGTTAAGTGCTACAACTGCCTCACTGGTTTCAAGTACATTGCAAAGATTATCCGCGAGCAGGAGGGTAAGCACACCTATATCGGTGGTGGCGAGGAGTCGTTTGGCTATCTTGCAGGCTCTTATGTACGCGATAAGGATGGTGTGTCAGCTTGCTCACTCGCTGCCGAGGCTGCTGCATGGTGTCGCGATACAAAGGGTATGACACTCTATGAGTGGCTTCAGGATTTGTATGTTAAGTTTGGCTTCTACCGCGAGAGTCTTGTGAATGTTGTTCGCAAGGGTAAGGATGGCGCAGAGCAGATTCAGAATATGATGGTTCAGTTCCGCGAGAATCCTCCAAAGACTATTCTTGGCTCGCCAGTAGTTCAGGTATATGATTATAAGACCCTTGAGGTTCTTGATACCGTTTCAGGCGTTAAGTCAGCTATTGAGGGTATTGAGGATAAGAGCAATGTTCTTCAGTGGGTTACTGCTGACGGTACTAAGGTCTCTGTTCGCCCTTCAGGTACTGAGCCAAAGATTAAGTTCTACTTCGGTGTTAAGGCTACCCTACCATCTGTAGATCAGTTTGACGAGGTGCAGGCGGCTCTTGATGCTAAGATGGAGGCTATTAAGGCTGAACTCAACCTGTAATTTGTCGTGATAGTGGGGCATCTACTTCCGCTAACCTATAAAACAAGCAAAGGGTCGTACGCTTAGTACTACCCTTCGCTGTTTTATAGCCCGAGCGTTGTACCTGCCCCACTCTGACAACAAATTATGGGCGGAACAGCCTCTATTAGAATGTAAAACCGAGACGGATGGTTAAGCAGTCGTAGGTATAATCATAATTCTGCCGCTCATTATGAGTCCATCTTGGCATATAGCCCAAATTAAGATAGCAACTGTATTTGCTATTGAATCGGTAGTTTACACCAACGGTAGGATTAATGTGAGGATAAAAACCTTGTTCGTAATGCTCGCGACCGTCTTGGATAATAGGGACTAAAATACCCAATGATAATGAGACAAATGGTTGCCAACGACTTTTAGGGAGCAAATAGAGTCGGGCATTTGCATAAATTGGTATAGCTAAAGAATTGAAATCAAGAAACCATTCCAATCCTGTACCACCTCCTGTGAATATATAATTGTTAAACCTATATCCGGCTATATACTCAAAATTAAGAAAATATTCAGAGTAATCAAGAGCAGGACTTACCCCCACCTCCACCGACTGCTCAAAGCCTCGTCCTGTATGGGTGAGTGTTTTCTTTGGTTTTGGCTCTGGTTTTGGCTCGTAGGTCTCAATAGTGATGCCTTGAGCGGTTTTGAGCTGTTGGGCGTTGGCAGCAACGGCGCAAAGCAGAGCGGCTGCTAATATTATAAATCTTTTCATACTACTTTGTCTGCTTGCTGTCAAATCGTTTTGTTGGAGAAGATACTATGTCGGACTCAAGGTCGCGATTCTTAACAGAGAGAGCCGACTGAACAAGCTCTGCATCGTCTTTAGTCGCTGTGCGGAAGTTACGATAATATGCAGGATAGCCCGAAACAGTAATCTCAAGTCGTTTATTGACCGTTGCAACATCTATAATTGTTCCTACAAGCACATCGGCATTATGAGCCTTAGCAGCGCGTGAAAGAGCAATCTTTTTGAACTCTGCCATATTTGCAATCACAGCATCGGTAATTCTAATCTCTGCAAAAGCGGCCTTCTCTATGTGGGTAACCTTACTGTTTGACACCTCAAGGTCTGCCATAACGGGCGAGAGGAGCATAGATTGCTCAGGCTCAAGAATTCTTACTGATGACTCATAGTAGGCGCGCTCAACATTTGGCTGAGTCTGCTGCATTGCGCAACTTGTTGCAAGGATAGCAACGGAGAGAATGGTTGAAAGTTTTTTCATTTTAATTTGGTTTTGCGCCACCCGACCCCTATGCGGCAGAAAATAAAAAGAAAAGCGTGGAGCCGAAAACTTATTTTAGCAGTAAGGCTCTGGAATGCCATTGGAATAAAATAAGCAACAGTCCCACGCCGATACCCATAGGTACGACGCAAGAATAATGTCAGCCTATCTCTTCCAATGAATTTTCCAGATTCTACTGCGAGAATAGTCTTACACTTTTCGTGATGTATGTAACGCCGTGGAAATAATACTCACAGCACCACAAAATTAGTAAAAATAACTTCAAAAGACAACACTCTTTTGAAAAATTGTAGGGTATGATGCAAAAAATGTCTTCCACTGTTGGTGAAAGACATTTTTTAGAGGTATATAGCGTAAACGCTTTACTTGGACTTGTATGGTCCGTGAATAGAGGTTACGGTGTAGTTAAAGTCGTTGTCGTCAAGCATATAGACGCAGAAGTTCTCGCCCTTTGGTGCTACGCGCAGAACGATATGTCCATTGTATCCGCTGATTTTGCTAATAAGTTCTTTATTTGCCGCGTTGATGTCGGGATGGATGTTTGTGGCGAAGAAATCCTCTATAATAGGTAGTATTGCAGTCAGCTTCTCTGCATTTGGTTTTACTGATGAGAAGCAGTGCCCAATAACTACGCGCGGGTCAAAATTACAGTTTTGCATCTGAGAACCCCAACTATTACCAGCAAGGTGGTGGTGGCTCTTAAAGGCGTCAAGATTGCCATTGCCGATAAAGTCGCGGAAGTAGAAGGCAACTAAATTCTGCGCCGTGCTTGTCAAATCGCCACAGGCAATATAGTCAAAGTCTCCGTATGTGATATGAAAACCGCAAGAGGCTGGGTTGCCGCCAACATTGGGTCTCTTGCCAGTGATACCTACGCTACCATCGCTATTTTTAGAGACCACAAAGCCATTTGCGCATATGTTGAGCAGGGTAAAGTTGCTGTACTTCTCTGCATTGTGTCGTAGAACAATCTGCTCTTTGCCTGGGGTAAATCGCTCGGCAGTAAACCTACCCTCTTTAACTCCCCAGGTGACAAATGTTGCCCAGTCCTCAGATAGCTGACCGCTCATTGGGGGTGTAACATCGTCCTCCGTATATGTAGGATATAGTCTATCCAGTATGTGGTTGTATGGCACTTCGTCATATAGGGCAAGTAGTCCCGCCTTGCGATATCCTACTGGCGAGGTCTGTGTCACTACATCCGCTGCGCCAATATGGTCAATATGCAGGTGTGAAGGTGCGCAGTAGTCAATCGCCTGCTTACCCGTTGGCATAAAGTGCTTTATATATTTGGCGTAGGTTATGTACGGGCGAACATCGGCAGAGGGCTTTTGTGGTATAGGACTACCCTCTTCGTGTGCAATCTCTCCTGCATCAACAAGTAGAGTTGTGCCATCTGGAAGAATGTAGAAACAGCACTCTCCGCGACCGGTGTTTATAAAGTGTATGTCAAGAAATCCTTCGCTCCAGGCGGGCAGAGTCTTGCCTACTTTGGCCTTTGTGACTTTTTTGCTTGGCTCTACACTCTTCTCTGTATTGTTACTACAAGTAACGCAGAGCAGAGCAATGGTGGTAAGAAGTAGAATAGTCTTTTTCATAGGTTAGGTTTTTAGTCTATGCAAATATACAAAATTTGAAGCAAAAAAGCAAACCTCCGCAGAGATTTGCTTTATATATAAATAGGTATAACCGCCACTATACGCAACCCTGTGCAATCATCGCCTCGGCAACTTTCATAAAGCCTCCGATGTTGGCGCCCTTCACATAGTTGATATATCCATCCTCCTCAGTGCCGTACTTAGTACATACTTCGTGAATGTTTTGCATAATGGAGTGGAGTTTCTCATCTACCTCCTCAGCTGTCCACTTAATACGCATAGAGTTCTGTGACATCTCAAGACCTGAAGTAGCTACGCCGCCCGCATTTGAGGCCTTACCCGGAGCATAGAGGAGTCTGTTCTTGAGGAATACCTCAATAGCCTCTGGTGTAGATGGCATATTAGCACCCTCTGCAACGCAGAAACAACCATTGTTTACCAGGGTCTGGGCCTCCTCTCCGTTGAGCTCGTTCTGCGTAGCGCAAGGCAGAGCGATGTCGCACTTTACGCTCCATGGACGCTCGCCAGCAAAGTATTGAGCTGTCGGATACTTATCAACATACTCCCTAATTCTGCCGCGATATACATTCTTCAGAAGCTTTACATACTGAATCTTCTCCTCTGTAAATCCCTCTGGGTCATAGATGTAACCAGATGAGTCGGAGAGCGTTACAACTTTTGCGCCAAGTCGCATAGCCTTCTCGGCTGCGTGCTGTGCAACATTTCCAGAGCCAGATACGCAGACTGTCTTGCCCTCAAATGTCTCGCCGCGTGTTGCGAGCATCTGCTGTGTAAAGTAGCATAGGCCGTAACCAGTAGCCTCTGGGCGAAGTAGTGAGCCTCCCCATCCTAAGCCCTTACCGGTGAATGTGCCTGTAAACTCATCGCGCAGACGCTTGTATTGTCCAAACATATATCCAATCTCACGACCGCCAACACCGATATCTCCTGCTGGAACATCTGTGTCGTGTCCGATGTGGCGATATAGCTCGGTTGTAAACGACTGGCAGAAACGCATAACCTCATTGTCTGAGCGACCCTTAGGGTTAAAGTCTGAGCCACCCTTACCACCACCCATAGGAAGTGTTGTAAGACTATTCTTGAATGTCTGCTCAAAGGCAAGGAATTTCATAATGCTCAGATTTACAGAGGCGTGAAACCGAATACCACCCTTGTATGGACCAAGTGCGCTATTCATCTGCACACGGAAGCCTCGGTTAATTTCAATCTCGCCTCGGTCGTTAAGCCACGGTACGCGGAAGATAATTACACGCTCAGGCTCAGCAATACGCTCTAAAATTTTGAGCTGCTGTAGTGCTGGGTCTGAAACGATGTAAGGAGCAAGCGACTCTGCAACCTCTCTTACGGCCTGATGAAACTCAGGCTCATTTGGATTTCTGGCGATAATTTGCGCCATAAAACCCTCTACATACTTTTTAGCATCTGTTTCCATAACTAACCTAAATGTTCGTTCACAATGCAAAAATAGTACTTTTGCCAATTTGTTGTAACGCTAACCCACATTTTTATTGACATTTTATTGACTTATTTATCCTTTTTAACTCTTAAACGCCATATTGTACCCTCAATAAAACTTACCCAGATATTGCCGTTAGAGTCCGCTCTAAGGTCGTTTGCTGTAGAGTTGGCTACCTTTCCAACACCCAATAGCTCTCCGTTACTGCTTACTGCAGCAACCTTACCTCGGCGATTGGACATATATATTATGTCGTCGCTGATAGTCAGCGGACAGAAGCTGTGGTCATATCCCCACCCAGCATCTGTACACCACAGCTCTGTGTATGAGTTTGCATCCATTGCTACGGCAATCATCTGTCCATCCATTGTCTTGCTGTAGAATACTTTACCGTCGCTACTTAAACCACTGCTTTCACGCACTCGTCGCTCCTTTACTCTCCATATTTGCTTTCCTGTGTTAAGGTCTATTGCGGTCATATATCTGTCTGGTGCAACTATCATTACCCTGCCATTAGAGACTCGTGTAACGACATTCCCGGGCGAGAAGAGCCTATTCTTAGAGCCGTTACTCCAACGCCATAACTCACGACCAGAGTTGCAGTCTACGCAGTATAAATTGCAGTCCCACGCGCCGAATATCAACTTATCCCCTGCTACTGTTGGCCGAGCTTGAGGATGTGCAGTGCCGAAGGTGTAACACCAGACTATTCGCCCCGTGTTGCTGTCAATCTTTAGCATTTTGCCTCGCGCGCCAATGTATATATAGTCATTGTGAAGCGTTCCGTTGCCAATAAAGGTGTTGCAATCTCTGTTGCGCCAAATCGGATTACCATTTTTGCGATTAAGGGCTACTATGCCCTGCGAGAGTGTTGCAACTATAACCTTATCCTTCGTTATAATTGGCGTTGAATATATCGGGTCTCTGAAACTGTAAATCCACTTAAATTGCTTGCTATCAAGACTGTATGCCTTTACTTCGCCCGCCGAATTACCGTAATAGAGCGTGTTATCTACTACTTGCGCAGCTGTGTACATTGCCGCGTTGTCAGTAATCACGCACTCTGCATCAAAGTCGCTGTACTCCAATGGCTCAGTGGCAGGTGACGGTGCGATGCTGTTTATGTAGCTGTCTGTCACTTGACAGATTGAGTAGCGATGCTCAGCGGCTTTACCAATAACTTTCTCGGCGATATGTATGGAGTCACCTTTGATTACAAGCTCTGTATAACCATAGCTGCGACCATTGTCAGTCGGAAGCATTAGACTGCGACCAATAATACCAGGTAATGAGTCAAAGTTCATCAACTGGGGTTTGTGGTAATGTCCGCATAGCGAGGCACTTACCGAGTACTTCTTCATAAGTTCCACTACCTGATTTCTATTTGTTAAATCTCCATTGAGTGGATAGTGACAGATGGAGATAATCTTACCCTTTTTACCTTTTTTAAGTTGATTTTCAACCCACTTTAGTCGCGCGCCATCTTGTGCCGTTCCGTCTGCCATCTTGATGTATGGCCCTGCTGGATAGGCTACAAAGAGATATTCGCCCACGCGCGCAGTAGTACAGCCATTATGTCCCCACAGATGCTCAAAGTCCTTGCCGCCACTCTCGCTCCATGTTGTCTCGTGGTTGCCGTGAGTGACAATCTGGCGGTGTTTTATCTTTTTAAGGTGGTTGTACGCGCACTTTAACTCATCATAGCTGCCTATATTAGTCAAATCGCCTGCCACGACAACAAGGTTGTATGTATTGCCGTTTATCTCCTCTACAAGAGAGGGCATAATCTTGTCATTGTCATTATTTGGGCTGATGTGTAGGTCAGCAAGAAGGGCGACCTTTATTGACTTATCATCAGCGTAGACCGCAGTAAGAGAGCATATTGCGGATATTATTAAAAGTAATCGTTTCATTATAGCGTACCTTTGCGATGTTCAATAATATCCCCAGGCTGGCAGTCTAACGCCTCGCAGATAGCCTCAAGCGTTGAGAATCTAACAGCCTTTGCCTTGCCTGTCTTTAGTACTGATAGGTTGACAATAGAGATGCCTACCCTCTCGGATAACTCAGAGAGTGTCATCTTGCGCCTTGCCAGTATAACATCTAAGTTTATAATAATCGGCATAATATCATTAAAGTTTTAATGTTTATCATTAACAAAGGTAGTAAAAGTTTGCCAATTTGCAAATTTTAGTTACCTTTGTGTATGCGATATTTTGTAGAGTTAAGATACGACGGTGCTGCGTATTGTGGTTGGCAGCGACAGCCCGATATGCCATCAGTGCAGCAGACTATTGAGACTGCACTGACAAAATTACTGCGCACCCCTACTGAGATTGTGGGTGCGGGACGAACAGATACGGGCGTAAATGCCTCGTACTATGTTGCACACTTTGATACGGATGTTGATGTGAATATTACGCAGATGCTCTATAAACTCAATATGATGCTGCCAAAGGATATCGGTATATTCTCTATAACTCCCGTTGAGGTGACTGCTCACGCTCGTTTTGCCGCTATGGAGCGAGAGTATACCTATTTTATTAGCTCTGTGAAGAATCCATTCCGTCGCCACTCTGCTTGGTTGTACTATGTTCCATTAGATGTTGAGGCAATGAATCAGGCGGCAGCTAAACTAATGACCTATAGCGATTTTACATCATTTGCTAAACTAAATTCTAATAATAAGACCAATATCTGCCGCATTATGGATGCTCACTGGAGTGTTGAGGAGGATGGCGTTTTGCGCTTTACCATTCGCGCTGATAGATTTTTGAGAAATATGGTGCGCTCTATTGTCGGTACACTTGTAGATGTGGGTCGCGGAAGATATACTGTTGATGAGTTCTGCAAAATCGTTGAGGCCAAGGACCTACGCCTCTCCAGTGCAGGCGCCCCCGCCCAAGGACTCTTCCTCAGCGATGTGGTCTACCATAGTTCGGTGTTTACAAAACACGACAAAAAAGAGTAGTCGATGGACTACTCTTTATCATTGGTATCCAGACCATTACGCGTGTATTGCGCAGCCGAGTGCTTGCTCGGCGGCCTCGGCAATGCCCTCGTACATGGCAGGGTGTGCATGGATAGTGTGTGCGATTTGCTCGGCGGTGATACCCAGCTCTTTAGCCAGTGTTACCTCGCCCAACATCTCAACGATATTAGCGCCCACAATGTGCGCACCAATTACGCGCTTCTCATTGTCAAAGATAATCTTTACAAAGCCGTCACGGTCGCCAGCAGCCATAGCCTTTCCAGAGGCAGCAAACTGATATCTACCAATGGTGTGCTCTATACCCTGCTCTACGGCCTGCTTCTCGGTAATACCCACAGAGGCAACCTCTGGCGAGGTGAAGATGCAGGATGGGATTGTTGAGTAATCAATAGCCTTTGGACTAAGTCCGCAGATACCCTCTACGCAACGAATAGCCTCTGTAGATGCGATATGTGCAAGGGCTGGTGTGGCAATGATATCTCCAACGGCATATACTGTTGGAATATTAGTGCGGAAGTTGCTATCAACTACAATCTTGTCGCGCTCAACGGCAATACCAAGCTGCTCAAGTCCGATATTCTCAATGTTGGACTTAATACCTACTGCCGAGAGAACAACATCGGCTGTAAGGGTCTCTGCGCCCTTCTTGCCCTCAATCTCAATCTGGCACTTGTCGTCCACAACCGTAACACTCTTGACAGTCGTTGAGGTCATAACGCCGATTCTTAGGCGGCGGAAGACGCGCTCCATTGTCTTTGCAACCTCCTCATCCTCAAGAGGCATAAGCTGTGGCATATACTCAATAACTGTTACCTTTACGCCGAGTGAAGCGTAGAAAAATGCAAACTCGCTGCCGATAGCTCCAGAGCCAACGACAACCATTGTCTGTGGTAGCTTCTCAAGCGACAGAGCATCTTTTGAGTTGATGATATGTGTGTGGTCAACGGGCATAAACGCCATCTCGCGTGGGCGAGCACCAGTGGCAATGATAATGTTATCTGCCTGATATACAACGCCATCTACATCCACCTCTGTAGGAGATATAAGGCGACCAAAGCCGTTTATTGTCTCAACATTGTTGCGCTTAAGTAGCAGTTGCACACCCTTGTTCATATTCTGCGCCACGGTGCGTGAGCGGGCTACCATTCGGCTGAGGTTTGCCTGAGGCTCGCACTCCATATCTACGCCATAGTTTGTCGCAGATTTACAGTATGAGTATACCTGAGCACTCTTAAGCAGTGCTTTGGTAGGTATACAACCCCAATTTAGGCAAGTACCTCCAGCCTCTGCCTTCTCTACAAGGGCAACACTCTTGCCTAACTGCGATGCGCGAACTGCTGCTACATAACCCGCAGGGCCACTGCCGATGATTATCAAGTCGTACTTCATATAATAGCCGTATTTAGTTATTACTTAACAACTTCAAGAATTTTGCCATTGTCAGCAGCAACAGCTCTCTTCCACTTCTCGTTATATCCTGGCTGCTCAATCTTACCAGGGATATCCTTGCCATTGCCGTTGTCAATAAAGCCATTTGCATCCTCGCCCTTGACATTACCGTCAATGTACTTTACCATAAGGTACTTATCAAGTTTTACCCATGTGTCAAAGAGTAGCTGCGCACCCTCAAGTGTAAACTCTGTCGCAATCTGCGCCCTCTTCTTTGCCTTTGGAGTATTGCCAATGGCAATGTCAATCTGCTTTACCTTCTCAAGCATTGCGTTCTCCCAAGCGTCTACTCTTTCGCGCACGGTCTTACCGATAAGGTCATAACGCAGATATGCAAACTGTGCTACGCGGTTGGTAATCCAGAAGAGCGATGTGTCAGAGTACTTGAGCATAGAGCCGTTCTGCTCGCTTAGGCACCAAGGCACCTCAGTTGTATTAACATATATAGGTGTGAGGGCTGATGTTGCTGCATCGTCTACACCAAACCAGAGGATGCCCACCTTATCCTTGCGAGCCTGACCGCAGAGCCAGAAGCCTGTCTGCTGCGTAGCTGTTGCACGCTCGTTGCAGTACTCGACGCCATCTACGCTAAAGTACATCGGACGCCAACGATATGGCAGGCCGTGACCTCCTGCGCCAAGGTCCTTTGTCATATCTATAGGAGTACCCTCATAGTGGTCGCGCATAGCGTCAAAGAGCTTTTTAGGACTAATCTTCTCGGTTGGCTTAACCCACAGAGGCATCTTGTTCTCTGGATTTACACCCATAGCAAAGTCTACATAGGCATCCATACCCTCGGTAACTGAGCGGAAGAAGCTCCATACACGAGCCTCGCAACCACGAAGAGCACCGAAGTCTGCTGGAGCATATGTGTCGCAGAAGCTGAAGTCCTTATCATCGCCCTCAAAAAGACCCTCTTTGCGAGCAAAGGAGATAACATCCTCAGAGTAGAGACAAGTTGGGTCATTCTTTGGAATGTTAGTAATTCGCGCCTGATTTGCGTGTGCAGATACATATCCGTCAGGAATCTGACGAGCCACCCAGACAATACCCTTGCGAGATGGGTCGTTTGTAGAGTCGCCCTTGCCGATAAGCTCCATAATCCACGCTTCGTCAGCGTCTGCAATAGAGAAACTCTCGCCCGATGAGGCGTAGCCGTATCTATTCGCAAGCTCTACGATAGTGGCAATAGCCTCGCGAGCACTCTTTGCGCGCTGCAGGGTGATGTAAATCAGTGAGCCGTAGTCAATCTTTCCATTAGGGTCTACCAGCTGTGGAAGACCACCCCAAGTAGTCTCGGTGATAATCAGCGAATGCTCGTTCATATTGCCTACAGTGGCATAAGTAACGGGTGCTTGAGCAATATCACAAAGATATTTGCCTGTGTCCCACTCATATACGGGCATTGTTGCTGCTGGTTTCTTTGCAGGGTTGTACTTGTATAGTGCGCCATAGAGCTGATGAGAGTCAGCTGCATAGGTTACCATTACCGAGCCGTCTGTTGAGGCTCCCTTTGTTACAATAAAGTTTGTGCAGGCGTAGGCAGAGACTGCTCCTACGGCAAGCGCGAGTGTTAGAATTAGTCTTTTCATTGTTATTATTTTATTGATATTTCGTTAGTAATCTCTTCTCCTTCGGTATTCGTTATCTTGTAGGCAATCTTGTTGCTACTTATCTCAACATCCATTCGTGTGCGGTTTGGGTTGCAGACGATAGGGAAGTTACAGCCGTATGTTGTATCGCCAGCCTCGCTGAAGCGGTACTTGTGGATGTGTCCTGAGAGCATTAGGTCTATATCGGCTCTGTTGAGGATTGGTACAAAGAGTCGTGCAATCTCCGCCTCGCCGTGCCAACCGCTACTCTTTGGCGGAATGTGAATTACGACGATTCTGGTCTGCGCATTCTTACACTCGGGGCTCTCAACAACACTCTGAAGCCACTTTGCCTCCTGCTCGCGGTAGTTGTCGTAACGGACAAGGTCATAATACTCTATGTCGCTATCGGGCTTATCCTCGCCACCATCAAGAACGATGAAGAAGGTGCTGCCAACGCTAAAAGTATAGTATGGCAGACCTGTTGAGGTTGGGAAGTAGTCACTGAACGCTGTTGCGTGTGCGCCGCGGGTCTCGTGGTTTCCGCGCGCATAGAATAGAGGTACTTGTGTTGCAAATTGAGCCACAGATGGGTTAAGAACGCCTAAAACAAGTCGCGGCTCGGTCTCAAACTTGCTTACCATATCGCCATTGTAGAGGACAAAGTCGTAGTTTTTTGGCGTGATAACCTCCTTTGAAAATAGCTGCTCAAGCAGCTCTGGCTTGTCGTGGAAGTCGTTACCTACAGCAAATCGGACGGTTTGAGCCTTGTCGCAAAGGGTTCGCATACGGTATGGCTGACGACGGTAGACATCGCTACCCTTGCCCTCGCTGTAGTACGGACGGCCACTCTTGGGGTTGAAGACAACGGCCTTGTTAAGCACTCTGTAGCGGTAAGTAGTTCCTGCATTGAGACCTGTAACCTTAACGGTGTGCCAACGACCAACAGCTCTGCGGCCGTGAATGGTGTGGAAAAACTGCTCTCGGGCGGTATTGTAGAAGTGTGTTCCGTCATCTGGTGCAACCTCTACCCAGCTTACTGCGTCGCAGTCGGTCTGCCAAACAACTGTAAACTCGTTCTGTCCACACGCCTGAATATAAGGCCCAACAACAATCTTTGGTGCTTTAACACCCTCTGCTGCTGCAAACGATGCAATGCAGAGCGCAAATATTGATATTAAAAATCGTCTCATAGCTACAAAGATAAGAAATTTATCTGAAAATCTTGCATTGGCGCACACTTTGAGCTATCTTTGTGTTGCAAAAAATTGGAAATTATGTCTGTTACTTCAAATTTGCAAGATATACGCGCAACGCTGCCTGAGGGTGTTACCCTTGTGGCTGTCTCAAAGTTCCATCCTGTTGAGGCTATTGCAGAGGCCTATGAGGCGGGACAGAGAATTTTTGGCGAGAGCCGTGTGCAGGAGCTTGTGGCTAAACATCAGAGTCTACCTGCAGATATTGAGTGGCATATGATTGGCCATCTGCAGACCAATAAGGTTAGGGCTATAGCGCCTTTTATCTCGCTTATCCACTCGGTGGATAGCTCAAGACTGCTGGAGTGTATCAATCGTGAGGCGGAACGCTGTGGTAGAGTAATCGACTGCCTATTAGAGGTGCATGTGGCAAGTGAGCAGACCAAGAGTGGTTGGGCGGTAGACGAATTGCGGGAGTATGTAGCTTCGGGTGCGATTGGCGAGTTGAAGAGCATCCGCATTCGCGGAGTTATGGGTATGGCGACTTTTACAGAGGATGTGGCTGTTGTAAGGTCCGACTTTGAACGCCTTGCAGCTATCAAGCGCGAAATAGAGCCGATGTTTGACAGTAGCTTTGATATTCTCTCTATGGGTATGTCGGACGACTACCCTATTGCTATTCAGTGTGGCTCTACGATGGTTCGTGTAGGGTCAAGAATCTTCGGCCATAGAACCTAAAGAAGCTGTCTAACAAGGCTACTTTGTCGTTAACCCCTCTGCGAGGGCTTTTCCTCCTTGCAGCTCGGTAAAGTGAGTAAACTCACTCTACTCTCGCTCTGCGGCGTCGGTTACTCTCGCCCTCAAAATCCTCACATACGCTTTAGTATGCTGCGGTTTCTCGGGCGTCGCAGGCCTAAAATTAGCACTTGTTATACAACTTCTTGCAAAAAGAGCGTGCCAATCATCTCTTGGACACGCTCATCTCTATTTTACCATTCGGAGGCGGTGTATGTACTTTTCGGCGCGTTTGGCACATTGACAAAGAATGTAAAACCAACAATCTTCTCTAATGCCTCTACGCTCATCAGCTGAGGTTTTGCCGTTGCGCTATTAGCAACGAGGTAGGCTGCGCATTTTAGCTCACTTGCCGAGCAGTCAGTGACCTTTTTGCCACTATTGCCACTCTTTGTGCGGAGCATTACCTTGAAGTAGTGCGTTGGTACGGGACAAGACTTGCCGTCATTGTTTGCCACCTTTGTGTTGTAGTTGTCAAAGTGACATCCCGAAACCATATAGAGTGTGTCGCTACACATCCACGCCCCGCGCTCCTTCTCCTCAAGAGCCAACCACTCGCCACTGTTTAGTGTCGCATTCTGCGGCGTCATATTGGTGTAGTAGTTGCTCTGCTCTCTGGCAAGTGCCGTTACCTTGCGCTGCGCCTTGGCTAACTGATGCCCACGATTGTAAGTGCTGTTCTTGTAAGTGCTTCCAATCTGCTGCGAAGTGCTAAAGTTAGGGTCAGTAATAAACTCCTCACTGTTGTTGCTTCCACTTCTGTAGTAGCTGTGCATCGGATAGGCTACCCAACGGGCTACATAGTTCTTTGTGTCGTAACAGATAGAGTAGTTTCTGCGGTAGTAACCGTTACTCTGCTTCGGTGCATCGGTTATCAGCCTTACACACTTGCTGTAACTCTCTGTGTAACCGCTACCCTCGGACGCCGCGGGCAACTCTGCCCACGACTGTCCGAAAGCCGCTGTTTTAGTTACGCTCTCCCCCGAGCCGGAATTTCACTTTAAGCGATAGATAACAACATCCTGCTGTCCACTACTATAGCAAGAGAACAATGGGTCGCCATTACCTGTGTTAGGGTTGTATCGCAATAAATTTCTTGTGTTTGAGCCTTGTGCCTTGATAGTAGCAGCACTAGTGGTTGCGATAGTGATTGTCCAAGAACTATTTGCAGTTAATGTAGTCTCGGTCTTTAGGTAATTCTTGGATGTTGAAGCAGCGAAGAGATATCCACTACCTGTGTCGAAGGCAAATGTCCCTGCTGTCGTTCCCTCTTTTACAGTGAGGACCTGTACATCAGAGCCAAATGTAATAGTGTTACCGCTCTTTGTGATTGCAGCGGCGGCACGATTATTAGTCTTCTGAGTTGTACCTATAGCATAGTTAGAATCCTTTGCGGCAATAACAATCTTATCGCCAGCTGCAAGGTCGCCAACATCTGTAAGAAGTGTGTATGCTCCATCAGTTGGCTCTGGTTCTGGCTCTGGTTCTGGCTCTGGCTCTGGGGTAGTTCCCGTAGCCTCTACAGATATGACCATCATATTGGTATATTTGCCACCTGATATACCGATAAGGTAACCTGTAGCCTTGATACCCTTACCATTAAGAGCTGTAAGCTGTGTAACAACCTCTGCTGTAGGGTAAGAGATTGAACCAATGGCAGTTGATGTTCCACTAACAGTTACATTATAGTACTTGCTATCGCTGATGTTGAGTGTACCCTCAAATGAAGCATACTTAACAACTGGTTTTGTTAGGTAAGCATCAAGGTCTGCTCCACTCATTTCAGTAACTGTACCGTGGTCAACGGTCTTTTTCTCTCCTGTGGCGGTAATAACAGAGTCTGCGCCAAATTGAAGTAGACCGCCATACTCACTAACTGCACCTTCAACATTGACAACTGTGCCTACAGCTGGGATATTGGTAGCGTTGTAGCCCATATAGCATAGGATATACTTGTTAGATGAGTCGGTAATCAGACAGCCTTGTGCATAAGTAGCAACAACCCAAGCATTTGCAATTGAATAGTTACCTGCTGCGGTAATCATATCGATTGTTGTAGTTTTAACAGCACCCTCCTGATTAATAGTGATAGTCTCGCTAATATCGCTTGCGCTAATAGTAACTGTAGCTGTACGAGCAGCAGTATCAGTATTCTCAGCAATATTGAGTGTAAGAACTCCCTCTGCAAGGTCTGCCACTACCCAAGTAGCGCTGCTATTGACAGTTACATCGCTCTCGTTGATATTCTTAAGTGTTACAGCAAGCTCCTCGCTTGTCGCAGCTGCATCAACATCAAGAGAAGTCTTCTCAAGACCGATAAATGGTGCGCTCTCATCAGCAGGGGTGTAGGTTACTGTAAGGCTGTTCATACGCACCTGACCGTCTGTCATTGAGCAACTGAAAGAATTTGTAGGCTCAGCAAAAGTTACAGTAACAGTGCTTCCGCTTACGGTAGAACCAGCAATAGATTTGTTCAATGATGTAGCATATGCCGCTGAGTTGCAGACAAATGCAATCTTGGTCATATTGCCAACAGATGAGGTAATCTCAACCTTAGAACTCTTATAGAATCGTGCTGGATTTGTGTAGTCTGCCACATTAGTAGTTGAAGAACCCTTTGAGTTTATCAAGGTAATACCAGCATTGCTCCAAACCTGCTCGGTTGTGCTGAATGAAGTTCTCTGCTCAGCCTTTGAGAAGTCGATAGTAGCAGTCATCTCAGTAGGTACCTCCATTACTGCATCAAAGCTGAGATTGATAGTCTTGATTTTGCCAGGGTAGAAGGTTGTGGTAACAGCTCCCAACTCCTTTGAGCAAGTACCGACGCCAGTTGCACTCTTTGCATCAACAATCACATCCATATCAAACTCGTCGCTAAAGAATGGCTTGATACCCATATAGAACTGTGCGCTTTCGCCCTTTGCAATAGGAGTACCATTTTGCACATTCAGAGTAGCCTCATTAGATGTGTAAGTAGCATTTGTAAATTTAGGTGTTCCCTGGTCGAATGCCATATAGAAGTTACCAACAATCTGCTCCTCGCCATGAACGATAAACTTAATTGAGGTTACTGTAATCTCCTCGTCAAGTGTATTTGTTACATTGAACTTAACAAGGCTTGCTGCGTGAGACATTGTGATTGCAGGCTTCTCTGATGCAGGGATATCCTTTGCTATACCATAGAGTGGGTAGTTAGTACCTGCGATGTGAGCCATATTGCTATTACCCTTCTGCAACTGTGGAGTGTCAGAGCGGCCACCGATGTATACATAGCCATTAGATGTGTTTGCTGGGGTCTCGGCAAAGCTGGTGTAAGGATAGCAAGCATACCAGTCGTAGCTCTTTGTCTGATCCAACTCCTGAGCAAGAGTACCCTTGAATAGGCCTGTTGCATCGGTAACAAATGGATTACCTACCTTCGCTACCTCATCATATGGGGTGTCGTGTACATACTCTGTAGTACCTGCTACAGCGTGAAAAACATTAATCTTGTCGCCGTCTGCCCACTTTGTTTCCATACCGTCGTTAGTGGTACGGCTCTCAAGGTTAGCATAAAGCTCAAAAGGAGTCTTAACTTCAGGAGTGAAGTTTGCCTCCTCGTTCTTTGTACAGTTTGTCAGGGATAGTGCTGCTGCGAGCATCAAACCCAAAGTGAAAATAGTCTTTCTCATAATCTTTTCGTTTTAGGTTTGATTAGAAATTCAAGTCCTCGCCATCATTCTCCCAGTCCTTAATGCCGCCAGTGCCGTCAAGGCTCTGCGCAAAACCGCTCTCTACAGGCGCTGTGTAGAGATCAAGAGCGGGCGTTTGGTAGCCCTTCTTTGAAATAAATGTTCTTTTTTGCATAAAAATTTGTATTAGTTTATAGTTGTTTATGTTTTGTCATCTACAATCGTGCAAAGATAGTGAAAATATATATTTTTTTACACTTTTTTATCCCAAAATTGAACTATTATCAAGAATTATTCCTATCTTTATGAGGAAATAGCGGATTTATTATTTTTCAATCATAAAACTACAACGCAAAATGAAAAAATTATTTATTTTTCTCTTGACTCTTGGACTTCCGTTGGTGGTCTTTGCTGAGGGCGAGGCAAATCGCGCAGAGTGGCGATTTACAAAAAGCAAGAATTTTAAGCCCTCAAAGGCTTATCAAGAAACGGGTATTTTCCCAAACATTGAGGGTATAAAAGGCTCGGGGATTAGCTTCTATCACGACGGCAAGATGGTTAAGGCCTCGCTAAACGAAAAGGGCTACCCTACTGCAAAGTCTACGCAGGGAGACTACTGGCTTATTGAAGTGCCAGTAGAGAAACTTGACAAAGGTACTGTAGTGGATCTTTTCCTGCCATACACAGGCACTGCGGGCAGCAGAAACAGCTTTGTGCTTGAGTATCGCGATGGCAAAAAGTGGGTTGAGGCTACAACAACCCTCTCAACAACCTCGCACAAGCACCCTATTCGCCTCTGGAAGTCTGTGCGCCTCACTCGCCCAATCAAAAAGGCGGGAACTATCGCCCTGCGTCTGCGTCAGACCGACAAGAACGAGGTTGATTTCTCTATAGCTGGTCTCTCGCCTCGCGGACAGCGTCCACAGGTGATTATCTACGACAACCGTGTGCCGCAAGATACACTCCGTATGCTCTTTATCGGCAACAGCTACACTTACTACCACACCTACCCCGCTATATTCAAGGAGATTGCTTGGCACGAGGGTCACTATGCCGACTGCAACATCTTTATTTCGGGCGGTTACACAATGAAGGCGCACCTTGCAAATCCACACAGCATGGAGCAGGTAGACAAGGGTGGCTATGACTATGTTATGCTTCAGGATCAGAGCATACTTCCGACCCTCAATGGAACGGCAGACGATGCCGGCTCAGCAGAGTATATGACAAAGATGGTTAATCGCGTAAGAGAGAGCAGTCCAGAGGCTAAAGTATTACTTGAGATAACTTGGGGTAGAAAGTTCGGCAGCAACAACTTTGGTAAGTACGAACAGTACATTGAGAAGTACCCTCATTTCTACTCATCTTACGACGCTATGCAGCAGCGACTTATAGATGTTATGACAGCCGAGGCGGAGCAGAACAGCGCACTGTTAAATCCCGTTGGTCTTGCGTGGCAGTTTGTGATGCACGAGCGTCCAGACATCAACCTCTACCACACCGACAACCACCACCAGTCCTATGCAGGCTCTTACCTCGCTGCAGCGGTGGCCTACCTTACTATTTACCAGCAGCCATTTGGAAATGCTCCTGCAAACGGCAAGCTCAGCCCAGAGATTGCATCTTACCTTCGCTCTGTTGCCGAGCGCGTGGTGTTAAAGGGGGAAAAGTGGTCGGAAAATAAAAATCGCTAAATCGGTACACCATATCTAAAAAATAACTATCTTTGTAGGGATTAAGAAAATTTTTCACTTTAATATAAAAACAAGACTATGACAATTAAGCAAAGAATGGATCTGGCGCTTGAGAAGGCTGGTCAGACCAAGGGTGCAGAGATTTCACAGGGTGCGTTAAAGAGTACTCCAGTGTTGTTCAAGAAGTTCTTCCCAGGCAAAAAGGCCGTGGTTATTACCGACCACTTCGTATGGACTGCTGCCGGTGAGGATGTTTACAACATTATGAACGCCGAGGGTGTAGAGTGCGAGAAGTTCGTTATTCCTGACAAGAGCTTCCATGCAGAGTGGAAGTATGTTGAGATGATTGAGGAGGTTATGAAGCAGTACGACGCTATCGCTATTGCTGTAGGCTCTGGCGTTATCAACGATGTATGTAAGCTCGCTTCTCACCGTCTGGGTCAGCGCTACATCTGCATCGCCTCTGCAGCATCTGCTGATGGTTACTCAGCTTCAGGCTCAGCGATTGTTAAGGATGGTGCAAAGCAGACATTTACCTGCCCTGCTCCGCTGGTAATCATCGGTGACTCTAATGTCCTCTGTAACGCTCCTGCACGCCTTACTACTGCCGGTTATGCAGACCTTGCTGCTAAGGTTCCTGCTGGTGGTGAGTGGATGATTGCAGACCTTTTCGGCACTGAGCCTATCCGTGACGATGCTTGGCATGTTATTCACGATATGCTCCCAGAGGTTCTTGCTGACGCTCAGGGTATTGCAGACCGCACTCCACGCGCTGTTGAGAATGTGTTTGCAGGTCTTACCCTCTCTGGCGTTGCTATGCAGATTGCAAACGACACTCGTCCGCTCTCTTGCGCTGAGCACCTCTTTAGCCACTACCTTGATATGACACACCACACATTTGAGGACCGTATGGTACTCCACGGCTTCCAGGTTTCTGTTGGTACAGTAACTATGTGTGCATTCTTTGATGAGCTGCTTAAGCTTGACCTTTCAAAGCTTGATGTAGACGCTTGCGTTGCCGCTTGGCCTACAAAGGAGGCAGAGGTTGCACGCGCAACAGAGCTCTTTAAGGACTTCCCAGTGCCAGAGCTCGGTCCAACTGAGATTGGCAAGAAGTGGCAGAGCCCAGAGGAGGTTCGCGAGCAGCTTAACCGCGTTAAGGCTACTTGGCCAGAGTTTAGCCAGAAGCTCCGCAATCAGGTATACTCATTTGAGAAGATGCGTGACCTCTTCGTAACCGCAGGCGCACCTGTTGCTCCAGAGCAGATTGGTGTATCTCGCGCACAGTGGAAGAATATGACCAACTTCGTACAGCTTATGCGCTGGAGAGTTAACCTCTTCGACCTTGCAAAGCGTACTCAGACATTCGATACCCTCGTAGGTAAGGTGTTTGGAGCTGGTGGCGCACTTGAGATCTAATCGTGATAGCGCGGCATCTACTACCGCTAATAAAAAAGTCCCAGCAATGGCTGTACTTAGTACTATCCATTGCTGGGATTTTTCATCGAGTGTTGTATCCGCCACACTCTGACGATTAGATTGAGGGGTGGTATACCTATATATAATAATAAAATCGCTCCACTCGGGGCGATTTTTGTTTTATTATTTTTGTAAATCAACTAAATTTACTAAATTTGTATTGGGATTGCGACATACGCAATTCTTTAGATGGCATTTAGGCTATTGCTTACCTTGTAAAACGACCAAATTATTACACACAGCAATAGGCACGCTAAATGCTCACGCTCGTATATACGGCGTGGGTTGTGCTTATGTGTACAGGTGCTTGGTCGTACCTTCAGTATTAAGCGTGACCCGCGTTTCTCTTTTTTTGAGTTAAACGGTTGCTATCTCACAGCATTGACACTAATTGTTTAACTTAAAAATAAGGATATGGATAAGCTAATTGAAATTTTGAAGTCTATTAAATTTTGGACGATTTTGGGTGTTATATCATCTTCGATAGGATTATATTATACTTTTAATGATGATATGGAGAAGAATGCACTTGCTATATCAGTTGGTAATCATCTAATAAAACCACCAAAGTCAGATCAAGAGGTTGTAATTGTGAATCTTATTTATGGTTTCAAGGAGTCAGCTCCCCTACTTTTGCCAATGCCGTTTGGTATAGCTAATATTTCTAATAAAACCGTAGAAAATGTGGCTATGTATTACCATTTGCCAAAAGAGTGGGAGGCATATTGTATAAGAAATACCTCAGTTCAACCTACTATAACACTTGATAATCTTTATACTATTGATCCATTGGGTTCAATCAAGGCATTTGAAAACCATGCAGGTGTCTTCTGTTCATCTATAACTCCTAAAACATCTGTAGGTTCTGTAGGGGGTGAAAATGGGTATTCAAATATATATCTTCCAAGAGTTACCCCTGCAATAGGAGAAAATGGTTATACTATTCGTAAGATGCCAAAATTTTTACTTACAATCCATGGTGATAATTCTGAAAAGGTAAGTTATACTATACGACTGGTTCATGTGTATCTTATAACAGATGATAGTGAGACAATGCAGAAAATTTGCAATGAGTTGTTGGAGGTGTATGGAAAAGATTGCTCGTCTATGACAATGGTTTTCAGTGATATAGATAAGGCTGATAATAAACTATATGATATAGCAAAAATAGGCTCACCTGCAAAGTTCCGTGTTTAAGTTATCCAAAGATCTTATAGATTCTATACATGAAGAAGGTATAGTCGCTTACACCTCGTAGTTGGGATCTAAAGGTTTTGATCTTTGAGTTTAGAG
>SUZS01000009.1 GCA_015059785.1 Rikenellaceae bacterium
AATGTACATTCCGAATTGCTTTATTCTTCATTATTTTTCCCGATAATGAGAAATAAAAATCCCCGATTTTCATTGAAAATCAGGGATTTGCTTAATTTTTCATCTTCTTCAAGTGGTGCCACCGGGATTCGAACCAGGGACACAAGGATTTTCAGTCCTTTGCTCTACCAACTGAGCTATGGCACCATCGGCATCATTTTCAGATTGCGAGTGCAAAGGTAGAGTTTTTTTTTTAATCTGCAAACTTTTTCAAAGAAAAATTCTATTTTTTTACTATCTTTGTCGCTGTTATTACAAAATACCTTTATTTATAATGTTAAATTGGATTCTGCTCATCGTCGGTTTTGCGATGATTACTGTAGGTGCTACCTGGCTTACTAACGGCTCTGCGGCGGTAGCACAAAGACTAAAGATTAGTGAGTTTATTATCGGCATGACAATCGTCGCTGTGGGTACTTCATTACCAGAATTAACTGTAAGTGTTGCCTCAACATTTGCAGGTAGTGCGGATATGGCGATTGGAAATGTTGTCGGGTCTAACATCTTCAACATTCTATTTATCCTCGGCATCTGTGCCCTTATAAGACCGGTGTCGTTTACTCGCAACAACCTTAGAGTGGATATATGGCTCTGCCTGGCTGTCTCTATTGGTTTAGTGGTGATGTTACTTTGGGGTGGCAAGTTGTCGCGCTTGGAGGGTATTATGATGTTTCTCTGTTATATTGTAATAATCCTAATCTCGATTAAGTTAGGCAAGTCTGAGCAAGAGGCATCTGTAGATACAGAGCAAGATGCTGAAAACTTCTCGTGGTTTAAGTCGCTGATATGGATTGCATTAGGCCTTGCCGGCTTAGTATTTGGTGCCGATTTAACATTAGACTCTGCGACAACCATCGCCCGTGAATTTGGTATCAGCGAGCGCGTGATAGGCATTACACTTCTTGCTGGAGGAACATCACTACCAGAGTTAGCAGCGAGCATTGCTTCGGTATCTAAGGGACATGGTGCGTTGGCATTGGGTAATGTTATCGGCTCTTGCATTGCCAACATTCTCCTCATCTTAGGAGCTTGTGCCACTATAACTCCACTTGCTATGGGCGGCATTACGGTCATTGACCTAATTGCCTTGATTGTTGCGGTAATACTACTTACCATATCTGCGCGAATGTTTGGATATCGTGTAATTACAAGGATGGAGGCACTTGTTTTCCTTGCAGCATATATTGGTTATATTTTCTATCTAATACACTAAAGTATGAACTACTCTCAAATAAATACTCTTCTTCACCGAGAGGTTGTCCCTGCCATAGGCTGTACAGAGCCAATAGCCGTTTCGCTTTGCGTTGCGCGCGCATGTGAGGTCTTAGGCTCACTACCCGAGCGAATTGTGGTAAACCTCAGCCCTAACATCTACAAGAATGCCATGGGCGTAGGCATACCAAACACGGGTATGACAGGCCTGCCTATTGCTGTCGCACTGGGAGCTATTGCTGGTAAGTCTGAGTATGAGCTTGAGGTGCTCAAAGATGCTGACAGCGCGGCTGTTGAGAGGGCGAAGAGCTATCTTGAGAGTACAGATATCAAGATTGATATTGACCGTCAGACGACCCAGATGCTCTATATATGTGTAGAGGTCTATAACGGCGAGAATAGTGCCAAGGCGATAATCTCTGGCACACATACAAACTTTACATACATCTCTCGCAACGGCGAGGTTTCCCTCTCTTCTGAGGGTAGTGCCGAGAGCGAGCAGGCTGCAAACGATGAGCCACAACTAACGCTTAACGCTGTATACAAGTTTGCCACAACAGTAGACCTCAGCCTAATTGAGTGGCTTGAGCAGGCGGAAAAGCTCAACATTGCCGCTGCGGAGGTCTCTTTTACGGGCGACTACGGTCACGGTCTTGGTCGTCTGATGCACAATGGTGCTACACAAAGCATTCTTGGCAACACTCTGTTCACAAAGATTCTATCATACACAAGTGGCGCGTGTGATGCCCGTATGAGCGGTGCGATGGTGCCAGTGATGAGCAACTCTGGCAGTGGCAATCAGGGTATTTCAGCTACTGTTCCAGTAGTAATTTTCGGCAGAGAGACAGGCGTTAGTCGTGATAAGTTGCTCCGCGCGCTGGCATTAAGTCACTTAACGGTGGTATATATCAAGCAGTCGTTAGGTCGTCTGTCAGCCCTCTGCGGATGTGTGGTAGCGGCCACTGGCTCAAGTTGCGGTATTACATACCTTATGGGTGGAGAGTTTCGCGAGGTATGCTTTGCCGTGAAAAATATGGTTGCAAACCTTACGGGTATGATTTGCGATGGTGCTAAACCAAGCTGTTCTCTGAAGGTGACAAGTGGCGTCTCTACAGCTGTGCTCTCTGCTGTACTAGCGATAGAACAGCGACACACAACTTCGTTGGAGGGTATTATTGATGACGATGTGGATAAGTGCATTGCAAACCTTACGAATATCGGTCGCAACGGTATGCGCGAGACCGACAAGCTTATCCTTAAAATAATGACCGAAAAATAGAGCTATGAGAGTTATCACTACCCTACTACTATTGTTCGTTGCGCTAACAGCGAGAGCACAAACAACTGAGCAGATAAAAGGCTACGACAGCAAGTATTACTACGAGCTATACCGTCCCTACCCTGCTGAGAACCGCGATATGAGCCTTACAAAGGCTCCGAAGGGGTATAAGCCGTTCTATATGAGCCACCTCTCTCGTCACGGTTCCCGCTGGCACTCTTCATCAAGCAGCTACTCTTTCCCTCTTGAGATTCTGGAGGCTGCAAACCGCAGGGGCGAGTTAACCGAGTTGGGTAAGAGGCTCTATTGTGATGTAGCGACTATTGCCGCTGATGGTAAAAATCGCTATGGGGAGCTGTCGCCCGTAGGTTTTGAGCAGCATCGCGCTATGGCGGAGCGTATGGTAGAGAACTATCCAGAGATTTTCCATAAGAAGAGCCATATAGAGTGCCGCTCGACTATCGTTCCGCGCTGCATCCTCAGTATGTCCTCGGCCGTGCGCCAGATAACCGCTATGGTTCCTACAGTTTCGGTGCGTATGGAGTCCAGCGAGAGAAATAGATATCTTAAGGCCTATGCGGGACTAAATAGCATTAAGCAGGAGTCTCGCCCTATGAGCGACTCTTTGCAAACTGCATATCTTCCTTGCCCTGATAAGTTCCTAAAGCGCATATTTACCGCAGAGCAAAATATTGACGGCAAGAAGTTTATGCTTACGACATTTATGCTCAGCGCTATCCTTGGCTCAACACCAGTAGAGGGTGTGGCTAATCTTGACTACGCCTTTACAGAGGATGAGTTGTCAGCCGTTTGGCGAGCATCAAACATTCGCCGCTATGTGCTTACAGGACCTTCAAAGCCATTTGGAGGCGTTATTCTCAGCGGTATTCACCCATTCTTGCAGCACTTTGTTACAACCGCCGACCGCGCTATTGCTACGGGCTGTGAACAGGCTACACTGCGCTTTGCACACGATGTGACGGTTATACCTTTCTCGGCAATTCTGGGTATTAAGTGCTGCAATACAGTAACAGATGACTGGGACAATGTGTCTCACCACTGGCGCATTAACGAGGTTACGCCTATGGGTGCAAATATACAGATGGTATTCTACCGCAGTAAACGCAGTGACGACATCCTTGTAAAGATACTCCACAACGAGCGCGAGCAGATTCTTGACAGCTCCGTAGCAACTCCAGTAGAGAGTGTTTTCTACCGCTGGAGCGATATTCGCAGTCACCTACTTTCGCAGATTAAGTAATTATGGAGTTTAGACTATTTCTACTCGCACTACTTGGCTGTAACCTTACCGCTTCAGCACAGAGGTTAGATGCCGACTTCTTTGCCGCCAATCCCGATGCTGCGGGTGGTATATACTATACATACCGCTATACCCCTACAGCGCAGACTCCTGCACCAAAGGGTTACAAACCATTCTATATCAGCCACTTTGGTCGTCACGGCTCGCGCTGGCACGCCTCTACGGGTGTCTATACCTACTCACAGGCATTGCTCCAAAAGGCGTATGAGCAGGATGGACTTACAGAGTATGGCAAGAAGATTTACGCCACTGTTGATGGCATTGCTAAGCGTGCGTGGGGTCGCGAGTCGGAGCTCTCGCCTCAGGGAGTTTCGGAGCATCGCGGTATTGCTGAGCGTATGTACAGAGGACACAAGCACCTCTTTAAGGGTAAAAACGCCTTTGTTGAGAGCCGCTCATCAGATGTTGCGCGATGTGTGCTTAGCATGGCAGCCTTTAACGAGCGACTGAAAGAGTTAAATCCAAAGCTCAAGATTTACCGCACAACAAACGACTCGCTGCAGGTCTACCTCCGTCCATCGTACGGCCGTAAGTCTATCTATAAGGAGGCTGGCGCGGTTACAAATAGGCTGATTAACGAGCAGATAGCCAAACTAATTCCTCAGATTGCACCACGAATATTTACCGAGTGTTTTATAGCTGAGCAAGACAGCGCAGCATTCTTTAAGCCTATGCGCACACTCTTCTATCTGGCAATATGTATCCAAGATACCGAGGGCGATATTCGCATTGACGACCTCTACACGCCACAGGAGCGCGCGCTAATCTGGGAGCAGATAAACAAGCACCGCTATGCGCTCTATGGACCCTCTACTCGCTGGGGCGATGTTATACTTGGCGATGGAGCAAACCTTGTGCGTGAAATTGTCCGCGATGCAGACGATATTATTGCCGCTACTGCTGAGGGTCGCACCCCTCGCACAGCATACTTGCGCTTTGGACACGACTATACCGTTATCTCCGCCCTTGCAGCTATGCAGGTTGTGGGCCGCTCGGCTCGCGTAGAGGATTTTGACACACTGAAACAGCAGTGGGCAGACTTCCAGATAACCCCTATGGCAGCAAATCTGCAGTGGATATTCTACCGCAACCGCGCTGGCGAGGTTATGGTAAAACTCCTCCATAACGAACAGGAGGTTCTCATACCTATAGAGTGCACCACCGCACCTTACTACCCTTGGAGCGATGTTCGCGCACATTTCAACGCCCGCATCGCCCAAATCGCCGCCCTACCCGCCGTCAAAGCCCTACCAAAAGATAGATTCTATACTGTCGGGCAGTAGCTAATAGCATAAAAAGAGAACTCAAATGAGTTCTCTTTTTATTACTCTACTGGGGCGAAGTCCTCTTTACCTACGCCGCAGAGGGGGCAAACCCAATCCTCTGGGATATCCTCAAAGGCGGTGCCTGGTGCGATACCGCTATCTGGATCGCCTACTGCTGGGTCGTAAACCCACTCACATACTGTACAAACATACTTTTTCATAGCTCTAAATTTTAAAGTGTAAAAAACCACGGTATTATAGTTATCAAGATCACAACAACGAGCAGTGTGTATACTACATATCTCAATGTTGTATTCTCAATACTCTTCTTAAAAAACGCATCAACGACCTTCCAATGCAGCAGAAGATGCAATACTAACAAAACGAGTACCACAATAGCTGACCAGAGGTGGATATCTGACCAAGTGTGTCGGCTCATACCCAGAAATGGGCTTCGGCCTGTAAACAGCACCCTACGCATCTGCAGCACAAAGCCTGAGAAGCTCATCACTGCAAATGAGACAAGCATAAGGATATCTATAACAATATTTGTCTTTAAGCGATTCATACCCTCTAATGATTATGTTCACCACACTCGTGGGCATGGCAGCCGATGCCTGAATCAAAGACAAAACCCTTCAAAAAGGCCTCAACAACAGCCTCTACATTACCCGCACAACCACGAACAACGCGGATATTGTGCTGTGAAAGTTTATTCTTTGCCCCCTCGCCCATACTACCAGCAAGCATAACACTAATGCCCATCTGCTGCAGCGTAGAGGCTATATTTGACTTACAACCACAGCCTTGTGGAGAGGGAAGAGTATCAATACCCTTTACAGCCCCCTCTTCAACAGTAAAAATAGTGTAATGGTCGCAATGTCCAAAGTGGTTATCAACCACTCCTTCGCGCGTTGGTACAGCAATCTTCATAACTCAAATTTTGTTTCTTAATAGGTATTTACAATAGTTGCTCAATACGATTAAGCAGTGGAGTAAAATCAGCGTGAGAGTCGGCAAACTCGTCATACGACTGCTCTGTATGTCCACTCTGCGGAACATCTGAGATATACTTTACTGCCACCATAGGGATACCCGCAGCATAGTCACGCACGGCGATAGCAACGGCCATAATCTCCATATCAAAGATAGCCGATTTACAGTCAAAGCGCTGCATAATATTGGTTGCCGAGCTGCCGTTAATAAACGAATCGCCAGTAAAAACTGTCACAGCATCATTTCCCGCCAACAGATATGGGTCGGTAAGCTCTGGAATAAAACCCTCTGGTACATCACAGTCGTGGTACACTGCCCTATTTGGAGCAACCACATCGCCCTGCTTAAAGCCAAGCGACCCAGCGGCAAAGCCTACAACAGCCACAGCCTCAAAAGGCTCTGCTGCCTTCGCTACAGCCGTAGCCACGCCCGCAGCAGCACCCGCCTTACCAATGCCCGAGCAGATGAGCGTATAGTCGTGTTTTGGGTTTGCAAAACCCTCTAATGTAGAGCGCATATATTTATACTCCCTGCTTGTAGGAGCGACTATAAGAACTCTCATAATTACTTATTATTCAGCAAATTAATATACTTCTCCATAGCTGCGTTTGTACCCTCAATATCATATAGATAAGGATTTCCGCACTGGATTTCATTCAGTCCCACAATATCCTCTGTTGTATGGATAGGGAACACCTTATTGTATACACGCGTAAGGGCAGCTGCAATATCCTCGGCAGTAACACTATTCATTGTTGAGAGGTAGAAGCCTGTTTGGCAACCCATTGGGCAGAAACTCACAATCGCGCTACCGATAGTCTCATCTAATCGCAGGTAGTAAGCCATAAGATGCTCAATAGTATGCACAGTGCCTGCGCTGAGCGGTTGGCGAGCCATAGGGGCGCAAAAGCGCAAATCCCACGACAGCACCTGAAACTCATCGTTAATAGTATATGTTGAACGAAGATAGAGACCCTCCGCAAGTGTACGATGGTCTACATCAAAAGATGAAACAACTGACTTTTTCATTATCTTTAACTTTAACTATTTTGACTTATGCAATACTCCATATCATGTTCAAGCTGCTGGCGCAACTCTGCAACAGAGGCAAACTTACGCTCATCGCGAATCTTCTCTACAAGGCGTACAGAGAGCACCTTGCCGTACAAATCGCCGTGAAAATTGAAAATATGGGTCTCAAGCCAACGACCAGTTCCGTCCACAGATGGACGCACACCGACATTAGACATTGCGTTATAGACCACACCATCAACAACTATCTGCGAGCGATAGACTCCATTTGTAATATCTGTACGATTTGTAATATCCATATTGGCTGTAGGAAATCCGAGCTTGCGCCCCAACTGATTTCCTGACACCACCTCTGCAACAACCTCAACACCCTCCATTAGATATCCTTTGTAAGATTTTTAACAAGCGTATACTGCGAGAAGAACTCCTTGGCAAATACACGCAGAACAGTATATGAAGGTATAGCTACTAACATTCCTACAATACCGCCCACAGAGCCCGCCAGAAGGATTACGATAAAGACCTCAAGCGGATGTGCATTTACCCTTTCGGAGTAGAGCGTAGGCTGGATAACAAAGTCATCAAGACCCTTGACAGTGAGCAGCGTGCCGACAATAACAGCAAGGGTATAACCTATTGTACAACCCTCTATAGGTGCTACAATACCCACAAAGAGTGAGGCTATGCCACCCATAACAGGACCAGCGTAAGGTATAACATTCATCACACCCATAATCACGCCGATAAAGCAGGCATCTTCAACAGCAACTCCAAAAATCATCAGCACAACTGAGATTACCGTCATAAGTATCACACTCTCAAAGAGTAAGCCCGTAAAATATCGAGACAGAAGCACTGTTATCTTATCAAGCGCACGGGTGACATTCTCCGTATAGCGCGAAGGGAACAGCGCACTTACCATCTTATAGAACAGTCCATCCTCCTTAAGGAAGAAAAATGTGATAAACGAAACAGAGAAGAATGCTACTACAAAGCTCAGCGTGATATCCACAATAGACGAAAATGCCGTATTTATGGTCTGATAATCAAGCACCTTACGCAACCAACCGACAATAATTTCGGAAACAGAGACGCTCTGCTCAGGCATAATGGCAAGGCTACTAAGATACTGCTGCACAGCCTCAAGAGGTTGCTGGATGTTAGATAGTACTGCGCGTAGGTCAAGAGTTGCAAGTGAAGAGACCTTGCCCACAACAAGTGGCACAACAAGTAGGCAGAAGCCCACAAGGGCAACCCACATCACAACAAGGGTCACAAGAGCCGACAGCCAACGAGGAACGCCCCATTTGCCAATCTTAATGTTGCTGATTACTCGCACAAGTGGGCGACCAATAATAGCCAGCACCGCCGAGATAAGGATATAGACAACCGTAGAGCTGAAGTACCACAACAACGCTCCGACAAGCACCACCGCAACGGCACCTGCAGCCCACTTTGCTATATTCTGACTACTACTCATCTGACCAATCTCTTTATACTTCAATTCTTACTCTACACACACTCTCTCCTATCTTCTCTCCCCTAACTCCTCTCTTCTAACTCCCCCTCTTCTAACACCCTCTCTTCTAACACCCTCTCTACTCGTCAGCATCCTCTGCGCCGAAGTCTCCGATGCGAGCGATAGGGGTCTGTGTGCCCACTACTCTATCGCCAATCTCCACGAGCAGCTCTGCATTTTCAGGCAGAAGGATATCTATTCTTGAGCCAAACTTGATAAAACCGCACTTATCATTCTGGTGTACCTCTTCGTCAACCTTCACATAGCTAACGATACGGCGAGCAACAACGCCTGCAATCTGACGGAATAACACCTCTATGCCCTTGCGAGTCTCAACAACAGTTGTTGTGCGCTCATTCTCTGTAGAAGACTTTGGATGCCAAGCGACAAGGAAGCGACCTGGGTGATACTTGAAGTACTTCACTATTCCACCCACAGGGAACCAGTTGATATGCACATTTGTCACAGACATAAATATAGATACCTGAAGGCGTTTTTTACCCTCAAAGTACTCATTCTCCTCAACTACCTCAGTCACAACCACACGACCATCACAAGGCGAGAAGACAAGGTCTGCATCGTGAATCTTGATTCGTCTTGGCTCACGGAAGAATGAGACAATAAAGAACCAGAACGCCACAAGTAACACTGTAATAAGCGACAGTAGCCAGATATTCTCGCGAGCCTCAATCATATAGTAGAGCAGTGTCCACAATGCTGCAAGGCAGACGCCAGAGATAGCGATAATCTTATAACCCTCTTTATTAATCTTCATTGGTCTATGGTTTTATAGGTTTGTCATAAGTAAATAGATAAATGCGAATGGAGCCGAGATAAGCAGGGCATCAAAGCGGTCCAAAATACCTCCGTGACCAGGCATTATTGCGCCAGAGTCCTTAACACCCGCGCTACGCTTAAAGAGCGACTCTACGAAGTCTCCCGCAACGCCTGTAATGGCAATAATTGCTCCAAGACCTGCCCAAACGGCGATATTTCCACCAAGCAGATATCCAAAGAGCACCGCGAAGCCCACTGCTGCGACAACTCCGCCAACAAATCCCTCCCAGCTCTTCTTTGGAGAGATGCGCTCGCACATACGGTGGCGACCAAGTGTCATACCAACAAGATATGCAAACACATCGTTAGCCCAGATAATAAGGATGTAGCAGATAGCATACCACGGCAACCAGTTACCCTGTCCGCTCAACAACTGTGGCACAGCAAGCATTGCCGACACTGGAAGTGCTACATATACCGCACCCATAAGCGTTACGCCGACATTTGCAATCGGATGTTCGTAGTTGCGAAACAGCTCCAAAATAAAGCTGCCGAACATCAGTAGCGGGATAAGTGCCAACACTATCCAAACAACGCTTGTGCTCCAGTGGCAACCATCCATAACCACCTCGACAAATGCCAAAGCAGCAAAGGCGTATACCACTAGTGCAAGTGTAGCTCCTAAATATCGCTGTGGCTTATATCCACACCCCTCACAGAGGTTATAGAACTCCCACACGCCAACCGCAGCCACAACAGCCATTAGTGCCACATATCCATATCCAGAGATAAGTGTAGCACCAAAGAGTACCGCTGCAAGTACAGCACCGCTAAGTGTGCGAACAGTAAGGTTTTTAAGTTTCTCTTTATTCATAGTAGGTTCGGTTAGTCTGTTTATACCTCTGCGGTCGGAACTGTATCTGCCTCTGGAGCACTCTCCTGCTTTGGCTCACGAGGTCCAAGAATGCGCTCTACATCCTCTGTAAATACCACCTCACGCTCAAGCAGCAGCTCTGCAAGGGCAGTAAGACCCTCACGATTCTCGTTAATAGTCCTCTCCGCCATAGCATAAGCCTGAGCAATAATTGCCTTCACCTCGTCGTCTATCTGCTGTGCAGTGCGCTCGGAGTATGGCTTCGTAAATGCCATATCGCTCTGGCCTGTAGAGTCGTAGTAGCTGATAGTTCCTACCTTTTCGCTCATGCCGTAGTATGCCACCATAGCATATACCTGCTTGGTAACACGCTCAAGGTCGTTAAGCGCACCTGTAGAGAGGTGACCGAAGAATATCTGCTCTGACACTCGACCTGCAAGTGTAGCTGCAATCTCATCCATCCACTGCTCCTTGGTTGTTATCTGTCGCTCCTCTGGTAGGTACCACGCAGCACCAAGGGCCTTTCCGCGAGGGATGATAGTAACCTTGATAAGCGGATTTGCATTCTTCAGTTTCCAGCTCACTGTAGCATGTCCCGCCTCGTGGAAGGCTATAGTGCGCTTCTCAGCAGGCGAGATAACCTTATTCTTCTTCTCAAGGCCACCGATAATACGGTCTATAGCGGCAAGGAAATCCTCCTTAGAGACAAACTTCTTATTATGACGAGCAGCGATAAGCGCCGCCTCATTACAAACATTTGCGATATCTGCGCCCGAGAAACCAGGAGTCTGACGCGCAAGGAACTCGCGGTCAAGGTCTGGGTCGAGCTTGAGCTTGCGAAGGTGCACATCAAAAATCTGCTTACGCTCGTGAATCTCTGGCAGACCCACCTCAATCTGACGGTCAAAGCGACCCGCACGCATAAGTGCTTTATCAAGAATATCGGCACGGTTTGTCGCCGCAAGAACTATTACACCCGCGTTGGTCTGGAAGCCGTCCATCTCTGTAAGAAGCTGGTTGAGCGTATTCTCGCGTTCATCGTTTCCTGAAAAGCCCGCATTTCTACCGCGCGCACGACCAATAGCGTCAATCTCGTCAATAAAGACGATGCACGGAGCCTTCTGCTTTGCCTGCTCAAAGAGGTCACGCACACGCGAAGCACCTACGCCGACAAACATCTCAACAAAATCTGAACCCGATATAGAGAGGAAAGGCACATTAGCCTCGCCAGCAACGGCCTTAGCAAGCAGGGTCTTACCCGTTCCTGGAGGACCCACAAGCAGCGCACCCTTTGGAATCTTGGCGCCAAGCTCGCGGTACTTACCTGCATTACGCAAAAAGTCCACAATCTCCATAATCTCGACTTTTGCCTCCTCAAGACCTGCAACATCCTTAAATGTCACCTTGCGGTTTGGATCATCCTGATCAAACTCCTGCGCGCGAGCCTTGCCCACATTCATAATACCACCGCCAGCGCCGCCCGTACCACCACGGCTAAAGCCTCGCATTATAAATATCCAGATAACAATAAAGAAGACCCATGGCAACCAGTTGAGCAGCGAGTCCATCCAGCCGCTACGATGGTTGTCGTATGTAAGTGCCACATTTGTTGGACTAAGAGCCACCGCCTTGTCAAAATCCTCTCTAAAGGTCTCTACAGAGCCTATCTGGAACTCAAGCTGATGACCCTCTGCTGGTAACGCCGCAAACTTAGACTGCTCATCTGCCGAGAGCTGCGCCACACCCTGCTCTGTAAGATAAACCAACGCCTTGTCACGATTGACAATCTCGATTTTACTCACTAAACCTCTTGTAATAAGGGTATCAACCTCACTCCAATCAGTTGTCACAGGCTTCTTGGGACTCTGACCAAAGAGAGCAAAACCCAAAATAGCTATAAAAATGACCGTCCACAACCACATCATATTGGGACGCAGACCAACTTTTCCGTTATTTTTCTTCTTTGCCATAATTGTTTTACATGTTAATTACAGATGTACAACGACATTTCGCCATACAAATTGCATCGAGGAGCAAAAAAGTAACACACTACTCAACATCCTCATACTCCACCATCGGAGCATCTGCCCACAAATCCTCCAGACGGTAGTAGTCACGCAAATCAGTCTGAAAGATGTGTACCACAACATCAATGTAGTCCATAGCCACCCACAGACCAGTCTGCTTACCCTCTACACGCCAAGGGTTCTCCCCAAGCTTGAGATATACCGCCTCCTCAACCGAGTCAGCAATAGCACACACCTGAGTCGTAGAGTCAGCATTGCACACTACAAAATGTGAGCAAATCGTACCATCCATACCGCTCAAATCCAGCGACACAACACCCTTACCCTTCTTATCCTGAATTGCCTCGGCAATCACCTCAATCAATCTCTGTTCTTCCATACCTATTTTGATATAATACTATAATCACGCAAAGATAATAAAAATTTACCAATTTGCAAATAAAAAGGAGGTGAATAGCACCTCCGTAGACCATTTTGAACAAGGACTTACCTACTCTTTTGGTAAACCATTTCCAGTTGGTGCGACATAAAGTATTGAGCCACACCGCGCAGGGCCATATAGGCAGTGAAAGCTAACCAACGCTGCGATTAAGCCGAGGGCAGAGTCAAGCTTGTTTGAACTATGCCGAGGCGACGCAGTGAAGGCGAGCCTTATAGACATCTGTTTACTGATGGATATGGTCAATTGACAGCAGTCAATTGACTAACAGCCTATTGTGTCGAGCTCTTATCATACACCATTGCAAGCCTATCCGACATAAAATACTGAGCAATCCCGCGCAATGCCATATAGGCTGTAAAGGCGAGCCACAGTGCATCGTTCCCGATAAATGGATAGAGCGTGTAGTAGAGGCCAAAGTAGGCCGCCGTAGAGATGAGCATTGAGTTGCGAAGTATTCGCGTAAGGGTTGCGCCAACCATAATACCGTCCATAAGAAATGGCAGTGCAGCGGCCATAGGAATTACAATAACCCAGCCGATATATCTCTGAGCAACCTCCAGTATCTGAGGTAGTTGAGACTCATCTCCAACGAACAGACCCAGAATATTTTTCCACCAGAAAAGGTAGACAACAATACAGACCACAGCCGTACCCAAAGCCCAGACAACGCATCGTTTTATACACAGTCTAAGTGACAGTTCATCCCTTGCCCCAACAAAGCGGCCTGTAAGAGCCTCGGCAGCGTAAGCAAAGCCGTCGTTCATATAGGAGAAGAGTGTAAAAAGTTGCAGAAGCATAGTATTTACCGCCAGCACAATATCGCTACCCATACGAGCAGATGCAGCGGTAAAGAATGTGTAGACCATAACGATGCAGAAGGTGCGGATAATAATATCGCCATTGACCTTAAAAAACTCCCTCAGCGCGCTCATATCCAATACTTTAGCGATATCTACGCGATGTAGCGTATTTCTAAAGTATACCACCAGAAGCAACAGTGAAAGAAGCATACCGCTCCACTGCGCCACGACCGATGCGTAGGCAATACCCGTAATGCCCATATCAAAGCCAAAGACAAACCACAGGCTCAGCAACACATGCAGAACATTGATAAATATTGATGTCCACATAGGTATCACTGCGTTCTGCATACCCGTAAACCAACCATTAAGGCCAAAGAGCATAATACCCGCAGGCACTGCCCAGATACGAGCATAGAAGTAGTCCGAAACCATCTTTGAGCCATTCATCATCCACAGCGAGAGTTCGCCAAGCGGATACTGTAACACAAGCACCAGAACGCCCAAAATTGCTGAGATACCGACAGCGCGAACAAGCATCGCTGTTGTAGTTTCAAAGTCCTTAGCACCAAAGGCTTGCGCCGTAATGCCGCTTGTACCCATACGGATAAACGAGCAGTTCCAGTAGATAAAATTAAAGATAGACACCCCCACAGCAAGTGCGCCGATTGTAGTAGCACTGTCGCCCGTATGACCAGCTATTGCCGTAGAGAAGATTCCCATCAGCGGCACGGTAATACTGGAGATGATATTCGGTATTGCTATTCTGAAAATTTCACGATTCATGCTGCAAAATTACCTAAAATTTGGAAATCAAAAACAAAATTTATAATTTTGTATAATAATACACATATAAAAAGTCACAGTATGAAAAGAGCTTTTTTGTTTATGGCACTCTGTTGCGCCGTTATATTCACATCGTGCGACAAAGATGACGACATTAAGGAGAGCGATATTCCAAGTATAGAGTTTGAGCAGAAGGAGTACACACTACCTGCCGAGGGTGGTGTAGTGGTAATTCCTGTACTCTCTACGGGTATTGACTTTGCTACAATCCGCTATACATTTGATGATGCGTGGTCTTTTGACAAGAGTGGTAATATGATTCCGCGGGAGGGTTGGATAGATTTGGTAGTGATACCAAACTACCCTCAGTCGCGCACATTAATGCATGGTCGCTCAGGCATTGAGCTTACTGTGGAGCCAAACAACTCTTTAGCCAATCGCACAGCTTGGCTTATTGTTGGCAGTTTTGCGGACACAGAGAGTGTGGTTTTGCGTCAGCCTACAGTCAATGCGAAGTAGATATTATCACAAGTTACGCCTTAAATATACAATTAAGCGGTTATTTTCGTAGAAAAGAGGTTGCTATCGGGAAATTTCACTACCTTTGCAGCCAAAATATAGTACTATGGCAAAGTTTAACACAGAAAATTCGTCAACACTTTCACGATTTGCAAAAGATAAGCGCGTACGCACTGCGGCTCCAAAGGAGCGCACAGAGCGCGGTGAGCGTCCATTCTCACGCCCTAAGCGCGCATCATACAATCCACATTTTACTGAGGACAACCGTCTGCGTGACGAGTATACACCATCTGAGCGCAGCGAGCGTCCTGCTCGCCCAGCACGCCCTACCCGCCCTTCATCTGGCAAGCCATACGGCAAGCGCACTGAGGGTGGATACAAGGGCAAACCACAGGGCGCAGGTGCAGCAAAACCATACGGAAAGCGCAGCGAGGAGGGTCGTACAGGCCGTCCACGCACAACAGAGCGTCGCAGCTATCCGAAGTTCAACCCTAACAAGCAGACTGGCGAGGTTCGCCTAAACCGTTTTGTAGCCCAGTCGGGCATCTGCTCACGCCGTGAGGCCGATGAGCTGATTGCAGCAGGCCTTGTAAGTGTAAATGGCATTATTGTCACTGAGCTTGGCACAAAAGTGAAGCCAGGCGATGAGGTGCGCTTTAATGGCGAGAGAATACAGGGCGAGAAGCATGTATATCTGCTTCTAAACAAGCCAAAGGGATATGTCACAACTCTTGAGGATGACCACGCAGCAAAGACCGTAATGGAGCTTATTGAGGGTGCTTGCACAGAGCGAGTATATCCAGTAGGCCGTCTTGACAAGAACTCACTTGGACTTCTGCTCTTTACAAACGATGGCGATATTACCCGAACTCTTACACACCCTTCACTGAAAAAGAAGAAGGTTTACGAGGTAACTCTTGACCAGCCACTGACTCGTGCAGACTTTGACACTCTTGCCGAGGGAGTGACTCTTGAGGATGGCGAGGCATACTTTGACGAGATATCTTGGCTTAAGGATGACAAGAAGTCTGTAGGCGTAGAGATTCACTCTGGCAGAAACCGTATCGTACGCCGTATGTTTGAGCATCTGGGCTATCAAGTGACAAAGCTTGACCGTGTATACTATGCCGGTCTTACAAAGAAGAATCTCAAGCGTGGAGCTTGGCGTTTCCTCACTGTGGACGAGGTAAATCGTCTTAAATCAGGAAGATACGAATAACAAACAAATAGCAAACCCAAATGAATAAGGTAAAACTTTTAGATCGCACCTTCAAGGAGATGATTCCTGCTGAGCAGATTGACAAAGCTGTAGCAGCAGTAGCAGAGCGACTGAACGCGGACTACGCATCAACAGCAAAGCCCCCTATTTTTGTTGGTGTACTATGTGGAGCGGTGGTATTTCTCTCTGACCTAATTCGCAAGGTAACCTTTACAAATGAGATGACCTTTATGCAGGTATCTTCATATCAGGGTACAGAGTCTACTGGCAATGTTATGCGCAAGCTTGGCATTGACTTTGACATCACTGGTCGTGATATTATCCTTGTGGAGGATATCGTTGAGACTGGCCACAGCATTGAGCACATGATCTCTTACCTTGAGTCACTTAATCCAAATAGCGTGGAGGTCTGTACACTGTTCTACAAGCCACAGAAGTACCTCTACGACCGCAAGATAAAGTATGTTGCCATGGAGATAGGCAACGAGTTTATCGTGGGTTATGGTCTTGACTATGACCAGGTAGGTCGCGGTCTAAAGGACATCTATGTCGTTGATAATGAATAATATTGAGGTACTACAGGGCGGTAAACTACTGCCATTAGTAGAGGATTTCTACACAATACAGGGCGAGGGCTTTCATACTGGAAAGCCCGCCTATTTTATACGCCTGGGTGGTTGCGATGTAGGGTGTAAGTGGTGCGATGCAAAGTACACTTGGAACCCAAAGCTCTACCCGCCGACAGATATGAGCGTAGTTGTTGAGCGCGCAGTTGCCTGCAAGGCTCAGTCTATAGTAATCACTGGTGGTGAACCTCTGCTCTACCCTCTTGAGCCACTTACATCGCGACTTCACGAGAAGGGGTTGAAGATTTTTCTTGAGACCTCTGGCTCTCATCCATTTAGCGGACACTTTGACTGGGTGTGTCTCTCGCCAAAGCGCAAGCAGCCACCTTTAGAGGAGGCTTTTGCACGCGCAGATGAGCTGAAGGTGATTATTGAGAGCGAGGAGGATTTTGAGTGGGCTGAGGCAAATGCGGCAAAGGTTTCAGAGGGCTGTCTACTCTATCTACAGCCAGAGTGGAGTCGTTCAAAAGAGATTATGGGCGCGATTGTGGAGTATGCCAAGAGCAATCCGCAATGGAGCATATCTATACAGAGTCACAAATATATGCACATACCATAATGGCTAAGGGTAAGAAGTGGGGATTTTTAGGTAGTCTACTCTCTGATGCGTCACTACTATTTTGGCGCATCATAACTATCGTTATCTCCGCCCTAACCCTCTTCATTATCGTTCAGTCCGTCTGGAGCATCATCCGCTCTAAGCGAGAAATAAATCGCCTAAATAGGCTTCAAGAGCAGTATCAACGACAGATTGACGCAGACAGCGCGCTACTCAACAGACTACAGTACGATGAGTATCTTGAGCAGTATGCCCGCGAGCGATATAATATGCAGAGACCAAACGAGCAGGTCTACAAACTTGAGCACTCTAAAAATCAATCTAAATAATGCGCTTCACACTCTGAAGAATATCCTTAAGGAACTTCATCCTAAAGATTAGTGCGCCAAGAAGATAAGCAGCAACACCTGCGGCAATCTGTAGTGCAAACCTCGCAAATAGTCCAAAATCAGTAGTATAATAACCCACAGCCTTAACTACAAAGAACATAGTTGTTGTCAGCAGTGCTATAGGTAGCAGCGTACAAATCAAATCAAAGACCTTAAGCCCTGCAAAGCGCAGCGAGTAGAAGCAGTTGAGCGTAAGTTCTACAACAGCCATAACGACCATACCCCACGCGATAGCCGTCACAGAGTGCGGAATAGCAACGGCAAGAATAACGGTCATAATAACCTTTTTGACTATCTCCAAACGGAGAATTACGCCTCCGTCACCCGCAACCTTCAGCACATTATAGGCAATCATAGATATTGGGTAGAAGAGTCCTGCCAGTGATAGTATCTTAAAATAAGGCACAGTGGGCATCCACCTCTGGCCAAGCATCAGCATAAACATATCATCCGCCACAGCCACCATACCCACCATAACTGGCGCAATAACCGCTGCCGTGATAGCCAACACACGCAGATAACTATCGGCAAACTTCTGCTTATCCCCCTTAACATTTGCCAGTGCAGGGTAAGTGACGCTCTGGAACGACTGCACAACAGATGTTACGGGCAGTTCCTTAAGTTTCTGCGCCTGATTATAGTAGCCGAGGGTTGTGGCTGAGTGCATCTTGCCGATAAAGAGTTGGGCGATATTGTTGTATATATAAGAGATGATATCGGTGCCCATCAGTCGAAATGAAAAGCCACTCATAGCTCCCAGAGCCGATTTATCAAATCGCCCCTCACACCTCCACTCTCCATACCACCAGAGCAGAACGGCCTTTGTAGCTACTTGCACAAGTCGTTGAGCCACAAGACTCCACACTCCAAAGCCACACCACGCCATAGTAATTGCAGCAACGCCCGCAGTAGCTGCCGAGGCGAAGTTTATACGCGAGAGAGTGGCAAAGCGGAACTGACGAGCAAAAATTGTGTTCTGAATAACGCAGAGAGCGTTTATAGGAAGTAGCAGAAACAGCACTGGAGCTATCTTACTGATAACAGGCAGATTATAGTATGCAGCGATAGCTGGGCTTAGAGCCGTCATCAGGACATAGAGCACCAAAGAGGTTACTACATTAAAGACAAATACCGACTTATAGTCACTCTCCGTGGGCTCTGTTTTGCGTATAAGTGTTTGAGAAAATCCGCTATCAACGACAACGACCATAAGAGCCGTAAAGAAGGTAAGGATAGCAAGCACACCGAAGTCTTCTGGCATAAGCAGCCTGGCAACTACTATGCTTACGACCATCTGCATAAGCATAGAGCCAACCTTCTCCGCCACACTCCACGCTACACCTACCGTAACCTTATCCCTCAGCTGCTCTGCCATAGTCGTCTACTGAAGATAGAGCTTAAGCGCCTCTACGCCAAGTACATAGGAGTTAAGTCCAAAGCCCACAATGCTACCAACAGCCACAGAGCCTATAAGCGTTGTATGGCGGAACTCTTCGCGGGCAGCAATATTAGAGATATGAATCTCAACAACAGGCGTATCAATAGCCGAGATAGCGTCGCGGATAACTACAGAGGTGTGTGTATATCCACCAGCATTGAGCAGCACACCGTCATATTTACCCTCAGCACTATGCAGAGCTGAGACAATCTCGCCCTCAATATTTGTCTGATAGTAGTCTATCGTTAGGTCGGCATACTTCTGCTGCAAGCGCGGGATAAACTCGTCAAAGCTCTCGCAGCCATAGACTCCCCTATCGCGCTTACCCTGCAAGTTAAGGTTTGCCCCGTTAATAATCAGTAACTTCATTGTTTGTTGGTATTTATAATGCCGAAGCACGACCTATACTATAGGTGTAGCCTCGGCATTAATATTACAACCTATCGTGCAAGCAGACAAGCAAGAGCAATAGAGTACTTCTTTGACGCTGCAGAGTCGCCACGAGATGTAAGCACACAAGGGACCTTTGCACCCATAACAATCGCTGCAATCTCACCACCAGCAAGGTGTGACACAGACTTGAAGAAGACATTTCCAGACTCAATATTTGGGAACAGAAGCGCATCTACATCGCCTGCGATAGTCGAGCCCTTAACCTTCTTATGTTCTGCAACCTCCTTAAACAGCGCAACATCGAGTGACAGCGGACCATCAACAACAACATTGCCGAGCTGACCACGATCTGCCATCTTTGCAAGCATAGCACCCTCAATAGATGATACTGATGCAGGAAGCACCTGCTCTGATGGAGCTACGCAACCGATTTTTGGAGTCTGAACGCCTAAAGCAACTGCCACCTGACGCAGGTAGTCAATCTGCTTCTGCTTCTGCTTGATATCTGGCTGAAGAATAATAGCGATATCAGATGCAAGGAGGAGCTTGTGGTATCCGCTCCACTCAAATACTGACACATGGCTCAGCACGCCCTTTGGAGGGCAGAGACCAAGGTCCTTGTTAAGGATTGCGCGCATATACTTATCTGTTGGGAGCATTCCCTTCATAAGCACATCTGCCTCGCCAGATGCAACAGCTGTAGCTGCGAGTGTTGCAGCCTTAACATCGTTCTTCTCGTCAATAATCTGGAAAACAGAGCTATCAATATTAAGCTCCTGGCAAACCTGCTCAATAACGATACGATCGCCATAGAGAATTGGCTCTACAAGGCCCTCGTTATAGGCATCATAAACAGCCTCAATAGTGTGAGAATCCTGTCCATAAGCTACTGCAAGACGCCTTCTACCGCGAATCTTTGCAGCCTCTACTATCTCTTGTAAATGTTTCATAGTGTTGTCTATTTTGTTAAATTATATGTGTCTGTTGCAATTACCAGTTCCTCGTTTGTAGCTACTACTGCCACCTTTACCTTTGAGTCGTCAGCCGAGATAATTGTATCTGTGCCACGAGTTATGCGGTTTACCTCTTCATTAAGAGCGATGCCCATAAACTCAAGGCCCGCAGTCGCACCCTCACGGAGCTCCCAAGAGTTCTCACCCACGCCACCAGTAAAGATAACAAGGTCTACACCACCCATAAGGGCTGCATACTTACCGATATACTGCTTTACGCGAGCGTAGTAGATGTCACGAGCAACAATAGCGCGAGGGTTACCAGCCTCATAAGCAGCATCAATATCTCGCATATCGCTTGACACACCAGACAGACCCTCAACACCAGAGCGCTTGTTAATCATTGTGTTGATATCTGCAAGATTCATACCCTCCTTCTCGGCAATAAAGAGCAGAGCCGATGGGTCTACATCGCCACAGCGAGTACCCATAACAAGACCATCTACTGGCGAGAAGCCCATAGATGTGCATACGCTCTTACCATTCTCAATAGCGGTCACAGAGGCGCCATTACCGATGTGGCAAGTGATAATCTTGCTGTTGTTAATATCAAGGCCTGCAAGAGTAGCACCCACACCAGCAACAAACTTATGGCTTGTGCCGTGGAAGCCGTAGCGACGCACGCGATACTTCTCATAGTACTCATAAGGCAGAGCATAGAGATAGTTCTCAGCAGAGATTGTCTGGTGGAACGATGTGTCAAAGACTGCCACCTGCTTAACCTCTGGCAGCACCTTCTCAATAGAGAGAATACCCTCAAGGTTTGCTGGGTTATGCAGCGGAGCAATGTCAAACAGCGAGCGAATCTTCTCCTTTACATCCTCGTCTACAACACAGCTCTGAGCAAAGAACTCGCCACCGTGAGCCACGCGGTGACCTACGGCCTTAACCTCGTCAAGAGAGGCGATAACGCCGTGATTAGCGTCTGTCAGAGCCTCAAGAACAAGGCGAATACCAGTTGTGTGGTCAGCAATAGGCTGATGCAGGTGGAAAACATCCTTACCCACAGGCTTGTGTGTAAGGTCGCCCTCCGCAAGGCCAATACGCTCTACAAGACCCTTTGCAAGCAAAGAGTGGCTACCGTCACAGATGTCTATCACCTGATACTTAATTGATGAACTACCACAGTTCAAAACTAAAATTACCATATCTTTTTATTAAATTTGTTACTAACTTGCAAAGGTAACTAAACCATTTCAAAATTCAAAATTTACCTATGTATAAAACAAAACCGAGCCAAAATTTGGCTCGGTTCTATTCTCTTAATCCGCCGCACTGCATCAACCGCACTTTGAGTAGCCGCAGCTCATACAAGTAAGGCAGCCGTTCTGATAAGCCATCTGCTCCTGACCACACTGAGGACACTTACCCTTTGAGCGAGTTCCATCCTCAATATACTGCTTCAGGGCGCGCTTAACACCATTCTTCCAAGTGTTGATATTCTCATCATCAAGGTGCAGACCGTCAATGAGCGAAACAACCTTGTCAATAGGCATATTGTAACGCAGAACGCCAGAGATAAGCTTAGCATAGTTCCAGAAGCTCTCGTTAAACAGACGCGAGATACCACCGATAGTATTTGTATAGCCATAGCGGTCGGTATACTGGAAGTCGTAACGCTTTGTACCATCCTCCTCGCGGACCTTCAGGATATTACCCTTAGTAATCTTTGGCGGGATATACATTGCATCATCCTCGATCTTACCAGTGAAAATCTCATATGGATGACCCTCATGTAGACCGATAAATGCAATCCAGTCCTCCTTACCATTCTTGAAGCGAACGACCTCTGCAGGGAGTGACTTCGGACGACGGTTAGACTGTGTAGGCTCCTCACACTTTGGCTGCTCCTTCTTAGACTTCTTGTCTACAAGCACACCTGCACGGCAACCGTCACGATATACGGTAATACCCTTACAGCCACACTCCCAAGCTGTGCGATATACATCGGCAACAAGCTCCTCAGAGACATTATTTGGAAGGTTTACAGTCACAGAGATTGAGTGGTCAACCCACTTCTGAATAGCACCCTGCATACGCACCTTTGCCACCCAGTCGATATCGTTTGCTGTAGCGCGGTGGTATGGCGAAGCGTCTACCCAACGCTGAAGTTCCTCATCCTGAATGCTCTGCAGGCGAGAGATATCGTAGCCGTTGATTGTAAGCCAATCAACAAACTTGTGGTGGTATACATTATACTCCTCAAATGAGTTACCCTGCTCGTCAACAAATGTAGCAACTACATTCTTATCTGATGGGTTAATCTTACGACGACGCTTGTATACTGGGCGGAACACTGGCTCAATACCAGATGTTGTCTGAGACATGAGTGAAGTAGTACCAGTAGGAGCGATAGTAAGCATAGCGATATTACGACGACCATACTTGAGCATATCCTCATAGAGCGAGCTATCAGCCTCACGCAGACGAGCAATCATCGGATTGTTCTTCTCCTTCTCTGCATCAAAAACGCCAAATGCACCACGGTCACGAGCCATCATCACAGATGCGCGGTAAGCCTCAACAGCAAGGGTCTTGTGTACCTCTACAGCAAACTTAAGAGCCTTCTCTGAGCCATAGCGCAGACCGAGTGCTGCAAGCATATCGCCCTCAGCTGTAATACCCAGACCTGTACGACGACCCTTGAGAGCCATATCCTTAATCTTCTTCCACAGATTAATCTCTACCTGACGAACATCAAGATCCTCTGGGTCAGACTCAATCTTCTCAATAATAAGGTCTACCTTCTCAAGCTCAAGGTCGATAATATCATCCATCAGGTGCATAGCCTTGTGGATATGCTGCTTAAAGAGGTCAAAGTTAAATGTAGCCTCCTTAGTAAATGGATTCTCAACATAGCCATAGAGGTTGATAGCCAGCAGTCGGCAGCTGTCATAAGGGCAGAGTGGAATCTCGCCACAAGGGTTTGTAGAGACCGTTGTAAAGCCCTGATCGGCATAACAATCTGGCACAGACTCGCGGATGATAGTATCCCAGAAGAGCACTCCTGGCTCGGCAGACTTCCATGCGTTGTGGATAATCTTTGCCCATAGCTTGCGGGCATCAATATTCTGAACATACTTTGGCTCTGCAGCACCAATAGGGAACTGCTGAGTATATGTGCGACCCTCAATTACTGAGCGCATAAACTCGTCATCAATCTTAATTGAGACATTTGCACCAGTAACCTTGTTGGTGTCGAGTTTTGCGTCAATAAAGCTCTCTGCATCTGGATGCTTAATTGAGAGCGAGAGCATAAGAGCTCCACGACGGCCATCCTGTGCAACCTCGCGGGTTGAGTTTGAGTAACGCTCCATAAATGGAACAATACCGGTAGATGTAAGTGCCGAGTTGAGCACTGGGCTACCTGCAGGACGGATGTGTGACAGGTCGTGACCTACGCCACCACGACGCTTCATCAGCTGCACCTGCTCCTCATCCATACGGAAGATACCACCATAAGAGTCGGCAGAATTCTTGTGTCCAATAACAAAGCAGTTAGAGAGCGAAGCAACTTGGAAGTTGTTTCCAATACCGGTCATTGGGCCACCCTGCGGAATAACATAGCGGAAGTGGTCAAGAAGCTCAAAGATTTCTGCAAAAGAGAGCGGATTTGGGTAGTTGTTCTCAATACGCTCAAGCTCAGAGGCTATACGCTCGTGCATCTGCGTTGGCGACGACTCGTAGATGTTGCCGAAGGAGTCCTTCAGAGCATACTTGCTCACCCAGACTGTTGCAGCCAGCTCATCACCACCAAAATACTCTTTGGCGGCAGCCACAGCAGCGGCATACTCTACCTTTTTAGGAGATTTATTCATAGTATATCAGTTTTATTTATTGGTTTTTCTATTTAGGCGAAAATAGTCTCCCGAAAGAGACTACTTAATTCTGATATTTGTACCACAAATTTAGGGACAAAATCCCCAACTATCCAAATTTTTCGGTGGATAATTTTACACAAGTTGTTAACAAAAAATCAAAAGCACCGCCACAGCTACCTACAGGGCTATTTCTTGTTATAAGGATTTTTTGGACTTCGCATCGTTAGCTCCACAACTCGGCGAACAATAGCCGCTCTTTGGGCATCATTGACCTCATAGTACTGACGGTTTGAGTGCTTGTCTACAGTAAAGTCTGTGATTGACTTCTGGTCAACAGTGACATATCCTTTTTTAGAGAGTGAGGCATAACCCTTGTGCCCCTCGGCTGCAAACAGAACGGCTGTTGGGTCCCACAGCGGGCGGTTGTATGGCATCTTGGCGTAGTAGTGGAAAGAGACTGGCAGAGGGTGGTTCTCAAAGTACTTAAATCCCTCATACACAGTCTGATATGGATAAAGAACACTCTTACCAAGAACCACATCAGTAAACAACATTGGCACTGGACACTCGGCATAGAAGCGGACGGCTGCATAGTGGTCGTTCCACACATTATACTCCTTTCTCTTCTCGCGGAAGTTACCCGCCATAATTACAACCTTATCCAATTTCTTTGCCAGCAGGCTCTTGCCATCAAGCTCTGAATACTCGTCTGCCTTTGAGTCGAGCATACGGACAAGGTTAGTAGAGAAACCGACCATAACAAGGGTCACACTACCATCCTCCTCCTTGCTGAGTAGCCTACGAAGAAGTTTATATCCATCCTCCACAGCATCCCAATCTTTGATAGTGTGAGGGTAGTTATGCTGGGCTACAGTATAGTCAGCATAGTTAAGTTTTTTGTCTGTGCACACATAGTTCTCGCTTGGGTATGTTTTTGCTATTCCGATAGGGATATTTGGATGCCCATAGATTGTGTTCATAGCATCAATAAATTTGATACTTCCTGCCTCTCGCTTGCTTGAAAGGATGCCGAGAAGGTCAATAGTACCCTCGTCTACATATTTATATAACATATCAAGGGCGACAACATCGTCCACATCGTTACCCATGTCTGTATCGAAGATAATCTTCACTGGCTTTGCCGCCTGAACAGCAAAGATAGTGGTAAAAGCAACTGCAAGTGTAAGAATGAGTTTTTTCATAGTATTATAGGTTTGTTTGACTACAAAGATACTCTTTTCTAAAGAAAAATCACTACATTTGTGAAAAATTATTTTTGCTATGACTGCACTATATCCACAGATAATTTATGGGCCAGTACACTCGCGCCGTCTCGGAGTATCGTTGGGCGTAAACCTACTACCACTCAACAGCAAACTCTGCACCTTTGACTGCATCTACTGCGAGTGCGGATGGAATGACGACAACCGCAGCAGGGAGAGTTTCAACAGCCGTAGTGATGTTGCCGCAGCCCTTGAGAGCCGACTTATCCAGATGGCAGAAGATGGAGTACTTCCAGATGTGATAACCTTTGCCGGCAATGGCGAGCCGACACTTCATCCAGACTTTGAGGAGGTTATTGACGACACAATAGCTTTAAGAGATAAGTATGCTCCCAACGCAAAGATATCCGTACTGAGTAACGCCACACAGCTCCACCGAGAGGATGTTGTCCGCGCCCTACTGCGCGTAGATAATAATATACTCAAGCTTGACGCCGCAATCAACAGCACCGCTTTAGACATGAACAAACCCTGCTGCAACTACTCCGTAGATAGGGTTATAGACCAACTTGCAGCCTTTGAGGGCAACCTTATTGTGCAGATAATGTTCCTGCGTGGCGAGTATAACGGCAAAAAGATTGACAACACAACAGCTGAGCATATCGCCGCTATGCGCTCTGCCCTACAGCGCATACGCCCAAAGCAGATTATGTGCTACACCATCGCCCGCGACACCCCTTGCAAGACTCTCCAAGCCGTTCCCGCCGACGAGATTGCTCGCCTCCAAGCCGAACTGGGGTATTAGTTAGCTACGCAGTACTGCCCGCTTTTTGAAAAAAGCAGGGCGTGCAAAAACTTTTTGAGAAACTTCGTTTCTCTTCCATGCTGATGCGGATTTAGGGTAACTCTGCGAGTTATTGAAATAAAAAATAGAGTCTTTACACCTTCAAGCGAGCTTGAGTGTTAGACTCTATTTTCTCTTTCACTGCCTTGCGGCAGCAACCTAAATCCGAATAAACACTTTCAGACGAAGTCTGTCACTAAATTCTTTAACTTCCCTAACCTCCCTAAATTCTCTGTTCTGCGTTAGCCTGCTAACGCCGCGATTAAGCCGAGAGCAGAGACTGCTTGCAGACTTTGCCGAGGCGGAGCGGTGAAGGCTTACCGCAGGTAAGCCAATGGCTAACAGCTAATAGCTAAGGGCTAACAGCTACTATGCTGTGACTTGTTTTCCTGTATTGCCCCCGCCTTTTCAGCCATCTCGCCCTGGAGAAGTACCATACGAATAATTGAGTCGCAGTCAAGAGCTGGATACTGAGCGTAGTCAATAGGCATATTCCACTGTATCTGCAAATTGAGCAGAGCTGTGGCAATAGGCTCACTCTTCTCACGGGCAATGACTATAGTGCAGTCCACATCGGTATACTCGGCAAAAAATAGTGCGCCGAGAGCTATTTGAAATGGTGGCACATACTTAACAACGATATTTTCGTCTGTGCATCCACTCTGGCGCAGGCAGGCGATGGCTGACCATATATCAAGGCCTTGCTCGGCAACTATGCCAACCTTTATTTCCGATGGAGATATCATACTATATTTATATAAGGGATGAAAAAGAAAATAGAAGAGAGTTGAGAGTAATGCTCCCAACCCTCTTTGTTTGCGTTAAAGTAATACTACAAGCTACCAACAACCTTCTCAGCCTCGCGAGCCTCAGTTGACATTGGGTACTCAGCCTGAAGAGCGTCAAGGCACTTCTGAGCCTCAGCCTTGTTACCAAGCTGTGCGTATACAAGAGTCTGCTTGTAGAGATAAAGAGGAGCTGTGTAGATATTCTTTGAAGCTGCTACTGCCTTCTTATAGAGGGCTACTGCTGCCTCATACTCACCCTTCTCAACAGCGATATCGCCACGAAGACCGAGGTTCTGTGCATTTACAACCTCAGCAGCAAGCTCGTCTACAGCGTCATACTGTGCAAGACACTTCTCGGCATTGTCAAGCTCACCAAGACGAAGGTAGCAGATACCTGCATAGTGCTTTGCAATGTTACCAGCAGCTGTTGAACCATACTGCTCAACAACATCAAGGAAACCTGCGCCATTCTCATCGCCATTCAGAGCCAGAGCGAAGTCTGGATTCTCGCCTGCGAAGCGATCCTGTGCCTCAACAATCATCTCTGCAGCCTTCTCTGCATTGCTGTCAATAACAAAGTTCTTGTAGAGGTAGCCGCCAACTACTGCAAGTACAACTACCGTAAGAGCAATAACGACCTTCTTGCCGTTCTCCTGGAAAAACTGTTCTGTTTTGCTTACAGCCTCGGCAACTGCTGCCTCCTGCTGATTCTCTTTTTTTGCCATAATTTTTATTTTTTATAATTCGTATTTTACTCTATTTCGGTTATTTTTTGCCTTCAAACTGCAAAAGTAAGATTTTTTAGTTAATAATCCATAATTTCTATACTTTTTTTTGAAAAATATATTTTGTTCGGCTTATTTTTGTACCTTTGAGTCGAAAATGTAAGGAGTAAAGGTATGTATATAAAGAGACTCTCGTTGATAAACTTTAAGAATCTGTCACAGCAGGAGATAGACTTTTTCCGCGGCATAAACTGCTTTGTTGGCGACAACGGAACTTGCAAGACCAATATCGTGGATGCAATCTACTACCTATCAATGTGCAAGTCGGCAATCGGTATGAGTGACCGCCAGTGCGTACTGCATGGGCAGGAGAGTTTTATCATTGACGGCACATTTATCAGTGACAACGAGCGTCGTGAGCAGATTATCTGTAGCTATACACGCGGCTCTCAGAAGGTTATCAAGCGAAATGGCAAGCTCTATGAGCGTTTTTCAGACCATATAGGATTTATCCCTACGGTGATTGTCTCCCCTGCCGACTCTATGCTCATTAGCGACAGCGCAGAGGAGCGACGCAAGTATATCAACGCCTTTATCTCTCAATTTGACCACGACTACCTCTCTACTCTTATCCGCTACAACACTGCCCTTGCCGAGCGAAATAAGTACCTTAAGATTGGCTCTGACGAGCAGATGCTCCAGATTTACGATATGCAGCTTGAGGCGGCAGCCGTAAAGATTTTTGAGCGCAGGCGCGAAATGATTAGTAGGCTGCAACCTATTGTGGCTCAGTATTATAAGATTCTATCGGGCGACCGCGAGGCGGTATGGCTTGACTACCGCTCTGACCTATTAGAGGAGTCTCTGAGCAACCTTCTACTTGCGTCCCGCGAGAAGGATTGCATTATGGGATATACCACAGTGGGCGTTCAGAGGGACGACATACACTTTACAATTGGCGATGTACCACTGCGCAAGTATGGCTCACAAGGTCAGCAGAAGTCCTTCATTATCGCACTCAAACTTGCTCAGTATCAGATTATTGCAGCAGAGACTGGCAAAACACCTATTCTTCTTCTTGACGATGTATTTGACAAGCTTGACGAGAGTCGTGTGGCTGAGCTGATATCCCTTGTTGCGGGAAACACCTTTGGGCAGATAGTAATCACAGACTGTAGCCACGAGCGTATGGAGCGACTACTTGAGAATAGCGGCGCGGAGTATAAACTTTTTGATGTAACTTACGGAAAGGTATTAGAATAATGAAACGAACAGAGCCAAAGAGTGTTGGAGAGCTTCTTGACCAACTCTTTAAGAGTCCAAATATAGCAGCAAAGATTGCTGAGGGTGCGCTTCCAGATACTTGGCGACAGGTCGTTGGTCCTATGGTTGCCGAGCAGACTCGTCAGGTGCGACTTGTCAAGGGTACGCTCTATGTCCATGTAACCTCTGCCGTTATCCGCACAGAGCTGATGATGCAGCGCGATGCGCTTGCAAGAGCTATAAACCAGAAGTCTGGCGTAAATTTAGTCAATCAAGTAGTTGTACAGTAAGAAGTTGTTAAAGACTTCTCGTAATTTTGTAGGCAAATTTAATAAGCTTCTAAAATTTATTATTACCTTTGTAGCTATTATGGAGAGAATTGCACTTTTTCCGGGATCATTTGACCCATTTACAAGGGGACATGAGTCGCTTGTTGAAGGGGCGTTGCGCCTCTTTGACAAGGTTATTATCGCTGTTGGGGATAATATCTCCAAGCGCGGACTGCTTACCATAGAGCAACGAGTACAGCTTATTAAGGACCGATATGCGAACGATAGTCGTATTGAGGTTGCATCGTATAGCTGCCTTACAGGCGACTTTGCGCGCCAGTGTGGTGCGGTGGCGATGATTCGCGGTATCAGAAACACAACGGACTTTAACTTTGAGCGCTCTATAGAGGCGACAAACCGCCGACTCTTTCCAGAGATAACAACAGTGATGCTCGTCACGCCAGATGAGTATGCGCACATCTCGTCAAGCATCGTGCGCGAGCTACTCTCCTTTAAGTACGATGTATCGGAGTTTATGCCCGAAGGGATAGATATTAACAATTATTTGAAATAGACAATATGCAGTTTACAGCAGAGATGATTGCCGGACTAATTTCTGGCGAGGTTGTGGGCGACAAGAACGCCACAGTACACACAGTTTCCTCTATTGAGGATGGCAAGCAGGGAGGCCTTGCCTATCTTTCAAATCCAAAATATGAGCCGTATCTATACACTACCCAGTGCTCTATAGTTCTGGTAGACAAGTCCTTTGAGCCAAAGCAGGAGGTTGCAGCGACACTTATTAAGGTTGAAAATGTCGGAGCTTGCGTGCTTCAGTTGCTGCAGATGTATCAAGCTATGAAGCCACAGAAGAGTGGTGTTTCACAGCGCGCATCTATCTCTGAGAAGGCGACTATTGGGAACAACTGCTACATTGGCGACTTTGCCGTAATTGAGGCGGGAGCAGTGATTGGCGATGGCGCGAAGATTTATCCTCACTGCTATGTGGGCGACAATGTAAAGGTTGGCGCAGGGACTACTCTCTACCCTCGCGTGACTATCTACGAGGGTTGCTCTATCGGCAGCCGTTGTATTATCCATGCGGGCGCTGTTATCGGTGCAGACGGCTTTGGCTTTGCACCTAACGCTGCAGGTGGCTTTGACAAGATTCCACAGCTTGGCAATGTCATTATTGAGGATGATGTTGAGATTGGAGCAAACACATGTATCGACCGTGCAAAGACCGACTCTACGATTATACACCGAGGTGTGAAGCTTGACAACCTTATTCAGGTGGGCCACAATGTTCAGATTGGCGAGAATACCGTATCTTCAGCTCAGATGGGTATCGCAGGCACTTCGAAGGTTGGCAAAAACTGCTTCCTTGCAGGTCAGGTGGGCATTGCAGACCATATTACTATCGGTGACTATGTTAAGATTGGCTCGCAGAGTGGTATTGACCGCGATGTTCCATCGGGCGAGATTCGCTTTGGCTCGCCTGCATTGAAGGGTATGGGCTACTACCGTAGTTTTGCAGTTTTCAAGGAGCTTCCAGAGCTTGCTCGCAAGGTTAGAAAATTGGAGAGTGCCGTTGCTGAACTTACAGAGAAGGAGTAATGAGAGGGTTGATTATAACTATCGCACTATTGCTCTGCGCCTGTACTCCAAGCGGCAATAGGTATATCATTGAGGGTAGCACATCTAAGGCAGACGGAGAGTTCTACTACCTCTATAGCGGATATGATGTTGTAGACTCGGCAGAGATTACTTCGGGTCGTTATCGCTTTGAGGGTGTTGTAGACTCACTTATTCCGATGCGCAACATCGGCAGCACAAACCTTATTGACCTATATGCAATGACTCGCTTTACGCCGGTAATTCTTGAGGCGGGTACAATAACAGTCGCTGAGGATGACAACAGCCCTACAGGAGGTCTTGTTGTTGGTGGCACAGAGGGCAATAATGCACTGCGACAGTTCGTTATTAAGGGCATAGCTCTTCAGGAGCAGGGTAAGAATGCCTTTAGCTCCGAGGAGCGAGTGGCTATAAACAACGCCTACGATGAGCTGGTAGACAAGACTATACGCAGAAACCTCAGTAACTTTACAAGCGTATATCTACTTACGCTCAGCGGCAACCGGTACACAGCCGAGCAGAAGGAGAAGTTTATCTCTCGCCTATCGCCTGCAATGAGACAGACAAAGGCCGCAGTAGAACTTAAAAGGAGTTTACAAACAACTAAAATAGATTAACAATGAGAAAGATTTTTGCAATTTTGGCAGTAGCAGCTATGGCTGTAGGCTGCAACAACCACCGAACAGTTATCAGCGGCGATGTTCTTGGCGTTGAGGACGGAACTATCTACCTTGCCGAGCCAGGCCGTAATGGTGCATTGGTGGACAGCACTGAGGTTAGCGGTGGTAAGTTCGTGTTTAACATTGATAGCCCAGCTGGTTACTACGCACTGCGTACTGCTGACGAGGTTCTGACAGCAGTATTTACCGAGGATGGAGCAATTACCGTATCTGGAAATATTGCCGATAGCTCAGTTCTTGCTACTGGCACCCCTGCAAATGAGGCATTTAACCAGTACAATGCCGATATGACATCCTTCAATCAGCGCTATGCACAGGCTGCAGACGATGAGCAGCGTGAGGCTCTTTATGAGGAGTACGAGGCATTTATTAACAAGGCTATTGAGGATAATATGAGCAATATCTTCGGCGTTATCCTCTTTATTGAGCAGAAGGGCTACGAGCTCTCTGCTGCAGAGATGACCGCTCAGCTTAACGCTCTATCAGAGCCTATGAAGGCACTTCCTGTAGTTAAGGAGGCACTTGATAAGGCTGCACGCAAGATGCGCACAGAGCCTAAGGCTGAGGGTAGCGACTTTACCCCTACCTATATTAATATTGAGCAGCCAACACCAGAGGGTCAGACCGTATCTCTTCAGAGCGTAGTTGAGAAGGCTGGCAATAAGTATGTTCTTCTTGACTTCTGGGCATCATGGTGTGGTCCTTGTATGGGCGAGATGCCATACCTTAAGGAGGCGTATGCAAAGTATAGCAAGAAGGGCTTTGAGATTTATGGCGTATCATTTGACCGCAATGCAGAGGCTTGGAAAGCTGCTATTAAGAAACAGAATATGAAGTGGGTAAATGTTAGTCTACTGCAGAGCTTCAGCAACCCTGCAGCCGAGGAGTATGTTGTAGAGAGCATCCCTACAAACTTCCTTATCGACTGCTCAAATGGTGAGATTGTCGCTAAGAACCTGCGCGGCGAGAATCTGCTCACAAAGCTTGCCGAGCTGTTCTAAGCATAAGCTCTAAGAGTTATTAAAAGAGACAATAGAGTCTTTACACTTATAGTGAGTGTGAGACTCTATTTTTTTCATAGTCTTGTGACTGCAAAGGATATTAAAGAGGTTAGTGAATTAGTGGCAATCTACCTTCAGCTCATTAACTTCCTTAATCTCACTATATTAAGCGCAATTAGAGTTTCGCATTTTGTCGTTAAAAGGTAGTTGCCAGGCGCACAAGAAACCGAGTGCGCAGCATACTAAAGCGTATGTGAGCAACTCGGTTATCGTAGTGCAACGCCGCGATTAAGCCGAGAGCAGAGACTGCTTGCAGGCTTTGCCGAGGCGGAGCGGTGAAGGGTTTCCGCAGGTAAGCCAACGCCGCGATTAAGCCGAGAGCAACAGCAGTCGCACACCGTAGGTGCAAAAGGCGACAATTGAAAATGGGAACTTGTTCACGAATTTTCAATTTCGCATTTTGAGGCATTTATGCCGCGACTGATACTGCCGAGGCGCAGCGGGGAAGGGTCGCCAAAGGCGAGCCAGCGCTTGGCAAAGCGCAATTAGAACAACCGTATTTTGTCGTCAGAGCGGGGTAGGTATGACGCTCGGGCTATAAAACAGCGAAGGGTAGTACTAATGCGTACGACCCTTTGCGGTTTTATAGGTTAGCGGAAGTAGATGCCCCGCTATCACGACAAAATTACTTATACTCAAACTCCACACCCGAAGTAAGCGACACACTCTTAACTGCATTGGTAAGGGCGTTCTGGTTGTTCTGGATGGTTGAGACAAAGAGGACAAGGTGACAGTTCTCGGTCTTCCAGCTTGGGTCTATCTCCATAACAAAGAGGTAGTCTGCAGTCTCACCCTTGCCGATATGGCCCATTGGGTGGCCCTTAAAGTCGCTACCCTCTGGATTTGAGTCGGCGATGCGGACTACATTCTCGTGGATGTCAATATAATCCTCCTTAATATTTGTATAGTTACTCTGTGCAGAATAGAGTCCACTCTCAACAAGCCAAGCACCGATAGAGTACTCGCCATCGTGAGAGACCTTTACTGAGGCACGAACAAGCAGCATATTATCCTTAAGCTCTGTACGCACTGCAATACCTGCGCGAGCAGGGGTCTTAAGTGTACTCTCAATAGCACCCATAATAGCGCTGATATTGCTATCAACAGAGTTGTTAGTATTCAGACCATAGGCAAGGTTTGCGATTGTATAAGGGTAGCTACCAGAGTTATTAAGGATAGATGCAAGGTCGCGGCCATTTGGCAATGTAAGTCTAAACTCATCACCACCATGAACTGCTGTATGGACAAACTTATCCTTATACTCCTCGTTCTCGAACATATAGTGGAACGCCTCAATCATATTAGGGCAGTATCCACACCAAGTACCTGTAAGCTGTGTGAACATAGCACGGTGAACAAAGTCTGTATTTGCTGGCTGTGGGTCCACAGGGCGTGCTGGTATTGCGCTGCTTACAGCGGTAATAGTCACAGGGGTGTTGCGTGTGTTCTGAGTCTTATAACCCACCCAGAAGCTCTTCTTACCAGCCTTATTGGCTGTATATGAAGGAAGAACATACTCCTTACCATTGTAGAGAGCCACAACCTTCTCAAGGGCCACGCCATTATCTGTCTCGGCATTGTAAATCTTGACCTTCTCCATCTCTGTAGGCTCAAGCACCTTACCGTCATAGCGAACAATAAATGCTGCGTACTGCTTACCCACCTGAACTAGGTTTGTTGAGAGGGTTACTGTAAGGCCCTGCTCGTCTCTATCAGAGAGGTCCATTGCCTGAACAGCCTTCACATCAATAACCTCGCTACGATGCTCGCCCCAGATAACATAGAACTGGTAGATTCCTGATGTATAGGTCGAAAAGCTCATTGTCTCATACGGCTGATTGGTAGCGTTATCGTACAGAGTAGCCTCTGCTGTGACATCCTCGCCATTATAGAGCACGCGGAAAACAGCTGTATCCTCGCCATCAGCAGAGATAACATTTGCAGAGACCTCAACCTTAAAGCCTGTAGTATTTTCAACATCCAAACCCTCGTCAGAGCCTACACCATAGAGGCAAGAGGTTGTTGTAAGGGTTGCAAGAAGCGCAACCATAGTATATAAAAACTTTCTCATAGCATTAGAATGAAGCGGTTACTGCAAGGTTAATTCCGTTATACTCTGGAGAGAAGCGACACACACCGCCTGAGCAGACATATCCTGCGCGGTTGCGACCATAACTGAGCTGAATGCGGGTACGCTTAATTGTAAGGCTACCGCCAACAGAGTAGTAGTTCTTATCTGTACCCTTATCGCCACGGCCGATGTTATACATATCGCTCACAAAGAAGCTCCACTTTGGTGCAAGGTTAAACTCAACAAGTGCCGCACCCCAGTCACCCTCATGCTCGCCAGAGAGCAGATATTGAGCCTCTACGCGCAGAGACTTCTTACGGTCAAACTTATACTGCACATCGGCAACAAAGATATTTGACACATATGTGCGGTGGTGGTAGCCGTGGTATGGGTTCCACTCTTGGAAAGAGTAGAGGACGGTCGTCTTGAGCTTCTTAGACCATTGGCGTGTAACATCTACATTGATATCCTGCCACAGTCGCTCGCGGTTGCCACTCTTACTCTGCTCCTTACGCAGGGTGTAGTAGGTAGAGTAGTTGGCGTGGAAGTTCCAGTAGCGGTAGCGGTTATTTTTGCTACGATAGGTGTAATAAAAATCTACCTGACCGCCAATCTCTCCCTCGGCATTTACCTGATAAGGCTCAAGGTTTGCAAGCATATATGTATACTGGCGTGTCATAGCAGGCAGATAGTTGAGCGTATTGCCCGTACCTGCACCACCAGCAGCAAGAGGAGTAAGCATACGACTCAAGGCACGCACAGAGCCTGTAAAGCTAAAGCCCTTGCCTGCCCAGCCAATCTCTCCATAGCCTGCCCAGCCCTTATTACCGAGCTGAGTGTAGTCCTTACCCTTGCCTACATACTCGCCACGCAGCGTAAAGCCTGAGTGGTCAAAGTTAAGGCGGGCAGAGTACATATTGAGCATATTATCTGCAGCAATATCACTAACCTTCTCGTAGCGATTTACATAGCTACCCTCAATAAAGAGTGCGCCCTTCTGCATACCGAACATATCGCCCAGTGAGAGGCTCAAATCGGCACCACCTGCCCAACCGGTCTGATAGTTTGTATAGAGGCGTGGACGGCCATAGATTGCCTTGACAGCGAAGTAGTCGCCCAGATTATAGGTAACCCTTGCACCGAGCAGTGAGTTATTAAAACCGAGCTGACGGTCCTCAAAGCTACGGAAAATAAGTCCGTTACCAAACTGCTCGTACATATTTCCGACAGTTACAGAGTAGCTCTTATCCTGCCACTGCGCATAGACCATTGGCACAAGCACCTTGAACTGGTTGCCATAGTTACCAATCTCATAGCCCTGCAGAGCTGGCAGATAGGTCTCCACCTGAATACCCGCACTGAAGCGGTCTACAGCGTAGTCTACCTTAATGTAGTCGTTAGAGCCAAAGTGTGTATCTGGAGCTGGTGTAGAGAGTGCGCTATCGTTAAAGTAGACGATATTGTTACTCTCAACGCTACCAGAGATTACTCCACCCTTCTCGCCAAGTGCAATCTGCGCAGAGGCTGACAGAGTAACGGTTGCGGCTACGACAAAACTAAATAGTCTCTTCATAAACTTTGTGTTCAGATACGACCAGAAACTCCCCTGTCGGAGAGTTTCTGATTGTAGTGGTTAAAAATTATTTGCGTGGATGACGCTTATCTGCAACGCGGAGGAATGCCTCGCGAGCCTCCTCGGCAGTCTGAAGACGATAGTTGACAACCTTTGGAGACTTAACGGTCTCTACAATAGGCAGAGCTGTACGGCTCTTTGGAGCCTGGCGAGGAGCAACCTTATAGATAGACTCAAGCTCTGTTTTCATTGCAGGAGCATCAGCAGAGACTGCAGCAGGAGCAGCGGCACCATTTCGAGTAAGAACGATTGGTGCAACAATCATACTGTAGAGCTGATACTGACCATTACCCATATCACGAGTAATCTGAGGATAGAAGTCGGCAGTGATTGTCTGCGAAATACCATTATCATCAGGACGAGTGAATGTATGCTTGAATGGATAGATTGTAATGGTATTCTTATCCGCAGAGACCTCTACTGGGAAGTGACCATTTACAATATTACCATCACTATCCTTCATATACGGAGCTGTAGCGTACTCACAAGCACCAATAAACTGGTATACATTCTCATACCACTGTGCCATAGGGGCGAAGTAGTTTACATTGAATGGAGCTGTCACCTTACCGTCTGCACCAATCTCAAGATACCACTTTGGACCGAAATCGTATACTGGAGACTCGTAGTTGTAAGCCGAGTATGTATCTGCATCAGCAATGAAGAGCTCATATGGGCTTGCATACTTTGTAGGGATCTTACCATCTGGGCCACCAGTGTGCTCTGGAACAGGGCAAGTTACGATATCAGCATCATACTCAAGGGTAAAGCCCTGACAGAGGATACGGTTCTGGTTGCGAACACTAGTATTAAAGTCGTCAACAGCAGTCTTGAACTGGTTGTAAACAGCATCTACCTCCTCCTTGGTCTTGAGGGTTGAAGCGTCAAAGAAGAACTGGTAAACCTCCTCTGGAAGGGTCTGCTCATAACCAACCTCACCGATAATAACCTTGCTTGAGATAGGCTCGTCACGAGTAATCAGATAGTTGTTCTCCTTATTGTCCTTTGGATTTGCACACTGTGTATCATCATTGCGGTGGTCCTCATTCTCTGGGAGCTTACAGAAGTGGTAATGGCGGTAGCGGATAGTTGTTGTTGCGGTCCACTCACCCTTAAGGTCCTCAAAGAGAGTTGACTGAACTGGTGTTGCAGCAGGCTCCTTTGCAGCGCGGAAGGTGTCAATGGCACTACCCCAAGTACCCTCGTCGTTCATTACGCTAAGACCGCAAATAGTTGCTGCATCTGGGCGTGTAGTGAAGTTCACATTCCAACCCTCAGCAAGGTTGATTGCTGCAACCTCCTCAGCAGTAAGGCTCTGACCATATGTCTGAATCATAATATCAATAGCCTCCTGCTCACTGACATTATAGCTCTTCATTGTAGCATTAACCATAGCCACCCACTCACGCTCGTAGTTTGCAAGATACTTAGCTGCAATAGCATTGGTAGATGTACACTTGAGATTGAACCATACAAAGTCGTGCTCAGCCTTATTTGTCTCTGGGTTTACAATACCCTTAACAGAGGCTGTTGGAGCAGGCTTTGTAGGCTTTGGAAGGGTAAAGTCTACAGTCTTGAAGCTCTGCTTTGAGCCAATCTCATCACCCAAAGTGGTCACATAGAGGGTGTAGTTTGTATTCTGCTTCATATAGAAGTTGTCCTCAAGCTGCACGGTAGTATCCTCAAATGTAGTAAACGATATACCGCTCATAAATGAGTGGAAAGAGGTGATATACCACTGGAGGTAGCTACGCTGATTGTTGAGCAGTGGAAGAAGCTCAAGCATAGTACCAGTATCCATAAGGCCGATACACATACCATAAGCACCCTTTGGAAGTGTAACCTTAACCTTTCCACCCATAGGTGTAAGGTTGAGTGTAATCTCTGGCTTTGCGCTCATCTTTGCAGGCTCCTTTGCCCGAACAAATACCTTCTTGTTGTAGCCAGTCCAGAACTTTGAATCGTCTGGCATCTTACCTGTTGTGTAGTACTCTGCTACATAGTTATCAAAGTCAAACAGCGCGCTGTAGTAGCCAGAGCCCCATCCCCAGTGGTCCTCATTGCTATAGGCAAACTCTCCGAGCATCAGATACATTGGCTGACCAGGAACGATTGGGTCGTAGTATACAGGTGCATCCTCACTTGGACCTCCAACATAGCTGTTATCCTCGTTGAACAACCAAGTAGTAGGCTCTGTAACATAGTTGTGATATACTCCATCGTTCACATTGAGCATCTCTGCATCTGTAAAGCCCTTCAAATTGCGGTTTGTGTAGTATACAGGGAACTCTGTAAGACCCCACTTTACAACATTACCCTCAGTAATCTTATCCTTTGGATAGTTGAAGTGAGCAGAGAATGACATATAGTCTACATCAAAGATAGTAAGCTCCTCGGTAAATGCCTCGGTCTTGAATGTAACCTTTACCACATCCTCAAAGAACTCATCCTCAACAGTCGCTGCTGCAAACAGAGCAACATAGTCTGTGTCTGGACTAAGACCCTCTATGTCAACAACAGTCTCATCCTCTGTCAGAGGAGATACCTCGCCAGTAGCAAAGATAAGGTCAGGGGTAAGATTAGTGTCAGAGGTCTCAATAACATAAGCATACTGAGCAATGTTCTCTGCTGTAAGCTTAATCTGAGCGGTTGATGAGCCAGCCTTTACAAGCTCAGCAGCAAACTTAAATGTCAGCTCTGGCTCTGGTTCTGGCTCTGGTTTTGGATCTGGCTTCTCATCTGGATTTGGATCCTTGTTGTCAATCTCTTCATTTGTCTGACCGCAAGCAACTAATGCTATTGCTGCAAAGATGGTCAGCAAACGAGACATAATTAAAGTGAATTTTTTCATAAAAATGTAAATTGATATTTAATATTAGTTAGTATGCTTTTAACGGCACAAGATACGACAAAAAATTCACTTTTAAGGGATAAATTTCAAAAAAATCACACAACTAAACATAACACACTATCAATCAAGTATTTACAGCAAAATAACAAAACCTCTTGCAAAACCGAAAATTAATCTCTATCTTTGATAGTCAAAAATTTAAGTTTTGTCTATGATGAGGATTATAGAGTGTGTGCCCAACTTTAGCGAGGGGCGCGATATGGAGGTTATAAATCAGATTACCGCTGCCATAACTTCAGCGGCAGATGTTCGTCTGCTTGATGTAGACCCTGGACAGGCTACAAACCGTACTGTGGTGACCTTTGCAGGTTCTCCAGAGGATGTTGTTGAGGCTGCCTTTGCGGGCGTTAAGCGCGCAGCCGAGCTGATTGATATGCGCAAGCACAAGGGTGCTCATCCCCGTATGGGCGCGACAGATGTTCTTCCGCTTGTGCCAGTGGCGGGCGTTACGCTTGAAGAGTGTGCCGAGATGGCAAGAGAGCTCGCCAAGCGCATAGCTACGGAGCTACACATTCCTGTCTACTGCTACGAGGCAGCAGCCTACACCCCTGAGCGAAAGAATCTTGCCGTTTGCCGTGAGGGCGAATATGAGGCTTTGGCTCAGCGATTTACTGACCCCGCTTCTGCCCCAGACTTTGGTGGCGAGCAGTGGAACGAAAGCACCGCCCGCAGTGGTGCTACGGCCGTTGGTGCGCGCGACTTCCTTATTGCAGTGAACTTTAACCTCAACACCACCTCTACTCGTCGTGCAAATGCCATTGCCTTTGATGTTCGCGAGAAGGGTCGCCCAGTGCGTGAGGGAAATCCAATTATCGGCAAGGTTGTCACCGATGAAAATGGCGAGCCACTGATGCGCCCGGGAACACTCAAGGGGACAAAGGCTATTGGCTGGTACATAGAGGAGTACGGCATTGCCCAAGTCTCAATGAACATTACAGATATCGCCCTCACACCGCTCCACATAGCCTTTGACGAGGTCTGCCGCTCAGCTAATGAGCGAGGCATACGCGTTACAGGCACAGAGATTGTCGGCCTTGTGCCAAAGCGCACCCTTATAGAGGCGGGAAAGTACTTCCTCCGCAAGCAGCACCGCTCAGTGGGTATTGCCGAGAGTGAGATTATCCGCATGGCGGTCAAGAGTATGGGTCTTGACGAGCTGAAGCCATTTGTGCCAGAGGAGAAGGTTATTGAGTATATGCTTGAGGATAAGAGCTCAAAGCATCTTGTAGATATGTCCTGCACAGAGTTTGCCCTTGAGACGGCGAGCGAGTCTCCAGCACCTGGTGGTGGCTCTATATCGGCATATATGGGCGCCCTTGCAGCAGCATTAGGTACTATGGTTGCCAACCTATCGTCCCACAAGGCGGGTTGGGACGAGCGTTGGGAGGAGTTTTCAGACTATGCCGAGCGCGGACAGGAGCTTGTCAGCCGACTGCTTGCCCTTGTAGATGAGGACACCGAGGCCTTCAACCGCATTATGGCTGTCTTTGCAATGCCTAAAACTACTGCCGAGGAGAAGGCTGCCCGCAGCGCAGCACTGCAAAGCGCAACACTCTATGCTACAGAGGTCCCACTCAAGACTATGAAGGCTGCCTATGAGTGCTTTGAGATTGTCAAGGCTATGGCAGAGACGGGCAACCCTAACTCTGTATCGGATGCGGGTGTAGGCGCACTTGCAGCGCGTAGTGCCGTACTTGGAGCAGAGCTAAATGTAAAGATTAATGCCGCAGGGCTAAAGGATAGAGAGATAGCCGAGCGCCTTATCAGCCAGGCGAATGAGATAGCCCGCAAGGCGGTAGCACAAGAGGCAGAGATTCTTCAAATTGTAAATCAGAAAATAGGATAACAGTATGACCCTCAACGAGTTTCAAGATAGCATCCGTGCAGGTATTCCAGATACCCTTCCTGCACCCAAGCCCTACGACACGACCATAAACCACGCTCCAAAGCGTAAGGATATCCTTACCCCAGAGCAGAAGGAGTTGGCCCTACATAATGCTCTGCGATATTTTGACCCTAAGCACCACGAGACACTCGCACCAGAGTTTGCCGAGGAGCTTCGCAAGTATGGGCGTATCTATATGTATCGCCTACGCCCTGAATATGAGATGTATGCGCGCCCTATAGAGCACTACCCTGCTCGCAGTCGCCAAGCAGCAGCTATAATGCTGATGATACAGAACAACCTTGACAAGGCTGTAGCACAGCATCCACACGAGTTGATAACCTATGGCGGCAATGGAGCTGTATTTCAGAATTGGGCGCAGTACCGATTAACGATGAAGTATCTGAGTCAGATGACTGACAGTCAGACACTTGTAATGTACTCGGGACATCCACTTGGACTCTTCCCTTCGCATAAAGATGCGCCGCGCGTGGTTGTCACAAACGGTATGGTTATTCCAAACTACTCTAAGCCTGACGACTGGGAGCGAATGAACGCTATGGGAGTGTCGCAATATGGACAGATGACCGCAGGCTCATATATGTATATAGGCCCGCAGGGTATTGTCCACGGCACGACAATTACGGTTATGAACGCAGCGCGCAAAAGGTACAAGGAGGGTCAGACAGACGCTCGCGGAATGCTATTTATATCCTCTGGCCTTGGAGGTATGTCGGGTGCACAGCCAAAGGCGGGCAATATCTCGCAGGTGGTAAGTGTCGTTGCCGAGATAAATCCAAAGGCTGCCGAGAAGCGACACTCGCAGGGTTGGGTAGATGAACTTCACTACTCGCTTGATGAACTCGTCGTTAGAGTACGCAGTGCTGTTGCTGCCAAGGAGGTTGTCTCGCTTGCCTATGTAGGTAATGTTGTGGACCTCTGGGAGCGCCTTGCTGATGAGAATATCGCTGTAGACCTTGGCTCTGACCAGACCTCGCTACACAATCCGTGGGCAGGAGGCTACTACCCAGTGGGATATAGCTATGAGGAGTCAAACCGTATGATGGCAGAGGAGCCAGAGCGTTTCCGTGAGGCTGTGCAGGAGTCACTGCGCCGACAGGTGGCGGCCATAAACAAGCTTACTGCTCGCGGAATGTACTTCTTTGACTACGGCAATGCCTTCCTTCTTGAGTCCTCTCGCGCAGGGGCGGATATTATGGCAGAGGATGGAGTAAAGTTCCGCTATCCATCTTATGTTCAGGATATTATGGGCCCTATGTTCTTTGACTACGGCTTCGGACCTTTCCGCTGGGTTTGCACATCGGGCAAGGCGGCGGACCTTGAGGCTACAGATCGTATTGCAGCAGATGTGTTGCGCGAGATTGCACAATCTGCACCAGAGGATATCGTAGGGCAGCTTGAGGACAACATACACTGGATTGTTGAGGCGGGTAAGAATCGCCTTGTTGTAGGCTCTCAGGCACGAATACTCTATGCCGACTGTCAGGGACGAATGAAGATTGCCGAGGCATTCAACCGCGCCATTGCTTCGGGCGAGATATCGGCGCCGATAGTCCTTGGTCGTGACCATCACGATGTATCGGGCACAGACTCGCCATATCGCGAGACATCAAATATCTACGACGGCTCTAACCTTACTGCCGACATGGCTGTCCATAATGTTATTGGCGACAGCTTCCGTGGTGCTACATGGGTATCTATCCACAATGGTGGCGGCGTTGGCTGGGGTGAGGTTATCAATGGAGGCTTCGGCATGGTTATAGATGGCAGCGACGACTCTGCTCGCCACATCCGCGAAATGCTACTGTGGGATGTCAATAACGGCATTGCTCGCCGTAGCTGGGCGCGCAACAAGGGGGCTATAGATGCTATCCGCCGACAGATGGAGGTAACACCAGAGCTACAAGTTACACTACCAAACTTTGCAGACGAAAACCTAATCAAAAAATCACTCGAATAAACAAACACTATGGAGCTACACTACATATCAGCCGAGCGACTGACTATTGAGCGCGTGGGCGAGATTCTTGAGAACAACATACAGATTGCGCTAAGCAAGGATGCAGAGAACCGCATTGTCCGCTGTCGCGAGTATCTTGACAACAAGATGAGCAGCCAGACAGAGCCTATATATGGCATTACCACAGGCTTCGGCTCGCTGTGCAACATCAGCATCAGCGCCGATGAGCTTGGCACACTGCAGAAAAACCTTGTTATGTCTCACGCCTGCGGTACGGGAGATAGAGTACCAAGTCAGATTGTCAAGCTGATGTTGCTGCTCAAGGTGCAGTCACTGAGCTATGGACACTCAGGCGTACAACTTGCTACTGTTGAACGACTTATAGATATGTTCAACAACAATGTGCTTCCAGTAGTCTACCAGCAAGGCTCACTTGGCGCATCGGGTGACCTTGCTCCTCTTGCCCACCTCTGTCTGCCACTGCTTGGTCTTGGCGAGGTTGAGGTAGAGGGTATGCCTATGCCTACTACGGAGGTTATGGAGCAGTTTGGCTGGGAGCCTATCTCTCTGCAGTCAAAGGAGGGATTGGCACTGCTCAACGGCACTCAATTTATGAGCGCATACGGCGTGTGGTCACTGCTCAAGGCGATAAGGCTGAGCGGTCAAGCTGATAAGATTGCCGCCGTATCTCTTGACGCCTTTGACGGTCGCATAGAGCCATTCTGCGACGAGGTGCATATTGTGCGTAGCCATCGTGGACAGATTGAAACCGCGCGAAAAATGAGGGCTCTTCTTGAGGGTAGTCAGATTATCTCTCGCAAGAAGGAGCATGTTCAAGACCCATACTCATTCCGCTGCATACCGCAGGTTCACGGAGCGACAAAGGACACAATAGCCTATGTATCAACAGTTTTGGAGAATGAGATTAACAGTGTTACGGACAACCCGACAGTATTTCCAGAGCAGGATATGGTTGTCAGCGCAGGTAACTTCCACGGCCAGCCTATAGCACTTGCTATGGACTTCCTTGCCATTGCTGTAGCCGAGCTTGCCAATATCTCCGAGCGCAGAACATACCGCCTTATCTCTGGTAGTCGCTCTCTACCTTCGTTCCTTGTTGCCAAGCCGGGTCTTAATAGCGGATTTATGATTCCGCAGTACACTGCCGCATCTATCGTCAGTCAGAATAAGGGACTCTGTATGCCAGCCTCTGTAGACTCCATTCCATCATCACAGAGTCAGGAGGACCATGTAAGTATGGGCTCAAATGCCGCAACAAAGCTTGCCCGCGTAGTAGATAACACAGAGCGCGTGCTTGCCATAGAGCTCTTCAACGCTGCTCAGGCACTTGAGTTCCGCCGTCCACTGCGCTCTTCTGAGGCTGTTGAGCGACTTGTGGAGAGGTATCGCAAGGTTGTGCCATATATTGACAACGACAGAGTGATGTATCCGCTTATTGACGCGTCTATAACCTTCTTGCAGAACAACAAATGAGGCTCCTTATTATAAATATAGGTACTATTGTCGGTATTGACACTGCTGGGCGAAATCGCATATCTGGAACAGATATGGATAGTATGGAGCGTATTGACAACGCGTGGCTTACGGCTGAAGATGGTGTGATAACCGCCTTTGGAAGTATGGAGAGCTGTCCGAGTAGTGAAGGCTTTGATGTGTTAGATGCTCTTGGAGGTATGCTCTTTCCCTCATACTGCGACTCGCACACCCATATTGTCTATGCAGGTAGCCGTGAGCAGGAGTTTGTAGATAAGATTCACGGACTGACATACGAGCAGATAGCCCAGCGTGGAGGAGGCATCCTCAACTCGGCAGATAGGCTTCACAACACATCGGAAGAGGAGCTCTATAATCAGGCTATGGAGCGCGTAAATGAGGTTATTGCTATGGGCACTGGCGCGATAGAGATAAAGTCGGGCTATGGACTTACTACAGAGGACGAGCTGAAGATGCTCCGCGTAATTGGTCGCATAGCAAAGAGTGTTCCAATAGCCGTCAAGGCTACATTTCTCGGTGCACACGCAGTGCCTCGCGACTACAAAGGTCGTCAGAGTGAGTATGTAGAGCATATCTGCAGCACCATGTTACCTGCCGTAGCCGAGCAGGGAATTGCCGAGTTTGTGGATGTATTTTGCGACCGAGGATTTTTCACTACCGAGCAGACTGAGCAGATTGTAACAAAGGCTGCAGAGTATGGTCTAAAAGCAAAGATACACGCAAATGAGCTTGACTACTCTGGCGGAGTGCAGTTAGGCGTAAGGCTCGGCGCGATGTCTGTAGACCACCTTGAGAGTAGTGGAGAAGATGAGATTGAGGCTCTAAAGGGTAGCACGACAATGCCTACCCTACTGCCTGGAGCCGCATTCTTCCTCGGTATGAACTACCCTCCAGCCCGCAAGATGATTGATGCAGGCCTTGCCGTAGCACTCGCCTCGGACTACAACCCCGGCTCATCGCCATCTGGCAATATGCGCTTTGTAACATCACTCGCCTCTATCCGTATGCAAATGACTCCTACAGAGGCTCTTTGGGCAGCAACGCTCAACGGCGCAGCGGCAATGGGGATTAGCGACCGCTACGGCTCAATAACCGTTGGCAAGGTGGCTAACTTCTTTATTACCAAGCCAATATCTTCGTTTGAATACTTTACCTACGCCTACAACACGCCACTAATTTCGCGCATTGTTTTGGGCGGAGAGGTTATTAAATAGACTACACAAACCTAAAACCTTTATATATGGTAGGAATTGACTACATCGTAATTGTAATTTACTTTCTGGGGCTTATAGCGGTAAGTGTGCTTGTCTCGCGAAGTATTAAGTCCTCTGCCGATATGTTTATCGCAGGCAGAAACTCCTCGTGGTGGCTCTCTGGAATGTCCACATATATGACCCTCTTCTCAGCAAGCACCTTTGTCATCTGGGGTGGCGTGGCGTTCCGCTCAGGTTTTGTGGCGGTGCTTATCGGAAACATACTGGGATTTGCCAGTTTCTTTGTCGGCAGATACTTGTCGGGCAAGTGGCGCGAGATGAGGATTAAGTCCCCTGGAGAGTACCTTACAATCCGCTTTGGCAAGCGCTCGCTCAACTTCTATACCCTATTAGGCATTATCGGCAGAGGTTTTCATACTGCCGTAGCACTCTATGCTATTGCCATTGTGATGTCTACCCTGATGACTCTGCCTGAGGGGCACTTTATGGCAGACGCAACTGGACATTTGGCTGTCAGCTGGGCGATAGTTATCCTCGGCGTTATCACACTGCTATACACCGTTTTAGGAGGTTTTCTTGCGGTGCTGATGACCGATGTAATACAGTTTGGAGTGCTAATTACGGTTGTAATCTTTATGATTCCGCTATCAATAAACGCCATCGGTGGATTGGACAACTTTATTGCTAACGCTCCAGAGGGTTACTTCACGCCAGTGAGCGCCGAGTACCCATGGTTTTGGCTGATACTATGGTTCTTTGTCAATAGCTTTACCATTGGTGGCGACTGGCCATTTGTGCAGCGATATATCAGCGTGCCGACAGTAAGCGATGCAAGAAAGAGTACATATCTTGTCGGTGCGCTCTACCTGCTTACACCACTTATCTGGTACTTCCCTGCAATGGTCTTCCGACAGATTGAGCCAACGGCAAACCCAGAGCAGGCATATATCCTTATGTCCGACCATGTGCTGATGAAGGGTATGCTCGGCGTAATGCTCGCAGCGATGGTCTCAGCAACGCTCTCAACAGTCTCTGGTACGCTCAATGTCTTTGCAAATGTCTTTACATACGACATCTACGGTCAGAAGCACCCAGAGGTTGGCGAGAAGAGACTTATCCGCATAGGTCGTATATTTACCTTCGCATTTGGTGCGGCAATTATTGCTCTGGCACTACTTATCCCATACGCGGGTGGTGCGGAGAAGGTCGTTGTGACTATTCTTACGATGATTATCGGCCCACTATATATCCCATCCGTCTGGGGTGTATTCTCTAAGCGACTGACACAGAAGCACCTACTCACAGCAATGATTGTCACATACGCCTGCGGTATTTTCGGCCTTGCATTTAAGTTTAGCGACGCTGTACGCGCGAATTTTGAGTGGATAAATCCGAATGTACTGGAGTCGGTTATCGGCACTGTTGTGCCCGTTATTCTGCTCTCTATAATGGAGTTATGGGCAAAGCATAAGGGGACAACTGACCCAGGCTATGAGCGTGTGCAGGCGATACTTGACCCTCAGGCTGATAGAGAGCCAAGCGCAGAGATTAAGAGAGCTACAAAACGCTACTCACATATGGCTGTCACTTGCTTTGTTGTCACACTGCTTGCCATTGCAGCACTGCTTGTTCAGCAACTGATTGTAGAGAGCTATGATGCTGCTGTAGAGAGAATTATGATTGGTGGCATTGCCGTAATGGTAGGTATTGCCGTAGTATATGCAATTTATAGATACATAGATGCAAAACACAATTAACTATACTAAACAACTTCAGGTGCGAGGCGCCTATGATGTTGTTGTTGCAGGCTCTGGCCCTGCAGGAATTTGCGCTGCTGTGGCGGCGGCGCGTGAGGGTGCAAAGGTAGCCCTTGTAGAGCGATATGGCGTTGTGGGTGGAAATCTTACAACGGGCTATGTTGGCCCAATACTCGGCATGGTGGGCAAGGGGACTATGCGCGATGAGCTGGTAGAGCTTCTTGGCGTGCCAGAGAACGATATGATTGGCGTAACAGGTCGCGCGCACGACTTTGAGATGGCTAAAATTCGCCTTATGCAGTTTGTAAACCATCCAAATATTGATGTATACCTACAGACTACCGTCACGGATGTTATCAAGGAGGGGGATACTCTGAAGGGCATTATCGCTACATCAGGCGAGGGTCAGTTTGCACTGCTTGGCAAGGTAACGATAGACGCTACGGGCGATGGACTTGTCAGCTACCTTGCAGGAGCGACAACCGAAAAGGGTCGTGAGGATGGGCTTATGCAGCCCGTAACTCTTGAGTTTACTATTGATGGCGTAGACGAGAGCAAGGGGGTAATTTGCATTGGCGATGTGGACGATGTAAGGCTTGGCGACGAGCGATTTTTGGACTACTGCAAGCGTCTGAGCCTTGAGGGAGAGATTCCAGAGCGCATAGCCGCTGTACGACTTCATCCAACAACACATAGTGGTGAGCGTCAGGTAAATACAACGCAGGTAAACGGTGTTGATATGACTCGCGTAGACCATATTTTCAAGGCCGACCTTGAGCTTCGCGAGCAGATACTCACACTACTTGATTTCTTCCACAAGCATATTCCTGGTTATGAAAATTGTCGTATAATCTCAAGCGGCACAACAACGGGTGTTCGCGAGACTCGCCGCGTGATTGGCGACTACATAATCACTGCCGAGGAGATGGCTGCAGGCTGTCGCTTTGACGATGTTATTGTCCACCGCGCAGAGTTTATCGTAGATATTCACAACCCAGAGGGCTCTGGTCAGGCTGAGGACCATATTCAGTATTGCGACCCTTATGATTTGCCATACCGCTGCTTTACTCCAAAGGGTGTTGAGTGCCTCTATACCGCAGGTCGCTGCATATCCGGCACACACCGCGCACACGCATCCTACCGAGTAATGAGTATCTGTATGGCTATGGGCGAGGCTGTGGGTGTTGCGGCAGCAATGTGTGCCCAGAGTGGCACAACTCCGCGCAATCTAAATGTAAAACAGTTACAAAATCGTTTAACAGATAAAGGTATAGAGTTGTATGGATAAGATTATGCTCTACAGCAAGTTCAACCCACTAAAGAGGGTACTTTGCTACGATATTTTTGACCGAGGCTTCAACGGCTGGATGGTCCTGCTTCCAAATTTTACGGAACACCCCGACTTTGATGTTCCACCGACAAAGGTAAACAAGGACCAGTGGCCACCAGTGATGCTCAGCTCGGCGACATTCCGCTTTCCGGGCACACACGGCTCAATGTCAGGCACTTACTCACTAAAGCTATCTACACGCCCCATTGCTAATCCATACTCAATGCCTCCCGCTCCAGGCTCTATGGGTCACGCAATCAAGCGACTGTCAAATATGGACCCAAATGCAAGATACTTGCAGTATGAGTGTTGGTTTGCATACACTGGCGAGCAGAATGAGGTAGATGGAGATGGCGAGCAGCCAGGTCTGCACGAGAACTCAATTCGCGCCTTTGGTATCGGCTCGGACACGCAGGATGACAACAACCGCTTCTTCTGGGGTGTGCGTTATCTTAACACCGTAGATGGCAAGCCGATGCGCAAGTGGCAGTATATACAGGCTACCCCGGGCACAGACAAAGAGTGGGCATTTGGCCTTGATGGTGACTGGTGCAAGTGGGGTGTTGACTGCTGGTGGTTTGGCGAGCGCCGTCCAGATGGCTATCACGCTGGTTACAAGGATGTTCCAGGTGGTACGCAGAACCTCATCTACAACGAGACCGACTGCAAGATTAACTGGCAGTACTTGCGTCTGAAGGTAGATATTGTTGAGCGCGAGTATGTGGAGATGCAGTGCCAGAACAAGATTTTTGATATGCGTGGCATAAAGATGACTGCCGTAGATAAATACCGCCGTATTGACGGACTTATCAACCCAGTAATATGGCTTGAGACAGACACTAACCGCCGCGTGTTCCTATACATTGATTCATTCGTAGTATCACAGGAGTAAAGAGGTTGTTTCAAATCTATTTACTTCGTTCTTTTATGCTGTTTACGACTCTTTTCTCGTGTGGTTTTCGTTACATAGGAACCCCTATGCGCCTCAAACCACGCGAAAAAAATAGCCACAAACCAGACTATATAATAACTTTGCAAACAAATTCAAACAACCTCTAAAAATTAAAATTTTATCAGATGAAACAGTTTAATGCAGCGCATTTAGAGATAAAAAAGTCCTTTGCCGAGGGCTTTGAGACCCATCCATACGAGGTTGGCTGGGCAGACGAAGTTATCTTTTTCGTCTATATTGAGGATGTTGTTGGCAGCGGAACTTTTGACGCCAAGGTGCAGATTTCGCACGACGGAATACACTGGGCTGATGAGGGAACAGCTTTTAAGACAATAACTGAAAAGGGACTATACTTCGTAAAGGTCTCACACTTTGGCAATTACATACGCCTAAAGACCGACATTAAGGGTGCGGAGTTTAAGTTACAGATTCAGATAGCTTCAAAGGGATGATATACCGCATTTTAGGTCTTGACCCGGGAACAAACTATATGGGTTACGGGATTTTGGAGGTAGATGGAAGAACTCTTACCCCTATTGTGCTGGGAGATATCGATTTACACAAAATTTCCGACCCATACGACAAATTGCGCTACATCTTTGAGCGAGTGCGTGGTCTTATCACGGAGTACTCGCCAAAGGAGGTTGCCCTTGAGTCTCCATTCTTCGGGCAGAATGTGCAGAGTATGCTCAAACTTGGCAGAGCGCAGGGCGTGGCTATGGCCGCCGCGCTGAGTTGTAATAAGCCCGTTGCCGAGTACGCTCCAACGCGTATTAAGCAGGCGATAACGGGCTCTGGTGCAGCCTCAAAACAGCAGGTGGCCGCTATTGTTATGCGCACGCTCAAGATTGAGGATGCTCCGCGCCGACTTGATGCTACAGATGGTATGGCAGTGGCTCTATGTCACTATTATGCCACATCATCGCCACTCAATGCAGCTTTAGGAGATAATCGCATAAAAGGTCTTGGTGGCGAAAAAACAGCCCGCAAAAGAGGTAGTAAGTCGTGGGAACAATTCGTTAGTGAAAATCCTAAACGAGTAAAGAAATAGAGACAAAAAAATACAGCCCAAAAGCTGTATTTTTTTATATATTTAGTAACGAGCTGATAATATCACAGAGAAGGTTAAACTCCTCGGCATTATACTCTGCCGACAGGGCGACAATGCGACCAAGGGGGTCGATAACAAAGCAGCGCGGAACATACTGCGTAGCATAGAGCGAGTAGACCGCATTGTCACTATCTACGCCAACGGGGAAGGTGTATCCTCGGTCGGTAACAAACTCGCGAACCGTTGCCACCTCCTCGCCACGAGAGATAGCGAGAATTGAGAACTTTTCATCATCAAAATTATCCTGCACAGCCTTAATAGCATCTAACTGCTTGTGGCAATCTGGACACCACGAAGCAAAGAAGACAAGAAGCACCGTGCGCCCCTGTAGCTGCGAGAGGGTAACAGAGCTACCATCAAGAGTATTGACAGTAAAATCTGGAGCATCAGCACCTACGCGCACCAGCGTTGTTTTATCATACGAAGGCATCTCCTGATCATACATTGCACTGCATCCGGTCACGCAAATCAGTAGCAGCAATGCCGTAAAAATGTTGTAAATGTTTCTCATAACTTTGTCAAAGGTAGACATTTAGTTTGAAATATCAAAAAAAATTGCTACATTTGCTTTCGGAATATACTTATTCTGCCCCAAAAAATGGGTAAATACACACTCAAACGCCCTCTACACGCTGTTGGGAGGGGTAGGCTGTGTAGTTATTAATATTTTATAGAAATAAGGTTATAGCCGTTTTTAAGGCAGAATGGTGTGCATAAGTACTAAAAACAGGACAAAAAACTATACAAAAAAATTATAAACAACTAAAACTTTATTAATTTTTACTATGAAGAGATTTTTTCTTTTGGTGATGACTGCGGCGACTATGCTCTTCGCATCATCTTGTTCAAAGGAGCAGATTTCAACAAATGCTCCTGTAGGGGAGGCGGTAACAGTTACGCTGACTGCTGACCTTGGTGCCATTGAATCTCGTGCTATTTCAGATGGTCTGAAGGTGAACGAGGTTGCTTGGGCAATCTACACAGAGGGTGCAGCTACTCCACTGCCAGACTATCAGGGTGTGCTGCCAATTAACGAGAAGAAGGGTACACTTGAGGTACGCCTTGTAACTGGTAGAAAGTACGACATTGCTCTGTTTGCTTACTACACAGAGAATCCTGCAACCGAGCAGGTGAATGTTGCTACTCCAGCTCCAAAGTACTATCAGGTAGACTGGAACAACAAGCTTGTTGCTGTTCAGTATCCAGAGGGTCCTCTTGCAAACGAGAACGACGCTCGCGACTGCTTCTGGTATGTTGAGAAGGCTCTTGAGGTAAACGCTCCTGTAACAAAGACCTTCACTCTTACTCGTCCACTTGCACAGCTCAACTTTGGTGTTTCTGCTGAGGATACAGCTGCTGCTGCTGACGCTGGTCTTGCTGTAAGCCAGTCAAAGATTGTTGCTTCAACTTACACACAGTTCAATATGTTCACTGGCGAGTGCCTTGATGCACAGCCTGTAGAGCTTACTTTTGCACAGAACGATGTTCCTACACAGAAGCTCAATGTTCAGAATATCGACTACACTTACATTGGTACTGCATACCTTCTTGTTAATGAGAAGGAGCTTCAGGATGTTAAGATTACTATCTACAATGGCAATGCTAACAATGCAGAGATTAACACTCTTGAGTATACCAATGTTCCTTTCCAGCGTAACTACCGCACAAACATCCTCGGTGCGCTGCTTACCAACCCTGCAGACTTTACTATCAAGGTTGACGAGCGCTTCAACGAGCCTGATTACATCATCAAGCACTGGGCTGGCGAGTCTACTGCTATTACTCCAGATGCAAACGGTGTATACAATGTAACTACTCCTGCAGAGCTTGCTTGGGTTGCTGACCAGGTAAACAGCGGCGAGAATGATTTTGCAGGCAAGAAGTTTGTTATCACTGCAACTGACGCTATTCTTGACCTTAATGGTGGTGTCTACGAGTGGACTCCAATCGGAGCAGCTGGCAAGCCATTTAGAGGTAGCTTTGACGGTAATGGCGTTATTATCCGCAATATGAAGGTTAACACTCTTGAGTGCGCTGGTCTGTTTGGTAATGTAATCAGCTCTGAGGGTATTACAAATGTACATCTCCAGGATGCAGTTATCGAGTCAAGCCACTATGCAGGTGCTGTTGCAGGTTACGCATACTCTGACATTACTAACTGTACTGTTGATGGTCTTACAATGACTGTTCTTCCAAACGACATTACCCGCGCAACTTATGACAACGGCGATAAGGTTGGTGGTATCGTAGGTTATGTAGGCGAGAATGGCTACAAGATTAATGGTAACACTGTAACTAACGCAGAGATTACTGCTTACCGTGACCTCGGTGGTATCGCTGGTGCTGCTTACATTGCAGAGTGTACTAAGAATAAGGTTTCTGCCACTACCCTTACAGTAGATCAGGAGACTAACCACTACGGCTTTAAGAAGGCAAACCTCGGCAAGATTGTAGGTCGCGTTCTTGGTGGTACTGTTGGCTCTAACACAACTTACACATCACTTAAGCTTGTATACAAGCCAGCTGATTTGGAGTATCTCTCAGTTGAGGATGCTATCAAGCTTACAAGCGGCTCTGTTAAGGTTAAGGGTTGGGCTGTAGCTAAGTGTGCTAAGGGTTTTGTAATGACTGACGAGTCAAAGGCTCTTATCTATGTTTTCAATCCTAAGAGCTATCCAGAGTTGGGTGCTCGTATCTTGGTATCTGGTTCAGCAGGCACTTATGGTGACAGCGATCTTACTCAGATTAATTCCGGTGCTACTGTAACAGATCTTGAGGGAGAGCCTGGAGAGGTAACATACCCTATAGTAAAGGATGCTCTTACCGTGGCTGAGATTGATGCATACCACGAGGTTAACACTCGTATGTATACAAAGATTAAGGGTAAGCTCGAAGTTAGTGGTAACTACATTAACATTGACCTCGGTGCATCTGTACAGGGTTCTGCAATGTATCCAGATGATGACCTTAAGGCACTTGCTAAGACTCTCAATGGTATACCTGTTTATCTTGAGGGTTATGCAGTGTATACAAAGAATGGTTATATGAACATCTGTACCACTAAGCTCTACGATGCGATAGAGTTAACCGAGTGGGGCGTTGTAGGCGATATGACTGGTTGGGGTTCAAACCCTGATATTACAATGTACACCTATGGCGACGGCTTTGCATTCGCAAAGGGCGTTGAGGTTGCTGAGGGTCAGGGCTTCAAGATTCGCGCTAACAACGAGTGGAACGACGCTAAGAACTACGGTACTAACGATGTAAAGGTTTACTCAAATATGCCAGTACCTGTATACACTGGTGGTGGTAGCGGTAACCTTTATCCTACAGAGGCTGGTACTTATGACATCTACTTTGACATTGCAAACCTTGACAAGGTATATGTAATGACAGCTGGCACACCTATTGACGAGGCACTTCCATACGAGAAGTATGAGGAGCCACAGCTCCATGTACATACTTGGAGAATCGTCGGTGGTTTCAATGGCTGGAATCCAGCAGATGACAACTACTTGATGACCCTTAGTGATGACAACAAGTGGGCAACTATCGCAGCAGAGTTCGCTTCTGATACTGAGCTCAAGTTCGTTGCAAATGGCGAGTGGACAATTAACCGTGGTAACGGTGTGACTGTAGAGCTTTACAAGGAGTATGAAGGCTATCAGGATGGCGCTAACATCAATGTTCCTGCTGGAGAGTATTTCATTAAACTCAATATGTGCGATGGCCGCTTTGTATTCAAGCCTGCAAAAGAGAAGGTTGAGGAGACTATCAAATTTGATGATACGGCAAAGAGAACAGAGTTCTCTACATCAAAGCAGGTATGGGTCGAGGGAGACATTACCGTAACTAACGAGAAGTCAAAGTCAACAAACAATGTTGCAAACTACAGTAAGCCAGCTCGTTTCTACAAGGGTTCTAAGCTTGTTGTATCTGTACCAGGTGATATTAATCAGATTGAATTTGACTGCAACAGCAGCTCATACGCAACTGCACTCAAGAACTCAATTAAGGCTGGTGGTACAGTTTCTGTAGCAAGCGACAAGGTAACAGTTGTACTTGACACTCCTGCTACTTCATTCGAGATTCCAGAGCTCACTGGTGGTCAGGTGCGATTGGACGGTCTTTCAGTAACTTATATAAAGAAGGTTGTTGAGTAACATTCAACAACACTCACAAAAAAACCTGCCAAATGGCAGGTTTTTTTGTGCCTATACATCGCGGTTACGCAGTAGGGAGATTAATGAAATTAAGGAGGTTAAGGAGAATTATCACACCGCACCATTTTGCTGTGAAAAGGCAGCATTTGCTGCGATTAAGCCGAGAGCAGAGACGGCTTGCAGACTTTACCGAGGCGGAGCGGGAAAGGGTCGCCAAAGGCGAGCCAGCGCTCGGCAAAGCGCAATTAGAACAACCGTATTTTGTCGTCAGAGCGTGTCAGATACGGTGCATCGTGCAAAAAAGCAGTGGCGGATAGTACTAAAAGGTACAGCCGCCACTGATTTTTAAGGGATGTGCCGTAGGTGGCACGCTATCACGACAAAATACAAAAATTAGAGGAATGGAAGTTTAACCACCTCAGCCTTTAACAGTCGTCCGCGCACCTCCACAGCAATGAGGGTGCCTACCTTGGCAAACTCGGTCTTGACATAACCGAGGCCGATGCCAACATTAAGGGTTGGAGACATTGTTCCAGAGGTTACGATGCCGATACTATTTCCCTCAAGGTCAGCGAGTGGGTATTCGTGGCGAGGGATGCCGCGGTCAATCATCTTAAAGCCCACGAGCTTACGGCTCACGCCCTCAGCCTTCTGCTGTGCGAGCAGGTCGCGGTCAACAAAGTCCTTGCCGTCAACGAACTTGGTAATCCAACCCAGGCCCGCCTCAATAGGCGAAGTGGTGTCGGAGATATCGTTGCCATAGAGGCAGAAGCCCTTCTCAAGGCGTAGGGTGTCGCGAGCGCCGAGGCCGATATTCTTCAGTCCATACTCCTCGCCTGCAGCCCACAGAGCGTTCCACATAGTCTCGGCGTCAGCATTATGCAGATAAATCTCGCAGCCGCCTGCGCCAGTGTAGCCAGTGATAGAGAGTATAGCATCACATCCTGCAACATTCATCTGGCGGAAGGTGTAGTACTCCATATCCACTACAGGCTCGTCGCACATCTTCTGGACAATCTTCATAGCATCTGGGCCCTGAATAGCCAACTGGCAGATGCGGTCAGATGCGTTCTCAAGCTCAACGCCCTCACGCATACCGAACTGCGCTCCATATTTAAGGATATGGTTCCAGTCCTTCTCTACATTAGCGGCATTTACGCAGAGCATATACTTTGTCTCTGAGAAGCGGTAGACAAGCACATCGTCAACAATACCGCCAGCCCCATTAGGCATACAAGCGTAGAGCACCTTGCCATCATAGAGCTTTGAGCAGTCGTTAGACATAATCTTCTGCAGCAGAGCAAGGGCACTCTCTCCCTTAACCCAAATCTCGCCCATATGGCTGACATCAAACACGCCCGCGCCATTGCGAACAGTAGTATGCTCGTCCTTAATGCCCGAGAACTCAATAGGCATATTATAGCCTGCAAAAGGGGCCATCTTCGCACCCGCAGCTATGTGATAATTTGTAAACGGAGTAGTTTTCATTCTATATAGTTTTTAAGGTTATTTTGCTGGTCGTTTGAATCCGATGCGAGGGCAACAGGTAAACTCTTTGGTGCGGTCAAAGAGGTAGCGGTATGTAGTGTGCATCTTATGGCGTGTAGCGCATACATAACGCTCAATCATCTTATTCATCACAGGGTTAAAGTCACCAATCCACGCAAACTCAAATGTCTTATATGGCGAGCGGCCCGTCTGGATATAGGTCTCAAGGATATAGGTCATAATTGCGCTCTCAATACCCTTACCCTGGAACTCTGGGGTAATGCCGAAGATGATTCCAAAGACTCTGTCGCACGACTTACGAACCTTCAAGTCCCACATCAGGCGCAGCTTCTCAATAATACCAAAGCGACCGCCAAACTTACCTATCACGCAGTTTAGGTCTGGCACCATTACAAAGAAACCGATAGGCTCATCTTTATAGTAGGCAAAATATATCAGATTTGGGTCGATAATAGGCTTAAGGGTCTGCATAAGCTTCTGAGCCTCAGCCTCGCTCATAGGGTTCACACCCGTAAAGAGCGCCCACGCCTTGTTATATATCGTTCTCAAATTCTCGGCTGCCACAGATAGGTCGGTATTTGAAACATCCTTAATCTTGTACTCTGGATTTGAGAGCACACGGTGCGCCTTCTCCAGAGCAACCTCACTCAGCACACCACTCTCGGCACGCCAAACATAGGAGTTTTGGTTAAAGAAGTTCTGGAAACCATAGTTCTCAAACAGCGCCTTATAGTAAGGCGGGTGATATGGGTTTGTATATAGTGGCTGATACTGATAGCCATCCACCAGCAGACCCCACCAAGCATCTCTTGAGCCGAAGTTGATTGGACCATCCATAGCCTCCATACCCTTTGAGGCAAGCCACTCGCGACAGGCGTCAAACATCAGATTTGCAACCTCCTGGCTATCAATACACTCAAAGAAACCACAGCCACCTGTAGGCTGGTCGTAGTCATCACTTGCATTGGTGTCATAGAAGGCGGCAATACGACCCACAGCCTCGCCCGTAGCAGTATCGAATGCGGTCCAACGGATAGCCTCGCCATTTTCAAACTTCTTATTAACCTTCGGGTTAAAGACATTACGAATATCGTTATCAAGCGGGCATACCCACATAGGGTTACTCTTATAGATTGGGCGGTCTACATGCAGCCACACCTTCTCATCTGCCGCACTTTTGACCTCTTTAAGAATATACTTTGCCATATATTTATTATTTTACAAGTTCTGCATACAAATCATACTCATCCGCACTAATAATACGGACATTATAGAAACGACCACGATAGAGTCGTTTATCAGATACTGGGATAAGAATCTCTTGATCCACCTCTGGCGAGTCGTACTGGCTTCGGCCGACATAGTACTCGCCACGACGCTCGTCAATAATCACGCGCTCTACCCTACCTATGCGAGCCTCGTTATTTGACAGCGACACCTCACTCTGGATAGCCATAAGCCTCTGCACGCGATAATCCTTCACGCGCTGTGGTACATTATCCGCAAGCTTCTCTGCCGAGAATGTACCCTCCTCCTCAGAATATGGAAAGACGCCGAGCCTATCAAAACACTGATTTTTCACAAAGTCACACAGCTGATCAAAGTCCTCCGCACTCTCGTTTGGATAGCCCACAAGCATAGTTGTGCGAATAGCCATATCTGGAATAGCGGCTCTCAAACGCTTTAGCAACTCAACAGCCTCAGCCTTGGTATGGCGGCGGTGCATGAGCGAGAGCTGGTTGTCAGAAATATGCTGAAGTGGAATGTCAAGATACTTACAAATCTTGCTCTCACGCGCCATAACATCAATAACATCCTGCGGGAAGTCCACTGGGTAGGCATAGTGCAGACGAATCCACTCTATACCCTTAATGCGGCAGAGCTTGTCAAGCAGTTCTGCCAACTTACGCTCCCCATAGAGGTCTACGCCGTAGTATGTCGTATCTTGCGCAATGACAATAAGCTCCTTAACACCCGCAGCTGCAAGGCTCTGAGCCTCCTCAATAAGGCGCTCCATAGGCACCGAGATGTGCTTACCACGGATAAGCGGTATAGCGCAGTAACCACAACGCCAATTACAGCCCTCCGAAATCTTAAGATAGGCGTAGTGTTTTGGCGTAGAGAGCTCGCGGGCAGTAGACTTGCTATCAAACTCGCCACCTAAAGCCTTAACAACGCCCGAGAGGTCACGAGCACCGAAATATTGATCTACCTCTGGAATCTCCTCGTGCAAATAATCTGCATAGCGCTCCGAGAGGCAGCCGATAACAAATAGTTTCTCTATAAGTCCCTCGTTCTTGGCATTTACAGCATCAAAAATCATATCAATGCTCTCCTGCTTGGCATCGCCAATAAACCCGCAAGTGTTTATAACAACAATCTTCGCATCCGACTTGTCGCTATCAAAGACAATCTGATAGCCCATAGCGGCAAGCTGTGCTGCAATATGCTCCGAATCTACAGTATTCTTTGCACAGCCAAGGGTGATAACATTTATCTTCTGCATACTACTTACCAAAAAGTGCCTTTACAAAGTCGTGACGATCAAAAATCTTGAGCTGATCTATACCCTCGCCAATGCCGATATAGCGCACCGGAATGCGGAATGTATCACTAATACCGATAACCACACCGCCCTTTGCCGTACCGTCTAACTTTGTGATAGCCAGTGATGTAACCTGTGTAGCGGCAGTAAACTGGCGTGCCTGCTCAAAGGCATTCTGGCCCGTAGAGCCGTCAAGGACAAGCATAACCTCGTGTGGAGCGTCAGGAATAACCTTTGACATAACATTGCGAATCTTTGTCAGCTCGTTCATCAGTCCGACCTTATTGTGTAGTCGGCCCGCAGTATCTATAAGCACCACATCGGCGCCATTAGCCGCCGCACTCTTGAGTGTATCAAATGCCACCGAAGCAGGGTCAGAGCCCATCTGCTGGCTAATCATCGTTGCCCCTGCCCTATCTGCCCACACAGCAAGCTGGTCTATAGCCGCGGCGCGGAAGGTATCAGCAGCGCCTATATAGACCTTCTTACCTGCGCGAGTGAGCTGTGCAGCGAGTTTACCGATAGTTGTGGTCTTGCCTGCGCCATTTACGCCCACGACCATAACCACATACGGCATACCCTCCTTAACATCAAGTCCAAAGCTATCGGCTCTACCCTCAGCCTCCTCCATAAGGCGGGCAATCTCGTCGTGAAGAATACCCTGCAACTCATCCGAGCTGACATACTTATCGCGAGCCACGCGCTCCTCTATGCGCTTGATAATTTTTACTGTAGTATCTACGCCCACATCAGAGGTTATAAGCACCTCCTCAAGCTCATCAAGCACCTCAGCATCCACCGTAGAGCGACCCGCAATGGCACGCGCAATTTTTGAGAAGAAGCCCTGCTTGGTCTTCTCAAGTCCCGCGCTCAATTCACGCTGTTCCTGCTCCGCTGTCTCTATAGTCTGTTCTGGAGTTTGTACACTCTGCTCCTGTGTCTTTTTCTTCTTAAAAAGGTCAAAAAATCCCATACCAAAAAAAATATATAATTATCAACGCAAATATAGTGATTTTTACTATATTTGTCACTATGAAACTTACGAAAATGAGACGAACAATCACTTTTATAGCACTTTTTATAGCCTTTACGCTCCCTCTTACGGCACAAGACCTACTTGTTAAGCGCAGTGGCGAGAAATTGAAGGTTACTGTTCTTGAGGTTACAAAACAGAGTATCAAGTATGTCAGGTTCAACACCAAGGCTCCACTATACACCCTGCCTACAGCCGATATTGAGTATATAGAGTATGCAGACGGAGCGCGAGACACCTTTGACAAGGCGGTAGCCACAGAGACAAAACCAACAACAGAGGTGGGTAATTACGACATCTACGACATCGGCGCATACTACAACAAAAATGGTGTAGAGGGCGTTGTCATTGCCACAACAGATGGGGGTCGTCACGGCACGATAATCTCTATTGACGAGGCAGACTGCGCTTGGTCTACAATAGAGCGCAAGAGGGCTGTAAGTTGCGGCTGCACAAACACCCTTGACGGCCGAGAGAATATGAAGGCCATAGAGAAGTTTATCACTGAAAATAACTTAAGTTGGGAAGATTTCCCCGCTGCAAAGTGGTGCAAAGAGAAGGGCGAGGGTTGGTATCTTCCTGCTCTTACAGAGGTGTGGCACTTAGGAACTATTGTCAATGGCGGCTCGCGCAACAAGCCTCGTCGAGAGGTGCGCAAGCAGTACAACGCACTGCTCAAGGAGTGTGGTGGTAAGCCGCTCAACCCGTTGATGTACTACTACTCATCTACCGAGGCTGAAGATTCTCGCAATGCCACCTACTCGCACTGCAGCCCAGATATGCCCCATACGGGCGAGGGGTCAAAAAACGACCGTCTCTTTGTTCGCGCATTTTACAGATTTTAGAGTATGAGCATCCTAAACTATATTATTCTGATTGCGATTTACTTTGCCACCCCTGCCCTTGTGCTGTGGTTAGCGCGTAAGTGGTCCATAATAGGAAAGATTGGTCCAATAATGGTGCTCTATGCGCTGGGGATGATACTGGGTAATATCCCATTTGCCACTGAGCAGATGGCTGTTCTACAAGATTTTCTGCCTAACATACTTATACCACTCGCCATACCGATGATGCTCTTTGGTTGCAACTTTGCAAAGGGCGAGGCGCGACTACAACTAAAACTTGTCATCAGCGGCTTTTTCTCTGTTGCTGCCGCCGTAGCATTAGGCTATCTGCTCTTTGGACATAAGGTTACAGAGGGGGCAGAGATTGGCGGTATAATCTCTGGAATGTACACAGGCGGCACGCTCAACGCAGCAGCTCTGCAGGCGATATTTGCAATCAAGAGCGAGAGCTTTATTCTTGTCAACTCGTACGACATAATCATATCATTCTGCTACTTTATCTTCCTATTTTCTTTTGGCATTCGTCTCTTCCGCCGTATGTACGGACAACAGGCAGTGCTTAATACAGAGATAACAGAGGCTGAGAGTCAAGATGCTTCAAACCACAATCCATACAGAGTACTACTCACCTCGGAGGGCATAAAGCAGTTACTGAAAACGGTCGGCATAACACTCATCGTGGCAGCAGCAAGCGGTGGTGTGGCAATACTTATGCCTGAGGGTTGGTTTATGGTCGTATTTATACTATTGCTGACGACTCTTGGCGTAGTATGCTCATTTATCAAGCCTATTAAAGCACTGACCGTAAGCTACGACTTAGGCATCTACCTGATTTACATCTTCAGCATGGTAATAGCCTCAATGGCGGACTTTTCAAACCTCAATATCGCGGGCGGAATAAACCAGTTTGCCTTTATGACCGTCGCGGTGTTCGTTTCCCTCACCCTGCACGCACTACTCTGCCGAGTGATGAAGGTAGACGCCGACGCTATGGTTATCTCCTCCGTAGCATTTATTAACTCGCCACCATTTGTACCTATGGCAGCAGCCGCAATGCGCAATAAAGAGGTTATCGTCACAGGCCTAAGCGTGGGCGTGGTCGGCTACGCCATAGGCAACCACTTCGGCGTGCTTATGTGTTGGTTGTTAGGATTGCTATCATAGCAACAACTCTACTGACACAAACAAAAAAGTCCCACATCGCACTGATGTAGGACATAACTGCAGATTCTATAAGCCGAGTTCTGTGTCAAGAGTTTCCTCCCCAGTTCATCATTTATCTACGGCGACAGTCTCCTGTCGTCTCTAGCGGTTTACCCCTCGGCATCGGGCGAGCAACCCTTAATTGCCGATATACATAACCTTGCAACCCACAAGGCGTACTGCCGAGAGACATCGCTGCCCTCGCGGTGGGCTCTTACCCCGCCTTTTCACCCTTACCCTTTCGGGCGGTTATTCTCTGTTACGCTACTATACCCTCACGGACATCAAGCCGTTAACTTGTGTGGTGCTCTATGTTGCTCGGACTTTCCTCCCCTCAAGAGGGTTACCCCTCCCAAGCAGCGATGAACCGAATCTGCGTGGCAAAGGTAGTAACTCTTTGCTAAACATCCAAAAAAAAGAGCCCGGACTGTCAGTCCGAGCTCAAAAAAGTTATAGTCAGAAAGTCTACTTCTCAACCTTCTTAACCTGATAGATATTACCTGCAGCATCACTCCAAGCAACAGCTACTGTAGCAATCTCTGCAACATTCTCAAGAGTACCGCTAACAGCAGTTGTACTCTTAACAGCACCAGTGTGGAGTGGGAGTGCGTAAGTAAGATCGTCATCATCGTAGTAGAGCTTGTTAGGCACTGCAAGAACATAGATCTCTGCTGCGCCAGCACCCGGAGTAACTGTGTATGTGAGTACACCAGCCTCAAGAGTTGCCTCAACGGTTGGCTCTGAAGCGGTCCAAGCAGCCTCTGTAGATGCAATATATGGAGCAGTGAAGATTGGCTTCTGAACAGCCTCATAGTAGTTACCAGCAGCGTCGCACCAAGCTACATAAACAACAGCCTTAACATCGTATGTACGACCAGCCTTGTATGATGGAGTGAATGTAGCAGCCTCTGTACCAGAAACACTACCATAGTACTGACCCTCCTTAAGCATAAGGTTGTCGATGATATCCTTTGCAGGTGAATCTGGAGCAACTGCGCTCTCTGAA
>SUZS01000001.1 GCA_015059785.1 Rikenellaceae bacterium
CTTCGTCAAATGGTTCCTTTTTCTGCAAAGTAATCAGGGTAAAGCAAGCAAAAAATAGGGTGAGAAATACTGCGTTTCTCGCCATTTATTTACTCTCTAAAAAGCGCCACTTTTGGCATCATTACCCCTAAATCCGAACAAACGCCGACAGACAAAGTCTGTCTCTATCTTCCTTAACTTCCCTAAATTCACTTATCACAACAAAATCCAAGCAAGGCCGCTGCACAAGCCGCTGGCTCCTCAATAAAACTCATATGTCCTGAATTTTCCATCCACGCGACCTTCGCTTGTGGATGTGCTGCGACCATAGCCTCGGCAACGGAAGCGGTAATATACTCGTCTTTGCGACCGAGGATAAAGAGCTGTGGCACAGAGAGTTTGCGAAGCATCTCGTTCTGGTCTTTGCGCTCCATCATACCCGCAAGCAGGGCTATAACACCCTCATCCTCAGCAATAAATGCAATCTCCGACAAATCCTCTATCCAATCCTTAAAGCGAGTACGGTTGTCAGCAGCAAAGCCAACTTGTGGTGCTGTGCGAGCGATAAGTTCCTTCTTGCCAGACTTTATAAGCGTGATTTCTCGCTCACGATTTTTGCGTTTTTCCTCGCTATCTGCATTTGGCGTTGAGTGCAAAAGAACAACGCCCTCAACAACCTCAGGATGACGCTCACACACCGCAAGGGCAACATATCCACCCATAGAGTGGCCAACAAGATATGCCTTATCTACCGCCAAAACTTTAAGCGCGTCAGCAACCACATCAGAAAGGTAGTCCATCGTGTGAATAGGCCCCTTAACCTCTGACACGCCGTGGCCTGGGATATCTATAGTAATAACGCGTACACTCTTGTAAATGAGCGGTATAAACTCCTCCCAAACAAGCATACTCTCCAAATATCCGTGAAGTAAAACAACACACTTTTCGCCCTTCTCAGAGTCGCAAATATGCAGAGCTGTATCGCCTGCCATTATAAATTTTTCAACCATAATCGCCTAAAATAGTTTCTAAAGCCCAAAATTACAAAAAAAAATTGTAACTTTGAACGATTTATATACACTATTGCACAGAATGAAAGTTGAGTATATCAAGTGCCACGGCTCGGGAAATGAGTTTGTGATGATAGATACGGTGGCTGAACAGATAGAGAGTTCTCTACTCTCTGCACTCTCTGTGGCTGCGTGCGACAGAGAGCGTGGCATAGGCGCTGACGGCATACTACTGCTTGTAAAGAACGAGCAGGGGGTATATGGTATGCGTATGTTCAACCCCGACGGCTCAGAGGCTCAGATGTGTGGCAACGGCATCCGCTGCATCGCCCGTCTGGCAGAGGGTTATGTTGGCGCAGAGCAGTTTAACCTCACCTCTGGTGGCAAACTATACCCTACAGCGCGCTACGCATCAGTGTATGGAGATATCCCGACATACGGCGTGGAGATTGGCGTAAAACTGTGGAGCGAGGACTTCGCCTTTACCCCCTCAGAGAGTGGCAACTTTATTGACGGGGTTATTGAGCCACTGCACCCAACACTGCGTTGGACGACTATCTCTGTTGGCAATCCGCATATTATTGCCGTTGTGGAGAGTATAGACCTTGAGCTGTTAAATACTCTTGGCGAGCGAGTAAAATCACTTACCGATATTTTTCCTAATGGCGTGAATATCAGCTTTGTAGAGCTTCGTAATAAGGACCGCATCTTTGTAACAACCTATGAGCGTGGCGCAGGCATTACCCCTTCGTGTGGCACGGCAATGACAAGCTCCGCTACGGCGATGGCTCTGCAGGGGTTGTGTAGCTACAATAGTGATATTACTGTTGAGAATCGCGGAGGTGCTGTGCGCTGTATTTGCAGTAAGGATGGCGGACTTAAGACCACCCTTATCGGCAATGCGACATATACAGAGAGGGGCATTATAGAGTTTGACGGCAAAACTTTTGCATTCCGTACTACGGACATATTCAGTGACGAGATAGAGGCGTGGAACTCATTTTTAAGGAGCAGAGAGTAACAATGAGAAGGCTGTGGGCGTATATAGTAGCACTTGTTGCGGTGGTAGTTGTCACTACCGCCTGTAATGTTACGCGTAACCTTGCCGATGACACCTACCTACTTCAGAGGGTTAAAGTTCTGCCAGATAAGAGCGTAAAGAGCGATGAGCAGATAACCTCGGAGGATGTGTACAAGTATATCCGCCAGACGCCAAACAAGCACTTCCTCGGCACAAACTTCTATGTAGAGGTCTACAACCTTGCCAACCCCGAGAAGGACAACTGGTGGAACAACCTCAAGCGTCGCATAGGCGAAGAGCCAGTGCTGTTTGACATCAACCAGACCAAGAAGTCTGCCGAGAATATCAAGATATATCTTGACTCGCGCGGATACTTCTCCTCAGATGTTGATTACAGCGTAGATACTACATACCGTCGTAAGAGGGCGAAAGTTACCTACTCCTTTAAGCAGGGTAAGCCATATATTATTGACCGCATAAGTTACGACTTTAAGGACCGTTTCCTTGAGCCTATTCTTCTGCCCGACAGCGTTAATCGCCTGATACACACGGGAGATATCTTCAACATCACCACCCTTGATGCTGAGCGTGAGCGTATTGCCGCAATGCTTAAAGACCGCGGTTACTACAACTTCTCTGTTAACAACATCTCCTATATTGCCGATACACTCAAAGAGCCATATCGCGTGGCACTGACAATGATTGTAAAGCAGAAGCTCGCTGGATATACTGCTCGTGGTGAGGCTATATTTGACAACAATGCAGTCTACCGCCTACGCAATATTGAGATTATCCCTGGCTACAACGCAGCCAAGGAGAAGGAGCACCCAGACTATATGCAGAGACTTGATACAACGACCTACAACGGTCTTGAGATACTCTTTGACGGCAAAAAACCATATATCCGACCACAGGTTTTGCGCCCAGCGCTCCCGCTCTACTCTGGTGCGATATACAACCACTCACTCGTGCAGCGCACCTACAACAACCTGTTGCAGATGGGATTTAAGAGTGCGCGCGTGAGTTTCAGTGAGCTGCCAGACTCGCTCTATGAGCGTAAAAACTACCTGACCTATGTCGGTGGCTCGGACTCGGTGTTGCTCAACTACACTCGCGAGAGGTACTTAGACTGCAAGATTCTCTGCACCCCGTCGCTCAAGCAGAGTGTCAAGGCGGAGCTTGAGGGCTCGACAACATCAAGCTTCTATGGTGTAAAGGCGACTTTAGGATATCAAAATCGAAATATCTTCCGCGGAGCAGAGATGCTTGAGATTACCGGTACGGTGGGTTATGAGTATATGAAGGCACCTGACGCACTGCGGCGCAGTGCAATAGAGTTTGGACTCTCGGCAGGCCTCTCTTTCCCGCGCTTTCTCTTCTTCCGCACATCGGGGCTGAGCCACTTCACCGCGCCAAAGACCCGCTTTGAGATATCATACAACCACCAAAATAGGCCTTACTACCGCCGAGACCTCTCAAGTATTGCCTGGTCCTACTCTTGGCGCAATGACCAACACTCATCCTTTATCATCCGCCCAGTAAATATAAACTGGGTCAATGTGGGATATATCAACCAAGACTACTTCAACTCGCTACAGAACGAGTATCTCAAGCATAGTTATGAGTCGCAACTTATTGTGGGTCTTTCAGGCTCATACACATACAACAATCCGCGTGTAGAGAGTTCGCTCAACCAGACTCTTGTGCGCGTAAATACGGAGATTGCGGGCAATACTGTTGACGGACTTATGCACCTATTCTCCAAGCCTGTTGCGGGCCAGGATTACTATAACTTCCTCGGCATTCGCTACTCGCAGTACTTCCGCGTAGATATAAATGCCTCGCAGAGGGTTATGATTGGCGAGAAGTGCAGCTTCGCAGGACGACTCTATGCCGGCTTTGGCGTGGCATATGGTAACTCGCAGGCTATACCATTTGACCGAATGTTCTATGCCGGTGGTAGCAACAGTATGCGCGGTTGGGCACCTCGTACGCTCGGCCCAGGCTCAAGCCCACTGCCAGAGAATGTGGTCTACCCTACCCAGCTGGGAGATATGAAACTTGAGGCCAATATTGAGTTCCGCTTCCCTATCTGGGGTATGTTCCATGGCGCAACATTCTTTGACTTGGGTAATATTTGGTATATGGGTCGCGAGGGCGTAGAGTACCCAGACAGCTCTGTATTCCGCTTCAACGACTTCTATAAGCAGCTTGGTTTCAACACCGGTATCGGCATTCGCCTCGACATTAAGTTTGCCATACTGCGACTGGACTGGGGTATTCAGCTGCACAACCCTAATAGACCCGCTGGCGAGCGGTGGATTCACAACTTTAAGTGGAAAAACACCTCGCTCAACTTTGGCGTAGGATACCCATTCTAACGAAAACAGACTACTATGACTCATATTGAATATAACTACCTATATAAAATAAACTCTCCGGCTGACTTACGACAGCTCACTGTAGACGAACTTCCCGCCTACTGCCGAGAGCTGCGTCAGTATATTATTGAGCAGTGCGCCGTAAATCCTGGCCATCTTGCCTCATCTTTAGGCGCTGTAGAGATTGCCGTAGCCGTTCACTATGTCTACGACACGCCAACAGACAAACTTATTTGGGATGTGGGCCACCAGGCATACGCACACAAGATTATCACTGAGCGTCGCGACGCCTTTGTTCGCAACCGTAAGATTGACGGCATCAGTGGCTTCCCGCGTATGGCGGAGAGCGAGTATGACGCCTTTGGCGCAGGCCACGCCTCGGTATCTATCTCCGCTGCATTGGGCTATGTCAAGGCGGCACAACTTCGTGGCGAGCAGATTAAGACTATTGCCGTTATTGGCGACGGCTCTATGACGGGCGGACTGGCCTTTGAGGGACTCAATAATGCAGGTGCGGATAAGAATAACGACCTACTTGTTATCCTTAACGATAACAATATGGCTATAGACCACGCTACGGGTGCACTTAACAACTATCTGCTGCGAATGTCCACCTCACGAGCATATAACCGCTTTAAGCAGGGGCTGTGGTCGATATTTTCGCATATCCCGCCACTGCTTCGCCTATGTCAGAAGGCGGGCAACGCCATAAAGCACGGACTGCTACAGAATAGCAATCTCTTTGAGAGTTTTGGCTTTAGATATTTTGGACGCATAGACGGCCACGATGTAAAACAACTCGTGACAACCCTTACAGCCCTTAAGGATATCCACTCGCCAAAGCTACTGCATGTTATCACCACAAAGGGCCACGGCTATCAGCCTGCAGAGCAGAACCTAACCGTATGGCACGCACCGGGCAAGTTCAACCCCGATACGGGCGAGAGAATAAAGTCTGCCAGCGATAAGGACCGCTATCAGGATGTCTTTGGCCAGACCCTTACTGAGCTTGCCGAGATAGATAGCTCCGTTGTTGGCGTCACTCCAGCTATGCCTACGGGCTGCTCTATGAATATTATGATGGAAAGTATGCCCGACCGCTGCTTTGATGTAGGCATTGCCGAGGCTCACGCCGTAACCTTCTCTGCGGGCCTTGCTGCAGGGGGTCAGACGCCGTTCTGCAATATCTACTCAACATTTATGCAGCGCGCCTACGATAGCATTATCCACGATGTGGCACTGCAACGCTTGCCAGTAGTCCTCTGCCTTGACCGCGGAGGTATAGTTGGCGAAGATGGAGCTACGCACCACGGCGTGTTTGACCTCGCATACCTTAGCTGCATCCCAAATATGATTGTTGCCGCGCCGAGCGATGAGCTGGAGCTGAGAAACCTTATGTATACCGCACTCAAGGCACAGAGTCCATTCGCTATCCGCTATCCTCGTGGCGAGGGTCGCGGTGTAGTGTGGCGCAACGCCCCATTTGAGGAACTTGCTATCGGCAAGAGTCGAGAACTACGAAAGGGAGAGGATGTGGCAGTGCTGGCAATAGGCAAAACATGTGCCTTTGCCCTTGAGGCGGCAGAGATATTAGAGAGAGAGGGAGTCTCTGTTGCTATCTACGACCTCAGATATGCCAAGCCGCTTGATTACGAGTTGATTGAAAGTGTCGGTCGCCGCTTTAGTAGAATTATCACCGTCGAGGATGGTGTCCTGCGCGGTGGTGTGGGCGAGGCTATTATAAAGGTGCTTACAGATGCCGGCAGTAGAGCAACAATTACAACCTTGGGTATAGACGACACCTTTGTAGAGCAGGGAACGCCAGCCCAGCTCTATAGACTCTGCGGATATGACACTCAGGGCATCGTTGAAGCGATAAAATCACAAAAAAAGTAAAAAAATCTCCGAAATATTTGGAGGATAAAAATATTTGCCCTATCTTTGCACCGCTATTGAGAAAGATAGCGACTTGTAGGCCCAGGTGGTGGAATTGGTAGACACGCTACTTTGAGGGGGTAGTGGGCATTAGCCCGTGTGAGTTCGAGTCTCGTCCTGGGCACCAAAGCCAAAGAGAGTTGGAAAATTTCCAACTCTCTCTTTTTTTCGGCTTATTGGGCCATCAAACAATAAAGCTCCCAGAATTTCTGGGAGCTTTATTGTTTTTCTATTTCCTAACTATCTATTTACCACGGCCTGGAGGTGAATGGTCTCGGCAGAGGAGCCAACATAGATTGTCACAGACTTTGATGCGTCAACAAAGTTGTGTGACATAATATCGTAGTACTGAAGTTCGCTATATGGAACCTCTACAGCAAAGTGCTGTGTAGCTCCCTTGGCGATATTCTTCTTATCGTAGCCCTTGAGCTGCTTTACTGGGTGGATAACGCTCTTGTCGTTATAGCCGACATATATCTGCGCAACCTCACTGCCGTCAACCTTGCCACTGTTTGTCACATCAAACTCTACAAGGTAGCCATTAGCTGCGTTTGTGACCTTCAAATTATCATACTTGAAGGTTGTGTAGCTCAGTCCATATCCGAATGGGAACAGAGGCTTAACCTCTTTGCGATCATAGCCACGATAGCCAAGGAACAGGCCCTCCTTATAGTTCACACGCTTATAAGGGTTATTTCTAACCTTAACATCAAGGTTGTGGTAATAGCTACCCCAAGTTGGATTATCCTCAAGCTTACGCTCGATAGAGATTGGAAGTCGTCCGTTTGGATTTAGCTTACCTGAGATAATCTCTGCAATAGCCTGACCACCCTCCTGACCAGGATACCACGCACAAAGCACAGCCTTTGCGCTATCAATCCAGCTCTCCATCTCAAAGCCTCCACCGGCATTGACAACAACAATCACATTTGGATTGATTGCGGCAATCTGGCGAATCATCTCGCCCTGTGCATAAGGGAACTCGAAGCTACGGTCGCTATTCTCCTTCTCAGTCACTGAGTCAAAGCCTACGCACATAACAACAGCATCTGCCTTTGCAAAGCTCTCGCGGTTCTGCGCCACATAAGCCCTATTAATCATCACCATCTCAATGCGAGCGGTGCTACTGTTATCAAAGTACTCAATGCGAATATCGTACTTACGATTAGCCTCGGCATTGAAGAGGTATCTACGCTCGGTAGTGCCGTGGTTACTCCAATCTGCAAGCACCTGCTTACCATCAATAAACATACGGTAGCCATCGTCGCCACGAACAGAGAACTCTATCTGCTCATCCATTGTGCTGTAGAATACGCCAGACCAACGAATAGAGAAGCGGTCAGCAGCAACACCCTTTGCAGGAGAGTCGCTCCACTTGTAGTTAATAGTTGTATCTACACTGCTATATACCGCATCGCCCTCAAGTTTCTTGTTGTTGAAGTACTCAGCCTTAAGGCCTGCAGTCTTAAGGTCAGCAGAGGTAAAGAACTTACCCTCAAGAGATGCAGAACGGATGCTCTCAGCAGCCACAGTCTTATAGTTCTTCACCGCCGACAGACCCTCATAGACAGAGCAGGTCTCAAATGGATGAACAAAACCACTACCGCCACCTGTTGGAACACTCTGCGCGTGCAGACCTGCAACAGCGACTTTGCCCTTCTTAAGTGGCAGAATGCCCTCATTCTTGAGCATCACAACGCCATTACGCGCCATCTCAAGTGCAGCGTTATCAGAGAATGGGTTGCGCTCAGAGATACTCTCGTCCTTCTGTGGGCGGTCAAAGAATCCGAAGCTGATAAGGGTCTGAAGTATATTCTGCACCTTTGTGTCAATAGTGCGGATATCTACAATACCGTCAGCAATAGGTCCTGCAAGGTGCTTGTAGTTCATCAGCTTACCGCTTGGCATCTCAAGGTCAAGACCGCCATTTGCAGCATTGATAGCTGAGTATGTTGCATTCCAGTCGGACATCAAAATACCCTCAAAGCCCCACATATTGCGAAGCACATCAATATTAAGGTATCTATTCTCTGATGCGTGAACGCTATTAATCAGGTTGTATGAACACATAACAGCACCTACGCCCGCCTGCTCAATAGCTGCGCGGAAAGCAGGCAAGTAAATCTCGTGAAGTGTGCGCTCGTCTACATCTGAAGAGACATTGTGGCGATCCCACTCCTGATTATTCGCTGCAAAGTGCTTGATACAAGCCATAACACCCTGACTCTGAACGCCTTTGACATACTGCACTGCTGTCTGCGATGCAAGGTAAGGATCCTCGCCAAAGTACTCGAAGTTTCGGCCACAAAGTGGTGAACGATAGATATTTACGCCAGGACCGAGCAGGATATGCACACCGCGAGCGCGGCTATCCTGGCCAAGGCCAACACCCATATTATATACTGCATCGCGGTTCCAAGTTGCAGCAGCGGCAATGCCCGAAGCGAACATAGTACTCTGGGTGTTGTTTCTTACACCCTGCGGACCATCGGCCATACGAATCTCTGGGATGCCCAGACGAGGGATAGCGCGGATATAGAACTTATTATATCCGCCAATGTAGTCAAGTTTCTCCTCAAGGGTCATCTTTGAGACAAGCTCCGCCGCGCGAGCCTTAGCCTCATCAGCAATATTCTGCGCTGAGACAGTAACTACTGCCACCAGAGCCAAAAGTGATAAAATTACTCTTTTCATATCTGTTTACTTTTCAATCAACAACAAAACATACCCCTTATCGCCGTTTACAACAGCATTATCTGACTCTAAAGCCAAGGCAACTGCATAACTACCCTTATCAAGCGCAGCTATCTGCTCTGCAGCAAAGGTAATAGAGAACTGCTTACTCACCTCCTCCTCGCTAAAACTAAAGTTGCTCTCCGATAGTGTATAACACTCTTGTGGCAGTGGAGTATAGTTAAGGTTGTTGGAGATATTATGCTTTACAATCAGTCGCGTATCTTCTACAATTGATACCTGTGCTGTATAGTGTGCATCGCCACCCTTAACCACTGTAAAGGTCAAGCTATTCTGCAAATCATCTACAGCTACAATCCCCGACTCCGATATATAGAAGGCTGCAGGGATATTCTCATACACCACATAATCGCTCTTTGAGCAAGAGAGGGCGCAGAGTGCAGCCGCCAGAAATAACATTACAATCTTTCTCATATCATCATAAAATTAGTAACCAGGGTTTTGCACCAGGTTAGGGTTAATCTGAATCTCCGCAAGTGGATAAGGGAGTAGATAGTGACGAGGCACCTGCAGCGTACGCTGACCCTCGTGCTGGTCAAAGTCCTCCCAACGCTTGATTGTGTAGTACTCCTCAGCTGTCTTACCCCACACATTCCAACACTTCCACTCCTTAAGCATATGCTTCTCAGCATCCATCCAACGGCGCATATCGCGATAGCGGTGGCCCTCAAACATCAGCTCATTATTTCGCTCGCTATGGAGCACCTGACGCAGTTTCTCGCCAGTAGGAACACCACCTGCCATTGCCCAAGAGTCCTGGAAAGTAGGTAGACCACAACGCTCACGCACCATATTTAGATACTCAAAACTCTTGATGCTAAGCGAGCCGTTGTACTCAAAATCTGCCTCTACATAGCTAAGATAGAGCTCTGCCATACGGATAAGCGGCCAAGCGTAGTTGTGGAAAGCAAAGGTCTTTGTTGATACATCGTACGAACTATCCTTGTGGATAAACTTACGCAAGAAATAGCCGGTCTCGTTATTATACTCCTTTGACATATCAGGGGTATTGCCATTCATAGTATAACCGTGAATCTCGCCAGCCTTTGCCTGCACCTTATATACAGTACCATCCATTGGGAACTCGCCTCCATCGTAAGCTACGCAAGCATAGAAGCGTGGCTCACGGTTAAGGTTAAGCTCGGCAGTACCCTCAACAGCATTATAAACATAGAGGTTACGGCCCTTTGTCAATGGGTCATCCTCAAGTGGTAGGCCATTCTTTGTATAGTAAGACTCTACAGCTGGGAAGAGTACTTGGAAGTTGGTCATCCAGCCATTAGTAGAGTATGGCGATGTAGTGCGGATACCTGAACGCTTCTGAATCTCCTCCTGAGAGCCTGAGTGACAAAATGCCCATAGGAACTCCACATCGTTGTACCGCATCTCTACAAGCTGGTCGTGGAAGTCAGCCACACCGCGCTCAAAGGTGTCAAGTGTACCATTTGCAGCGTTCTTATAGAGCGCATAACCATTCTGCTCGCAGAACTGAATTGCAGTTTCTGCAGCATCCATAGCCTTTTTCCACTTTTCAGGGTCATACTTTGTGTTTACAAGCGCCTTACCGTCGTGGTTCTTAAGGTCGGCATAGAATTTGGCATTGCCATTGAACAGCGGAGAGGCTGCAAAGAGCAGTACTCGCGCCTTGAAGGCATAAGCGGCAGCCGATGTAGCACGACCATACCACTTGATATTCTGCTGGCGTGCAGGCAGATACTCAATAGCCTTATCAAGGCAGTCACAGATAAAGTCTATACACTCATCAAACGATGCACGAGGGGCATAAAGCTCTGCCTCAGAGGCGTTGAGAGAAATCTCGCGGTCTACAATTACGATTGGACCATAGTACTCAACCATCCACCAGTGGAACATACCAATCATAAACCAAGCCTCGCCCTGCCACTCACGCAGATTCTGCTCCGAGATATCAGGAATGTTGTTGATATTATTGAGCAGCATATAGCAGTAGCGGATAGCGGTGTAGTAGTCGTAGCTCACACCACCTGTAGGGGCTCCTGTAGCGCGCATAAAGTTGTGGTAAGTAGTGTTTGCGGTCTCCTCACCATAAACCATACTCTTGTATGCATACCAACGGGTAGTACCCTTTGTGTTTGTCGCACAGTCATCTCCACCAAATATCTGACCAGGCATCCAGTAGCGGTTCATATTGCCAATATGGCCATAGATGGAGTAGATAAACTTCTGGGCATTCTCCTCATTCTTAAAGGCATCATCCAGCGTTGCAGTATCATCTGGCACAACATCCAGATAGTCACACGAGCTGAAATTGAGCGCGAGGAGTGATAATAAAACTATATATAATCTTTTCATATCCTAAACCAAAATTAGCTGTTAGAAATTGTACTGCAGACCCACCTTAACCTGACGCTGGAGCGGATACTTAAGTCCGTTACCGCTACCCAACTCTGGGTCCCAATACTTAAATGGAGAGAGGGTAAACAGGTTTGTTGCCGAGGCATAAATACGGAACGACTTGATGGTATAACCCAGCTCCAAGTTCTTCAGACGCAGGTAAGAGCCATCCTTAATCCAGAACGACGAGGTCTGGGTGTTATTCGTGTTCCAAGTAGCCGACAGACGAGGATAAGCGGCATTGACATTCTGATTCTCTACTGTCCAGTGGTCCTTTGCAATCCACTGCTGCATATTATATCCAGAGTAGACATTAGTTACAAATGGGTGGTGATTCTTCATCTCAATAGCCACATTTGTTACGCCCTGGAAGAAGAACGAGAAGTCAAATTTCTTCCACTGTATAGAGGCGCCCAGACCATAAGTAATCTCTGGGATTGTCGGATAACCGAGCGAAGTCATATCGTTTCCGTTAATCACACCATCGCCATTAAGGTCCTTATACTTGATATCTCCCGGGCGGATAATAGCACCAAACTCCTGCTTTGCAGAGTTATCAATATCCTGCTGGTCTACAAAAAGTCCATCGGCAACATAGCCATAGATAGAGTTGATTGGCTTACCGATAAGCTTCTGATAATCATACTGATACTTTGGCTCATCCTTCTCTGTTACCTCATTATGAGCGTATGTAAATGTACCCTGAACAGAGATTACAAGGTCGCTATTGATTGCCTTGTTATACTCCAACGACATATCTACGCCTCGGTTGAGCACCGCACCGATATTTGCATATGGTGTAGACTCCTGGAAGCCCGATGAGGCAGGAATTGAGCGGCGGAGCATAAAGATATCGTTACGCTGCTCATAGAAGAAGTCCGCCATAATAGTAAGGTCGTTAAACAGGCCAATCTCAAGTCCTACATTGAGCTTACGGCTAACCTCCCAACTTGCATCAGAGTTACCCCAACGAGTAACCTGAATACCGTTGTAAATCTTAAATTCGTCGCCACCAAAGTAGCCTCTAAACTCGTTATCTGTAGAGTTCATATTCACAAGCGTAAGGTATGCAAATCGCATAGGCAGCGAGTCGTTACCCACAAGACCATACGAAGCACGCAGTTTGAGCAGTGACAGCACATCCTTAACTCCATAGAAGAATGGCTCGTTAGAGATTACCCAACCAACAGCCACAGATGGGAAGAATCCCCAACGATTCTTGGCATAGAAGTTCTCAGAGCCGTTATAGCCGAAGTTTGCCTCAAAGAGGTAACGAGAGTCAAAGGCGTATGTCACACGGCCTGCAAAACCCTGCTCGCGGTAAGGCAGAATCTTGTTCTGCTCAGCCGTTGGCACATTAGAGATGGTCTCACGCTGGTGGTATACAAGCGTAGCTGCTACATCATGACGACCAAAGCTGCGAGAGTAGTCGGCAGTAACCTGGAAGTTAAAGATTCGGTTACCGCTGTTTGACACACCTGGGATAAGATAGTTTGTTCCTGTCGTACCAATCTCCATCATATCATAGACATAGTTGCCATCTGCACCCATCCAGTAGTCTGTAAGGTTGTAGTAGTATGGGTTGAGCTGGTTCCAAGTGTTTGAATATGTATAGTTCTTGAACGAAGCCAGACCGCCAATTTTCAACCCCTCGGTAATAAACTTCAAATCCTGGTCAAGAGTAAATGTTGCAAGCACATTACCCCAGAACTTATTACAATATCCACGGTTGAGAATAGCCAGCGGGTTTATCTGCGCTGCGCCACCATCCCAACCAGGGGCGTTACCATAACGGACATGCTCATCGCCCTCCTGTGCAGGGAAGAATGCTGGAAAGTCTACAGGATTAACGGTCATTGTATAGCCAAACAAATCCTCAGCTACGGCCGAAGTACCCTTACGATTCATCAGCTGTGTTGTCAGCTTCAGAGCCGCCTTTGTAGTCTTGGTTACAGAGGCCGAGATGTTGCTCTGGAAGGTGTACTTCTGCATATTCTCGCTGGTTGTGTAGTTAGACATCTTGGTGTTGCGAAGCATACCGCCCTCGTTATGTACCGACACATTGAGGAAGTAATCAATCTTATTGCTACCGCCACGGATGTTGGCATTAACATTCTGATTCATCGAGAAATCCTTGAACAACATTTCGTACCAGTTGTTGTTTGGATAGATTATTGAGTTTGTACCGAGCTTGGTATTCTCAATCTTCTCTGGCATAAAGTGCTCCGCCATATCTCTCATACGGCGAGCCTCGTTGTAGTTCTCCATATATGTCACACCATCGGCAATAGGGGTAATGCGGGTAGGCATAGACCATCCATTCTCCACGCGCACATTGATTGACATACGCTCAGAGTTGGCTCCGCTCTTTGTTGTGATGAGCATCACACCATTTGCACCACGAGAGCCATAAAGGGCTGTAGATGTTGCATCTTTGAGGATAGAGAACTGCTCGATAGTCTCTGGAGCAATAGAGTTAAGGATTGTCTTATCAATCTCCACACCATCAAGAATAATGAGTGGTTCCTTATTTGAGCCGAAGGTAGAGATACCGCGAATCCAGAAGCTTGAGCCATCGGCTCCAGGCTCACCAGAGGACTGCACAGAGACAATACCAGCCACCTTACCGACAAATGAAGAGGAGAGGTTTGATGAGGTCATCTTCAACTTTGACGGCGCGATAGTAGAGATTGAGCCAACGAGTGACTCCTTCTTCTGACGACCAAAACCGACAACCACGACCTCGTCCATTGTGGTATTCTGCTCAATAAGGGTTACAAGCGAGAAGAGCAGTGGCTGTGAGAGTGGAATAACCTTATCCTCAAAGCCCATGTAAGAGAAGCATACCTCTGTAGTACCTGCAGGCACAGCAAGGTTATATCGTCCCTGCTCGTCTGTGAGCGTACCGACAGTTGTACCATCGACATAGACGCTTACACCCAAAATTGGTTTGTTGTCTGTTGACGAGATAACAACTCCCGACACCTCGTTGTTTTTACTACTTACAGAGACAGTTGTCTGCTGCTCCGCCTTGATTACAACCTGCTTCTCGATAATCTTAAATGTAAGTCCAGTGCCAGCGAGTTTTGAGCTGAGCACCTGCTCAATAGGCACCTTGACTACATCTACAGAGACTCTGTGTTGTAGTTTTGAGTTAATCTTCTCATCCCAGATGAATGAGTATCCATTTTGACTCTCTATGGCATCAAAAAGCTGGACAAGAGAGACTGAGTTGAGACGCAGAGTGACCAGTTTGCTATGTTGAGTAGTCTGGGCCACTGCGCCTCCCGTTAGCAATAGCATAAGGGCAGCAACCAACGCACAGATGCGCAATGGAGCAGCCGATACCTTGCTGAAAAGGAACAGTTTTTTCATAGATATGTTTTTTTAGTTAGATTCTACATAGAGTATATTACCCCTCCACTCGTAGCGAATAGGAGTAATGCTTTTTAGCACCTCAAGGGTCTTATTGATATCATCAAAAAGCACTAAACGACCAGAGTAACAGATATTTGACACCTTGTTTGCACACGATGCCTCAATGCCGTAATAGTCACCCAGCGAGGCAATTACCTCAACAATGCTGTTGTTGTTTATCACTATACTCTCCTCGCGCCAACCTATATAAGAGCTTATGTCGGCAGTGGTTGTCATATAGCTATTGTTGTTGTAGTTCAACACCTGCTTTGGAGCAAGGGTAACACTCTCGCCGATTGTAGGCATATCTACATCTACACAACCATCAACAAGCACAACATACTGTCGGCAGTTTGGATCGGAGCTGCTACAGATATCAAATGTAGTTCCCTTGACTACAGCCACAATCTCCTGACCGCTAACCACAAATGGGTTGTCAGGGTTGTGTGTTACCTTAAAAAATCCCTCTCCGTCAATCTCTACTGAGCGAGCAGAGGTGCTACTCTGCGAAGATACTCGGATTTTGGTGTTCTCATTAAGCCAAATCTTTGTATTGTCAGCCAGTGTTACTGTTGCACGAAAGGCCTTCGGCACAAGCAAATCAAAGGTCTCGCCGCTGTTTACTGCCACTATCTCTCCGTTAACCACAATCTCGCCACTACTGCTACACTCAACTCTTGCCATCAGCTTTGTAGAGATTGGTATTGCGGTATTGTCACAAATAACAGTCACACTTTGAGGCATCTCAACACTGCTCAGTGGTTGTGGGCACAGAGCGACAACCTCGGTCTTATCTTGGTGTTGATTTCTCACGCCAAGCCAAACCGCGCCACCAATAATAAGTGCACACACCACCACAGCAGCCACACGACTTACAATACTTATCACCCTTCTGTGAGTTATAGAGCCTGTACCGTTCTGGGCAATGATAGAGTTGTACAGCCCTCTTTTCTCCTCCTCCTTCATCTTTGGTTTGCTGAAGGAGAGCCTGCTCATTACAGACAAAGCTCTTATAAACTGCTCATCATCTGGGTGTTTATCAGCATAGTTGCTCCATTTAGAGTCTTGTGGTCGACCACGCAGACTCCATAGAACAAAATCTATATTTGCAAGATACTTTATCATTAGTTCCTAATTTTTAATCCATTTACCAAGTTCACTCTGGTGCTTACGAAGATTTGCAAGGCCCTTTGACACAAATTTTCGGGCGGCATGCTCCGTACAGTTTAGTATGGCAGCAATCTTTGAGTACTTCATATCGCACATAATCCTCAAGTAGACAGCACTGCGCTGGTTGTAGGTCAGCTTTTGCATCACCTGATTAAGGTGTGAAGCCATCTGGGTGGCGATATAGGCATCGTCAATATGCTCTGCGTGCGTAGGCTCTACGCTAACCGTCACAAGCGCCTCAACATTAACCTCATTTGGCTGCGTACGCCAGCTGTCAATAATTCTGTTGTTGAGCGAGCGAAAAAGGTAAGATTCTATGTCTCTGATTTGAGACAAATCTCGCTTTTTTGTAAGCATTGCTAAAAATACATCGTGTATGGCATCTTTTACAAGGGTGCGGCTCGCACCTACGCTCACACCAAAGGCATAGAGGTCATCTATATATGTGTTATATAGAAGCTCAAAACTCTCGTTTGCGCTCTTGCCTTCTAACTGTGCGTGTGAGATTTTCTTTGCCATAACTTGTATGTCTAACAGCCTACAATAGAGCTATTTACCACCATTCTCAAGACCTGTAATTTCGTTCTCGAGCGAGGTAGTCATTTCCGTAACCCAATACTCGCGACCAAGCCAATCGACAAGACGCATCTTCTTTTTAGAGCTCTTGCTCTTTGGGGTTGCTTTATAAAGAGTCACTGACGATTGAGAAGCCGTAAGTTTTGATAAATCAGTTGCATTGATACAATCAAATACAGCATAATCCAGACCCTTGTAGCGAGTCATTACAGTAGAGAACTTATCATCCTCCCACAGCTCAACAGTCCACTGGTCGGTCATATTGATGTAGGTCTTGTCAAAGACTACGCCCACAACCTTGTCTTTCCAAGCTATGCCGTCAGTATCCTTCTCGCTCTTCCAATGGGTAAAACAAGAGGTGTCGTACATTCTGCCCTGCTCCTCACGCTGCTTATATGCGCCCTTGTAGTAGCGGTCAATAACCTCGGTACCACTAACAGTAACTACGCCATAACCAGCAGGCTCGCTAGTCTGGTTAATATCTGCACGATAGAAGGTTCCCATTGGCGTTGCAAGCACCCACTCAGTCATCTTTCCACCCTGAGGGTCATCAAAGCTTGGCTTGAAGTCATTGACATGGCTATGGCCAATAAAGAGCCACTTATTTGCATATGGAGCAAGAAGAGAAGCAAACTCCTCCTTGTTCTGCATATTGCGGCGATAGTAAGATGCGTGCAGGCTGACAAATACTGCCATAGTTGTCGGCACATAGCTCAAGTCCTGACGCAGCCACTCAATCTGCTCATCTGTAAAACCAATATCGTATGATGAAGGTCCGTAGTAGCGGATGTTATCCATAATAACGAAGTGAACGCTACCATAGTTGAACGAGTAGTCCACAGGGTTAAATGCCTTCTCAAACGCAGCTACTGATGCATCGTAGTAGTCATAGTAATCCTTTGTGGCTGAGCCACTTGCCGCAGGTACAGAGTGCGACTTGTCGTGGTCGTGGTTACCCGCGCAGTGGAACATCGGGAAGCTGAGTGCTCCATAGCAGTCCGCAACTGTCTGATAGGTCATATCCTCGCCATCGCGCTTCTGATGCCACAAGTTATCATCGCCATCATCTCCGCAAGTGATACCTACAGTCGGAAGATTTGACTCGGCAACAGTCTTATTAACATCTGGGCAGAAGTCATTTGAGAAGTGCTCGCCAAAACTCTTAAGGCGAATCTGACTATCTGCAAAGACAATAAGCTGGAAGCGGCGAGGCACTGCGCCCTTACGCTTTACAATGGTAAAGTCGTGACGAATAACGCCATTAGCCTTTGCATTTATAGAGTGGAAGAAGTCAGGCACCTGATTCTTCTTTACTGTAATCTCTGCCATCTGCGGGAAAGAGAGGAACACATTGCGAGCGCGGATGTTGCGTGTTAGTTGGTAAATGCCCTTCTCATCTGTAGCTGTACAGCTGAAGCCATCACTGACAACAACACCCTTTGCAGGCGTGCCATCATCCCACAGCACATAGCCCACAAGGTCTTTGCCCTCAGCAACCTCAATAGCTCCTGGCTTTGGAGTGCTTCCAGTGCCTGTGCCACCACTCTCTTCGCCGCCCTTGGTGCAGCCCCCAAAGATAAGGGCTGCAACAGCGAGCATTGAAACTATTATTCTACTAATTTTCATAGCGTTAAGATAGTAAATTATTCACTAACGGCAAAAGCACAATCAGTGACAGTTACACCATTAGCAGCAGCACCGCCATATATATGCTCTGCATAGTCCTCGGCAGTAATTGCAGTTGCCTTGGCAGCTCCAAAGTCCTTATCAGCCTCAACGCAAGAGCCGAGAGCACCACCAACCTTACAATTCTTGATAGTAGTAGCAGCATTAACTCCAGCCCAACCAGCAATAGCGCCCTTTGCATTAACATATTCTGCCTTGCCGTGAGCAGCGTCGTAGTCGTTACCCAAAACAACGCCATAGTTCTCGCAGTTATCAATAGTTCCAAAGTTCATAAGGCCAGCGATACCGCCCTGACCTACAATACCCTTATTGGTATTGGCTCCATCAAAGCCCTTACCATTATATACAATAGTACCATAGTTCTTACAGCCTGAAATGGTTACATCTGCATTAAGACGAGACGCAATACCTCCTGTACCACTAAAGTAGTCTCTGTGTGCATCTGTTGAATAGATTGTACCGTAGTTTGTACAGTTTGTCACATTACACTGACACTGAGAGATAATACCACCCGGATTTGAACGGCTCAAAGAGGCAACAGTTACATTACCTCGGTTGATACAGCCGTTAATAGATGTCATATTGTGAGTAGTACCACCTACAACACCGCCAATGTGTACCCAGGCTTTGTTTGCAGGAGAGTTCATACTAACAGCACCTGTGTTAGTACAGTTGTTTATCTGTGAGCCATTTACAGGCTTTGAGCTACTTGTTTTTCCTAACAAACCTACGATACCTCCGGCAGCTGAGCTAGCACCCTGCTTTGTAAGGGTTATTGCACCGCTATTAGAGCACTCCTCAACCTGAACATCAACAAGATAGAGATAACCTACGACACCACCGAGCAGGGTATCCTTTGTCACTGCCTTATTGATTGTAATTGAGGCTGAGTTGGTACAGTTAGTATACTTATAGAATGCACCTCCACCAGGAGCGGAGTTACCCTCTAATGCACCAAAGCAACCACCTACATACATAGAGGCGTTACCAGCAATATTGTCTGATATAACAACACTTCCGCTGTTGCTACAGTTTGATAGAGTGCCACGATACGAGCTAGCGATAAGACCACCTGCCCAGATGTGGTTGGCATCACGAACATCAACAGTCACAGTACCTGTGTTCGTACAGTTGTTCATAACAACATCACCTGCACCACCAGCAATACCGCCTGCCTTGTTGTACTTATTTCCGCTGTTAGATTTATTTGTCACAGTTCCTGCATTTGTACAGTTCTCCATAGTAACACCATTCTCTACCTGACCGACAATACCACCAATCACAATGTTTGCATTTGCAGCCGCCGCAGGATAGGTTACAGCACCACAATGTTTCACATTCTTAAATAGTACATCTCCCTTCTTAAGGTCGGCAGCACCACAGATACCACCCATATAACTACCTCCGCTAACTGTTGCGTAGCTTGTGATATTTTCAAGTGTTGCACCAGTAAGAATACGAGCCACAACAGCCGCTACATAGGTGTTTTTATTGCTATCAAGACCTGAAGCTGAGAAGCTACAACCCTTACCAAATACAAGATTCTGAATAGTAGCATCGCTGAGGTTCTTGAACATTGCCGCGCTTGACTCAGTAGTAGCAACAACAAGGTTGTCAATAGTGTGGTTGTTACCCTCAAGTGTACCCGAGAAGTTTGAAATTGGAGTCCAAGCGACACCCTTCATATCAATATTTGCAAGGATATTTACAACGCCATTTGCATCCTTAAATTTACCACCATCTGGAGTCTGCTCGGCTGCAATCTGAGCCGCTACCTCTGCAGCAAAGTCAACAAGGTCTGCTGCTGTGCGGATACCTACAGCCTCTGCAGCTGCATTTGGCAGTGTGCCGAGGTTGAGAATCTTTCCATTCTCAAGGGTTATGGTGTTATAGGTGTTACGCACCTCAACATCGTCAACCTTTGCAGTAAGGCCCTCGTAAACTGCTGCAGGGACTGCAACATAGTAATTTTTCTCTGTCTCCATAGCACCCTGAAGGGTATAACCGAGAACCTCTACCTTGCTTGCAGGAGCAGCAAGAGCAAACTTGAGCAGTGCGTGGCGATGCTCAAAAACAAGGTTCTCGGTTGTCGCACCAACAGCCTCAGCCAGAGCCGCCTGTGGGTCAAATGAGCCTGCAACAGCGTTCTGCACAGTAGGAACTGCTGTTACACCAGCAGGATATTTTGCAGTATAGAGCTCTGCAACTGCGATTGGAGTGTTAGAGGCGAATGTTGCCACAGCCTCGCCTGCACCCTGTGTAAGGGTAAACTCTACTCCATTAACCTCAATCTTATCCTCCGCACTCCAGAGTGTCTTAACTCCGTCGAGTGTAGTACGGCTTGAAGCAAATGATGCGGTAACGGTTGTCTGACCAAGAGAAACCTCGTCAATAGCTGCTGTATTACAACTTGTCACGCCCAAAAGAGCGGCAGCAGCAACAAAAAGCATAGTTATCTTTTTCATTGTCTCTTTCATTTTTTTTAGGTTAAACAATCTACCACTCAAGATCATCTTCAGTATAATCCTTATACCCCGATCCATTCGCCTCGCTAAGCGCAAAGCCTCTCTCTGCCACACATACCATATTCTCAATGATAGGTGCTGTGTAAAACTCTTTAGTCTTCATTTTCTATAGTTATTTTTGTTGTTGATTTACTCTCTACTACTCTGCAAATGAGCAATTTGAAACAGTAACACCATTCTTCGCATCACCGCCATAAATAAGGTTCTTATAGTTGTCAGCAGTCACAGCTGTAGCCTTACTTGCACCCATATCTGCCTGACTATCATCACACACGCCTACAGCACCGCCAACCTTACAGCCACTGATAGTGACAGCCGAGTTAGCTCCGCCCCAGCCGATAATCGCACCCTTGGCATTGAGGTAAGAGGCCATACCATAAGAGGCGTCGTAGTCGTTACCCAAAACAGTTCCGTAGTTCTCGCAATTTTCTACTGCACCAGCATAGAGCAGACCACAGATACCACCCTGGCCAACAATACCCTTATTGGCATTTGCCTTTCTAAAGCCCTTACCATTATAGATTATAGTACCATGGTTCTTACAGCCGCTAATTTTCTTACCAGCAGTCTGATAGCGGGCAACAATACCTGCTGTTGCGCTATAGTAATCCTGGTGCCAAGCTGTTGTATAGATAGTTCCGTAGTTTGTACAGCCAATAACATCGCAGTTAATCTCCGAGCCAATACCACCCGGATTTGAACGGGTTGTATTGTCCGCAGTAATATCTCCACGGTTCTCACAGTTTTCAATACCAAACTCTGTAGTACACTTACCAACAATTCCCGCAGGGGCATTCCAAGCACTATTGCTCTCTGTACCGGTATAGGTGATATTTCCTGTGTTAGAGCAGTTTACAACCTTTGACAGCGTCTTAATATTAGAATCTGCAAGGGTGCTTGTCTGTACAGTTACAATACCCGCAGCGTACGAGCCGGTTACAGCAGAGGTCATCGCGATATTTCCGCTATTTGTACACTCGCTAATCTCACAACCAGAGACCTTAATCCAACCAATAATACCACCAGCCTGTATATCCTTCGTATTATTACACTTTGCCGTAACATTTCCGCTGTTACTACACTTGTGAATCTTTGTTTCGCGTTGTGCTGTACCCTCGAGAGTACCAATAACGCCGCAGATATATAGAGCAACACACTCTGAGCTCTCTGTGATTGAGACATTTGCGCTATTTGCACAGTTCTCTGCGTGCATACGATGTGCACGACCTACAACACCCGCTACATAGACATTGTTTGCACCGCGGCAGTCGATTTTTATCTCGCCCTCGTTAGTACAGTTGAACATATCGTGGTCAGAGCCAAGACCAACAATACCGCCAGCAGAGAGATACTTATTGCCACCAGTAGCCTTTATTGTGAGCGCGCCATAGTTAGCACAATCCTCGTAAGTTACACCTATCTCATTGGCCGCACAGATACCACCGAGAGATACATTTGCCACTGCCGTAATATTTGGATATGTAATTGCTCCATAGTTCTTACAACCCTTAAAGAGTATATCTCCATTCTTATATGTCGCCGAGCCTACAATACCTCCAATATATGTTGCACCTGTAATTGTAGCCTTTGATGTGATATTCTCAAAGGTGCAGTTACCATGCACAGAACCGGCAACAACTCCCGCATTTGATGCACCAGAGAGATTTACAACAGAGATAGTACAACTCTCGTCAAAAGTAAGATTGCGAACAGTCGCATCCTTTACAGAGGCAAACAAACCTGTATTCTCGCCATAAGTTGATAGCTTTAAGTTGCTGATAGTAAAATTATTACCATCAATAATACCTGTAAATGAACTAATTGGTGCAAACTCAACACCAGTAAAATCAAGATTATCTTTGATATTGACAACACCATTCTCGTCTACATAATCAAGACCCAGAGCAGTTCCCGTCTCAGCATATTCAGCCTCAAGGGCTTTAGCAAAATCCATAAAGTCAGAGGCTGTGAAGATACCGCCACCGCGCATCTTGGTCTTTGCCACAAGAGCAGAGCTGTACTGCGAGTCATACTCCTCTCCAGAGCGAGAGCGACTCTTGACCTTGATATCATACTCTGTATCTGGCTCAAGACCGCGAATAGTAACACTTGTCTGCTCTGTAAACTCTGTAATTTCAGCACCAGTACCCTTTGCTGTACAAGTAACAACATAACCCACAGCATCCTTCACAGCATCCCACTCAACAATAAAGGAGGAAGATGTAATCTTACCATCTACAAGACGAACATTTGTCGGTGCGGTAACTACATAGACAATGAGCGTCTGCTGCTCAACATCTCCAGTGTAATCAGAGTGATACTCATCGCCGTGATACGACAACGCACGCAGACGAACATAGTAGAGCGACGAGTGACTCAAACCCGTAATCTTGCAAGAGTTGCTGTATACACTCTGCTGTGTATACTGCTCCTCATCAGCCCTCTTATACTCAACAAGATAGGCCGACACATCACTACTATCTACCCCCTCCCAAGATAGGGCAAAGGATGTAGATGTAACTGTCGCCTGATCAATTACAAGCCCCTCCGGAGTCTGCAACTTTTCAGGAATCTGCTTCTCAATCTCTGGTATACCGCTGTCAGTACAAGCGGTAAAGAGAGGAAAGAGACAGAACAAAGTAAATAAAATTCTCTTCATAGTTTTTAGATTTTCTGTTATTTCCAAAATTATTATTAATATGACGAAATCAAGCATCTTTTGTCCTCGCACAAAAACAAAAAGTGAAGGGATTATCCCTGGTGGTAATAGACATACTACTTGCGCAACAAATCGAACAGCGTGAGAATACAAAAAATAGTGTTTCGGGCATATTTTACACCGTATGTAAACAAAAATAGGAGACCTTTTGTCTCCCATTTTAGTTCAATAAAATGCTCAAAGAAAGTTTGAACAAACCTCTATCGTTTACCAGTTCACCACCCTATTTACCAATATTATAGTTGATAGCACCCTTGTTCAAAAGTCTTAGAGTTGTCAGGCCATTTTGGTGGCCGACGATGTAGGATAGGGGTTGGTGGGTTGGGGCATTGTGGCTGATAAAGTCGGTCATCTGGAGCTCTACGCCCAGTGCAAACTGAATGCAAGAGAAGGTGTCGCCGGCTTGCATCTTTGAGTTTTCACATTGTTCCGCAACAAAGCGATTATCCCCCAAATAGCGGAGCTGGCACAGGCGGTTCGGAAGCCAGCCTATTTGCAGGCGGTCGCCTACAGTCAGCTCACTCGAGGAGATATGTTCTACATCGAAAAACTGAGATTCGCACCCCGATTCCCTCTGCAGTAATTTACAAAAATCCACCCAACGGCACCCCGTAGCATATTGCGACAAGATATCAAGAGTATGGAGAGATACAGTATCATATCCGCGCGTGGAGTAGCCCCACACGCGCTCAAGAGTGCTTTCGGAGATGTGTTGTCGTTGCTCCATCTCAATCACAGCCACAAGGGCCAAAAAGTCAGCGTGGACGCTCAGCCTCTTGCCAAAGCGCTCCTCTACGCGCTCGCGAAGTAGGACAATTTGCGGTATATCTCTTCTAATGCTCATCGTGTTACAAAAATAATCATTATCTTTGACAATCAAAAACGAATCAATGGTAGAGGAGAGCAATATATTTGAAGGCACAATAGCAAAGAGCGATATTGAGCAGGGATTTCACAACTTTAAGTTGTTGACTTCCACCGCTTATGCCCATTTATACATAGCGTACAAATTAGGCAAACGCTTTCTGATAAAGACTACAAAAGACAACTCTGAGCGACAAAATAAGTTGCTCAGCCGAGAGTATGAGCTCTCGATTGGCTGCGACCACCCGCATATTGTACACATCTACACGATAGAGGATTTGCCTCTTGGAGCGGGATTGGTTATGGAGTATATCGAGGGGCGGACACTTGACAAATACCTTGCCGAAAACCCGCCGAAAAAGGAGCGTGACCGTATCTTTAATGAGCTTCTATCTGCCGTTGGATATCTCCACAAAAGGGGTATAATTCATAACGACATAAAGCCCGAAAACATCCTTATCACTCACGCCGATAACACCCTAAAACTCATCGACTTTGGACTGGCAGATAGTGATGCACAGTATGCTCTGCGCACCCTTGGATGCACACCCCATTACGCCTCACCAGAATTACAGGCTCAGAGTCAAGAGATAGACGCTCGGAGCGATATCTACTCTATAGGCATTATTATGGAGCAGATATTTGGGCACTCGCGCATCTCTAAAAGATGCAAGGCTGAAAGTCCAGCGCAGAGGTATGAGAACATACAGGCTCTGCAGGGGGCTTGGCAACATCGCAACCGCCCACAAAAGGTGCTACTTAGCGCGGTGGCTGTATCTATTTTTGCTCTTCCGCTACTGCTTTTGGGGCAGGCGAAAATTAGCGAGAGGGACAAAATTAGAGAGCGAGAGCTTCTGTTTCAACAGATTGAGCGCGATGTAGAGCAAATCTATACGATTACTGCCGACTCAATTTCGCAGGCTGTATATTACGAATTTGCCAACAACCATATTATATCTTTCTGGGAGGAGGTTAATAGGTATCATAGTGAGTATATTGCAACCATTGAGGATGCGGAGTTGAGTGTTCTTGTTACAAATGTCTACACCCAGACACTCAACAAGTACCACAACCGCCTTTGGGAGCAGACAAATGCTCTACCTATAATGTTCAAGAGCAACCTTCCTTTAGAGCAGACACTCTTCTACAATTCGTTGCTTGAAGAGCGTAAACCATATCGCCCATATCAAAAAAAATAGCCAAAAGACATAAAAAGACAACGCCAAAATCGCTGTTGTATCACATTTATTCATACCTTTGTCGTAAGCAACAGCCCTGCAAAAAAAATAGCAGGTTTGGGTGTTGTTATTGTTTTTTTTACTATATTTGTAAAAATATACGATGAACACGCAAGTGTTTGTCCGTCTCGCTGATGAACCTAGGAAATTCATTTACGGTAAGAGAGGACGAACCCTGCTGCGGGTCTGTATATCTATAGATATACAGGCATAGCGTAGGCTGTTGCTTTTTTCTTCTTACCACAGGTTTTCCTAGGACCTATCAGCGGAGATTAAGTAATTAGTCTGCGCTTCTTTTTTGCACCATATTTAATAGCGCAGTAAGTATAGTACCAAACTTAAAACTAAAAATAGCTATGATTAAATTTACAGCTTCTTACAAACATTACAAGATTGATGTTGAGGACAGTGGCACTGTTCTGGTCTATGACAATGGCGCTTTGCGTGACAATACAAAAAAGGCTGTTCTGGAGATTGCCGAGCAGGTGGGTTATGAGATTGATCCAGGCTGGAGCACTCGCCAGGCAGGCCGTAAGTTGGTAGACTTCCTTAATGCAAATCCACAGGTTGAGGGTAGTGCAGCGCCAAAACAGACCCCAACACCTGCTCCTGCTCCTGCTCAGGAGCCTAAGAAGAGTGACGACATTGAGGCAAAGGTTGAGGGCTCGGCTGACGAGATTGCAAATGCCAAGGTGCGAGTATATGGCAAGGCGCAGAATCGCACTGCGCTCGGCATTGTTCACGCCTATATGATTATGTACCCACACGCAACATTGGAGGATTTGCGCAAGGCGTTCCCAAATGAGTTAAACCCAGATAAGGGCGTGAAGGAGAACTTCGTTTATGCCGAGGATAAGGGTACAACTGCCGATTGGGACGGCTACTTCAAGGCAGAGGAAGAGCTGCTCACAATGGGCGACGGCAAGAAGGTGTCGGTTGTGAAGATGTGGACAAAGCCAAGTTTTGAGCGTATGGTTTCGCACGCAAAGCAGTACGGTATTGTCATTGCCGACTATGAGAAGGCTCCAGGTGGTGCCAAGAAGGGTGGTTTCTACCTTGAGTACCTCAACGGCTATGTGCCACCAGTGCCAGGCAAGAAAAAGTCTCTGTGGTGGTTGTGGCTGCTGCTTCTGCTGCTTGTGGGCGTTGCGCTCTTCTTCGCACTTCGTAAGCCACAGGTTGTTGAGAAGGTTGTTGAGGTTGAGAAGATTGTCTATGTTGACCGCGTAGAGGAGATTGAGAAGAACTTCAACGCAGCCAAGTTTATCCAGGGCAAGGCAGAGTTGAGCGAGGAGGCGAAGTTTGTTCTTCACGACCTTGCGCAGCTTATGGCAAAGCACCCAGAGCTGAAGCTTCAGCTCGTTGGTCACACCTCAGCAGAGGGCGATGCAGAGTTTAACCAGCGTCTGTCGGAGGCTCGCGCACAGGCTGCTGTAGACTTCCTTGTTAGCCGTGGCGTGGATGTTAGCCGCCTTGAGGCTATCGGCAAGGGGGCAAGTGAACCTCTTGACCCCAATAATTTGGAGGTAAATCGCCGTACAGAGTTCATCATTGTTGAGTAGTTAACCTTATTAATATATATAGTTATGGCTGTTAAGAAGACCAAAGATGGTACAGTAGACAAGCGCACCAAGGAGGGTAAGGCTATTGCTGCCCGTATGGCAAAGGCGCGTAAGGAGAAGAATAGTTTGAAAAACCGTATTAAAAGATTGTTTAGTTAGTATGAAGACAGATATCAAACACTTGGCGGCTATTGCTGCAACAGCTATCTGGGCCGATGGCGAGTACGATGAGGCTGAGAAGATTGCGCTGGAGGAGATTGCCGAGGCCTTTGAGCTTGATGTAGAGCAGTTTACTGCTGCTGTTGAGGCAGCACTGGCGGAGGTTAAGGCTATGGACGAGGAGCAGGTAAACGCCTATATCCTTGACCACTCTGCAGAGATTGATGACGACGAGGCGGTGCTTGCCTATGAGGCTGCGCTGCAGATTGTGCTTGTAGATGGCGTTCTGGGTGCTGCGGAGGTTGCAAACCTTCTCTCTATCGCCTCTGCATTAGGCTTGGATGACGAGCAGGCGGTACTTCTGCTTGCAGATATGGTTAAGCAGGAGAGTGACCTTACTGTTGAATTGTAGTTATAATAAATACTAAATTCTATGGGACTTTTTAATAATATTTTAGACAGATTTAAGAATGCAGAGTTTACCGTAGCTCCACAGAAGAAGCTCAAGACTATCTCTGCCGACTTTAAGAAGGCATTTAACCTTACATTAGTATTCTATAAGGGCGTGCAGATTGCCGATGGCGAGCTGACCCTTGCCGCTCTTAATAAGAAGACTACAAAGAATGTAAACACCCACGCCGAGGGCCTTAAGATTAAGGCAAGTATGAAGGTGGGCGAGGCTGAGAAGCTCTTTGATACCACTTTCGGCGTAACTGTTCAGATTAAGGATGCCGAGGGAACAAAGCTCGTTCCAAACGAGATTACCCTTGGTCAGGCCGCACGCGGCGAGTATTAAAATCAATCCCGAGGCGCTTGACCGCTCCTCGGGGTACAAAAACTTAATTAGGGATATGAAGAAAATCTCATTAAGAAAAGACGCAGAAAAGGCGTTGAAAATGTACGAAAAGTTGGAGCCTTATGGTATCCAAGAGATGCTATTGAAGACACTTGTGAAAGAACATCCTGACCACACAAAGCGTGCGGCGGTTGATACAAAGGTAAAGTTGCTTAATCTATTCTATTCGACAGGTATTCAAGCGGTTAGCAAAATGACTGACAATATCTTTGGAATAAAGGATATCGATGCACGGCTCAAACAAGGCGACTTGACATTGGTGCCACAAATAGCAACTTTGAAACTAGATGGTGGAGAGCGATTTAACTATTCGTTTGCAACAAAATATTGTGCGCTTCATCAGCGTGAAAAGTTCCCTATCTACGATAGCATTGTGGCTGATACCTTCGAGAGCCTTTTTGTCAAAGGATATTTTCCCAAGTACACTTATAGCCGCTCAAAGAGCAAATCGCCAAATACTTTTACCAAAGGAGAGTTTGCTGCAAAACTTAAAGAGTACGACTTCTATGTTGAGTTTTACAAATACTTTATGGAGTTGTTTGATTTAACAAAGTATACAGTTCGTGAAATTGACTCATATATATGGGGAGCATTTAAGATTGCAGGTACTGATTTCAAGATAGAGCAGTTAGCACAACTTGATAAGTCTAAAATTGCCGAGGTAGAAATTGATAAATAATAAACATAAAAAACAATAGATTATGGCAATATTTTATCACAATGGTAATTACTTCGAGATTATAGAGGGTACCGATGAGGTTATCTTGCGTCGTTCAGGTGAAAAAAGTGGCGATGTGATTCTTCCGAAATATGCTATGTATAATGACAAACGATACACAGTAACAAAGATTATACCTCAAAAGGTTAAAGTAATGGAGAATCTAAATGCCGAAGATAAGCGAAAAAAACCAGATTGGCGCGAGACTCCGTACACCAGAGATGCCTCATTATTTTGTAGAGTAGAACGGTATTACGACAGTGATAAGCCTGTTCTTATGCCAAAACTCGATATTACATCAATTCTAATCCCAAGCACAGTTACCGAGATTGGTGATTATGCTTTTGCGAATTGCTCCTCGCTGACAAGTCTTAATATCCCTGATAGCGTTACTTCGATTGGAGTACAAGCATTCTCTAATTGCACTTCGCTGAAAAGTCTTACTATCCCTGATAGCGTTACTTCGATAGGAGATTGTGCATTTGTTTTAGCATGTGGTTTAGAGTCATTGAGATTGTCATCTAATGTAAAAAAACTTAGGGACTATCTGTTTGGTTGGGCGGCCTATTGGATGGGGGCAGACCAACGTAACCCTAATTCCATAAAGATAGAGATTCCTTCAATCGTAGAAGAAATAGGACAATATGCTTTTAATGTTTTTCAAAACGCAGAGATTATTATTTATAATGAACCTGGCGAGGTGATGGTAGCAACCAATGCATTTGCTCCCACAGCAAGTGTAAAATATGTTTGCAAAAAGGCAAAGGCCGATAAGAAAGAGACGCCCAAACAAGAGGTTGAGCAAGTCGCAGCACCTGCACCTACAATTGATTTGGATAAATTGATAGAGGCTGTGGTTGCCGACGGCGTGATTACTGACAAGGAGCGTGCTGTGATACTAAAGAAGGCTACTGCTGCGGGATACGATGCTGACGAGGTTGAGATTCTGCTTGACGGCAAACTTGCAGAGAAACAAAGTGCGAGCCAGCCAACACCAAAGGCAACACCAAAAGCTGAGCAAAAAGTTGAGCTAAAGCCCGAGCCAAAGCCCGAGCCAAAGGCAGCTGCACCAGTAACGAATGGTAATGGTTTAGTGTTGCAGAAGGGTACGGTAGTAGCCGATTTGAAGGCAACATTTAATGCTCGTTTTGGTGCGAAGTTACGAGTTTATTCAGGTCGCAGTCAGGCGGAGCAGAGTGCAACTCTTGGCGAGTTGGGCCTTACTAATGAGGGCAATTTTGAGTGTCAAGCAAGCCTCACCGTTGGTTCATTTATCAAGCGTATGCAGAGTGAGCACGGTTTAAAGGTTAAGGTATACACGCCAGACGAGTGGGTTGCAGCACTTGATGGACTTACACTGGAGAGTGCCGGCAAGGTAAAGAAGAACGCCTCTAAAGCAGATATGGAGAGTATGATTGCTTATCAGCGCACCGATGATGCTACTGAGACTGCGGTTGTAGATATTAAGAAAAGTGCAACTTATGGCGATTACACTATCAATATCGCATCGAACAATAGCGTAACGGTATTGAAGAATGATGTTGCTTGCGACAATGTAAAGGGTGCGCTGCGTGAGATTGCAGAGAAAGAGGGCTTTGAGTATGACCCGTCGTGGACTACTCGTCAGTTCGGTTCTAAATTAGTAGATTTTCTTAACGAGAAAAAATAATTTAATTAACAATTCTTCTAACCATTAAAAACTAAAAAATTATGGCAAAGAAATCGGTAATTACAGGAGAGTATGTAGTCTCTGTATTGGATAACGGCGCTATTGAGGTGTATCGTATCTACGATAATGTAAAGGGTGCGCTTCGTGAGATTGCAGAGAAGGAGGGCTTTGAGTATGACTCGTCGTGGACTACCCGTCAGTTCGGTTCTAAATTAGTAGATTTTCTTACTGAGAAAAAACAATAAAAACACATTTTTTATTAACCATTAAAACTTTAAGATTATGGCAGAATTTAAGTTGGATGGCCGTATGAAGGTCAAGACTTTGAAGGAGAACTTCAAGAAGAGCTTCGGCTCAACACTTCGCGTTTACAAGAGCGTAACTTGCAAGGGTGCAATGGCTGACGATGACGCTACACTCGCTTCTCTGCGTGCAGAGGGTAAGAAGGGCGGCGAGCTTACAGTAGGTGGTAACCTGCGCGTAGGTAACTTCGAGAAGAAGATTGCTGAGCTCTATGGCATTGGTGTTCAGGTAGCTAACGCTGACGACACTAAGCTTGCTGACAACGAGGCAACTCTTGTCGCTGCTGGTAAGGAGTAGTCCTACTACAACTATTAGGTATGTGGGGTCTGATCGCCCCACATACTGCAAAGACCTTAAAACTAAAACATTATGAAGGCATATTACAAGAAGAAGATTATTGACCTGCGCGCTCGTTTAGAGAAGGAGAAGGAGGCAAAGAAGCGCGACAATGCCTACTATGCCGAGAAGGTTAGAGAGGCATCGGGTCCATCAAACAAGGCTTACTATCGCAGATGTAAGGTAGACCACGCAGCGGCGCACGACCGCACAATAGCATCTATCAAACGCGATATTGAGAGTGCAAAGGAGTCACTAAAGAGGTGTAAATAGCACATATCAAACACGAAAAATGTAGATAACCACGAGTGTGGCAAAGAGTATCCTCAATATTATAAAAGCATTATGCACGGGCAGTTGCTTGATGTGTTAAATAGTTTCTAAACAGATATGAAATCGAGTATTATTGATGTTCCTCGTAAACATACACAGGACGACCTTTTTGGTATTCAGATTTATCAGGACGCGCTGATTGAGTATATCCGCCTAACTGATACTCCAATTACTATCGCCCTTCAGGGCGAGTGGGGAAGTGGAAAAACCTCGCTGATGAACCTACTTCGCTACAACCTTTGCGATGTAGACAGTGCGCCATACTTCCCAATATGGATTAACACTTGGCAGTACTCACTGATGAAGAGCCCACAGCAGGCTATTATGTCAATTTTGGAGGGTATTATCAACCAGATTGGCGCGCTCAACCCGAGCGAGCAAAAGTGGGCAGAGAGCAAACGCAAGATTGGCGGACTGTTTAAGAAGATGGCATCCGTGGGCACAAAGGTTGCTGCGGGTGCTGTAGGCATTGACGGCGGACTTGTAGACGAGCTTTTTGAGGGTGGCGAGCAGGCCTCTTCAGATATTACACAACTCAAGGAGGAGATTGCAAAGCTTATTGACGAGGCGCTGTCAAAGGATAGCTCAAAGAGTGGTTTTACATTCTACATTGACGACCTTGACCGTATAGACCCACCAGTAGCAGTAGAGATTCTTGAGCTTCTCAAAAATATCTTTGACCTTGAGAAGTGTGTATTTATCCTCGCCATTGACTACGATGTGGTCATCAAGGGCTTAAAGCCAAAGTTTGGCGAGCTGACAGAGGCCAACGAGCGCGAGTTCCGCTCATTCTTTGATAAGATTATCCAGCTGCCATTCTCTATGCCAGTGGCTTCATATAGCGTGGACTCGTTCCTTGTAGACGCATTAAGCAAGATAGAGTTCTTTACAGCAGATGAGCTTAACGATGTCGCACTGGCAGAGACCCTTTCGGAGATTACCCGCCTCTCTGTCGGCACAAACCCTCGCTCGCTCAAGCGACTGACAAACACCCTTGCGCTGATATCTATTATCAACAATCTTCAGCATAAGGATGGAGTTTCGGCAGCCGAGCGACTATCAAAAGTTCTAAACTATGCCCTTGTATGTACCCAGATTGCCTATCCGTATATCTACAATCAGCTTGGCGAGTCTCCAGACTTTAAGGCTTGGAACGAGAAGATAGCCTCAAAGCTCAAGCTGCGCCCACTGACCGAGGCCGAGCGAGATACTCTTGATGCCACAGAGGAGTTTGACGAGGATTGGGAGAAGGTTGTCTATCGTATGTGCCAGAAGGAGACCTACCTTAGCAACCGCGCCTTTAGCGTCTCTGCCCTGCTCAATAAGATTGCCGAGATTGTAGATAACGACGAGCAGTTGGGCGAGCTTGTTGAGGCGACCCTTGAGCTCTCTGCTGTAACAAACATCAAGGCCTTTGATGGTCCAGTGAAGAAGCCAACAAAGTTCAACCGTGACACCTCGTCATACAAGTTCAATGGAGTGGTATATACAAAGAAGACCAAGTTTGTTCACGATGTTGTGGCCTTCTACCTATCGCAGCATCCAGCCACTACGCACGAGCAGCTCAAAGAGGCCTTCTCAATCAAGAAGAATATGGATAGCGTATTCTTGGATTATGAGGAGTACCTACAGAAGTTAGCAGAGAAGGGTGAGGTGGGTTTCTTTGGTCGACGACCAGATATCCCTACTGTGCAGCTTGCAGATAAGAAGATTGTTATCTGCACCAACTGGCCAACAATGGTAAATGGCAAGCCAGCAGAGTTTGCAAAGCTGTTAGACCACATGCGCATAAAGTTGGGCTATAAGGTTGAAAATTGTTAGAAAGTTTGTATTTCTGTAGACTAATCCAAATAGAGTGATGAAACGATTATTTGTACTACTCGCCACTGCTGCTGCCATTTTCGGGGCAACAGCGCAAGAGGCGGAATTTACAGCCGACCGTCCAGGCGCCTCTACAGGCCCAAATGTTGTCGGCCATAAGGTTATTCAGCTTGAGCAGGGCATTCAGTATGATGGCGACGGCGGCAGAGGCCAGTTTACATTTAGCAACACCCTTCTTCGCTATGGACTCTTTGACTGCGCCGAGCTTCGTTTAGGTGGCGATGCGTTTATCTATCCAAATGGCAACAAGAAGTGGAGTGCAGCATTCTCGGGCTTGACACTCGGAACAAAAATCGCCTGCTTTGAGGGTCGTGGAGCAATCCCTGCCGCATCGTTTATGGCGCAGCTCTCGTTCCCAAAAACTGGCTCAGAAGGTTTTGCTGTTGAGCACCTTGCCCCATCTGTCTACCTACTCTTTGATAACCCAGTAACCGACTGGTTCAGCATCGGATACAATGTGGGCGCAGAGTGGAACGGAAGCCTGCCCGGCGCAAGCTCCTTTGTAGCTGTATGCTTCGGCTTTAGCATTACCGACCGCCTTGGCTGCTTTGCCGAGAGCTACAACTACTTCTCAAAGTATGGACACACCTATGCCGCAGACTTCGGCCTAAACTATATGGTTGGTAAACGAGTACAGCTTGACCTTGCTGCCAATATAGACCTGCAAAACCCTGCACAGTGCTGGGCAATGAGCTTCGGTGTGGCTTGGCAGATAAACAACCCTAAAAAATAGATTAAAGGATGAAAAAAATTTTGTTAATTATAGCAATTTTAGCCTCTTGCTCTTGCTCGTCAGAGCAGAAACGCATTGAGGAGGCATTTGCGAAGATTGAGAATGTTGCCCAAATAGGTACTGTAGAGTATACGGTAACAAAGCTTATTATTGCAGACGATGATGCCTTTTATAAGATGGGTGAGCGTAAGATTATCTTCTCTTGCAAGGCCTTTGTTAAGGCGGGTATTGATATGAAGGACTTTACGGCCCAGGATGTAAAGATTGGTAATGATAAGTCTGTCATTGTTACCCTTCCGCAACCAAAGGTGCTGTCATTTAATATGCCAGCAGAGCAGATAAAGGTAGAATTCTCAAAGGTTAGCGGCCTGCGCACAAACTTTAATGCTGAGGAGCGCAACGAGCTACTCAAACAAGGCGAGGCTAATATTATGGGGGATATGGAGAGGCTCGGCATACTGAAGGATGCTAAACAGAATGCTGTTGTCTTCTTCCAGACACTGCTTGCTGGTGCCGGTTTTGACAATGTAGTTATTAACTTTAAGGAGCAGAAGGAGGCATAGTTATGGGACTAAATAATGCAATGAATAGCGCAGTTAAGATGGCTAAAATTAAGCTCTATGCTGCTATAGTTGGAGTTGTGGTAGTTGTGGCAGCGCTTCTGCTTCTTTGGTGGAATCCATTTGGTTGGAGCTTCTCACTGGGAAGCCTTTTTGGTGGAGGCGGTGTGAAGATTGAGAATACAGCCAATGTTGTTGAGAAGGTAAAAAAGATTAGTCAGTTTACAACAGCCTGCTACTATGAGGAGTATGTTCTTCAGAGTCGCAAGGGTGTAGCCGAGGAGAAGGGAATCTTTACAAAGAGCATTGACACAGTATACTACGACATCGTTCTCACTGTTCGTGGCACTGTTCGCGCGGGATATGACCTGTCAAAGATGGAACAGAGCGATATTACTATCAGTGGCGATACAATCAATGTCCGCCTTCCACAGCCAGAGGTGCTGGATGTTATCAGTAACCCATCTGACTATAAGATTTTTGAGGAGCAGGGCGAGTGGAGCCACGAGGAGATTGTTGCTATCCAGTCAGAGGGTAAGATAAAGACTCTTAACAACGCTCTAAAGAACAATATCCTTGGTAAGGCTAACGAGCAGGGTAAACAGCGCGTTGCTAACCTATTTACAGCTATGGGCTTTAAGCAGGTTAATGTGACAACAACACCTGTTCCGACAACAGTAGAATAGAGTGTAAATGAGGGTCGTAATAACGGGCTTTGAACCATATTTAGAGTATGCTGAAAACTCATCGTGGGAGGTTGCGCGTGCAGTAGCCTCCCGCGATAATTGTGGCGTAGAGGTAGTCGCAGAGCTGCTTCCAGTAAGTTTTACTCGCGTGGGGGATGCTCTGCGAGGGGCTGTTGAGCGTAACAAGGCTGACTACATTATTCTACTTGGTCAGTCGGGTGGTAGCGACCGTGTAAAGTTGGAGCGCATAGCCATAAACATGATGGATGCGCGCAATGTTGACAATGACGGATTTTTGCCCAATGAGCAGCCTATAGACCAGAGTGACAGTGCAGCACTGTTTACCACTCTGCCCGTTAAGGCACTGCGCTCGGCTATTGAGGCGAAGGGCGTAGGGGTAAAAATCTCTAACTCGGCGGGGCTTTATGTCTGCAACCGCAGCTACTTTGAGGCACTGCGCCTCTGTCGTGAGCAGAGGGTAAAGGGTGCGCTGTTTGTCCACCTGCCATACTATGAGGGGCAGAGTAGCGCAAAACCTGGCAAGCCAACAATAGTGCTTGAAGATATGGTAACTGCAATTCAAACTATAATTATAAACATAACTACAGATAAATGACAAGAACTGAACAATTCAAAAAGCAACTTGCTCGCATCTTTGACGGTAACTTGCGTACAAAGCAGTGGGAGAACTATCCCGACTATGCGATTATCGGACTGATTATCATCAGCACACTCTCTGTCTTTGCATCTACTTTCGACATTCCAGCGGGGTGGCAAAAGGTACTTAATGTAGTGGATGTTGTGACAGTGATTATCTTTACCGTTGAGGTGTCACTGCGCATCTGGGCGGCCGACGAGATTGACCCGAAGTTTAGCGGCTTCTGGGGCCGAGTGAGGTACTGTTTTACATTCTACGGACTGATTGATGTGCTCTCTACCTACACATTCTATCTCTCATTTGTCATTCCGCTGCCATATGCAATGCTAAAGGTCTTTCGTGTGGCGCGACTGCTGCGTGTATTCCGCTATTTGCGCTCGTTCAGGATGTTACAAAAGGCGATAAGCTCAAAGGCAAAAGAGATGTTTATATCGCTACAGTTTCTTGTAATTATCACACTTATACTATCATTCGTACTATTCTACTATGAGCATGCCGCACAACCAGATGTCTACGACAACGGTTTCCGCTCTGTTATCTGGGCATTTGCGCAGTATATCGGCGACCCTGGTGGCTTTGCAGATACTCCGCCAGTGACATTTATAGGTCGCATTATTGCTTGCATAATCGGTATACTCGGCATCGCCCTTTTTGCTGTTCCTGCCGGACTTATCGGCGCAGGATTCTCCGAGGCTATGGAGGAGGAGTTGCACAAGGCGGATGTAGAGAAGAATATTGCAAAGTTAAGGCTCTCTTTTGAGCGTAAGCTCGACCGTCCAACAGGTTATCAGATAGTAAAACCATACCGCACCATCTGTGATATTCAGGCGCGAATGGGAATGAAAGTCGATGATATCTTTGACGCTATAGAGGAGAGTACGGAGTTCCGCCTTATCAACCTTGCGCTGACACAGACCATAGATGAGCATCCGCAGGATAGATTGGCAGTAGAGCACTTTATTGTCAACCGCCCTTATGGATGTTGTATAGACCGAGGTTCAAAGGTTACTATCGTCTCGCCATCAAGCTTTATAGACCCTTGTACAGGTAGTTTTGCCTACTACTTGGCCCTCATCGGTGGCTTTAACTACATCAGCCGCGAGGTGGGCGAAACAGCTCCATATAAGTCATACTACAACTTTGCCGATAGGTACAATCACGAAGAGAATCTACCGCTCTATATGGAAGATCTTGAGCACCTTACATCGCGCGAGGGTAGCTGGACATATACCGTTCTTGTTGCCAGTGGCTCAAACGAGCCTACATACCCGACAATTTTCCACTTCGGCGCAGGTGGTCCAAAGGGTGATGAGAGTTTTGAGGGCGAAAATCTTGTCGTTAAGGATATTGCTGCTTACCGCGCCTTCTATGAGGATGTGGCCGCAGAGCTGAAGGAGCAGTACGATATGGCGTCCGACCACCAGCGTTACCACAACACCGCAGTTAAGGGCCTCTTTGCCCGTAAGTATCGCGAAGGACGCGGCGCAGAGAACAATATCGTTATGCGCGTAGCGTGGAGCGCCTGCCTGTGGGACTCTCGCCGCATAGCTATTGCAAAGACCATTGCCGACACGCTCAACCGTCACTTTGAGAGTGATGTAGAGAAGCAGTATGACCCAACTCTAAAGGTAAAGAAGATAGGATTCTAAATGAAAGTAGTATTTACGCCTGTAACCAAAGCTGGCAACAAGATATGGGTCGCACAGTAGACACAAGCCACTAAACCAAACATATCACAGTCGCTCCTGCTACCTTCAATCTCTCATTACTATCGTGCTACATCTCTGACGCAGCGGGCCATGGTTGAGCGGTGGCCCGATTCGCGGAGGCTATTCTCCATATAGATGTTGCGCGAATCTCGAGACCAGCCGGTCTTCTGTTGGTTGCTTACGCTTGGGTCTACCTCTGTAGGTTTTGGATTGCTTCCGTTCATACCATAGGAGTAGTATGTACGGGTATAGGCCTGATAGCAGTTTGTCCAGAACGAAGAGGCGCAGTAGAAGTGCATCAGGGTCATCTCGCGCTGGTTTGGAAGGCGGTAGCCATCTGGACAATATGGATTATCTCCAAGTGAGCGGTCGATATTTGCCTGCATATCTGGAAAGGTTATCGCGTTATAGCTTGGACAGTTGAGCGATGTCGCCTCAAACTGCCAATAGAGGCGATTTTGCGCCGAAAGCTCATCTGAGTAGACAAGGTCTACGCCATCTTGTCCTAAGTAGCGGATAGACTTCTCATTGAGGTAGTTAAGGTCGAAAAGTGGAACGGCATCTGTACCCTTAACCTGCACATAGTCTGTCGCCGTAGCGGTTATATCTGCATCATCACTATCATCCATACCGAGATTTCTCACGCAACGCACCTCCCAGCGGGTCATTCGACCCCAATCTGTAGAGCCCTTAAGGTCTCCGATAGACGAGCCCTCCTCTGCCCAAACAACATACGGAGTGTTACTATTGCTACCATAGCGGGTACTTGACACAACATGCTGACGCCACACAGTCTCGTCGTTACTATCCTTCTCGCTGGCTGTGCGCTTATAGAGTCGGGCGGTATTATCAATACCATCTGCGCCCATCCACACGCCGACAAGCTGCTTAATAGATGCCAAATACCAACGCACCTCGCCCGCATCAATAACTCCGTTGCCATTATTGTCTCGATTGCGGGTCATACATGAGTAGCGAAGGTATTTATAGTTTGTATCGTTCTTTGTTCCATCACGAAGCACAGACTCCTCGTTTGTAGCGGTGAGATTTAGATACTTATCCCAGCGCACGCCAGTAGTAAAGGTGGTATTATTTCCACCAACAAGTCCCCACTCGCGCAGGGTGTTAAGACGGCCATTATAGTCGTCTCCATTTCCACGGTCGTCACTGGCACTTGTGCCAGCAGGGTCGTAGGTCATCTTCTCGTACTCATCAAAGTGCTCTGTACCCCACGCAGTCTGCAGTTCGGAATGGTTCTGGTTATAGACTGTCTGTATTGATCGCTGCTGGATAGTATACGACGAGCCGACGACGGTACTCTCCTTGTCAAGGCTCTCCTTAGTATCGGAGAGTATGTGCATCAGTCGCATATTATCCTGATTGACCACTCGCTTCCACAGCAGCGGTCCTGCACTTGAGGTAAATGGGTGTTCATCGTAGTAGAACTCATTAACAAAGGCGGTGAGAACTATCTGTCCATTGCGGTCAAACTCATTTGGCAGGCCTGCATCGTAGGCTGTTTTCTGCTCGCGCAGGAACTTCACAAGCTCGTCTACATACATCGTCTTTCCGTCGGATGCAGGATAAGGATTGCCATTCTGGTCCACCTTTGTAGAGTGCGGAACATAGAGCATTCGGTTTTTGGAGTAGGTATTGCTCCACTTCTCGTTAAGCCTAAACTCCACCCACTTAAAGTCTAAACCAGTAGTGACATCCGTACCATTAACGACCGTAGGCTTACCCTCGCTAAAAGGTGTACGGACATACCAAGTAACATCATCAGCCTTGATATACTTCTGGTCAAAGCTCATCACATGGGTCTCATAGTGGGCGTCGCAGTCAAAAATCTCCTGCAGGGCGATTGTAACCTCTCCCGTAGCACCTGGAGCGTTCTCTGTAATACCCTCTGTATCGTCATTTGAGCTATCAACCTCTACGCGAATATCGTTCACTCCATTTACCGTAACGGTATATGTATATGAGGTATTTCGCTCGGTACTAAAGTCTGCAGGGCCGGTGTGTGAGAAGTCCCCCAGATGGATAACATAGCGAACCTCGGCAGAGAGCGTACAGCCATTTTTAACCTCTGTATCGGATATGGCATAGTCTGTATTCATTGTCAGGCGACCCGTAAGAACGACATAAGTAGAGTTGTTGTTTGCATACTCCCACTCGCCATTCATACCCTGACTATCCTTTATCTGTCGCTCGCGGTCGGTATATAGTGTTGGACTCTTTTTAGGCTGTAGGGCATTCTCAAGCAGGTAGAAGGAGAATCCATAGCGAATTTTATCATCATCCATAGTAGTTGTAGAGCCAGCATCGTAGACATCCTCATCCTCAACATTCTTTGTCGGGGTATCAAAATACCCCTGCGCAGAGTCTGTTGTCGGAAGGCCATATTTACCTCGCACATCCCTATCCATAAGGTAAGTATCGCCTGAGACATTGAAAATCTGCCACTTCTTAAGTTCAAAAGTCTCAATATCATCATTGCCCACCTTAACCCAGAAGCGCACCTTGGCATCTATACGGCGCAGCTGAAGCGTACCCGAGAGCGACGCGGTATTTACAGGCGAGAGTTCGCCAGTCATTGGGAAGTATCCACTACGCTCAACAAACTCCTGATTGAGCGAGACGACCATATCCAACAGCTCATCCTGATGCTGTATTTGATTGAGTACCTCTGGCGAGACGCTTACCATTTTTGAGTCGATATTTGAGACGCCGAAAATCTTACAGCCTGTGCGGGCTATGGTGTGAATCTTGATTGTACCCGAACACTCCTGACTATCCCCCTCTGGGACAGTCACATACCACGCATCCTCTGTAGAAGAGGCTACAGCGTTTGTAGAGTCAAGAACATCGGCAACATCAAAATAGCGACCATAAATCTTTTTTCCCTCGCTGTCAAAGATGTAGATATATAGGTTGTATATCTTCGCCTCATCAGAGACCTCTGGCATAGTCTGACGGGTAACAATATTGTGGTCTATATCGCGTGCGCCAAAGTTTAGAATCATCTCCACAGGCTCACCCTCCTTAATGGCAGTACTGTCAATATCACTCACAGTACAGCCGCTAAAGAGTAGTAGGGCAAGTAGAGTATATATCAGTTCCTTTTTCATCGTTCTCTGGGTTAATTAAACTCCGTCTGTTCATTCTTCTCTACCCACGGCAGTACAGCAAAATTAAACTCGCCGTCAGTCTCATTAAAGTAGGCGTTGATGACTATCTTTATATGTTGATTTCGCAGCTGCTCGGTCATTGGTATAACGGCAGCAGTCTGGCGGTCAACGATATTTATCTGGCTATTGCTTATTGTCGCAGTTTTGCCCGCGCTCTTCTGTACAATCCAGTCGCGCGTATTAGTATTACCTATTGAGAAGGTGGCACTGCCGCTATTGTCGCGCAGGTAGTAGGTACTTCTGCTGTAGTAGGATATGCGCAGATAGCCACTATAGAAGCCAAATGTAAGATTACTGCCCGAGTTTGCCGCCGTTGTACTGCGGTAGTAGCGTCTACCTGTGGCTACATTGGTCATATAGCCGCTACTTGTACTGCTAAAACGCCACTGCGCGTGATCTGCGCTTATGGCACTATCTACAGACGAGACTACAGCCAAGCGACCTGAGCCGTTATCTACAAGGTAGCGACCTGTATTGCGGTTTTTGAGCATAAAGCTATCCGAGGTGTTTATAGAGGTAACGGTCTCAGTACCTCCGCTGCCCACCTTTGCCGTAAGGCTCATAGTGTAGGACGAAGCGCGATTCTCAAAGAGCGGAGTAAGGTATACGCAACTCTCTGTAGCCGCTGGCACAGAGATATCCTCGCCACCAGTATATGTATCATAGAGCGGAAGGGCGCGGTACGACACCGATGCCGGAATTGTTCCATCTTTTGGCAGTATGTAGCTTGTCGATGGGTTGAAGTTGCTAAATGAGATATCGTCAATCTGCATCGGATAGTCAGAGTGGTTGTAGAGTCTAACCTCAAACCAAACCACTGGGCGCAACATATCTATTGTCGTTGAGGAGTTCTCAACGCCCACACTAACAGCCTTGGCTGCGGTCAGAAGCAGTGGATGTGTAGTATCTATAACTGGCGTATCTCGGTTTGTAAGGGTTGTAAAGAGGGCGTCATAGCGCGCGCTGTCAAATGCACTGCCCACCGTGAGGTTGTCAAGCATACTCTTGACCTCTGTAAGCAGACTGCGCTCTGTATTTGCATAGGCATAGAGCATATAGTTACCCACATCAAGGTTTACAAATGTCACGCTCTTAACCTTTTGTTCCTCCCCCGTCAGGGCTGTTATGCGCTGAATTTCAGAGATATACCCCATAGAGTTTACAAGCACCAGTGTAACATCCTCCATACCGCCACCTGTGTAGATATCGCCATTACCAGGAGCTGTAGCACGAGTATGCTGCACAGCACTGACCGTTACTGTCAGCCCACCCTGCTCCGAGCCTATATTCTCAGAGCGGGAACAGCCCACAACTATCGCAAGCAATACCAATATCGATATGTAAACAAATCTCTTCATCAGAACACTAAATCTCCTACTGAGGCATCAACCTCATCCCACTCCGTTGTACGCACCTGAACATCAAACTTATCAGGCTGTACGGTTATCACATAAATATACTTCCTACCAGCACGCCAAACCATATCCTCGCCCGCACTATCCTTTGTAGGCAGGGCCACGGTCATAGTTATTGTATCTGTTGTTGCCCACTTTACATCGAGGGTAAATGTTATGCTTGGCTGAGCTGTCCCCTGTGCCACAACAAGTGGCTGCGGCAGGAAGAGGTCAAACTGCTCTGGATAGTCGTCTGCCGACTCAGGGATTATCTGCCCCTGGCTACTGCTCCACTCGCGCAGACGCTCTGAAGCCATAATATCGTCTGGGTTTACATAGCTACGGGCACCATATACCCATCTATCTGTAACATCTGGCTTTGCCTCTGTAAGGTCGTATGGCAGCGCACCGATATAGTTGAGCGAGGTAAAGAAGAGATGCTTGAGCCTATACTCGCACTCTGCGCCAGGAGCTTGGAACTTGACCGCCACGGCTGAGAGTGTGTGGTGGAAGTTCAGCTCTACAGGCTTGCCGTTGTTCTTTGTCGGACAACCCACATAGGCCACCATCATATCATCGTTACACTGCAACATATTGTACTCAAGAGCAAGTGTTCGTGCTGTCGCCGTACCCAAAACTACAGAGGAGGCTGGCCAGTAGGCCCTAAACTCATAGCTGCCATCCATCTGCCAGTGCTGTATAGGGTCGTAAATCCACCCCGTAGGGGCGCTATCGTCAGTTGTATAGCTCACCTTGACATCGTGAAACACCTCCTTGCGATCGCCATTTGCACGAATCCAGTCTCCATAGACCGAGAATGGCTCGGCGCGGAAGGCTTCGCTGCTGGCACTGCCGATAAGTGTTGCTGCACGACTACCCACACTACTCTGCGTACCAAAGTGAATAGCATTTTCAGAGTTACTCTCTGAGCTACTAACCTTAATACACGAAGTGGTAAGCAGTAGGATGCAAAGTATGTATACAAATCTTGACATTAACTATTAATTTTGCGAGTATTGAGGGTTATCAGCCCTCAATACCCTAAGGGTTTGATTAGAATGAAATTGTACCGTCAACATTCTCCCAATCAACAACTGCTGGAGCGAAGTGAATCTCATCACCCATTGGGTCGATCTCGATAGTATAGGTGATATTCTTACCCTGCTCCCAAGCTGGAACTGCTGGGAAGTCGCTGAAATTCTTTGTTGCGCTGTAGTCTACAGTAGCTTCCTGACCACCAGGAGCAATTGTTGCGATTGAGTAATCAACAGTAATCTGCTGAATACCAGTTGCAAGAGCCTGTGGAAGGATGAAGTAGTTCTGTGCGACATCTGCTGTACCAGCACCGTAAGTACGAGCTGTAGTAGTAAGAACCTGCTCGCAAACCCACTCCTTTGTTGTCTGTGAGCTGGTATTAGACCATACATCGTAAGGAACAACAGTAATAGTATTAGCCCACTGAACAGTAGTAGCACCAGCGTCGTGTACATTTGTAGTCTTCATAGTAAGGCTACCCTCGTCGTAGATACCAGAAAGGGTAATCTTCTTGATAGTTACAGTCCACTTTGTTACAGCATCTGGAGACTCGTTAGCATTATCCAGACGGAAAGTCCTAACAAGGAAGTTAAGCTTTGCAAGGGCGTGGTGGAACAGTGTAGGAACACCAGTAAAGCCGTAGTTTACTGTGTTTGCAGTCTGCTGCATAGCCTTGTCAGAGTAGAGGATATCTACTGGATTTGCTGCATCAACCTTGAAACCCTCATACCTAAGGGTCTGCTGAACATCTGAATCGCTAATCTTTGGTACAGCAGGGCTTGTAGCGTCTTCATTGTAAGGAGAGTAGCTTACAAAGTCAAGGTGACCCTGTGTAGGCCAGAAGTAGGTCTCGCTCTTTGCAGCCCAGTAACCACGGCCATCAGCAACCTTGTAGACAATCTCAGCATTGTCAATGTACAATGAGTGTGTACCTGGAGTAAGGGTATTCTCATAGTACGCATAAGCACCGAAAGAGAGATCGGTTGGATATGCCACCTCCGCACGAGATGTAGCCTTGTACTTAGCCACCTCGAAGGTAATCTGGTTCTGGTCTGCAGTTACTGCAACACCCTCATTTTTCACGCAGCTTGTAAGTGCTACACCTACAACGGCTGCTAACAAGAAAAACTTTTTCATAGTAAAAAAAATTGGTTAATAAAAAATGTTAATTGTGTTTGGTTATTATTTGTTAATAATATTTTGCTATCCTCTTGGTCCAATAGGTATTGTCTCCTTAACATCCTCCCAGTCGTCCACATCTGGTGTAAATCCACCGCCACCACCAGAGACTATCGGCTCTGGAATCTCCCACTCCTCTTCAATGAGCAACCAGTGGCGTTCGCGGGCATCATCCGTAGCAAATATAGGCTCCATATCTATAACCTTCTGGTGACTCTTGCCGTCTCGCGTAAGCACGCTCAAGGTTATATGTAGGTCACTTTGCGCATCTGGAATCTTTCCAAAGGTATTAAACACTGCACATAGCACATCACTATTCTCTCCATCGCGGGTATTTGGGTCGGTGCTGCGCTGCATCTCAAAATATAGCGCGGCGGGAGTGTCGTAGTTTCGGATATTCGGTCCAAAGCAGTTTGAGGCAGATATACCCGTCAGCATAGCCTGACACTTAGCATTCTTCGCCATATTCTGCGCGCCAGTAATCTTTATCTGTATATAGTATGTATCGACCACCGTGTGTGCATCCAGCTCAATAATCTTCTCACCCTGATGCTCCCTAATCTCAAGCTCTGGCTCGCGAGCCACCATAAGGTGCTCTGGCGAGTAGTAGATTGTTCCTACGCCCTCGGCGCGTGAGCCAAAGCGGCTGTAGTAGTACTGCGGAACCACCTGCGTTGTAGCCTCAATAGTGTTGTAGCGGCTCTCATTGTTAATCTTGATATAGTCAAGGTCGAAGTTATAGCTCAACAGCTTGTATCGTCCTGCCGAGAGGTTCAGATAGCCACTAAACATCTCGTATCCGTTGTTATCAATACTCTTTGAGGAGATAAATCCCTGCGAGAGGACCTGCTCCCCGAGCTGGTCGTAGATAAGCACTCGTAGCATCTCAGAGGTTATTGAGTCTACCTCAATATTGGGGTTGTAGATATCACAAGTAACATTGTGAATACCCTCTGTGACAAGCCTTACCCTAAGCTGCGCCGCATCCTCGGGGTCAAAGAGCGGACGGCGCACACAGGCGGCTGTAAACAGCACAGTCACAAGTACAAGACTCTTTATCAGCCTCACAGCGCACCCCCTTTCTTCCTATATGGTATGCGGATTGGCCACACAAGGGCCACCTTAACCTTTGTCGGACCGAAGTAGTTTATACGACCCACCTTTGACCTATCGCGCCACAGCAGGCTATAGTCGTCAGCTGGGTAGTAGTGCCTATATGAAGAGGATAGATAGCCCACAGAGAGCGAGAACTCCATATTAAGGTGGCGGGTCAGTTTCATAGAGTAGCCATAAGTAAGACCCGTAGACCAATACTCGCCCTGATAGCAGATGTCGTAGTCGTTCTGGAAGTCAAACTTTGAGCTCATACCATATACGCCCAAGAAGTGACCCTGCAGCTTATGAACATAGTAGTTGTTGCTCCTAAACCAGTAGCGACACTCCGCACCCATCTCCCACATCTGCAGGCAGTACTTATTTCCCTTCTCCCACCACGGGAAGACATCCTCGGCAGCTATAGACCAGTGGTTGCCTATAGGCAGCTCCATCTCAAAGTTGAGTGCCGTTATTGCATCGTAGAGAAGATTTGTCTTGCAGGCGATAACAAGCGTGTCGGCACTAAACATCTGCTTGGCAATAAGCTTCAGTGGTTCAATCTTTGGCTGTGGAGCCTCTCTGTAGAATGTTACCTCAGGCATCTGCATAGGCCCATACTTCTCAAAGTTGAGCTTCTGGTAGACAACTTGAATTCGGGAGTTACGGATTACGGGATAGTACTTACTATAGAGGTAGCGGTAGGCCACATCCTTTGAGAGTCGTCGCTTTTTGACCTCAATAGGTACTGTATTGTCGTCAAGAATGTTATAAAGACGCCTCTTTGTTCCAGGGCTGAGTTTTTTGTCGCGTGCAATATATCTTCGTAGTTGCTCCCACGACTCGCCGTCAGGGTTTACAGATAGTCGGTCTTTAATCTCTGGATGGTTGCGCTCCATATATCCGCGCATAGTGGCAGCACGGCGGCGCGATAGATTCTGGTTGTAGTAGTATGGACCCTCTGGAGAGGATTGTGAGACGATATGCACCGAATCAACCTTTTGTGAGCCGATAGAGTCAAGCTGCTTACCCATACGGCTAAAGGTGCGGTCATTACCCAGATATCTCATATCAAGATAAGACTTATCCCATCTGAAGTGTATCTCATAATTGAGCGTATCTCGCTTAGTCACAATCTCCTGCGCCCATGAGGGGGGGGGAGAAGTGAACAACACCAAAGCGATAAGCAATAAATATGTTTTTAGCCTCTGCAACATACTATCAGCCAATACACTCAAAAAAGACAATCTACTTAAAAAATTCTGCTTTTTACAAAAAAACCTACCAGATTACAAAGGTAGTATTTTTTTCTATTATTGTTCAATATAATCAACATTTTTTGACACAGAAGAGGTGTAAACCATTTTTACATTAAAAAACATATTTTGAGATTTAACTTTTTCTTTGTACCTTTATCTTATAATAGAACAAATAGCCTTAAAGGTATGGGATTGACGGTATACTCTTCATCCATAGAATTTTGTGCGATTAACCACCACGGCCTTAGCCACTGCTTTGACGGCGTTAAGGCTGGCAGTATCTGCGGGGTTGTATTTTGTGGCACCACTGACAATATGCAGTACCACAAACTGCTCCGCGTCCTAAAAGAGGAGGTCTACAAAGAGATAGGCAAACCCGTTCCCGTAACCCTTGTTCCGCAATATCTACTACCCCATGGAGGGCTGTCAATTACAATCTACGCCCTTAACTGCCCCACCGACATCGTCACAGAGGTGCAAGATGGTATCTGCTACAGCAGAGTAGAGAGCAACGAGGAGTCTCTACTATTTATCGAGGGCATAGCCGCCACAGACTTTACACTGAGTGTCAAGCAGCAGAGTGCCGAGGTATTTCGTAAGTTAGACGCTATACTTACGGCTCACAATTTTACAGTGAGCGACATTGTTCGCCAATGGAACTATATCGGAGATATCGTGGGCAGCAGAATGGGCAAGCAGAACTATCAGGAGTTTAACGACTGTCGCACAGAGTACTACTCAAAAGGTGACTGGCAGAACGGCTACCCCGCAGCAACGGGCATAGGAGCTTCGGGGCAGGGTATAATTGTCGGATGTATTGCCTGCAAAGCGGCGGCAATCTACCCTATTGACAACCCGCTGCAAGTAGCTGCGCACGCATACTCAAAACAGGTGCTGATAGATAGCCGAGCAGATGCCGTGAAGAGCACCCCAAAATTTGAGCGCGCAAAGGTTATTACAACAAGTCGTGGTGCGTGTTGCTTTGTATCGGGCACAGCGGCTATTCGTGGCGAGCAGAGCGTAGAGGGCTGTTCGGCGGCAGAGCAGACTCTGCTTACCATAGAGAACATAGCTCACCTTGTGTCAAAGGAGAACTTAGTGCGCCACCACTGCAAGCCATACGAGCTAAAATATGCTCATATTCAGGTGTTTATAAAGAGTGCTGAAGACTACAATGCTGTGCGTGCAGTAGTAGAGAGGCACTATACTGCAGTACCAACAGTATACACCATTGCCGATGTATGTCGCAGTGAGCTACTTGTTGAAATAGAGGGAATTTTAACTTCACAATAATATGAGACGAACTATTCTGGCACTGATTATCTGCCTACTCTTACCCGTTGCTCAGGCTGTAGCATCAACACGATGCAGCGATGAGGTCTTTTTGCGCAGAGCCTACCTTACTGTCACCGGCGCGCTACCTACGCCAAAAGAGGCTGTAGACTTTATTGACGACCATAGCAACAACAAGCGCGAGGTGCTTATTGACCACCTTATACAGAGTGAGCTTGGACTGAAGTATATGCAGATGCGCTGGGGAGATATCCTGCGCATAAAGTCGGAGTTTCCGAGCAACCTCTGGCCAAATGGCGTACAGGCATACAACCGCTGGATATATGAGCAGCTGATGAATAATGTTCCATACGACAAGATGGTACAAGGTCTGCTACTCTCATCTGGTAGCAACTTCCGCTCGCCTGCATCAAACTTCTATCGCGGATTTCAGAAGCGCACCTCTAAAAACATCTACGACAATATCAACCTACTCTTTTTAGGCAACCGCGAGGTTACAGACAACGGAAATATCTGCTTTCAGCAGATAAAGTACAAGTCTACAAAAGAGTGGAAGGAGGAGATTGTATACCTTGACATCCACAAGCGCGCCCCTTATCAGAAGATAGAGCTTGACGAGGGGACAAGTTTCAAACTACGCCAAGATAGCGACTGGCGCGAGCCTTATGTCGCTTGGCTCACATCGCCAAACAACCGCCGCTTTGCCGAAGTTATGGCAAACCGTATGTGGTACTGGGTCTTTGGCAAGGGCATTGTCCACGAGCCAGATGACTGGCGTTACGACAACCCTCCATCTGACCCTCAGTTGCTTAAAGAGCTGACAGACTACTTTATTGCACAGAAGTTCGACCTATGCGCGCTGATGAAGAAGATTCTTCTCTCCGAGCAGTTTAACTCAGTGGATAGTTACACCCCACAGCGTCTTAATGCCGAGGTTATTGTTGATGCAATAGCCTCTGTGACTGGCATTTGGAGCACCTACACAAGCCGAGTACCAGAGCCATTTACCGTCTACCCGCCAAAGACTCGCTCAACGCACCTTGGCGATGCGACAGTCTCCTCGTCCGAGTTGGAGCTCTTTGGCAAGGTGTCGCGCGATGTGTCGCTTGAGAGTCAGCGCAACAACAGCATAACATCCCGACAGCTACTCTACCTTATGAACTCTTCTGCTCTTGAGTCCCGCATAAGAAAGAGTCAAGTTCTTCAACACATATACCTCCAGAGTGCAGATATTGAGCAACTTGCCGACCGTATCACCCTTCTTGTTCTATCTCGCAGAGCCACAAAGGATGAAGTGGCACTCTACAAAGAGTATATGGTACAGAACAACCTGCCACTTATGGAGGTGGCTATAGATATTATGTGGATGCAGATAAACAGCAACGAGTTTCTTTATAACCATTAATCCGCGACACTATGAGAAAGATATATCTACTTATACTACTGCTTGCCGCAACACTCAGTGCAGAGGCTCAACGAGCAAAATCTGTAATACTTGTCTACCTTGATGGTGGCCCTGCGCAGACAGACACCTTTGACCCCAAGCCAGAGGCTGGCAGAAACTACTATGGAAGTTATAAAGGGGTGTGCAAGACCAATGTCGAGGGTATTGAGATTGGCGAGAAGCTGCCACTGCTGGCTACTATGGCAGATAAATACACCCTTATCCGCAGCCTTACACATGGCAGCAATGCCCACGAGACGGGCCACTACGCGATGATTACGGGCGATACATCTGGCGGAGCGGTTGTATACCCCTCTTTCGGTGCGGTAATATCCTATATGAAGCGAGACTCATATAAGGGCGTACTACCTTGCTACATATCTGTCACAAGCGCAAATAGCCGCTTTAATGAGGGTGGTTTCTTGGGCAATGCATACAAATCTTTTGACACGGGCGGAAAGCCTGAGTCGGCTCAGTATGAGGTTGAGGGCATTGTAAACAAGTATATTGACCGCCAGAGGATGGATAGCCGAATGGCTCTGCTCAATAAATTTGAGGGCGAGGGCATGGACAAGCATACTATAGACTCCCTGCGTGGCGTAAATATGGAGTTTATCTGGGGCGATAGCCGCGAGGTGTTCAACCTCAAGAACGAGCCAGACTCTGTAAGAGAGCGTTATGGTAAGTCTCGCCTCGGTCAGTCGTGCCTTGTTGCCCGAAGGCTTGTTGAGGCGGGTGTGCCGTTTGTAAATGTCCGCACAACGGGTTGGGACACCCACAAGAAGCACTTCCCAAAGATGAACACCATGCTTACGGAGCTTGACCGCGCACTCTCTGCCCTTATTGCCGACCTTGACAGCCGAGGTCTGCTCGACAGCACCATTATCCTCTGTGGAGGCGAGTTTGGCCGCTCGCCAAAGGTGTTGTGGGAGGCTCCATGGAATGGCGGTCGCGCACACTTTGGCGCAGCATTCAGCTATCTTGTTGCGGGAGGTGGTTTCCACGGCGGTAAGGTGCTTGGAGCCACAGACAAGACGGGCGAGAAGGTGGCCGAGCGACCTGTAAGTCCGTGCGACTTGATTGGCACAGTATATCTACTTATGGGCATCGACCCGTATGGCACTCTGCCACATGTATCTGAGGGCGAGCTACCGATACTTCCGTCGCTGCTTGATAGCAAGAAGAGCCACGGACTACTTTACGAGATTATTGACATAAAAAAGCCTGACAATGAAAAGTAGAAGAATTATTCTGACAATACTCTGCGCCATAATTTCAACAACCCTCTATGCGCAGAAGCTATCACTTGGTTACCTGCTCCCTGCGGGTGGTCAGGTCGGCACAACAGTTGAGATAGAGGCTGGCGGACTGAATATCAACAAAGCTACAAAGGTACTTTTTAGCCATCCAGGCATCACAGCCACTATTGAGCCTATCAAGGAGAGTGCTGCCGCCAAGCGCAAGCGCCGTAGGCTCAACGACCAGAGCAGTCCACAGCTTGCCGATAGAGTAAAGATACGCATCACTATCGCCGCCGATGTTCCATGCGCGATGTACGACCTAAGGCTACAGGGCGCAAGTGGAGTGTCAAATATGCTACCATTTGAGGTCGCCTCGTACCCTAACTTTATGGAGAACAAACGCTCGCAGATAAAGCAACCAAATCTGGTTAATGCTCTGCCAGCTGTGCTATGTGGATATGTTACCCCTGGAGGGGTGGACTACTTCCGCTTTGAGGGCACGGGTGGACAGACTATCGTGGCGGCTGTAAAGGCTCGTCAGCTTGTGCCATATATTGCAGATGCCGTTCCAGGGTGGTTTCAGCCAGTAATAAAGATTATCAACTCTGAGGGTCGTGAGGTTGCATATTCGGATGACTATCACCACAATGTAGACCCCGTTATTATCACTACCCTACCAAAGGATGACAACTACACCCTTATTATCCACGATGCAATCTACCGCGGCCGTGAAGATTTTAACTACCGCATACACCTTGGTCAGATACCATTTGTTACGGGTCGCTATCCCGCTTATGGCACTGCGGGCAAGGCTATAAAGCAGCAGATTAAGGGGGTAAACCTTGACAAGACAACCGAAAAGATTAAGCTCAAGAAGGAGGGCTACAACCACATAACCTCTACAAACGACATTGGCACATCAAATGCCGTATCGTTCTACGCACTACCAAGGGGCGTAAAACACATCCAGAGCCCTAAAGAGGGGGCGATGCTCAATCTTGGCACCGCAATTTCTGACTCGCTGACAGTCACCTCGCGCATTAAGCGATATAGAATCTATGCCCAGGTGCGCCAGCCGATTATTGTCGAGCTTATTGGCCGCAGAAACGGCTCGAGGATTGATGCTGTAATGCGACTTAGAGATGCTCGCGGTAAGGTCGTAGCAAAGGCTGATGATACTGAGGACCCTATGCAGGGAATGATGACTTTCCACGCCGACCCAGTGCTTAAGCACACTCCAAAGCAGAGCGGGATGATGATTCTTGAGGTTGAGGACCTCTATCAGGGCTATGGCGAGGAGTACCACTACCTTCTGAGGCGTCACAGCCAACTACCAGCCTTTAATGCCTTTGCCTCGCCTGCCAATATAACCATCCCTGCGGGCGGCACAGCCTCTTTCCGTGTTGATGTTACAGGAAAGCTAAAGCGACCAGCACACTTAGTAGTAAATGGACTGCCAAAGGGCTTTACAACCAGTAGCCTTGAGCTGCGAAGTGGTAGAAAGTGGAATGTCACTATAACCTCGCCAAAGAATGCCACTATTGAGCGTTTTCCTATAGAGGTCAAGCTTGACTACCCTATTAAGGATGGACGCGCAACGGCAGATGTTGTGCCTGTAGATAAGATGATGCAGGCATTCTACTACACCCACTATATTCAGGCGGCAGAGCTGGCTGTAGATATGACTGCGCCATCGCCTTATCGCATGGCCGTAGACTTTGATATTGAGAAGGATATCAGATTTTCGTACAATGACGAGGTTATCCCTATCAAGGTTATTGTGGACAAAGACCCAGGCTTCAACGAGCCTATAGAGCTAATACTGGGCAATAAGAACAACATCTTTACCCTTGAGCCGGTAACTATACTTCCAGATGAGACTGAGAAGGTTATCTACCTCAAGCTCAACCACACAGCCCTTGAGCGTTTTAGAAAAAGAAAGGGCGTTGCCCTCTGGCAGATGAATATTGTCGGCACAGTTAAGGGCGAGATAGTCAAGCAGGGTAAGCGCACCTTCCAAAATGCAAAATACCGCGAGATGACCCCCTCATTTATCTTGGTGCTAAACAAATAGTAACTTAACAACAAAGGTGGCGTATGAAAAACCGTACGCCACCTTTTGTTATCTATACAATCTTACTCCCAGCCACCTACATCTGTAGACAATAAAAAGCCCTGCTCGCAGGCAAATGCCATAGCTACATAAAGAATTTAAGGAGATTAGGGAAATTAGGGAATTTAGTGATTTTTCCCTAAACTCATTAACTTCCTTAATTTCACTACTATCAGTTCAATTAGAGCACCTCATTTTGTCGTCAGAGCGGGGTAGGTACGGTGCATCGTGAAAAAAAGCAGTGGCGGATAGTACTAAAAGGTACAGCCGCCACTGGTTTTAAGGGATGTGCCGTAGATGCCCCGCTATCACGACAAAATCATCGGGAAGCAAGGAACTCTTTGGTAACTACAACCCTAATTGCGCGTGGGACAATCTCTATATCCACGGCGGTTTCGCCCATTATCTCGCCATCGCACTCAAGCATAATTGGCGGTGCGGAGACGATGCTGATATGTTTTCCCTGCGCATGCTTAATATGGCCAATAGAGTAGATACCACCATTGAAGAGTCGGCGCAGACGGAAGACGATATGCCACCAGTGGAGCGGCTTGATAAGGGTAATATCGAGCAGTCCGTCGTCAGCCACAGCCTTTGGAAGTTGCTGCACACCGCCGCCGTTGAACTTACAGATACCGACAGCGATGCTGAAAATCAGGTTGTTAAAAATCTCCTTATCATCAACAACAATCTTTACACCCGAGGCTTTATAGCTGAAGTAGGCCTTGAGGATACTTGCAAAATAGAGCCAGCGACCCTTCCAGCCCTTAGCCTTCCAATGGTTGAAAATAGAGATTACGAAGCTATCAAAGCCCAATCCCGCCACATTTGCCATGTAGCGGGTTTGGCGATATTTCGACTCTGTATATGTCACTGCGCCCACATCCTGCAGAAAGGTCTTGCCCTCCTTAATGGCGCGAATAGCCTCCGAGTAGTGCGAGGGGATGCCGAAGGTGCGCACCCAGTCGTTTCCCGTACCTACAGCAATAACAGCAAGCTTGATATCCTTAGCTTCACACTGCTTCTGGATAAAGAGTCCGTTGACCACCTCATTGAGCGTTCCATCGCCACCGACGACAATAATCTTACGATAGCCCTTATTGACAGCCTCAACAGCAAGCTCCGTGGCGTGGCACTTATGCTCGGTAAAGACTGCGTCGTGGTAGATACTGTTATCGCGCAACAGCTTGGCTATCTGCGGATAGTCCGTAAGGCCATGGCCCGCGCCCGCAATAGGATTGACGATGACAAACCAGTGCTCAGTATTTATCTGATCTGCTGTCATACTACTTCAGTGGAGCATTTGCCAGTGTGTGGAGCAGGAAGGAGTAGAACTTCTCTACCGATGCAATCTCAACCTTCTCATCTGGAGAGTGTGGATAGCAGATTGTAGGACCGAATGAAATCATATCTAAACCCTCATACTTACCACCGATAATTCCGCACTCAAGACCTGCGTGGATAGCCATCACAGCAGGCTTTACGCCATAGAGCGACTCATAAGAGGCGAGCATTGTGTGCAGAATTGGCGACTCCATATTTGGTTTCCAGCCATCATAGTCTCCCGACAGCTCAACAGTAGCACCTGCAAGTTCAAACACACCCTTAATAGCCTCACCCAAAGCGTGCTTCTCGCTATTTACAGAGCTACGGAGCAGACACTGAATCTTAACACACTCGCCATTGCTCACTACGCGCGCAAGGTTTGACGAGGTCTGCACAAGGCCCTCCATCTCTACAGACATCTTCACAACGCCATTTGGTGCGCCAATAACCGCCTTAGCAAGCTTTGCTGCGACCTCTGCAGGGATAACCTGCTCAGGCATAGCCACTGGGGTAGCCTTTACAGAGATGCTATCCTCAATATTTGCATACTCAGCCGTAAGGGTCTTCTCAAATGCTGCAACCTCCGCCTCAAAAGCAGCCACATCGCCATTTGCCACAAGCACAACAGCCGTAGCCTCGCGCGGGATAGCATTGCGCAGACCTCCACCATCAACGCTCGCAAGGCGAACATCGCAAGCAGTGTGGTTCAGCAGACGGAACAGCTCGCGGTTAGCATTTGCCCTCTGATAGCCAATTTGAATACCAGAGTGACCACCCTTAAGTCCTTTAACCTCAACAGCATAAGCACTATAACCCTCTGGTGCAGCCTCGGCAGTGTAAGGTAGAGTAATATTTGCGTCAAGACCACCTGCGCAGCCTACATAGAGCTCGCCCTCGGTCTCAGAGTCAAGGTTGAGCAGGATATCTCCCTGAAGCAGTCCGCCCTTAAGACCAAAAGCTCCATCCATACCAGTCTCCTCAGTTGCAGTAAATAGAGCCTCCACAGGACCGTGAACAAGCGTTTTATCCTCAAGCACAGCAAGTATAGCCGCTGCGCCGATACCGTTATCAGCACCCAGTGTAGTACCGTTAGCAGTCACCCACTCTCCGTCAATATATGCCTCAATAGGGTCGGTCTCAAAGTCAAAAACCTTGTCGTTATTCTTCTGTGGCACCATATCGAGGTGAGCCTGAATAACGATACCCTTGCGGTTCTCCATACCCGCTGTAGCTGGCTTGCGGACATAGACATTATTTGCCTCATCTACGCAGTACTCAAGGCCTTGAGCCTCTGCAAAATCGACAACATACTGGCGAATCTTCTCCTCATGATGAGAAGGGTGCGGAATATTACAAATAGCCGCAAAATGTTTCCAAACAAGCGCCGGACTGAGCGCACTAAAATCTTTGTTCATAGTTCAGTTGTTTTAATTATTTATCTTTTTTGTTGTTTTTGTTCCTCTTTCATCATCCGTTTGTAGTGGTCATACTCATCAAATATTGCTCCGTCACAGATATCTCTCCACACATTCGGATGGCGGGTCTTAAGGTAGTAGCGCAGGCGATTCTCCTCTTTGTAGTAGTCAGTAAGCTTGCGCTCTGTGCGGTCAGCAAGTCCCGCATCGCTATGCTCACTCTGCCAATGGCTCATATAGCCGCGCATACGCTCAAGCACACCTCTATACTCGGCATTATCTGCCAAATTATTGATACAGTGCGGGTCTGCGATGTAATCATACAGCTCCTCTATAGGCTTCGTGTCAGCCATAAAGAGCATCTGAGAGCTATTCAGCGCACCTTCAGACTTCAACTTGCGCATAATGTGCAGCGATGGGCGATGTAGGTCCATATACATCTGCGCGCGGTCATACGGATGCTCTGGAAAGTGGTTGCGGATATATGTATAACGATTGTCGTGCACCGCACGGAAGCACTCTATAATATCGTCAAAGTTATCGGCAGCGGTGTACAGATACTCATACGGCTCTTGCTGCTCACCCTTAGGCAATAGTGCATTTAGCACACGCCCCTGATAGTACTCAGGTCTCTCTACCCCTGCAAGGTATAGGAACGAGGCTGGCAAATCAAGCTCACTGACAAGGTCACTTACAACACCGCTTCTAACCCCTTTACCCCAGACAATCATCGGCACACGCGTGCCTGGCTCATAAAGATAGGACTTTGCGCGGATATCGCAACGGCCATTATCGGCAACAAAGAAGACGACTGTATTATCCAGTAGCCCCTTACTCTCAAACTCCTCTAAAATCATACCTACCTCACCGTCCATATACTCCACCTGATCAAGCAGTGTGGCTATATCGTGGCGCACAACAGGATGGTCGGGCATATATGGCGGAACGACAACCTGCTGTGGGTCTACAGGGTCTGCTGAGGCGTTGCGCACGCGGTTCCAGTGGTCTCCGCGGTGGGTTATGTAGAGCGAAATCTGACAGAAGAATGGCACATCTTTAGGCTCTACATCGTGCAGCTTATCAAACAGTCCGAAGCTCTGCTTACCGTCATACTCGCCCACAGCCTCCCAGCGGAAGTTGCAGTCAATTTTTCGGCTACTCTGGACATCGTTCTCCTTGATATTGCGATTCTCGTAGCAGTTTTTATTACCCAAGATGCAAGTGTAACCCGCATCACGAAGATAGGATGTCACTGGCAGAACACCTGCAGGCAGAGGGGCACTACGGTTACTGCGGTGGTTATGAGCATCTATGGTGGTCTGATGCATACCCGTCATCATCGCCGAGCGGGTAGGCGAGCTGATAGAGGAGCAGCAGCGGGCATTTGTATACATCACACCCTCACTTGCCAACCTATTGAGATTTGGCGTCTGCACACCCTGACAGCCGTAGCACTCAAGGTCAAGAGTCATATCCTCGGCAATGATAAATAGGATATTGGGACGCTGCTCTACTGTAGCCTCCCCACCACACCCCGTAAGGCATAACCCTGCCGACAAAAGCCCTGCTATCTTCCTCATAACCTTCTACTTACTCTCTGCTTCGCGAGCCTCACGAGCCTCACGGCGGCGCTGCTCATCTATCTTATCCTGACGGTCAAAGGCATCTACAATATGCTTGACAAGCTCGTGTCGCACAATATCCGAGCGGTCAAACTCCACAAAGCCGATACCCTGAATATCCTTTACCGTATTCATTGCCCTGACAAGTCCGCTGTCAGACTTATGCGGAAGGTCCACCTGCGTAACATCTCCCGTAACGATAAACTTAGCATTGCGACCCATACGGGTAAGGAACATCTTTATCTGCGAGCGGGTAGTATTCTGCGCCTCGTCAAGAATCACAAAGGCGTTGTCAAGCGTACGGCCACGCATATATGCCAGCGGAGCTATCTGCACCGTGCCATCCTCAATAAACTTCTGCAACTTGAGCGGCGGAATCATATCGTTCAGCGCATCGTATAGCGGCTGTAGATATGGGTCGAGCTTCTCCTTCATATCGCCGGGCAGAAAACCGAGCTTCTCGCCCGCCTCAACAGCTGGTCGGGTAAGTATCACGCGGCGCACCTGTCGCTCTCGCAATGCCCTAACGGCCAAAGCAATAGCAGTATAGGTCTTACCCGTTCCTGCAGGGCCTGTGGCAAAAATAAGATCGCACTTGTCGTATATATTAACAAGCTTGCGCTGATTCTCTGTTCTCGCCTTAACAACCACGCCATTGTTGCCGTAGACAATAACCTCACTGTCGCGCGGAGCAGCACTGCCACCCTCCTGCGGAGCATCGCCCGTAGTAAAGCCCGCTGCAAAAGATTGGTCTACAACCTCCTTGGAGATATGCCCATAGCGGTCGTAGTAGTCAATAAGCGACTGCATACGGCGCTCAAATCGCTCAATGTCGCCCTTTGCACCGAGCACCTTGAGCGTATGCCCGCGCGCAATAATCTTCAGTTTCGGATGTAGCGCCTTTATCTGCTCAAGATATACATTCTTGGCACCATAAAGCTCTCTGGTATCTATATTCTCTACCGATATTGTCTTACCCTCTGTCTCTATCATTAGAATAGTATTCCTACTTTTAGTTGTGCATTAAACATTGTTGTCTTGATATAGTCCCCCTCGGCGGCAATGTCGTACGACAGACAGTTCTCCACAGCCTTAAATCCACCACCTACGCGCGCATCTATAAGCAGTCGCCTTAGCAGACTCACACTTACACCCGCGCTGTAAGATACTGTCGGATAGACCCTACCAAACATAACCTTCTCACCCTTGCGGTCAAGATATGTCGGATTGTCCATCAGCGTAAAGACAGGACCCGCATTGAGCCTAACAAGACCAAACTTAAGCGACACAAGCACAGGCACTTGCAGCGTGTTACACTTTATGTCGGTCTTAAACTTTTGAGGCTCGTCTGTAAGGGCAATCTTGTTGTAAGAGTAGAGTATCTCTGGCTGAATGCCGAGAATACCCACAATGCGCAAGCCCATATGAAGCCCCGCCACAAAGCCGGTGTTAGCCTTCAGCTCTGCCGTTGAGCCACCCATATTAAACTTCGCCATCGGATGGTTCACACCCGCTACAACACCCCACTCGGTCCTCACGCCGGGCACTCCTCCGCCCGCATATGCCGTTGCACCAATCAGCAACGCCACCAGTATAACTATACATCTTCTCATAATCACTCCAAAAATAGTAATTTTTTATTAAACAGCCATATAAATAGGTATCAATATTCACAAAAATTTTGTTCTCCCAATGCTTTTCACTACCTTTGCACCGAAATTGGCCGTTAGCTGGCTAACGCAGAATAGAGAATTTAGTGAAGTTAGTGAATTTAGGGAATTTAGAGAATTATCCCTAATCTCCCTAAATTCCTTAAACTCCCTATTAACATAAAAGCTAATGGCTACAAATTATAAACAGTAAAAAGGGACATTTGCCCCAAAAAACACTATGAGTTTAGTTGCAATCGTTGGTCGCCCGAATGTGGGCAAAAGTACACTGTTCAACCGTCTTGTGGGTCAGCGTCAGGCTATTGTGGACGCTACGGCAGGCACAACGCGTGACCGTCACTACGGCAAGACAGACTGGTCTGGTCGTGAGTTTTCGATTATTGACACTGGCGGTTATACGGTCAACAGTGACGATATTTTTGAAGACGAGATTCGCCGTCAGGTGCTTCTGGCTATTGAGGAGGCGGATGTTATTCTGTTCCTTGTAGAGGTGGGCACGGGTGTGACAGACCTTGATATGATGATGGCGGAGATTCTGCGCCGTGCAAAGAAGCGCGTGATTCTTGTCTGCAACAAGGTGGACAACTACGACCTTATCTACAACTCGCACGAGTTCTACACCCTTGGCCTTGGCGACCCATTCTGCATCAGCTCTATGTCGGGCAGTGGCACGGGCGAGCTGATGGATGAGATTTTGAAGCTCCTGCCAGAAGATTGCACAGCAGATGAGCTTGAGGACCTGCCGCGCATCACTATCGTGGGTCGTCCAAATGTCGGCAAGTCCTCTATGACTAACGCCCTGCTGGGTCAGGAGCGCAACATCGTGACAAATATCGCTGGTACTACGCGCGACTCTATCCACACCCGATATAACAAGTATGGTATGGACTTCTACCTCGTTGATACCGCAGGTATGCGCAAGAAGGGCAAGACTATGGAGGACCTTGAGTTCTACTCTGTTATGCGTTCTATCCGCGCCATTGAGGCGTCAGATGTCTGCATACTTATGCTTGACGCACAACAAGGTATTGAGTCTCAAGACCTAAATATCCACAACCTTATTGTCCGCAACCGCAAGGGATGTGTTATTGTTGTCAATAAGTGGGACCTTGTAGAGAAGGAGAACAACACGATGAAGGAGTGGAAGGAGTTCCTTGAGAAGAAGCTCGCTCCATTTAGCGATATTCCGATTATCTTCACTTCAGCACTGCACAAGCAGCGCATCCTTGAGGTGCTGCAGACAGCTATCCGTGTATGCAACTCTCGCTCACGAAGAATCCCTACCTCGGAGCTGAACGACTTTATACTGCCAATCATCGAGACTACCCCACCACCAACGGTCAAGGGTAAGTATATCCGTATAAAGTACGCTATGCAGCTGCCTACACCTACTCCGCAGTTCGCATTCTTCTGCAACCTGCCACAGTATATCCGCGAGAACTACCGCCGCTTCCTTGAGAACCATATCCGCGAGCAGTACGACTTCTCCGGCGTACCTATCCAGATATACTTCCGCCAGAAGTAGCTATGCAGAACTGCCCGCTTTTTCGCGAAAAAGCAGGGCGTGCAAAAAGCTCTTGGCAAAACTCCGTTTTGCTTGTATACTGATGCGGATTTAGGATAGCCTTGCGGCTATTACGACAAAAAATAGAGCCATTCACTTTCAAGCAAGCTTGAGTGAGGCTCTATTTTTCATCGTACCATCTGCGATGGATAACCCAAATCCGAATAAACACGACTAACGAAGTCTGTTACTCTAAATAAAGAATCTAAGGAGATTAGGGAAGTTAGTGATAATCTGCCTTAAACTCGTTAAACTCCTTAATTTCACTGTTCTGCGTTAGCCAGCTAACGCCGCGATTAAGCCGAGAGCAATCAAACTTGTTTGAATTGCCGAGGCGGAGCGGTGAAGGGTCACCGAAGGTGAGCCAATGGCTAATGGCTAATAGCCAACAGCTACTACCCCCATAATTATTCCACCGCCGAGGATAGTATTGTTGCGGTAGAAGGCGGCTGCTTGACCTGCAGCTACGGCAGTAAGTGGCTCAAAAAGAGCAACTTGCAGGGTGTTATCTGGTAGCAGTGTTACTCGGCAGCGATTTACTTGTTTGCGGTAGCGGATTTTTACGATAACATCATCTCTATCAAGCAGTTGGGTAGGATTTGTGATGTTCCAATCCTTGAGGCGAAACTCTGTGCGCTCTAATGAAACAAGGTCACCCAGCACGACACGATTCTCCGTGGGAATAATCTGTTTTACGAAGGTCGCTTTGTTAAGGTCTATGCCCAGTCCGCGCCTCTGACCGATAGTGTAGAATGGATAACCCTCGTGCCAAGCGATAAACTCCCCATTTTCATCCACAAACTCTCCCCTTACAATAGCCTCCGATGGAACATTGTCGCTAAGAAATGTGCGGTAGTCCATCGGGCAGAAGCAGACGCCAAGGCTATCTTTTTTCTGCGCAGCCTTCATAAACCCGCGCTGCTGAGCAATTTCACGCACGCACTGCTTAGTTAGCGCACCCATAGGCAGGAGCATACGCTCTAATATATCTTGTGGCAGCCCCCACAGAAAGAAAGATTGGTCTTTATCTGGGTCAGCACCCGCCGTAATGTGCCAATAGTTATCTATAAACTCCTTTTGCACATAGTGCCCCGTAGCGATATGATAAATTCCCCGCTCATCGGCTAACTGGCGAAGAAGAGGCCACTTTAAGTAGTTGTTACACAGCGTACAAGGCACTGGCGTGTGACCGTCCATATACTCGCGGATGAAGTAGTCAATAATAGTCGTCTTAAAGAGCTCTCTCTGGTCAGAGATGACATGCTCAATACCAAGACGAGAGCATAGCTCCCGCGCATCGTCAAGATACTCCGTAGAGCCATCTGTCTCATAGAAGCGGAAGGTCACACCAGTAACCTCATAGCCAGCATCCTGTAACAGCAGCGCCGCCACAGAGCTGTCCGTGCCACCACTCATCCCCAATAAAACTCTCCGTCTCGGTTTCATTCCACAAAGATAGTCACAAAATAGAAAAAGCCAATGGCTAATAGCCAATAGTAAATCTGATTTTAGGTGAGGATTTACAAGGCTCAATGAAAAATGCCTGCGCTAAATTTCATTTTAAGTAGGAAGTTACAACGCTCGGCAAAAAATCCCACCGATGAATTGCACAAAGTCAAAAAATCTGATTTTAGGTGAGGATTTACCACGCTCAATGAAAAATGCCTGCGCAGGATAGTACCAAGTAGTACAGCCCAGCAGGCATTTATCATTAGCGGCAGTAAATACCGCATAAAATCAGATTTTACAGAGCGCCGATTTCGTAGAGAGCACCATTAACCTTACGTACTGCCTCAGCAGCTGCGTCGAACTTAGCCTTCTCCTCCTTAGTGAGGTCTACCTTAACGATCTTCTCAATACCCTTCTTACCGAGAACTACAGGTACGCCGAGGCAGATATCCTCCTGACCATACTCGCCCTCAAGAAGAACTGAGCAAGGAACGATAGCCTTAGTGTCGTTGATAATAGCGTCAACAACATAAGCACCTGCAGAACCTGGAGCATACCAAGCAGAGGTACCGAGCAGACCTGTAAGAGTAGCACCGCCGACCATAGTATCAGCAGCAACCTTCTCAAGGCTCTTCTTTGAGAGGAACTGAGATGCAGGAACACCCTTAATTGTAGCCTTAGAGGTGAGTGGAACCATAGTAGTATCGCCGTGACCACCGATAACCATACCGTCGATATCCTGGATACCTACGCCAGTAGCCTTAGAGAGGTAGCAGCGGAAACGAGAAGAGTCAAGAGCGCCACCCATACCGATGATGCGGTTCTTCTTAAGACCTGTAGCCTTGAGTGCAAGGTAGGTCATTGTATCCATAGGGTTAGAGATAACAACAACGATAGCCTTTGGAGACCACTTAAGAGCGTTACCAACAACACCCTTAACGATACCTGCGTTGATACCGATAAGCTCCTCACGAGTCATACCTGGCTTACGAGGGATACCAGAGGTAACAACAATTACATCAGAGTTTGCAGTTGGCTTGTAGCCCTCTGCATCTGTAGCTGTAACACCTACGAGCTTAGTCTTGTAGCCCTGAGTAGCAGCAGCCTGGAACATATCCAGCATCTTACCCTCTGAAAGACCGTCCTTGATATCAACAAGAACAACCTCGCTTGCAACGCCGCGGCAAGCCAATACATTTGCACAAGTTGCACCTACTGCACCTGCGCCGATAACTGTAACTTTTGACATAGTTTTTGTGTGTTTAGTATAAAATGTTGATTATTTCTCAATAAGTGCGCTGTACTGCTCTGCTGTAAGGAGAGCCTCAACCTCAGATGGGTCAGACATCAGAACCTTAACCATCCAGCCCTCGCCATATGGGTCGCTATTTACCAGTGCAGGGTCAGCGTCAATAGCAGGGTTTACCTCCTCTACAACGCCAGATACTGGAAGGAACGCGTCAGAGACGGTCTTTACAGCCTCAATAGTACCGAAAACATCGCCTGCAGCAAGGGTCTCGCCCTCTGTTGGGATGTCTACAAATACGATATCACCAAGCTCGCTCTGAGCAAAATCGGTAATGCCCACATAGGCATACTCGCCCTCTACACGACACCACTCGTGGTCATTAGAGTACTTCAATTCAACAGGAATGTTAGCCATAGTTTTATAGTTTATTTTGAGATTTTATCCCCTCTGTTTTAAGTTTTGCACTTTTATCGTACAAATATAACATTTTTTTCAAAGAACAACAACAATCATTCTCTTTTTTAACCAACTGAGCCAACTTTTTTCTAAATACGGTCAGAAAGAGCGTCGTAATAACGCTTTGTCACAGGCACATCCTGAGCCATATCCACATCTAATTCGGCAAGTATTACACCATCCCGCTCCTTTCTCAGAGCCTTTATATGCACAGGATTGACATAGTAGGAGCGGTGGCAGCGCAATAGTCCAAATTCGGCACAAAGCTCCTCGATAGATTTCATCGAGCGGCGCAACATATATTCACTAAACTGACTTCCATCCAGATAGCATATTTTAACATAGTTCTCCTCGGCGGCGATATATAGAATAGAAGAGGCGGCGACAACCAATTTAAGATTTTTGCGTTCATCGTAAAACCTAATCTTTGTCTCTTGTCTTAAATCAATCTGATTTTGACGATAGGCTGCTACCAAAAAGAGCGACAGGGTAATAATGACATAAGGGTATATAAGCACAGGCAACACCCAGGCAAGCGCGCGGGAGAGAACCAAAAAATAGGGGTCAGTACATCTATCCATAAGCCACGCATAAAGCGCGACAAAGAATGCCGAGACAACCATCTCAAAGATAGACCAAAAGAAGTAGGAAATCTTATCTACCCTATGGCGTATCAAGTAGTATACGCCGCGCATAATTACCATAGTTCCAAAGATAATACAGGAGAGTAGAATCAGATGAACGCCAAATGGGAAATGGCCGACCATTAGATTCTCCTCTATATGGAACGGACGGTAGACAACCATAAAAGCGAAGAAGACTAACGGCATTGCTACAATATGGATAAGTTGCGCAGATTTGGTCTGAAATATAGATGGAAGCTGTAGCATAACTATAATATTTTATGTGTGACGAACGGACAAAAGTACAATTTTTATCCCAAATATCATAATTTAGTCCCTAAAATCGCTATATTATCACAATTTTTCGTCACTAAACACAACCTTTTCGTGCTCTTGGAGATAGGTAGTAATTTTGCAGCAGAAACAGACAAGGGTTATAGAGTTATGAGAAAAATTACAGCACTTGGAGACTCGATTATGCGAGGTGTTATACTTGACAAGAGCAGCAGCGCATCGAAGCCAAGATATACAAATCTTAGTGACAACTTTGCTTCAATCTGCGCCACAGAGTTGGGAGTAGATATCAAAAACTTTGGTCGGTTTGGCAACACCACACTTCACGCGCTAAAGAGTTGGGAGAGATACAAAACCGATATTGCAGACTCCGACTATATTGTTATTGAGTTTGGAGGAAACGACTGCGACCACAACTGGTTAGAGATAGCAAACAACCCCGCGGCTGAACATCACCCTATAGTAGACCTACCAAAATATGTAGAGCTATTGCGCACAATGATAATAAACATTAAGGAGCTAAACAGCCAGCCGCTATTACTCTCGCTGCCGCCGATTATTGCAGATAGCTACTTCAACGCCTTTACCAAAAATATGAACACCGAGCAGAAAAACAATGTCCTGCTCTGGTTAAACGGCTGCTTGGAGAACATAACACAGTGGCACGAGATGTACAACCTTGAGCTATTTAAGCTATCCACAGAGTTGGATGTGCCAATTATAGACATCACATCTCCGTTTTTAGTGAAGCGCAACTACAGAAACCTCTTTTGTGACGATGGCATACATCCAAACAAAAAAGGGCATAGTCTGATTGCCGACACAATCTGCCACTACGCCCATAGATTTATTTAACGCCACTTCAAGGCCTAATCACGAACTCAATCTCCTTGAAAAGATAGCCATTTTTCGTGCCTTCTCTATCCTCTACTATCAGTTCTCCCGTCGGCTGCACACCCCGAATAGCCCCCTCAAAGCGAGTCCCGTTAGGCAGAGCATAGGTATGCCACTGATTGAGACGATAGAGAGAGGTGTGATAGTCACTCTGTAGCCTCTCCCACTCCCCCTCGCGTAGTTGGCGGTATCGCTCAGCAAGACACTTCTCAAAACTACGAAGCAGAGAGTCAAGGTCGTAGGTTTTTCCAGTCAGCAACTTGAGTGAAACGGGGTTTGGGATGTCGGCAGAAAACTCCGTCTGGTTGACATTTATGCCGATGCCGACAACGGTGCGGGCAAGGCTGCTTCCAGAGTAGGTATGCTCAATAAGAATACCCACCGCCTTACTATCGCCAACATAGATGTCATTTGTCCACTTTACGGCCGTATCAACCCCCTGCTCGGCAAAGAAATCCTTCAGCGCAAGAGCCACCGCCTCAAGGAGCATAAACTGCTCTTTTACAGGCAGAAATGTAGGCTCAAGGAGAACGGAGAATGTGAGGTTTTTGCCCGAATGACTCTCCCAAGTATGTCCCCGCTGACCACGCCCTGCTGTCTGAAAATCTGCCCACACAATATCCCCATCGTGATACTGTGCATCACGAGCAACATCATTTGTTGAGCCGACCGTATCGAAATGGTAAATCATTTTTTATAGCTTTTGGCTATTAGCCGTTGGCTGTTGGCTTTTTTTGTTAATAGGGAGTTTAAGGAATTTAGGGAGATTAAAGATAATTCTCTAAATTCACTAACTTCACTAAATTCTCTATTCTGCGTTAGCCAGCTAACGCCGCGATTAAGCCGAGAGCAGAGACTGCTTGCAGACTTTGCCGAGGCGGAGCGGGGTCGGGTTGCCGAAGGCAAGCCAATGGCTAATGGCTAATGGCTAATGGCTAATTTATCCCAAAATCGCGCAGTGCGTCGTTAAGGGTTGTCTTCTTATCTGTAGACTCCTTGCGCTGACCGATAATAAGGGCGCAAGAGACATTGTAAACTCCTGCAGGGAACTGCTTTGGATATGTACCCGGAATGACGATTGAGCGAGCAGGAACATAACCCTTATAAGTCTTTGGCTCAGAGCCCGTTACATCAATAATATGGGTAGAGCCAGTAATGACTACATTAGAGCCAAGCACAGCCTCACGACAGATGTGCGCGCCCTCAACAACGATAGCTCTACTGCCGATAAAGCAGTTATCCTCAATAATCACTGGCGCAGCCTGCACTGGCTCAAGCACGCCACCAATACCTACGCCACCGCTCAGGTGTACATTCTTGCCAATCTGTGCGCATGAGCCGACAGTAGCCCAAGTATCAACCATCGTTCCGCTATCTACATACGCGCCGATATTGACATACGACGGCATCATAACAGCACCTGGGGCGATATATGCGCCATAGCGGGCAATGCCGTGCGGAACAACTCTCACGCCAAGGTCGTGGAAATTGTGCTTCAGCTCCATCTTGTCGTACCACTCAAGTTCGCCAGCGCGCATAGTTCTCATCTTCTGAATTGGGAAGTAGAGGATTATAGCCTTCTTAACCCACTCGTTTACCTGCCACTCGCTCTTGTCAAGGTCTACTGGCTCGGCACAGCGAAGCTCTCCCTTATCAACAGCCTCAACAACAGCGCGGATAGCTGCGCGAGTAGCCTCATCCTCCAGCAGCGCGCGATTCTCCCACGCCGCCTCTATAATTTTCTGTAAATCTTTCATATGCTAAAAATTTTTTCCAAAGGTACAAAAAAGTTGCCATTTAATAAAGGCAATGCAAAGAGTTTTTTGTATCTTTGTACGCAAATTATATATATTGGTATGGCAAAGGCATTAAAAAGCATTGCAATAGTCTTTGTCGTAATAGCTATTTGCTATGCGGCAGGGTATGGTTGCGGTAGAGTGATGAGAAGTATGTTGACAAAAAGTATTGAATATCCAGCTACAGCACGAGAGAATGTTGTAGATAACTATTTCGGCACTGAGGTTGCCGATCCGTATCGTTGGCTTGAGGACGACAATTCAGAGGCTACAGCGCAGTGGGTAGCAGCGCAGAACAAGGTCACTTTTGATTATCTGCACTCTCTGCCAGCACGAGAGAAGATTAAATCGCGCCTTGAGCAGTTGTGGGACTACCCTACACAGAGTGCGCCATCCAAGCATGGCGAGTGGTACTACATCTCGCGCAACAGCGGACTGCAAAATCAGAGCGTGATATACCGCAAGCGCGACCTTGCGAGCAGTGAGGAGGAGATATTCCTTGACCCTAACGCCCTGTCTGAAGATGGCACAGTAGCTCTAAACACCGCAACCTTCTCTAAAGATGGAAAACTCTTTGCCTACTCGCTCGCCTCGGCAGGTAGCGACTGGGTGGAGATTTTCGTTATGGATGCTGAGAGCAAGACTCTGCTCTCTGACCACATCCGATGGGTGAAGTTCTCTGGCGCAAGTTGGGCCCCAGATAGCAAGGGCTTCTACTACAGCGCATATGACGCGCCAAAAGAGGGCGAGGCACTCTACTCTGCCCAGAATACAAATCAGAAGGTATACTACCACCGCATAGGCACTTCGCAGAGCGAGGATACACTTATCTATGCCGACCCATCGCGCCCTCTGCACTACTTCCACGGTGGCGAGAGCGAGGATGGCCGCTGGATTTTTGTCACCGGCTCGGCAGGAACTTCAGGCACAGAGCTTCTCTACAAGCGCAAGGGCGAGAGGCGTTTCAAGACCCTCTTTGAGGGCTTTGAGTACGACTATATGGTGCTTGACTGCTACGACGACACTGCCCTTGTGATGACAAATAACGATGCACCAAACTATCGCCTTATCTCCGTAGACCTCAACACAAGAGTCTGCCACGACCTTATTCCACAGACCGACAATCCACTGGAGGGGGTAGGCACTGTGGGAGAGTATCTGTTTGCCTTCTACCTTATAGATGCGCAGAACAAGGTGCTGCAGTATGACCGCAAGGGTAATCTTATCCGCGAGGTTGAACTGCCTGCAATAGGAAGTGTTGGTGGCTTTGACTCTCGCCGCGAGGATAAGGATACATACTACGCTGTGGCAAACTACACCACCCCGGGCAATATCTACCACTACGACCCTGAGACTGGAGTATCTACGCTCTATCACGCCTCGGAGGTTAAGTTTGACTGCTCACAGTACACCACCTCGCAAATCTTCTTCACAAGCAAGGATGGCACTCGCGTGCCGATGTTCGTCTCGCATAAGAAGGGGCTGAAGCTTAACGGCAAAAACCCTTGCTACCTCTATGGCTATGGTGGCTTCCAGATAAACCTCACCCCATCGTTCAGCACTACGGCGGCGATGTTTATGGAGCAGGGTGGCGTCTACTGCGTGGTAAACCTTCGCGGAGGTACGGAGTATGGCGAGCAGTGGCACAAGGCGGGTATGCTTGAGAACAAGCAGAATGTCTTTGACGACTTTATCGCCGCTGCCGAGTATCTTATTGCCGAGGGTTATACATCGTCAGAGAAGCTCGCCATTGCGGGTGGCTCAAATGGAGGTCTGCTCGTAGGTGCTTGTATGACACAGCGCCCAGAGCTCTATGCTGTAGCACTGCCCGCAGTAGGTGTTATGGATATGCTGCGCTACCACCTCTTCACTATCGGTCACGGCTGGGTAGTAGAGTACGGTAGTTCGGAGAATGAGGAGCAGTTTAACTACCTCTACAACTACTCTCCACTCCATAATCTGCGTGAGGGAGTATCTTACCCCGCAACGCTCGTAACTACTGCCGACCACGACGACCGCGTAGTGCCTGCACACTCATTTAAGTTCGCAGCCACACTTCAGCACTGCCACGCAGGCGAGACTCCTGTGCTTATCCGTATAGATACAAATGCAGGTCACGGCGCAGGTAAACCTACGGCAAAGCGTATTGAGGAGGCGGCAGATGTCTACGCATTTATCTTTGAGAATACTAACACGAAATATAGAACAATAGAGTAACAATGAAGGTATATAAGTTTGGAGGAGCATCGGTAAAGACAGCCGATGGCGTAAGGAACCTAAAGCATATTATTGAGGGCCAGAGCGAGTTGTTTGTAATCGTCTCGGCTATGGGCAAGACCACAAATGCCCTTGAGGAGGTCTTTGACTTCTACCGCACAAGCAATATTGAGGGTGCGCAGAATAAGATTGACCAGATTGCAGCATACCACCAGCAGATTATTGACGAACTTTTTGGCGAGCCACGCCAGCTTGGTCAGGTAGAGGCTCTGCTGAGCGAACTGCACCGTTTTGTCACCACCGTGCCCTACGACGCATCACGCGCCGAGGAGCGATATGACCGTATGGTTGCCTTTGGCGAGCTTATCTCAACATCTATTATCTCCGAGTGGCTCAACTTCGTAGGCATTGCCAACCACTGGGTAGATATGCGCCGCTGCTTTGTGACTCAGTTCCGCCATAAGGATGCCAATGTGCTTATTGAGGAGTCTACGCCACTGCTTCGCCGCGAGGTGGCAGGCTCTGCCGAGCGCGTATTTATCGGTCAGGGATTTATCGGCTCTGCTGCCGACGGTAGCACTACGACACTGGGCCGTGAGGGCTCTGACTACTCGGCAGCCGTTGTTGCCCATATCCTTGATGCAGAGTCTATGACCGTGTGGAAGGATGTGGACGGAATCCTAAATGCCGACCCGAAGATTTTCCCAGAGGCGCAGAAGATTGATGCGCTGAACTATGTAGATACTATTGAGCTTGCATATAGCGGTGCTCAGATTATCCACCCAAAGACCATCAAGCCACTGCAGAACAAGAACATCCCGCTCTATGTTCGCCCATTTGGCAACAAGGAGGCTGCAGGAACACGCATTGACGGCACAGCAGAGGATGTCAAGGTGCCAATTATCATCCTCAAGCGCAACCAGAGCCTGCTCACGCTGCGCTCTCGCGACCTGTCGTTTGTCCTTGAGGAGAAGTTCCCTATTGTATTCTCAATTTTGGAGCGCTTCCGCATCAAGACAAACCTTATCCACAACTCAGCTGTAGACCTTAACCTCTGCACCGAGAGTAGCTGGCGTCTTGAGGAGGCCGCAGCAGCTCTTCAGGCCGAGGGCTTTGATACAACAATAGACAATGATGTTGAGTTGCTCACTATCCGCAACCACACTGAGCAGGCACTTAAGGCACACACCTTCTCGGAGCGCAACATCGTAAAGCAGATAGACGCTCGCACCGTCAGAGTAATACTTCGTAAAGAGTAATGAGTAGTTATCACACCCCCGTACTGCTTGAGCAGGCAATCGCAGAGCTTGAGATAAAGAGCGATGGAGTATATGCCGACCTTACTTTCGGTGGCGGAGGTCACTCGCGCCGTATATTAGAGTGTTTGGGCGAAAATGGCCGTCTCTATAGCTTTGACCAAGACTCTGACACTAAGGCCAATGCGCCAGAAGACAGCCGATTTAACTATGTAGAGAGCAACTTCCGCTTTCTGCGTAGCGCACTGCGCCTGCGCGGGGTGACAGAGGTAGACGGCATACTTGCCGACCTTGGCGTATCGTCTCACCACTTTGACGCCCTGCCACGAGGCTTCTCGTTCCGTGGCGAGGCTCCCCTTGATATGCGTATGAATCAGCGCGGTGGCGAGACAGCTGCCGATGTAGTAAACAACCGCACCGAGGAGCAACTTGCGACAATATTCTCGCAGTATGGCGAGTTAGAGACAACATGGAAAATTGCCGCCTGCATTGCTCGAGCAAGGGCCGTAAAGTCTATAACGACTACTGCCGAGCTTGTGGCCGCCGTAGCCCCATGCACGCCAAAGAAGGATGAGTCGAAGTTTTTGACAAAACTCTTTCAGGCCCTGCGCATAGAGGTTAATGGCGAGATGGAGGCACTCAAGATGGCTCTTGAGCAGAGCCTTAAGGTGCTTAAGCCAGGGGGTAGGCTTGTTGTTATCTCCTACCACTCGCTTGAGGATAGGATTGTAAAAAACTTTATCCGCAGCGGAAATAGTGAAGGAAAAATAGAGAAGGACTTTTTTGGTCGTAGCACAGTGCCATTGCGCGTTGTCAGCCGCAAGGCGATAGTTCCAACAGCCGAGGAGGTGGAGGCAAATCCACGCTCCCGCTCGGCAAAGATGAGAGTAGCAGAGAAGTTATGAGTAAGATAGACGACAGCATAGATAGCCTACCAGATAGCCACGCAGCTACAGATGACACCGCTCCACACTCCGCAGAGCCAGAGATGGATCAGGTGGTAATCACTATGCCCGCAAAGCTCAAGCGGGCACTGATTGCTATTTGGCTATTTATTCGCAGTCTATTTACAGGAGAGATTATCATCAACCCGAGCGTCTCAAAGGGCTACGACTATCTCGCCTACATAGCCTTTCTGATGCTTGTAAGCATAGTCACACTATTCTCGTCTCTGCATATGCAGATTCGCGAAAATCACCTCTCTGAGCAGGTGCGCCTCACCCGTGAGCGTGCTGTAAGGACCGAGGAGCAGAGAATCAAGGCCACGACACACTCAGCAATAGTCAAGTCTCTAAAAGAGCGCGGCATAGAGCTTACAGACTGCCACGAGCCGGTAACCATAATCAAACAGAAGTAGAGTATGGATGAGTTAAACAAGAAGTGGCAGCGTCAGATATTCAAGAGGCTCAATGTGGTTAAGGGTTTGGTGATTTTCTTTATCACACTTATCTTCGCGCGTCTGATATACATACAATTTTACGACAAGAATATAGAGAAGCAGTCAGATAGAGTACATACAAATCTCATCTCTGACAAGCCTATATATGCCAAGAATGGTCGAATACTTGCCGCCGACCGCTCTGTGCTTGCCACAACGGTTGAGCGTATGGGTATTCGATTTGATATGGCCAGCCACGGCTTTGACCGCCAGGAGCGTTTTGCAGATGAGGTAGACTCACTCGGCAAACTGCTTAGTGCATATTTTGGAGAACATAGTGCAAAGTGGTATATCGACACAATGCACCATATCCACAATAGAGCCATTAGGCGCGACTCTATAGGCTTTAGGGTTGTTGACAAGCGTTCAGCATTTGGCAAGCTCTTTGGCAGCAAGCGAAATATTGACACCCTGCCTGTATACAAAATCACTCGCAGCCACACCTCTACACGACTTTTTCGCGATGTAGATGCAAACCAATGGGCAGAGATTAGCCGCTATCCAATACTCAACGGCTCTATGGGAGATGTGTTTCACGACACCACAAAATTTATCCGCATATATCCACACGGAGACCTTGCCCGTCGTGTTATTGGTCGCACAAATGTAGATACGCCATACGGCATTGAGTATGCCTACAGAGATAGCATCATCGGCAAAAATGGAAAGATGTATCTTCAATATATGGCGCCAAATTTCAAGGCTAAGGTAGAGAATGACACCCTCAAGACCATCCCAGCTATAGACGGAGCTGACATTATAACTACTCTTGATATGGAGCTTCAGGATGTTGCCGACAGAGCACTTCGCCAGAGCCTAACAGAGCAAGAGGGTGTGTGGGGCACTACTGTTGTTATGGAGTGCGCTACGGGCGATATCCTTGCAATGGTAAACCTACGCCGCAACTCTAAGGGTCAGTATACTGAGGGTATAAACTACGCCGTGGCACAGCGCATGGAGCCTGGCTCTACGATGAAGCTCGCCACGACAATCCTATTGCTTGACAAGGCTCATATGTCGCCAGAGCAGAAGTACAACTCTGGATATGGCAGAAAGGTCAAGGTTGGCAAGTATAATGAGGTAAAGGATTCTCACCCTATTGGCACGCGCAAACAGCCACAGATAGACCTTCGTACTGCCTTCTCGGAGTCTGCCAATGTATACTTTCTCAAGGCGGTAATAGATAACTTCAAGGGTCGTGAGACAGAGTACTACAGCGCCCTATGCAGCCTCTACCTTGACCGTCACCCAGCTCTTACAGAGCTTGAGAAGAGTCCAAACAGTGTCTTTCTACCAAAACCTGGTAGTGCAAAGTGGTATGGCTCAACACTGGGTCTACTGAGCTACGGCTATGGCCTTGAGATTACCCCAATGCAGACCCTTACACTCTATAACGCCGTGGCAAACAACGGCAAGATGGTCGCACCACGCCTTGTAAAGGCTATTGAAAGAGGTGGCAAGGTGGTTTCTGAAACTCCTGTAAAGGTACTGCGCGAGCAGGTCTGCACACCGCAGACGCTTGCCCTTGTGCGCCAGTATCTGGAGCAGGTGGCACTTACGGGAACTGCAAAAGATTACTTCTCGGAGGATGAAGTGCCTTTCCGCGTAGGTGCTAAGACGGGCACTGCTACAGCGGCTAAGGGCGAAAAATATGGCGAGGGCTACCACTTAGGCTCTATGGTAACATATCTACCGGCGGAAAATCCTCGCTACACATTTATCACAGCCATATACAAGAGGCAGGGCAAGGGCTCAGTGGCTGGTGCTAAAGTGGCTGGACCTGTGCAGAAGCGCATAGCTACATACCTCTACAATCGTGAGGAGGAGTGGGCAGAGAGGCTTATAGTTAGCGATGTAAAGCAGCCTCCGATAGATGTCAAGGGCGGAAATATTGAGCATATAGGCAATGTGGCAAGCCACTTTGACCTTGCAACGGCATACACCTCGCCAACGGGATGGGGAACAACTACAACGGGTATTAATAGCATCACTATTCGCTCTACAACGGCCGACCGTCGCCTTGTGCCTGATGTTATGGGCATGGGACTCTCTGATGCTATCTTCCTACTTGAAAATAGAGGTATGAAGGTGACATTTACTGGCAGCGGAAAGGTTGTCTACCAGAGCGTTAAGGCTGGCGAAGTGATACACCAAGGCGATAAAATTAAACTTAGATTAGAATAAAAAATATGACTATAACCGAACTATTAAAAGGTGTCAATTATACTACTGTAGAGGGCAGCACTAATAGAGATGTTGCGCATCTTACATTTGACTCTCGCGCCGTTGCGGCGGGCAGTTGCTTTATTGCCATTGAGGGTAGTGTAGTAGATGGACACAACTATATCCAGAGCGCAGTCGAGAAGGGCGCTGTGGCTGTGGTATGTAAGCGACTGCCCGAGATATTAGATACCAGCACCACTACATACATCGTTACTGACGACACAGACAAGGCTACAGCCCAGATAGCGGCCAACTTCTATGGCAATCCGAGCCGTAAGCTGAAGGTTGTCGGCGTTACTGGCACAAATGGCAAGACCACCATCGCCACGCTGCTCTATGACCTTGTTCGCAGCATGGGACACGAGGCGGGACTTATCTCTACGGTCGTCTATAAGATTGGCGATGAGCAGATTACCTCAACCCACACCACACCTGACGCTATCCGCCTCAACGCAATGCTCGCCCGTATGGTAGATGCAGGATGCGAGTACTGCTTTATGGAGTGCTCATCACACGCCATTGTACAGCGTCGTATATACGGCATCCACTTCGCCGGTGCACTCTTTACAAACCTCACGCACGACCACTTAGACTATCACAAGACCTTTGCCGAGTATATCCGCGCCAAGAAGATATTCTTTGACGAGCTTTCAAAGGATAGCTTCGCCATTGTCAACAGTGACGACCGCAATGGAGTTGTGATGCTACAAAACACTGTAGCTCAGAGCTTTACCCTCTCCCTACGCAGCTTCGCTGACTACCGTTGCAAGATTATGGAGAGCAGTGCCGAGGGTATGATGCTCCGTATTGACGATACAGATGTGTGGGTAAGCTTCCTCGGACGCTTCAACGCCTATAATCTGCTTACTGTCTACGCTGCAGCTCTGCAGTTGGGCTTTGAGAAGAGCGAAGTACTGGTGCACCTCAGTATGCTCCGCCCTGTAGATGGTCGCTTTGATATTGTCCGCGCAGCAGATGGCACTATTGCCATTGTCGATTACGCCCATACGCCCGATGCTCTTGAGAATGTGCTTAAGACCGTTGCCGAGATACGCACAAAGGGGCAGTCTGTTACTGTAATCTGTGGCTGTGGTGGCGAGCGAGATACAACAAAGCGACCAGAGATGGCGCAGATAGCCGTTAAGTATGCCGACCGCGCGATTTTCACATCTGACAACCCTCGTAGCGAGGACCCAGACTCTATACTCAACCAGATGGAGCAAGGTGTGAGCGTGGGCGATAACTACCTGAAGATTGCTGACCGCGACAGCGCAATAAAGACCGCCATTATGCTTAGCAGCGCGGGCGACATTATTGTCGTTGCAGGTAAGGGTCACGAGAACTACCAGATTATCGGCAGTCAGAAGCTACCATTTAACGACAAAGAGAGGGTAATATATTGGTTTTCAGCGTTTAACAGATAATACACAAACACTATGCTATACACACTTTTCAAATACCTTAACAGAGTGTACGACCTTCCAGGCTCTGGAATGTTTCAGTACATCACTTTCCGCGGTGTAGCGGCATTTATATTGGCTATGCTCATTGTAATTTACATCGGCAAGCCTATTATCCGCAAGTTGCAGAAGTTACAGATTGGCGAGGAGATTCGCGACCTTGGTCTTGAGGGTCAGCTTGCAAAAAAGGGGACGCCAACTATGGGCGGCATCCTTATCCTGCTGGCAATTCTAATACCTATACTCCTCTTTGCAAGATTAGATAACATCTACATCCTGCTGATGATTATCTCTACAGTTTGGTGCGGTGCTATCGGCTTTTTGGATGATTATATCAAGGTCTTCCGCCACAATAAGGAGGGCCTGAAGGGTAAGTTCAAGGTTGTGGGTCAGATTGGTCTGGGCATTATCGTAGGTACGGTGATGTGTTTCTCTGAGGATATTGTCGTGCGCGAGGAGCAGTCTGACAATAGCAACCACACCATTACCATTGAGCACTTTGAGGATGTTAAGACCACCAAGACTACAATCCCATTCTTTAAGGAGAACGAGTTTGACTATAGCTGGCTGACATTTGGTAATCAGTCTCTTGCGTGGATTGTCTATGTGCTTATTGCGATATTTATCGTCACAGCGGTCTCTAATGCTGCAAACCTTACTGACGGCATAGATGGACTACTGACGGGAGTGTCAATGCCTATTGTCGTGGTGTTGGGTGTGCTGGCATACCTATCGGGACATATTATCTATGCCGACTACCTCAACATTATGTTTATACCAGATAGCGGAGAGCTACTTGTCTTTGCTCTTGCGATGATTGGCGCACTGCTTGGTTTTCTGTGGTACAATGCCTACCCTGCCCAGATTTTTATGGGCGATACAGGCTCGCTGGCTATAGGTGGCATTATTGCAGTCTTTTCCCTCTGCATCCGCAAGGAGCTGCTGCTGCCGATAATGTGCGGAATATTTGTCGTTGAGGCTCTGTCTGTGATTATCCAACGCCGATACTTCGCCTACACAAAGCGTAAGTATGGCGAGGGCCGCCGTGTGTTCCTCATGGCACCTATTCACCACCACTACCAGAAGCAGAATATCCCAGAGAGCAAGATTACAATGCGATTTATAATTATCTCTCTGCTTCTTGCAGCAATAAGTCTTATAACCCTTAAAATCCGATAGTTATGGCAAAGCGTATAGTAGTCCTCGGTGGAGGAATTAGTGGTTATGGCAGTGCAATACTTGCAAAAAAAGAGGGTCTGGATGTCTTTCTTACTGATGCAGGGACAATCTCCCCTCTCTATCGCTCGCGCCTTGAGCAGTGGGGCGTAGAGTACGAAGAGGGTGGACACACCTTGGAGAAGATTCTCAATGCTACCGAGGTTATCAAGTCTCCAGGCATACCTGATAAAGCACCTATTGTTGTGGCTATTCGCGAAAAGGGTATACCCGTAATCTCAGAGATGGAGTTTACTCACCGCTATATCGGTGGTGCAAAGACTATCTGCATCACTGGTAGCAACGGTAAGACCACGACCACCTCGCTAATCTACAAAATTCTCTCTGACGCAGGATATAATGTGGCATTAGGTGGCAATATCGGCGAGAGCTTTGCCTATAGCGTGGCTACAGGGGCTTACGACTGGTATGTGCTTGAGCTGAGCAGCTTCCAGCTTGACGGTATGTTTAAGTTCAGAGCAAATATCGCCGTGCTGATGAACATCACCCCCGACCACCTTGACCGCTACAACTACTGCTTCCAGAACTATGTAGATAGCAAGATGCGCATCGTACAGAACCAGAAGAGCAACGACTGTTTTATCTACTCTGCCGACGATAGTACCATTATGGCGGAGCTGACAAAACACCCTTTGCGCTCGCGCGAACTGCCATTTATGGCAAAGAGTGCCGTTGCCAGTGGTGCAGGCGACGCATTTCTCTCTAACGACATTTTTACCGCTCGCGTAGGCGATGTTGCGGTAGATATTAATACCGAGAAGATGCAGATTAAGGGTCTACATAACGCCTACGACGCCATGGCAGCAGCCTTGGCGGCCCTCGCTGCGGGTGTTGCGCCAGAGCAGGTGGCAGAGTCTATCTACGACTTCTCGCCCGTTGAGCACCGCCTTGAGCCTGTGGCAGAGATTGACGGCGTGCAGTATATCAACGACTCTAAGGCTACAAATGTGGACTCTGTCTGGTATGCCCTTGAGAGTATGACCCGCCCAGTGGTATGGATTGCTGGCGGAACAGATAAGGGAAACGACTATACCCCACTCCTTGAGTTTGCCCGCACAAAGGTGCATACGCTTATCTGTATGGGTCTTGATAACACAAAGCTTGAGCGCGACTTTGCAGGTGTTGTTCCGACAATAGTCTCAACAGATAGCCTTGACAGCGCAATGCGTGCGGCGGTTGCTGCGGCACGAAGTGGCGATGTGGTGCTGCTCTCCCCTGCCTGCGCAAGCTTCGACCTATTTAAGAACTACTGCCAGCGCGGCGAGCTGTTTAAGGAGTGGGTCAATACAAACCTCAAAAAGTAGAAACGATGGAAGACAACAGAGCGACAGTTCCCTCAATACTCTCAAAGGTTACTTTTTTCAACGGAGACAAGGTGTTGATGGTTATCGTGCCTATACTCTTTGTACTCTCAGCACTTGTTGTCTACTCATCAGTAGCCAAGATGGGCTATGCCCATATGGGAACGGAGACCAACGCCATTTTCACTAAGCATTTAGTAGTTATTATCTTAGCAGCCACCACGCTTATGGGTTGCTACTTTATGGGCGCAAAGTTCCTCTACAAGACCGCGCCATATGTATATGGTATCTGCTGGTTGCTTACCCTTGGCGTATATTTCTTTGGCTCTACAAATGGAGGCGCAGCTCGCTGGTACGACTTCGGCTTCTCTGTTCAGCCGTCAGAGCTTCTTAAAGTTGCAACAATACTTCTCCTTGCCCGCACCCTTGATGATGCACAACCAACAATCGGTCACCAGCGCCTACTGCCCTCATTCAACCCGTGGAAGTGGACAAAGAAGGGGCGTCAGAAACAACTTGACATACTCTGGAACGGCACATGCAAGATTGTTATGCCCGTGCTATCATCTGTTGCCGTGATTATCAAGGCGCACAACTCTACAGCCCTGCTTGTCTTCGGCATCGGCTTTATTATGATATTTATCGGTCGCGCGCTGAAGATGGAGCTTACAAAGGTCTTTCTGCTTGTCGCCGCCGCGGGTGCTATATACTTTGCCGCAGGTGCTGGTCGCGCACATACAGCCACAAGCCGTATTACAAACTTTGTCAAGGAGTGGACCACCCCTGCCGACACCACCGCCACACGAACCCTTACAGATGCTGACCACGCAATGATTGCCATATATGACGGAGGTCTATTTGGCGTGGGCGCAGGCCAATCTGTTATGCGCGCAAAGATTACCCACCCAGAGAGCGATTACATCTTCTCATTCTTTGTTGAGGAGTACGGAATTATCATGGGTATGATACTCATCATCCTCTATGCCTGGATTTTCGCCCGCGCTATCGCTATCTTTAAGTCCAGCCGCTGGTTCTTCGGAGGTATCCTTGCGCTGGGGCTGGCGCTGATGATAACTATTCAGGCACTGCTCCACTTTATGGTCTCCACGCACCTGTTTATGGAGACCGGCCAAAACCTACCACTTATCTCCCACGGAGGCACATCAATGGTCTGCACCGCTGCTGCTCTGGGTATCATCCTGAGCATCAGCCGCCAAGCCAATAACCGCACCCTTGAGCCACCAGTCGGCATCGCCGCCATGAGCGGAGAGGAGGAGTAGTTTTAGATGGCACGACCGCTCAAAGTAACGCCATTTTGTTATTTTGAGTGAGATTTTGCAAGGCTTGCGAAGGCGAGAAAAGCGTAGCATACTAAAGGTATGTGAGCATTTACGAGACGAGCATAACGCGGCATGACCGCTCAAGATAGCACCATTTTGTTATTTTGAGTGTGATTTTGCAAGGCTTGCGAAGGCGAGAAAAGCGCAACATACTACTCGTATGTGAGCATTTTTAAGACGAGTGCAATGCAGCACAACCGCTCAAAGTAGCACCATTTTGTTATTTTGAGTGAGATTTTGCAAGGCTTGCGAAGGCGAGAATAGCGTAGCATACTAAAGGTATGTGAACATTTTTGAGACGAGTGCAATGTGGCACAACCGCTCAAAGTAACACCATTTTGTTATTTTGAGTGAGATTTTGCAAGGCTTGCGAAGGCGAGAAAAGCGGAGCATACTAAGCGTATGTGAGCATTTTTGAGACGAGTGCAATGCAGCACAACCGCTCAAGGTAGCACCATTTTGTTATTTTGAGTGAGATTTTGCAAGGCTTGCGAAGGCGAGAAAAGCGCAGCATACTAAAATGTATGTGAGCATTTGTGAGACGAGTGCAATGCAGCACGACCGCTCAAAGTAACGCCATTTTGTTATTTTGAGTGAGATTTTGCAAGGCTTGCGAAGGCGAGAAAAGCGCAGCATACTAAAATGTATGTGAGCACTTCCGAGACGAGTGCAATGCGGCACGACCGCTCAAAGTAACGCCATTTTGTTATTTTGAGTGAGATTTTGCAAGGCTTGCGAAGGCGAGAAAAGCGGAGCATACTAAGCGTATGTGAGCATTTTCGAGACGAGTATAACGCGGCAAAAGCCGCTCAAAATAACAAAAATATGGAGGTTAGATTAGACAAATACTTATGGGCAGTCCGCATCTTCAAGACAAGAAGTGATGCTGCGGATGCGATAAGAAATAACCGTGTTACGGTCAATGGTAGCTATGCCAAGCCGTCGCGCGAGGCAAAGGTGGGAGATAAGATAGATGTGAAGAGGGGTATGATAACCTACTCTTACCTTGTCACCGAGCTTGTGGCTAACCGTCAGCCGGCGAAAAATGTTCCGCAGTTCTGCCAGAATATTACCCCACAGACCGAGCTTGACAAGCTCAATGTTCCCCGCGAGACAATCTTTGTCTTCCGCGAGCGTGGCACCGGCCGCCCAACGAAGAAGGAGCGCCGCGAGATTGACGCCGTCATGGACGAGATGTTTGTTTACGACGAGGATTTTGACCTTGATGATGAAGATTAACCAACAATCTTACGCATTACTGCCAGCATTTTGAGACTTGGAGTTTATGGAGGCAAGAAATTCCTCCTTAAACTCCTTAATTTCATTAATTTCCCTAATTAGCTTTACTTTCGGAATAGGAGGAATAGGATTTGAAGATCAAGCGATAAGCGTTCGCATCGCTTCAATAGAAAAGCAATTTTTGTTGTCAAAATGCGGTAGATGCAACGCTCGGCGACAACTGGCTGTCGCAGGATAGTACTAAAACGTACAGCCAAGCAGCCATTTGGTGCTAGCGGCAGCAGATGCCACATTTTCACAACAAAAAAGAGAGACTCAGCAGTCTCTCCATAACCTTGTGCCCAGAATAGGGACAACCAGATATTTACAGATGTTTACGGATATTAACAGATATTTGCGTTTAGAACAAATTGAATATATTGTAAAGCGTTGATATATAGCGTTTTGCGCAATATAATACAAAGAGCAATATAATCTGGACAAATAACACTCGTAAACACTTATAAACAAATAAGTGGGCAAAAAGTGGGCAAAAGTTTTGTTTTTTGCCCACTTTATTATACCTTTGTGGTACATTATTAGGGAATATATGGCAACTATCTACTTAACTCTATCGGCAAAAGCCGACAAAGCCACCGGTTTGCACCGTGTAATGGTGCGATTTAAGCACGGTAAAATAGACCAAAGAGCGAAATCTGCAATCTTTGTACTATCCGAGTATTGGGACAGTGAAGCGCAATGTCTTACTATTCCGAGATTTCGTTTGATGAGTAACGAGCAGCGAGAGCTGTGCGAGCGATTAGCTGAAGATAACAGCAAGCTGCAAAAATTAAAGGAGGTTATAACACAATCTTTCATTGATGTTGGAGCGGGCAAACTCGCTGTATCTGGCAATTGGCTAACCTCAACAATAGACCAACACTCTTTCCCAGAACGATTTATCCAGAAAGCGGAGAACGCTGATTTTTTCACTCTCTTTGAGTATTATATCAACAATCGCAAATTCTCCGACTGGAGAAAGCGTGCATTTTGGGTCGTATATCGCACACTCAAGCGATACTCACTATACTCTAAACAGACATTGGAGTTGGAGAGCATAAATGCCGATATATTGCGCCAATATGAGCAATACTTACGCGAGGAACACATCCTATACGACAAACTGCACAAAATATTTGAACAAGTGCCTAACTCTCGCAAACCAGAGCCACGCGGGCAGAATACTATTAACGGCATATTCACAAAATTGCGCACTTTCTTTTTGTGGGCGATTGATAATGAATACACAACAAATAATCCTTTTCGCAAGTATCAAGTTGAGGAGTGTGTATATGGCACTCCGTACTATATCACTATTGAGGAGCGTAATACCCTATACAAAACCGATTTAAGTAAACACCCACAGTTGGCTATCCAGAGAGATATATTTGTGTTCCAGTGCTTAATCGGTTGCCGTGTGAGTGATTTATACGCACTTACAAAGGCTAATATTATAGACGGAGCAGTTGAGTACATCCCGCGCAAAACAAAGGAGGGCAGACCTATTACCGTGCGTGTTCCGTTAAGTGCAACTGCAAAGGAGATATTAGCAAGATATGCAGACTATCAAGGAGAGAGCCTTTTCCCTTTTATATCTCAACAACAGTACAATATCGCCATTAAGCGTATGTTTGTTGAGGCGGGCATTACTCGCACTGTTACGGTAATAAACCCAACGACACGCGAGGAGGAGCAGCGACCAATTTGCGATATTGCCTCCTCTCATCTTGCCCGCAGAGCATTTATTGGCAATCTATATAAGCAAGTCAAAGACCCTAATTTAGTAGGCAAGTTAAGCGGACACCAGGAGGGCTCAAGGGCTTTTGTTCGCTATAGAGATATTGACGAGGATATGCGCAAGGAGTTAGTTGCTTTATTGGAATAGTTAAGGGTTGTTTAACGGTAATTAAACGGTTATTTAAGGATAATTAAATATTATTAAATTGGAGTGTGGTATGGATGAAAGATTTTGGAAAAGGGAAGTTCTTTCACAGTGTGAAGATATGCGATTGAGCTCTATAGGGCGTAGTTATAAACAAATTACCGAGGAGTATAATGCAATAAAACTACGCTTTTCAGAACATATACAAAAATGCGGAATAAAGAGAGATGAAATTTCGGCAAGGTATTACCAATTAGAAAATACAATCCAAACAATAGATCAGATTAATAGCGGTATTAATCCAGTTGCTATAAATTGGTACAATGTTCTTTATAGCTGGCAAGTGCTTGAGAATAAGTTGTGCTGTTATTATGATTTGCAAACGCTATATTATATTGTCAACAATGTTGATAATAAAGTAGATAAATTACTCATTATAGATACAGTTATAGTCCAATTAAAGGCAAGAAATCAGAATGTCATTAATGCTGATACTTGCTTTGAATATTTACCCCACTATAGAGAAATTATTGAAACATATTTAAGGTTTGTTCCGACTATTCAACAACAAGAGCGAATTTATTCTATTCCAACTAGCCTAACCGAAAAACAATTGATTGCTCTATTGGGAAGGTTAAAGGATGGCGGATTTGTTGCATCAGAACAGACCGAGGAGGATTTCCTCAACGCGTTTAATCCAAACGCTACAAAGCAAAGTAAAATCAAGTGGATGAAGAGAGGGAAAACAACTAAAGGAGTTACTAAAACAGCAATGGTTAATTTTGTGTATTTAATGTATCCAGAATTATATCTCGATAAAGATAAATACAATATAGTAGCAGCAGTGTTTGATATAGAGCCAACACGATCAGATTTAACAAGGGGACAGAGATCTGAATTTTACGACGAGTTACAACAAATTGTCACAAATTAAGACGCAACAAGACGCAACATTCTCGTTGCGTCTTGTTTTGTATATTGCTACAATACAATTATATAAACACGATCAAGACGCAACAAAAACAATTGCGTTATGTTGCGCTATTGCATCCACCTATCTGCCACAATACTTTTGCATACAGAAAGCGAGGGATAACCTCAACATCCCAAGCCTATAATAGTGTAATGCTATATGAGTTGAGGATATAGCAGCGCACACAAAAGTATTAAACAATGGACAGTAACATTTTACAGCTTGCCGAGCAATATCCGCAGATCTCCTTAACTGTGCGAGCTGCCGATTTGGTGGAGTTTGGGCGAGCGCTTATCGCCAATGCTACAGAGGCGTTAAAGACAGTGCCTCCAGAGGAGTACCTATCTCGCAATGAGGTGGCAATGTTGTTCAACACCACTACTCAAACTATCTATCGTTGGGGAAAGAGAGGCTATCTCCGCCCCGTAATGGTTGGTGGTGCAGTCCGCTATCGTCGTAGTGACTGCGAGCTAATACTAAACTCAAAAACGCGTGTATGATGATAGGGACAAAAGGCTTTATAAAGTTGCCGCGCTCTTTATTGTCCGAGAAATGGGCGAGCAATCCGCAGAGTTTGAGCGTTGCAGTCCACTTGCTTGCAATGGCAAGTCTTGAAGATAAACTCTATAACGGGGTGAGATTAGGGCGAGGTCAAGTACTTACATCCGTGCGTAAGTTAGCGAAAATCAGCGGTTTAACCGAGAGAGCGGTACGCACTGCACTACAGACACAGCAAACGACACACTTTTTGACACAGCAAGTGACACACCGATTTACTATTATAACTATCTGTAAATTTGATATATACGCGGGTAAAGTTGGAGCAAGTGACACAGTGAGTGACACACCAAACGCACAGCGACCGACACACATAAATAAGAATAATAAAGAAAATAAGAATAATACTAATAGTATAGAGGATATCTTATTGAGTGTTGAGGACAATTGGCGCAGTATCATAGAGCAGTGGTTACAATACAAAAAGGATAGCGGCAAACCGTACAAATCAGCCCGAGCAGTACAACAGTTTGTTACACACCTCCGGAACATATCCGGCAACAATGTTACAGAGGCTACAAGTATGGTAAACAATGCAATGGCTAACAATTGGAGCGGAGTATTCCCTCAACGGAAACAAACAACACCAAACAAAACAATCCTACATCCAAAGGATGAGGAGGAAAGAAATGAGTATATAACAAAATTAAACTTTTAGGGTATGAATAAAATAGTCTCAATTATTAAAGACCTAAATAAAGTTGGAGTTAATCCTGTAAAGTCTAACAACGCGCTCAAGTGGTGCAAAGGTAATAGAGAGGCGTGCAAAAACCTATTTATTGAGATATTCAAAGCAGTTGATAACACGATTTCAGATTTCCAGTATCTGGAGGAGTATGATGAGATTGTAGACTGGATGACAGACACAAAAGGCAAAGGTTTGTTGCTGACTGGAGGTTGTGGTCGCGGCAAGTCCATAATTGCTACTGGAGTAATCCCTGTATTGCTCAAAATGGCAACTAATTGTGCAGTAAGAGCCGTACACGCAGAACATCTTGACAGACCGTGCACGCCCACTATTGAAGGTATGCCAAACAAGCCTATCAATATTGACTACTTGTGTGCCGTATCTTATCCGATTATTGACGATATCGGGGTAGAGGTGCAGATTGGAGGATATGGCGAAAAATATGAGGGAGTAAACCGAGTTATCAATGTTGCCGAGCAACGAGCAAAGGCTGTATTTGTAACTACCAACCTCAACGGAGAGCAGATTATGGAGCGTTACGGTATGCGCACAGTAGACCGTCTTGCCCACTTATGTAAGATTGTAAAATTTAAGCACAATGACAGTTTAAGAAAATGACAAGAAAAAGAACAAATTTAATCCCGAACTCCGAGCGAACTCCGAGTGAGCGCAAACAAATTGCTCGTTCTGGAGGTATCGCCTCCGGCAAGGCTCGTAGAGAAAAAGTCTCTCTCCGTAATGAACTGTTGGAGATTTTAGAAGTTGAGACAGAGTGCCCAGACGGTATTAAAAGAACATTAAGGGAGCGCATATCTTTGGCTCTTATTGAAAAGGCAATTTCCGGAGATGTCGCAGCTTTCAAAGTGATTAGAGAGACTATAGGGGAAGATTTCCCAGAGGAGAAACACCCTGAACAAGTTGAAATATCATTTGGAAATATGTCTGTTGAGGATATTGCGCTCTGTGTGGCAGATATTAAACAACGAGAAGAATACTTAAAACGCAAAAACAATGGAAAGTAGATTGATTGGTTACGACCAAAATTTAGAACTGGATTATCAGATTGCAGCAGAACGCTTTTGCTCAATCGCAAACAAGCAAGTTATTCCACTCTTTGAGAGTCTGGAGTTGGAACTAAACGAAAAGGATGTTAAAGCGGCTGTTACAAGCCGACAAACTGCAAAAGAGTTGTATTCTGCAATGATTGGAGATACAACGCCTAAAAAGAGTAAAGGCATTTTGCGTAAGTTGTTACAGACGACAGCCGCCTCCGAGTTTGATGCACTTGTTGCAAAGTATGGCAACGAAACAGCCCCTTATAACTACAATTGTTGCTTCAATGCCGATACTAAACAAATGGAGGTGGATACGGAGAAAATCCATAAATTAGCAGCTATCGTAGTTGAGGGCGATGAGCTTGCAGCTTATGAACGAGTTGAGGCAATGGCAAATGCAATCAATGCAGTTTGCGGAGCAGTTGCAACAATGCACGAACTCCAACTTATTATCAAAACACTTGATTTAGATTTGGAAACGCAAAAAGTTGTTCCGGCAACAAATCTTTTGCGCTATGAATATGTAATTGAGTCGTTTAATGCTAACTTGCTTGCAAAATAGCAGAATTTTTTCTACCTTTGTAGTGCGATACTATATATCGTACCCTAATAATGCGAGCCTCTTTCCTGAATGGAGGGGCTCTTTTTTATGTTATTTTGGATTAAGTGGGCAGAAAGTGGGCAGAAATCACAAAGAAAAAAGAGCAACATCCTGTATTTCAGTTTGTTACTCTTTTATTTTGTGCCCAGAATAGGACTCGAACCTACACGTCTCTCAACACTCGCACCTGAAACGAGCGCGTCTACCATTTCGCCATCTGGGCTTGTAAAAACCCCTCTACAAGGTCTTGTAGAAGGGTTTCTGAGGTCTGAAGCGGATTCGAACCGCTGTACGAGGTTTTGCAGACCTCTGCCTAGCCACTCGGCCATCAGACCAATTTTTGTACCCTTTTATCCATTTGGGTGTGCAAATATAATGCGTTTTTATTTGAAAACCAAAAAAAATCGTATCTTTACGCTGAAAATTTGAAAATTTTTTACTTTACCGGCAAAAAAGCTATGAAAATTGAGGATATTGCGCTCACTTTAGTGCCAAATTTAACAAATCAGGCGACTGCTCATCTGCTGGAGCTCTTTGGTTCTGCGGAGGCTATATATGCTACAGCAGAGAGTGAGCTTATCTCACGAGGGCAATTAAGAGCCGACATTGCTAAAAATATTGCCGCGGGGTATGGTCTGAAGCAGGCTCAAAGAGAGTTGGAGAGGTGTCAAAGCTCTGGGGTAGCCATTATCGCATCAACAGACAAGCAGTACCCTCATAGGTTAAAGTTTTGTGCCGACTATCCCCATATTATATATATGGTAGGCAATGGTTGGCTGCCTAACAGTTCATCGCTACTTGCAATAGTAGGCGAGAAGGATAATATTAGTGCCTATGGTAATAAGATGTTGACAAAGTTGATTGAGCAGATAGCAGAGCTTATGCCAGAGGTCGTAATTGTCGGGATGATAGATAGCTATACCGACTTTGCAGCACTGCGCATCGCCATGTTATACGGTCTACAAGTTATTGCCATATCGAGCACGCCACTCAATAAGCTATCCAAAAGCGAGCATCTACATTTTGCAGCAGAGGTTCTTGCCGCTGGCGGAGCTATAGTAAGCGAGGTGGGAACAGCATCTGCTCTGCGCGTGAATAGCTACAGTGCCGACCAGCGTATTGTTGCGGGGCTTTGTGACGGCGTGGCTGTTGTTGAGTATGGGGCTATTCCCGATGTAGCGAAATTTGCAGACAGCTATGGTCGCACCCTCTGCGCACTACCAGGAAGAGCTACAGACACTATGTCTTGGGGTACAAATCGTATGATTGCCTCCTCAATGGCGCACCTTGTATACTCAGGACGAGATATTGTTAGACTTTTAGATTCAGATTTATGATTATAGATACCCATTCACACCTATACGAGCCAGAGTTTGACGCAGACAGAGAGCAGGCCATTGCTCGGTGCCATGAGGCGGGTGTAGAGCGCATTATGCTCCCCGCCATAGATAGCGAGAGCTACGAGAGGATGTTTGACCTGGCGCGGCAGTACCCCGACTTCGCACTGCCGATGATGGGTCTGCACCCAACATCTGTCAATGAGAACGACCACTGGCATGAAGACCTACAGTTGGTTGAAAAGTATCTACAGCAACCGCCAGAGGGCATCTCTCGCTTCTGGGGCGTGGGCGAAATTGGCCTTGACCTCTACTGGAGCAGCGATTACCGCAATGAGCAGATAGAGGCGTTCAAGGCGCAGGTGGAGATGTCGCTAAAGTACAATCTGCCGATAGTTGTCCACACGCGCAATGCGTGGGCAGAGATGGTAGATACCATGGAGAGCTTCGCTGGCAGAGGTGTCAGAGGCATCTTCCACGCCTTCTCGGATGGTGTGGAGAGCTATGAGCGTCTCAAAGGCTGCGGAGAGTTCCTCTTTGGCATCGGCGGCGTGGTGACATTCAAGAAGAATAAGCTCGCACCCGTTGTTGAACAGATGGCTCTCACAGACATAGTCCTTGAGACCGACTGCCCCTACCTCACCCCCGCACCACACCGCGGCGAGCGCAACGAGTCAAGCTATGTAAAACACATTTGCGAAAAAGTCGCAGAGATAAAAGGTGTTGATTATCAGGCTGTTGCCAACCAGACAACGGCTAACGCAAAACGGATATTTAATTTGTAACGCTATGAATACAAAGCCCTCAATTCTAATCATTTACACCGGTGGCACAATCGGTATGCAGCGCGACGAGAGTGGCACGCTCATACCCTTTGACTTCAACTCTATAGAGAAGGAGTTCCCCGCAGTGCGCCACCTTAATGTACATATCGATGTGCATAAGATGCCGCCTATTGACTCGTCCAATGTCACCCCCGCACTGTGGCGCGAGCTGGCACACACTGTTCGCGACAACTACGACAAATACAACGGTTTTGTAATCCTGCACGGCACAGACACCATGTCATATACCGCCTCGGCGCTCAGCTTTATGTTTGAGAATCTGCAAAAGCCCGTTGTCTTCACTGGTAGCCAGATTCCTATGGGTATTATGCGCACAGATGGTCGCGAAAACCTTATCACAGCCATTGAAATTGCCGCAGCAAGCAGAAATGGCTACCCTATCGTTCCAGAGGTGTGCCTCTACTTCCAGAATAAGCTCTTCAGAGCCAACCGCACCTCAAAGCTCTCTGCCGAGGCTCTCAACGCCTTTGACTCGCGAAACTACCCACCACTGGCAGAGGTCGGCGTGAACATCAACTACAATACCGCCTACATACACTACGAAGATGGTTGGTTTGAGGGTCAGTTTAACCCAGAGCCACTACAAGTCACCGAGGGCTTTGATACAAATGTCGTGATACTAAAGATTTTCCCGGGTATCTCGGAGACTACGCTCAAAGCGGTATTGTCGGTAGATGGTCTTCGCGGAGTAATCCTTGAGACCTTCGGCACAGGTAATGCCCCTACCGCCGACTGGTTTATCAACCTGCTCAGTGAGACTATCGCTCGCGGAGTGACAATTGTCAATGTCACCCAGTGCGTAGGTGGTGGCGTGGCTATGGAACTTTACGAGACTGGCAAGCGACTGCAACAGGCGGGTGTTATTAGCGGACACGATATGACCACAGAGGCCGCCGTAACAAAATTGATGCTCCTTCTTGGTAATTGCCCACAAAAAGATGGGGTCGCACAGAGTATGTTGATATCAAAAAATGGAGAATTTGGCAGTTAGCCTTTGCACAAACAAAAAATTTTTTGTATATTTCGGACTGATAAGGTGTGCAAAATGACACAATTAGACCCATTTCACGCCCGTATCGTGCTGACACATTGTCAGTTATACGCTTTTTAGCACAGATTTTTGGCAGATGTCAGAAATCGTGCATTGGGCATAAAAACAACTAAAAATACTAATAGAGAGAAATTTTTAACAAAAACTATTCAAATTTTTTAACTTATTAAAAACACTATGAAAAAATTATTTTTGGTTTTGGCAGTTGCTGCTCTGTCGTTCAGCACTGCAATCGCACAGGAGGCTGCTGCTGCAGCACCTGCTGAAGAGGCAACCGTAGAGAACGCTGAGGCTGCACCAGTTGCAGAGGAGGTTGTTGCTGAGGAGGCTATTAATCCTGAGGTTGAGATCGCTGGTGAGTCACTCCACCACGTTCTTATGCAGAAGTTCCTCGAGGGTGGTTGGGGATGGATGCTCCCAATCCTTATCGTACTTGTTCTCGGTCTTGCTATTGCAATCGAGCGTATCCTCTTCCTCGGTCTTTCTACAATCAACACAAAGAAGTTTATTGCTGCTGTTGAGAAGGCTCTTAACGAGGGTGGTATTGAGGCTGCAAAGGCAGTTTGCCGTGACACAAAGGGCCCAATCGCTTCTATCTACTGGCAGGGTCTTGACCGTTATGAGCAGGGTCTTGATGCAGTTGAGAAGGCAGTTGTATCTTACGGTTCAGTACAGACAGGTCAGCTTGAGAGCGGTCTTGGTTGGTTGTCACTCTTCATTGCCCTCTCTCCATCACTCGGATTTATGGGTACTGTAGTAGGTCTTGTACAGTCATTCGACTCTATCCAGGCTGCAGGTGACATCTCTCCAGCACTCGTAGCAGGTGGTATGAAGGTGGCGCTGCTTACAACATTGTTGGGTCTGATTGCTGCAATGGTTCTTCAGGTGTTCTACAACTACGTAATCGTAAAGATTGACGGTATTGTAAATGAGATGGAGGATGCTTCTATCACCCTGATGGATATCCTTACAGTTTACAAGAAATAATTAGACCAAAACAATAATCGTACACAGAAAATTATGAAAAAGATGTTAAATATACTGTTGGGACTTCTGTTCGCTATTACTGCCGCTATGGTAGGCTGGGCAGTAGTATCTGGCGGATCTGAGGTTGCCATCAGCTGGAACCTGGTTTGGGGCTATGCCCTGCTCGTAGGTGCAGTGCTGAGCGTCTTGCTCTCTGCTATCAAGGGTACGATTACTAATCCTGCAGGTTTGAAGAAGACAATGTTTGCTATTGTGCTTGTAGTAGTTGTAGTAGGTGCTGCACTATTCATTGCACTTGGTCACGATGGTCTTACAATTCCTAACTCTGCTGGTGGTGTATTCGATGATCCATTCGAGTTGGTTATCTCAGAGGTTGGTATCCTTGTTACATACGTTGTTGCTGCCGCTTCTATCGTTGTAACACTTTATACCGAGGTTCGTAACCTGTTCAAATAGTAAGGTAATTTATGGCAAAAAGTAAGAAAATACCTGAAATCAACGCTTCGTCACAAGCGGATATCGCCTTTACTGTGCTTATCTTCTTCCTTGTGGTTTCTACAATGGATGTTGATACCGGTATCGTGCGCGTACTCCCACCAATGCCAGATCCAAATGTAAAGCAGGAGGATATCAAGGTTAAAGAGCGTAACCTCTTCCTTGTATTCGTATCTGGTAGCGGTCAGCTTATGGCGGGTGGTCAGGTCATGGATCTTCATTATCTGAAGGATAAGGCAAAGGAGTTTATCCTTAACCCTTACGATGATGAGAACCTCCCAGAGAAGAAGGAGCAGACCTTTGATATGCCGGATGGCTCAAAGTGGACCTTCCCTGTAAGCGAGGGTGTAATCTCACTTCAGAATACCCGTGACACTGATTATCAGGTTTATATCCGCGTACAGAACGAGCTTACTCGCGCATTCAACGAGGTGCGTGATGATGTCTCAATGACCAAGTTCGGCAAGAAGTTCGCAGACCTTGCCGAGGAGGAGAGAAAAGTAATAACCAAGGCAGTACCTTTGAAGATTTCAGAGGCTGAGCCGCGTAAAATGGGTAAGTAATATGGCAGTAATGAAGAAAAAGGGCGAGCGCGAGGTTCCTGCAATGTCAACAACCTCACTGCCCGATGTAGTATATATCATCCTCTTCTTCTTTATGCTCTCTACCTCAATGCGTGACCAGGAGCTGATGGTTAAATACCGTCTCCCAGAGGCTACTGAGGTTCAGAAGCTCGAGAAGAAGAATCTCGTGAGCTACATTCACATTGGTGTACCAGTTCTGCATATGCAGGCAAAGTATGGTACTGCACCACTGATTCAGCTCAACGATTCGTATAAGACAACTAAGGATATCCTTGACTTTGCAGCAGCAGAGCGCGATAAGCTTTCAGAGGCTGACCGTGCATCAATGACAATCTGTCTTAAGGCAGACGGCGGCACAAAGATGGGTATCATCGCCGATGTAAAGCAGGAGCTCCGTCGTGCTAACGCACTGAAGATCTCTTATGCTTCATCAAAGGTGCTGAGTTATTAATACTCAGAGCGTATGCAAAAAAGGAGAGGATTTCCTCTCCTTTTTTATTTTGTTGTTAAAAGGTAGCATTTGCTGCGTTGCACTTCAATAACCGAGCTGCTCACATACGCTTTAGTATGCTGCGCGCTCGGTTTCTTGTGCGCCTGGCAACTACTACCTTTTAACAACAAAATGGCTATTAGCTATTGGCCTTACAGAGGTACAGACTTCGTCTGTCTCTGTTTATTCGGATTTAGGGAAACTCTCGCAGAGAGTACGATGAAAAATAGAGCCTCACTCAAGCTTGCTTGAAAGTGAATGGCTCTATTTATTGTTGTGATAGTGGCTAAAGCATAAAGAGATTGCTACGCATAACAGAGAGTTTAAGGAAGTTAGGGAATTTAATGAATATAGGGGGGCCTTAAACTCACTAATCTCCTTAATCTCTTTACTTATCAGCCAAAACTAACCTATGCTTGACCCTTAGGGGTAAAGCCTGGGGCTTGGTTTACATTTATTGTGCCGAACTTACTCTCGTAGTTATGGAGATTCTCCTGTAGTGAGAGCAGCAGTCGTTTTGCGTGTTCTGGGGTTAGGATAATTCTACTACCCACCTTAGCCTTAGGCATTCCAGGAAGTATAGATGCGAAGTCAAGTATCACCTCACTTGGAGAGTGGGCGATAATTACGAAGTTAGAGTAGTGACCCTGAGCCACTGCTGGGTCAAGTTCAAATTCAATCTTATTCTCTGCCATAGTTTTATACTGTTATAAGTTCAATACCTGCCTCCTCAATAATCTCAACCATCTCTGGGGATATGTCGGAGTCTGTGATTATCACATCCACCTCATCAATAGATGTTATGCGACCGAAGCCGTGGTGTCCGAACTTTGACGAGTCCGCCAGCACGATTGTCTTTGACGATGCAGCCATCATCTTGCGTGAGAGTAGAGTCTCCTCTATTGTGGAGGTTGTAATTCCGAAGTCGGGGTCAAAGCCGTCCACGCCGAGGAAGAACTTTGAGCAGACCATATCTGAGAGGCTCTCGCACGCACCCTCGCCACGCGTTGCGAAGGATTTTTTATATACCGTGCCACCGAGTTGTTGCACCTGAATGGTCTCCACCTCGTTAAGAAGAGCAGAGACCTTGAGGAACGGTGTTACCACATTTATTGTCGGCGACGGAGATAGGGCGTGAATGGCCTCAGCAAGGGCGTATGTTGTAGAGCCTGCCGAAATCATTATTGAGTCACCCTCCTCTATCATCTGTGCTGCGCGCTGTGCAATACGATACTTCGCCTCGCGGTTGAGTGACGATTTTGTCATCAGGTCGCGGTCGGCAATATGTGGATTTGCAAGTCGCGCACTTCCGTGCACCTTATAGAGCAACCCTTTGCTCTCAAGAATCTTGACATCCTTGCGGATAGTAACCTTTGTCACACCGAGCTCCTCGGCAACATCTGTGATACGGATAAAGCCGTACTTTTCGAGTTTCTCGAGTATATACTTGTGTCTCTCTGCAATACTTAACATTACCAAATCTCCTTTTTAACAGTTTTACGACCAGCGTAGCAATTTACAAAATCAAGAACTGTACCCTTTGGAATTGTAATTCGGATAGCAGTGCGTGGGCGGAAGAGCACAGGGTTCATTCGCTCGCCAAACAGGGCGCGGAACTCAATGTCAGAGATATTTGTAATCTGCAATACGCCCTTCTTGTCATCTATAACCTTTACCTCAAGCGAAGCGTCAATGAGTTGCTCAAGGTACTTGCTATCGCCGGCAAGGGTGTTGTTAAACAGAGCCAACATACGGCCAGCAAAGAGTGCCTCACGCAGAGACTCAAGTGTATACTCCTTTGCAAACACAAGGGTCATTGGGCGAATCTGGTTGCCATACGCAAATCGCGATGTGTCGTGGATATCTGTATTTGCCATCATTGGCAGGCCGTACTCATCAAACCAATCAAGCACCTTTGGATACCACTCTGAGCCGTTAAAAAGCTCCACTGCGTGAATTCTACCCTCCTTAATAAGCTGCTTTTGAAGCGGATAGAGAGTACACTTCTTATCTGGCCAACCCGGATGGTTCCAGAGCATAAAGCAGCCCTGCTCCTCGGCCTTTCTAAAATCATCCATCTCTGTAGGGTTAGGTATGCGATTGCCATCCTTATCGCGCAACAGCTTACCATTCTCATCTACCTTGTAACGCACTTGCTCAAAGACATTAGGGTCCTTAATAAACAGAGCGTTCATATGTCCAAAAGGCTTTGTGCGTGTAATTTCTACAGCTGGAACAACCAAAAAACCGAACTTCTTACCCTCCTTTACTGCAAGTTCAATAGGCAGATTGTAGTCCTTTAGGCGAATACCCTTATTTTTATGTACAGCATTGTGCTCAGACATAGCAATAACATCAAGTCCATCCTGCCAAGCCTCACGCACGCGACCTACAGGCGAGACTTGTGCATCGGCAAAGACAGTGTGCATATGAAAATCGCACTTCAGAGTCAGATACTCGCCAATGTTAGGGATAGAGATAACTCGGCGCACAGCCTTCTCAAGCTCATAGCAGACAGTTCTGTCGTCAGAGTTTTCTGGTGGATTTTTAGCATCTACTCTTGCCGCAACGAGGGCAATGGTCAAAATTAAAAAAAACTTCTTCATAGCGGTATAGTTTTATTATTATTTATCTAACAGTTTCTCAAGCTTGTTGTAGCAGCCAATCTCATACATCTGCGGAATCAGCTCGCGGTAAAACTTCAGAACATCCTCCCAGCGGTAGTATGGCGCCATAGAGCCATCTATCTGACTTGGGAAGGCTATCTCCTCCTCATTAAGGAGCATCTTTACAAGAGTTTCTCCCCTCTTATTGCGATAGAAAATCCACTGTAGGTTGCAGCCCATCGGGATGTTGTAGTCCTGAAAGACCTTCTCTATCTGCTCATAGTCGCTAACCTCCTCGCTCCAGCCAGGAACACGCATAGTATTTAGCAGACCCATAATATTTCCGTCGTGGCCAAAGCGAAGGTCTACAGCTGCTACCCCCTCGTTTACTCTACGCTCGGCATCATCGAGAATCTGCTCAAGCAGAGGTGTAGAGACGCCATTGAGGAACTTCTCCTTAATGCCTGAAGGGCCCTTCTCGTGGTAGAATATCACATTGACAAGCTTCCACTGCTGGTATAGCTCCTCTGGCGTAAAGATATCCAGAATACTCTCCTCGGTAGGTGTTCCAGGCAGTGAAGTGGCAGTCTTAAAGAGGTGGAAGACAAAGTCGTGTGGAAAAGGCATACTCTTCACATAGTCTGGCTTAAAGAGGGAGTGGAGCAATCGCGAGATATCTACATTCTCGCGGCGGTAGCGTCTCCACTGCTGCATCCACTCACAATTTGTGTTGTGGCGGTAGAGGTCGATATACTTTGCTAAACGAGGGTCGTTATCCTTGTAGTAAGGGTTGAGCCACCTCTGGAACGGCTTTCCGCACTCGTAGTGGATGTCAAGCTTGTTGTCGAGGCGCATAAGCTCATCACAAAAGGCTGTCATACTCATCAGCACACGCGGAACAATAGTAGACTTGGTGTCAATATACTCCGCCTTCTTGAAAATCGGCTTGTAGTTTTTGTACATTCGGCGGGCAATCTGTCGCTGCTGCTCCTGACCCTTGAGAGTAAGCTCGCCACCACGACCATAGGCATCTTTCTTGGCGCGTGTGAGTCGGTCGTAAATCTCTTTGCCATAAGGAGTTAGCTTACCAAAGTATGCCGCATCCTCAAAGACCTTGTATGCGCGGTCATACTTCTCGTCACGCAGCACATATCGCGAGCCGTGACGGCCATAGTGGCTGATATAGAACGGCTTATAGCCCTTTGGAACAGGGGTCTGCTCCTTGAACTGAGTAGGATAGAGGCGATATACACCCAGTGCATAACTACTATCTGACAGTATCAGCTCGCGAGCACTCTGTGCCGAGGCTGAAAATGCCAACGCTATCGCTACTACGGAAATAAAAAATCTTCTCATATAGTGTTCAGTTTTTAGGTTCAAATCTTTTTAGTGAGCCTCAAGCCAGTTTTTCCCCACGCCAATATCTACCACGAGCGGTATAGAGAGTTTTGCCGCGCCCTCCATCTGCTCACGCACGATGCTTTCTACAACCTCGCGCTCGGCAGGCACAAGGTCTACAACAATTTCGTCGTGCACCTGAAGGATAAGTTTTGAGCGAATGCCCTGCTCCTTAAAGGCGCGGTAGACACCCACCATAGCAATCTTCATAATGTCGGCAGCACTACCCTGTATCGGTGCGTTGATAGCATTTCTCTCAGCAAGGGCACGGGTATTTGCATTGCGAGAGTCGATACCCTCAAGATATCTGCGGCGGGCAAATATAGTCTCTACCCAACCACTCTGCACAGCACCAGCAATTGTCCTCTCCATATACTGCTTAACCTTCGGATATGATGCAAAGTATCCATCAATCAGTGCTTTAGCCTCCGAGCGAGGTATATCAAGTCGCTGCGCAAGACCAAATGGAGATATGCCGTAGATAATGCCGAAGTTGGCCGTCTTGGCGCGCCTACGCTCCTCTGTTGTTACCTCGTCTATCGCTTTGCCGAAAATCTTAGCTGCCGTAGCGGCGTGGATATCCTCGCCATTGCGGAACGCCTCACACAGTAACTCATCGCCACTTAGGTGCGCCATCAGTCTGAGCTCCACCTGCGAGTAATCTGCCGAGAGCAACAGCCCATCCTCTCGCGAAGGGATAAATGCCTCGCGAATAGGACGACCGATAGCATCTCGCACTGGAATATTCTGCAAGTTAGGGTTAGAGGAGGAGAGTCTACCTGTTGCCGTAACTGCCTGATTATACGATGTATGAATATGTCCCGTTACTGGATTTACCAACTCTGGCAGTGCATCAATATATGTAGAGAGCAGCTTTTTCACACCTCGATACTCAAGTATCACTCGTACAATCTCATGCTCAGCAGCAAAGCCCTTAAGGTACTCCTCATCTGTGCAGAACTGCTTTGTCTTTGTCATCTTCGGCTTGTCAGCAATGCGCATCTTGGCAAAGAGCAGCTCGCCAATCTGACGGCCCGAATTTACATTCAGCCCCGGGGTGTCGGCCATCTGACATATGCGCTGTTCAAGCTCACGCAACTGCATCGTTAGCGTTGCCGAGTAGCCCCTAAGTCGCTGACTATCAATCTTCACGCCGTTCCACTCCATATCGGCGAGCACGGCAATCATCGGCTCCTCAATATCGTGATAGAGGCGCATAAGTGACTGGCTTTCAACCATTTCTCGCAGAACATAGTATAGTTGCAGCGTGATATCCGCATCCTCACATCCATACTCAGATATAGGTTGCAGACCCACCATATCCATAGTCATCTGCTCGCGGCCCTTGCCAATAAGGGTCTGTATTGATATTGGCGAGTAGTTTAGATACCTCTCCGAGAGCGCATCCATATTATGTCGTGCCTCTGGGTCAAGCAGATAGTGCAGAAGCATCGTATCCCACTTCTCGCCACGCACCTCAATGCCCAATGTCCGCAGGAAAAGTATGTCAAACTTCATATTCTGACCCACCTTGGCAATCTTCTCACTCTCAAAGAGTGGGCGCAGAACAGCTGCATAACTACTCTCAAGACTATTTCTGTCAGTGCCAACAGTAAAAGGTATATACCACGCCTTGTGCGGCTCAATGGCCAGCGAGATGCCCACAATGCGGCTCGTGAATATATCCAAACCAGAGGTCTCAATATCAAAGCATACTACACTACTGCCCATACATATATCTACAACCTTGCGGAGCTCACACTCACTCATAACGGTTGTATAGCTGTGCTCTACGGTGGCAATAGTTGCAAAACCATCTTGCTCAACTACAGTAGCCTCTGCCGGCGTCTCAACACTCGGCTCGGTAGGCACTATAGGGTTGTCAAACATATCAAAGAGTGTCCCCTGACCCTCCATAGCCTTACGGCGTGCAGCACCAGCCTTCATTCGTGCCATATTGGCAAGCTGTGTCTGCTCCGCCTGTCGAGGCAGCGATGTATCCTCAACGGGACCCATATTCTGCACATCGTTCAGGAAGACCTTGAAGTCAAGCTCCGTAAAGAGTGACTTGAGCATATCAATCTTCGGACAGCAGACCGTAAGTGCCGCCTCATTAAACTCTATCGGCACATCAAGGGCAATCTTTGTAAGGGCCTTTGAGAGTCTAAGCTGCTCTATGCTGGCGGCGATATTTGCACCCGCACGACCCGTTATCTGGTCTACATTGGCAATTATTGACTCTACATCGCCCCACCTCTGCACAAGCTTACAAGCACCCTTCTCGCCTATGCCCGCCACACCCGGAATATTATCCGAAGCATCGCCCCACAGGGCAAGAATGTCGCTCACGAGCATCGGGTCGTCGATGCCGTATTTATCCTTAATTGCCTGACTGTCAATAATCTCTATCTGGTCGCCCTTCTGCTTGTATATCTTACGATTTTGCCCAACAAGCTGTCCATAGTCCTTATCTGGCGTAACCATATAGACCTCATAGCCCGCCTCTGCACCCTTAAAGGCGAGAGTGCCGATAACATCGTCAGCCTCGTAACCCTCAACCTCAAGGATAGGTACGCACATAGCCTCCACAATGCGCTTTACATAAGGCACTGACCGGAGTATATCCTCTGGTGTCTCGGGGCGATTGGCCTTGTACTGCTCAAACATCTCGCGGCGGAACGAGCCCCCCGCAGGGTCAAAGGCCACGCCAAGCAGGTCGGGCTTCTCGCGCTTCTGGATATCCCTCAGAAACTTCGTAAAGCCAAAAACTATAGATGTGTTCATCCCCGCACGATTACGCATCGGACGACCGTAAAAGGCGTAATAGTACTTGAATATCAGCGCATAAGCGTCTATAAGGAATAGTTTTTTCATCAGCAATTAGTTTTCATCGTTGTACCACTCGGCATAGGAAGTGGCTGTCTCGTGCAGGCGTAGGCTGTGCAGCGTAACGCCCGCGGGCAGTGCCGCCTTAAGGCGAGCGGCGAAGTCCACAAGCATATTCTCGCAAGTAGGCTGATAATCCACCAGTATCACATTTGTAAACTGGCTCTGCATTGCCTCCGCCAGAGCCTCAGCCTCTGCTGTGCGGCGCATAACAAAGGAGTGGTCCAGGCGGTCGGTAATCTCACGGGCCACAATAGCCTTCAACTCACCAAAGTCCATAACCATACCGAGCTTTGGACTTGTCGGGTCAGTAACTGGCTCGCCTTTGATAGTGACAAAGAGGCGATAGGAGTGGCCGTGAATCTCGCGGCACTTGCCATCATACCCCCATAGCGCGTGGGCAGACTCAAACGAGAACTCTTTGGTAAGGCGAATCATCGGTGTGGCAGTTTATCAAGGTAGTCAATATAGGGCTCACGCTGAAATGCCTCATTGAGCGAGATATATGTCTGGGTGTTGCTAATACCCTGAACACGCAGAATACCGTCAAAGATTGTACGCATAAGGTGCTCGTTATCAACGCAGTAGAGCTTAAGCATAGCGTTGTAAGTACCCGTAATAAAGTGGCACTCAACAACCTCTGGGATATTTTTAATCTTCTCTGCCACGGCCGTACTCATAATTGGGTCCTGAATGCGGATGCTGATAAAGGCACACACATCAAAACCGAGCATCTTTGGGTTGACCATCATTCGGCTACCCATAATTACGCCCCACTCCTCAAGTTTCTTTATGCGCTGGTGTATTGCCGCACCTGAAATACCACACTCGCGGGCAATCTCAAGATACGGCATACGCGCATTCTTGACAAGGAACTTCAGTATCTTGCGATCAGTCGCATCTAATATTACTTTATGGTTGCTCATCTCCTAAAAATCTCTATTACTTTAACACTCCTAATTCCTTACCTACCTCCACAAAGGCATCTACGCAACGCTGAAGCTGCTCTACTGTATGACCCGCAGAGACCTGCACACGGATGCGCGCCAGACCCTTTGGCACTACTGGATAGTAGAAGCCAGTAACAAACACACCGCGCTGCTGAAGTGCCGCGGCAAACTCCTGCGACAGCTTTGCATCGTAGAGCATAACTGCGCAGATAGCCGAGTCTGTAGGCTTAATGTCAAAGCCTGCCTCAATCATCTTTGTACGGAAGTACTCAACATTTGCAACAAGGCGGTCGTGGTGCTCATTGCTCTGTTCCAACATCTTAAACAGCTCAATACCCGCGCCAACAACTGCTGGTGGCAGAGAGTTTGAGAATAGGTATGGGCGAGAACGCTGACGAAGCATATCAATAATCTCCTTACGGCCAGTAGTAAATCCACCCACAGCACCACCAAAGGCCTTGCCAAGTGTGCCAGTAATAATATCCACCTCGCCACGAAGGTTATACAGCTCTGTAATACCGCGACCTGTAGCACCCAAAACACCTGCCGAGTGACACTCGTCTACCATCACAAGGGCATTGTACTGCTTTGCAAGCTCGCAGATACGGTCCAACGGAGCGGCATTGCCATCCATCGAAAAGACTCCGTCTGTACAGATAATTCTAAATCGTTGAGCCTGTGCGCGCTTCAGACAATCCTCCAGCGACTCCATATCTGCATTTGCATAGCGATATCTTACAGCCTTACAAAGACGAACACCGTCAATAATTGATGCGTGGTTCAGCGCATCAGAGATAATAGCATCCTGCTCAGTAAACAGAGGCTCAAAAACACCTCCATTTGCATCAAAGCAAGCTGCATAGAGAATTGTATCCTCAGTGCCGAAGTAGTCAGCAATAGCCTTCTCAAGCTGCTTGTGAATATCCTGACAACCACAGATAAAGCGGACTGATGACATTCCATATCCACGGCTATCCATAGCACTCTTGGCCGCCTCAATAAGGCGTGGATTGTCAGAGAGTCCCAAATAATTGTTAGCACAGAAGTTTAGACAAGGCTTGCCCGCAACCTCAATCTCAGCACTCTGTGGAGAGCAGATTACTCGCTCGGTCTTATATAGACCGGCATCCTTAATACTCTGAAGTTCTTGCTCCAGAAACTCTTTGAAATTTCCGTACATAGTTGTAGTTATTTATAGTTATATTATACTGATTTTCACAACATTACACACAAATTTACGGGCAAAAGATTACAAATTCAAACTTTTGCCTACGCAAAGATAACATTTTTGCACTATTTTTTACAATAAACTAGCATTTTTTCGCACTTCTGCTTACGATTTTTCACTATGCAGAATTTTTGCTTAAAATTATACATTATTGAATATTTTTTATACCTTTGTTCTATAAACAACTAAATATATTAAGGTATGAAATTTTCTAAGGTTTTTTGGGCAGCCCTACTTGCAGTAGTTGTAGGTAGTGTTATATCTGGCCTATTCTGGCTATTCACATTTATCGGAGCCGTCGGAGCTATGGGCAGCAGCGAGGCTGTGGCTGTAATGCCAAACTCAATTCTCAAGATTGACCTTACGGATAACATTGTAGACTCTCCAGTGGTCAATCCATTCGCAAATATGGATTTTACTACAATGTCTTCTGCTCGCACCCTGCCTCTACTCAAGGTGCTGCGTAGCATAGAGACCGCAGCTACAGACGACCGCATTAAGGGTATATATATCAATGTAGACTACGCCGGTGCAGGAACTCTCTCTTCTGCCGCACTTGAGGAGATTCGTGACGCTCTTGTTAAGTTCAAGACCTCGGGCAAGTTCATCGTTGCCTACAACGATGTCTACTCCCAGACCGTATACTACTTAGCCTCTGTAGCAGACAAGATTTACATTCAGCCAGAGGGTAGCTTTGACTGGCACGGCATGGCATCAGTGCTACTCTTCTACAAGGGCGCACTCGACAAGCTCGGCATCCACGCTGAGGCGTTCCGCCCTACAGTGTGCAAGTACAAGAGTGCTGTAGAGCCATATCTGCTCACAAAGATGTCTGACGCAAACCGCCGCCAGATGGAGGAGCTGGGCAATGGTATGTGGAACACTATCAGCACTACAGTTGCCGATGCTCGTGGCACAACTGTAGCTGCGCTCAATAAGATTGCTGACACCACTCCAAGCCTCTTCCCAGAGCAGGCCCTGAAGCACAACCTCGTTGACGGCATCCTCTACCGCGACCAGATGGAGGAGATCTTTACTGAGTATGGCGTGGAGCGCAACTTTATGAACGAGTTTGAGTTTATCAGCCTCGGCGACTACTGCACAGCCGTAGGAAATACAACCGAGAACCTCTCAGCCCCTAAAATCGGCATTGTGTACGCTGAAGGCGGTATTGTAGATGGTCAGAGTGAGGCTATTGACGGAAATATCTACGGCACAACCCTGGCAAATACTATCGCCAAAGCTCGCAAAGATGAGAGCATCAAGGCGGTAGTGCTTCGCGTAAACTCTCCAGGCGGTAGCGCACTGGCAAGTGATATAATCTGGCGCGAGGTAGAACTTCTGAAGAAGGAGAAGCCTGTTATCGTATCTATGGGCGCATACGCTGCCAGCGGTGGATACTACATCTCTGCCCCTGCAGACGCTATTGTGGCTAACAACCTCACTATCACAGGCTCTATAGGTGTATTCGGCATTATGCTTGAAGGTGGCGATATGCTCCGCAATAAACTCGGCATAACATACGACGCCGTAAAGACAAACCCTTCTGCCGACTTCGGTGCAAATGTTCTGGGTATGTCCCTGCGTAAGCCTACAGCCGCCGAGCGCGCAATGCTCATCAGCTCTGTAGATAAGGTCTACGAGGCATTTACAAGCAAGGTTGCCGCAGGACGAAACCTTGAGCTACAGAAGGTGCTTGAGATTGCCGAAGGTCGCGTATGGAGCGGAGCTGATGCAGTTAAAATTGGCCTTGCTGATGCTAACGGTGGTATTATCACAGCAATAGGGGTAGCTGCCGATAAGGCCGGCATAGCAGATAACTTCCGCATTGAGGAGGTGCTGCCAGAGATGGACCCTATGACTGCATTCCTCCAGAGCCTCAACACTCAGGTTAAGTACGCCGCTCTTGACGACGAGCTGAAGGCCGTATGTAAAGACTACCAGACCCTCAAGAACGACATCCTCCGCTCTGGCGTGCAGACCTACTGCCCTTACCGCGTGTGGTTCTAAGCATAGCTGACGCGAACTGCCCGCTTTTTGAAAAAAGCAGGGCGTGCAAAAACTTTTGGCGAAACTTTGTTTCGCTTATCTCTGATGCGGATTTAGGATAGCCTTGCGGCTAATTATAGTGAGTTTAAGGAGTTTAGTGAATTTAAGGAGAATTACTCCCTATATTCATTAAACTCCTTAATTTCCTTAAATTCTCTGTTCTGCGTAGTAATCTCTTTAGCCAGCGGTCGTTTTGTCGTCAGAGTGTGTCAGATACGGTGCATCGTGAAAAAAAGCAGTGGCGGATAGTACTAAAAGGTACAGCCGCCACTGATTTTTAAGGGATGCGCCGTAGGTGGCACACTATCACGACAAAATTATGCTTTGCCGTTAGATCCAAGAACATTCACGATCTTGTGAATATACTGCTTCTTCATATTCTCACGAGCAGGACCGAGGTACTTACGAGGGTCAAACTCTGCTGGCTTTGTAGCGAAGACCTCGCGGATAGCTGCGGTCATAGCAAGACGAGAGTCAGAGTCGATGTTAATCTTGCAAACTGCGCTCTCAGCAGCCTTACGGAGCTGTGACTCAGGAATACCTACAGCAGCCTTAAGTGCGCCGCCATACTTGTTGATAGTCTCAACCTCCTCCTGTGGCACTGAAGATGAGCCGTGGAGAACGATAGGGAAGCCTGGAAGCTCCTTCTCAATAGCTGCAAGAACATCAAATGCCAATGGTGGTGGCACGAGGCGACCAGTCTCTGGGTCGAGTGTGCACTGCTCTGGAGTGAACTTGTAAGCACCGTGTGAAGTACCGATAGAGATAGCGAGGCTATCGCAACCAGTCTTAGTTACGAAGTCTACAACCTCCTCTGGCTTAGTATAGTGGCTCTCCTCTGCGCAAACCTCGTCCTCAACACCTGCAAGAACGCCAAGCTCGCCCTCTACAGTTACATCGAACTGGTGAGCATACTCTACAACCTTCTTTGTAAGAGCTACATTCTCCTCATATGGGAGGTGTGAGCCGTCAATCATTACTGATGAGAAGCCCATATCGATACAGCTCTTGCAAGTCTCGAAGCTGTCACCGTGGTCAAGGTGAAGAACAATCTGTGGGTTCTCCCAGCCAAGCTCCTTAGCGTACTCTACAGCACCCTCTGCCATATAGCGGAGAAGGGTCTGGTTTGCATAGTTACGAGCACCCTTAGAAACCTGAAGGATTACTGGAGACTTAGTCTCTGCTGCAGCCATGATGATTGCCTGCAACTGCTCCATGTTGTTGAAGTTGAAAGCAGGAACTGCGTAGCCGCCGTCAATAGCCTTTGCGAACATCTCGCGAGTGTTCACAAGACCGAGATTCTTGTACGAAATCATAGTGTTATAAATTTATGGTTTATAAATGTTTGCCTTTTACGCGCCAAAATTACAAATTTTTTCTCAATTTCAGTCAATTAAAAGATTAAATTCCACACAAATACCACACTTAGCAATATAGGTGCCACCCATTTAAGTACAAAAACAAGGAGTGGGAAGAGTTTTGCTGGCAGAGTGCCGTGGTTAGATATCTCCTCACGGAAGACTTTGCGGTCAAAGACCCAGCCGGCAAATACTGCCGTAAGCAGTCCACCCACAGGCATCAGCACATCGGCTGTAATGGTATCAAAAGCGCCGAAGAACCACTCCCACTTAAGGCAGACTACTGACAGAAGTATTGTTGCCAGGGTAGTAATTCGTGCGGCGTGCTTACGAGGTACATTATGGTTCTCCTGAAGGTACTGCGTGAGCACCTCGTGGAACGATATTGTAGAAGTGAGGGCTGCTAAAGCTACCAGAAGGAAGAATATTGCGCTCCAGAGCTGCGGCGCTGGCATCTCGGCAAAGATAAATGGTAGTGTCTCAAAGAGCAGCGTCGGACCTGCAGTAGGCTCAAGGCCCTCTACGCTAAATACTGCTGGGAAGATAACCATACCCGAGAGCATTGCCACAAGGAAGGTCATAAGGCTCACCGAGATAGATGTGCGAGTGAGGTTAGTACCCTCCTTGAAGTAAGATGAGTAGGCAATCATACATCCTAAACCGATAGATAGCGAGAAGAACGCCTGACCTATTGCACTAACGATAGTTCTAACGGAAAAGGCCTTCTTAAAGTCTGGAGCAAAGAGGAAGCGGTAACCCTCTGCCGCGCCAGACATTGTTGCCGAGTGGACAACAAGCACAACGAGCATCATCAGCAGCACTGGCATAACGATTTTGGATATACGCTCCAACCCCTGCTGCACACCCATAGCTACAACAGCGTGGGTGAGAACGACAAAGAGTACAGTATAGAATGGCTCGCGCCAAGAGGATGTAAAGGCGGCAAAGTTACTATGGAAGTCTGTCGCACCATAGAGAGAGCCGTCAATAGAGCTGACGAAGTACTCTAACGACCAACCCGCCACGATATAGTAGAAGCCGGATATCAGCAGCGAGACTATCACGCTGTTGTATCCTAACCAAGTCCACCGCGGAGCGAGTGAATTATATGCCTTTACGGGGCTTTTGCGGGTGTGGGTGCCTATAGCGAACTCGGCAAGCATAACTGGTATGCCGACAATAACCACGCTCAACAGATAGACAAGCAGAAAGGCTCCACCGCCATTCTCGCCCGTCATATATGGGAAACGCCAGATGCTTCCCAGACCAATAGCACTACCTGCCGCAACAAGTACTGCGCCAATTTTACTTCCAAAAGAGGCTCTTTTGCTCATATTTAATTAACCTAAAATTCACCCTTCAAGGTGACACTAACCCTACTGACCTTACCACCCAATGGCGGAGCAATCTTCACAACAGTGCACTCCACAGATTTTATCTCACTAAACTGGCTATGCAGTGCATTGATAATGTTTTGAGCCACGCGCTCTATGGTGTGTTGCACAATAGCCATCTGCTCGCGAACTACCTCATATACAGTAAGATAGTTCACCGCCTGGGTAACATCATCATCCTCTGCCACCCTGCCCAAAGGCGACACAATCTTCAGATTTACCTCAAAGTGGCTACCCGTAAGGCGCTCTAACTCATAACAACCATGGAAGGCATGGAAATCCATACCCTCCAAGTTGATTGTATAGTACTGACTGCTACTCATTTACAATAACGAGGTAGTAGTTCTTCTTACCCTTCTGCACAAGCAGATACTTTCCTGCAATAAGGTCGTCAGCCGTCACTGTCGCAGCAATGTCCGTAACCTTCTGCTTGTTCAGAGACACGCCACCACCCTGAATCATCTTGCGGCACTCGCCCTTAGATGGGAAGATAGCTGTCTTATCTGCGCACAGGTCAATAAATGTGCAACCGAGCTCTGCTGCCGAAATCTCATACTGCGGCACACCCTCAAATACCTGAAGAAGTGTCTGCTCGTCAAGATTCTTCAGCGCCTCCGATGTCGCCTGACCAAAGAGGATGCCAGATGCCTCGACAGCCTTCAGATACTCAGCCTCGGAGTGAATCATCGTTGTAACCTCCTGAGCAAGACGCTTCTGCAGTACGCGAAGGTGCGGTGCAGCCTCGTGCTCAGCAATCAGAGCCTCAACGGTCTGACGGTCAAGGAGCGTGAAAATCTTGATATATCGCTTTGCATCCTCATCAGATACATTGAGCCAGAACTGGTAGAACTTGTATGGAGATGTATATCGCGCATCAAGCCAAACATTACCGCTCTCGGTCTTACCGAACTTTGTTCCATCAGCCTTTGTAATAAGTGGACAAGTGATTGCGAATGCCTCAGCCTCAGGGCCTAACTTACGACGGATAAGCTCTGTACCGGTTGTGATATTACCCCACTGGTCAGCACCACCGAGCTGAACCTTACAGCCCATAGTCTGGTAGAGGTGCAAAAAGTCGTAACCCTGCAGCAGCTGATATGTAAACTCAGTAAACGACATACCGTCACCCTCGCCATTGAAGCGCTTCTTTACAGAGTCCTTAGCCATCATATAGTTTACTGTGATGCACTTACCAATCTCACGCGCGAAGTCAAGGAACGAAAACTCCTTCATCCAGTCGTAGTTGTTTACAAGCACCGCTGCATTCTCAGCGTCAGAGTCAAAGTCAATAAGGCGCGCAAGCTGAGCCTTAATAGCCTCCTGATTGTGACGCAGAGCCGCCTCATCGAGCAGGTTACGCTCCTGCGACTTACCACTCGGGTCGCCAATCATACCCGTTGCACCACCAACGAGAGCTACTGGACGGTGACCGCACATCTGAAGGTGCTTGAGAATCATCACACCTACAAGGTGTCCAATATGCAGTGAGTCTGCCGTAGGGTCAATACCCAAGTAGGCAGTTGTCATCTCCTTCTCTAACTGCTCCTCAGCGCCAGGCATCATCGTATGAATCATACCGCGCCACTGAAGCTCCTCAACAAAATTCTTTCTTGCCATTATTTCTAATATTATTAATTCCTAACTATAGTGTCAAATCAAACTTGTCTATAAAGTACTTTATCCCACGCGGGTTCAAATCCTCAATAAACTGATATCTATCCTCTATCTTTACAGGCAACAGCTTAATCTCGACCTCGTTTAGTACTACATTAAGCTCCAGACGACCATCAATACCCGCAACACTCGCCGCTATCTCGCAAATCTCTGTGTGCGACTCGTTCAAATCGCGCTCTAAAGCTACTGTCGGAGCCTCAAGAGTTATTGTATTTCCAGCGACAGTAACATTATTAAAGGCCGCATGAAAACGGGGGTGCATCTTTAGCACTGCATCTATAAAATCTTGCAGGGAGGCTAAAAGCTTACTCTCGCTCTGAGGGTCTATCTTCACTGTGCCATCTTCTGAGGCTGCCTGCGTTGAGCGAGGCTTATCCTTGTTCAGCGAACTTATAACCCTATCTAAACTACCTAAATCTATGCCACCCTTTGCCTTACCTTTACTCTGTGGCGGCGTTACCACTTGTCGCGGCTCTCCTGCAATACTCTGCTCTGAACTTGTTCCAGACTGCTGAATAGGCTGAGCCCCCGTCTGCGCCACTTGCCCCACTTGCTGCGCCACCTGCTTTACCACCTGCGCCACCACTTGCCCCGCTGGCTGCTGAACGCTCGGCCCCACTGGTTGCCCCACTGGTGTTGCGATGGATATAGGAGTGCCACCAATTACTGGCAGGGGGAAGGAGGCGGTTATAAAGTCGTCGGTGTCAAAGTTTTTTTTTTACCCAGCTCAGCGATTTTCATCAGCGTAAGCTCTACGAGCAGTCTCTGATTTGAGGCGGCACGGATTGCGCCATCGGCGGCTGCAAGCAGAGATATCGCCCCAAAGAGCAGCTCCGTGTCACACTGCGCTCCCTGCTCACGATAGCGAGCAAGAAGTGAGCCTGTAAACTCCGTCAGAGCCTCGGCATTACTCTTTGTAACGAGCAAGTCGCGCATATGCTGACTCAGTCCACTCATAAAAATCTGGCCCGAAAATCCTCTTGACAGCACATTGTCAAAGACTAACAACGCATTCACATAATCTCCTGCACGCAGATAATCTACAACAGTAAAATAAGTGTCGTAATCCAGCACATTGAGCGTTGCCGCCACAGCCTTATACTGAAGTGTTGTACCGCAGAAAGAGACAGCCTTGTCAAACATCGACAGCGCATCGCGCATACCGCCATCCGCCTTCTGCGCAATGAGCGACAGTGACTCATCATCCGCCGTAACACCCTCACTTGTTGCAATATACTTCAGATACTCAACCGCATCCTCAACACGAATACGGTTAAAGTCATAAATCTGACAACGCGAGAGGATTGTCGGTATAATCTTATGCTTCTCGGTCGTTGCAAGGATAAAAATCGCATGCTGAGGAGGCTCCTCAAGGGTCTTCAGGAAGGCATTGAATGCTGCCTGCGAGAGCATATGGACCTCGTCGATGATAAAGACAGAGTAGTGACCCACCTGAGGGATAATTCTCACCTGCTCTATCAGGGCTCTGATATCCTCCACAGAGTTGTTTGACGCAGCATCTAACTCGTGAATATTTAGCGAGCGACCCTCGTTAAAAGTACGACAAGAGTCACACTCATTACAAGCCTCAGCACCATTTGGATTGAGGCAATTTATCGCCTTAGCAAAGATGCGGGCACAAGTGGTCTTACCCACGCCTCGGGGACCACAAAAGAGGTAGGCGTGCGCCAACTGATTTCTCTCAATGGCATTCTTAAGGGTAGAGGTAATATGCTTCTGCCCCACCACCGACGCAAATGTCGCCGGACGATACTTTCGCGCTGATACAATAAACTGCTCCATATACCGTGCAAAGGTAGTAAAAAAATATCTTTTTGCAAATAAGCCCCTGTTAGTTAGGCTCATTAAATAATAAATGCCTGCGAGTAACTCTCCCCGCAGGCAAATTTAACACCCTCACCGATGTTAGAAGTGAGAGACTGTTTGTCCAACAATAGCAGAGAGTAGATTGTTTGCAGCCGAAGAGGCACCGATACGGAATAGGTCGGTTGTAAGCCACTCTTGTCCCAAAATCTGCTCCACGATAGTGTAGTACAGAGCTGCATCCTGAGGGCTCTTAACACCACCAGCAGCCTTGAAGCCCACCTTGCGGCCTGTAGCCTCATAGTAGTCCTTAATAGCCTGGCACATAACCACAGCCGCCTCTGGTGTTGCAGCCACATCAATCTTGCCTGTCGAGGTCTTAATAAAGTCTGCACCCGCAGCCATAGAGATAAGCGAAGCACGACGGATAAGCTCTGGAGTTTTCAGCGCGCCAGTCTCAAGGATAACCTTCAGAACAACATCCTCATCCATCTCCGAGCGAATCATCTCCACCTCGTTTGCCGCCTCATCATATGCACCAGTGAGCATCTTGCCCACATTGAGCACGATATCGACTTCGTCAGCACCATTCTCAACGGCCATAGCCACCTCAAGCATCTTAACCTCAAGGAAGGTCTGCGACGCAGGGAAACCACCACCAACGCTTGTTATGCGCATAGGGGTGCCATCTACAGCAACACCTACAGTCTCAACAAAGGCTGGATAGACGCATATAGATGCCACATTTGGGATATCAGGATACTTCTCGCCAAATGTTACGGTACGCTTTGCAAAGTCGGTCACTGACTCTACAGAGTCATTGCATGTAAGTGTAGTAAGGTCAACGGCCGAGAGGCAGAACTTATAGACCTCCACATTCTCATTCTTTGCTTGCGCAGCGCGCGCTGCTGCTACCTGCTCTGCCACCTGCTCTACGGTTGCAGCTGCAGCGTACTTACTAAGGATGTTACTGTACTCCATAATTATACTTTTACCTATTATTTTATATTTCTAACATGTTTCTCCCACTCCCAAGCAGATTGAAGAGTCTGCTCAAGGGTGCGCTCGGCCCTCCAACCAAGCTCTCTATTTGCAAGTGTTGTATCTGCCCACACAGCAACAACATCGCCCGCACGACGAGGAGCTACCTTGTAGTTAAGCTTAAGGTTATTAACCTTCTCAAAGGTCTTAACAAGCTCAAAGACCGACACTGCACGACCTGTGCCGACATTGAAAATCTCATAACTTTCCTCATTTCTACCCTCTACCATACGACTAATTGCTGCCACATGCGCCCTTGCAAGGTCTACAATGTCAATATAGTCTCTCAGGCAGCTACCATCCTCTGTCGGATAGTCATCGCCAAAAATTGATAGGCACTCACGAACACCCGCTGCCGTCTGTGTAATATAAGGCACAAGGTTCTGAGGCACACCACGCGGAAGCTCGCCGATAAGTGCTGACGGGTGGGCTCCGATAGGGTTAAAATATCTCAGCGCGATACCCTTAATCTGGTCGTATGCCGTCACAGAGTCACGAAGGATATCCTCGCACATCTGCTTGGTATTTCCATAGGCACTTGTTGCAGGTTTACGCTCAGTAGCCTCCGTTACAGGCAACTCCTCAGCATCGCCATAGACCGTTGCTGAAGATGAAAAGACGATATTATGTCGTCCATACTCTCGCATAAGCTCAATAACATTAAGGAACGAGAGTAGGTTGTTGCGATAATACTTCATCGGGTCGGCTACAGACTCACCCACAGCCTTGAATGCTGCAAAGTGTATTACAGAGTCAAAGTCATACCTCTCAAACACCTCCGCAAAGGCTCTCTTATCACAGCAATCAACATTGATAAAAGGGACATCCACACCCGTAATTGCGCGAACACCCTCAACACCAGACATATCAGAATTTGAGAGATTATCAGCCACAACCACCTGATAACCAGCAGCAATTAACTCTACTGCCGTATGCGAACCAATGTATCCAGCTCCACCAGATACCAAAACCGATTTTTTATTCATTCCAACATTTTTTATGTAGTGCGGTACAAATATACGAAAAAAATCAATATCTTTGTATAGATAATTAAAGGTATTTATAGAACATATCTAAAGTTAGTACTATGAGCAACATTATTATTGCAGAGCACATCACCAAGCGTTTTACTGAGCATACCGCCCTGGATGATGTATCGGTAGCAATTCCTACTGGCTCTGTCTATGGCCTACTGGGGCCAAATGGAGCGGGCAAAACAACCCTTATCCGCGTTATCAACCGCATAACTATTCCCGACGAAGGTCGTGTACTTTTTGACGGCAAGCCTATTACACAGCAAGATATATACCGAATTGGTTACCTGCCTGAGGAGCGCGGACTGTACAAGAAGATGAAGGTGGGCGAGCACGCTGTTTTCCTTGCCCGACTCAAGGGTCTATCGCGCCACGAGGCTCTGGTACGCCTCAAGCAGTGGTTTACTCGCCTTGGCATTGAGGATTGGTGGGATAAGAAGGTTGAGGACCTATCTAAGGGTATGGCGCAGAAGGTGCAGTTTATCGTCACTGTACTCCACGAGCCAAGGTTGTTGATTTTTGACGAGCCATTCTCAGGCTTTGACCCAATAAATGCAGAGCTACTCAAAACCGAGATTCTGCGTCTAAGAGATAAGGGTGCTACGGTGATTTTCTCAACACACAATATGTCAAGTGTAGAGGAGATTTGCGACCATATTACGCTGATAAACAAGTCTAAAAACATCCTCTCTGGCCGCGTAGATGAGATTCGCCACAGCCACGGAAACAACATCTTCTCTATCCAGTTCCGCGGCGAGGAGGAGGCATTTAGGCAGAGTGCAACAATGGCCGAGATTATGGAGTACAACCACGACCAGATTACAGGCCTTACAACAGCTAAGATTCATATTGAGAACAACGGTGATATTCGCGGCGCAATCTCTGCAATAAATAACGCTGTAGAGCTGCGTAGCTTTACTGAGATTATCCCAAGTATGAACGACATATTCATCCGCGCTGTCAACGGAACACTAACAGAGTAATTATTTAGCAATCAACAGATTATGAGAAATATAGGATTGATAGTAATGCGCGAATTTAAGGAGCGCGTATACAAAAAGTCGTTTATCATCACTACCCTGCTTATGCCACTACTGCTGGCACTTGTAAGTGTGGCACCGACGCTGATAATGTTCTTTGCCAAGGGTGATACAAAGCAGATTTCTGTGATTGACAATAGCGGCATTGTGGCCGACAAGCTTCAGAGCAATGACGAGATCAGCTTTATCACTCTTGCTAATGGCGATTTGCAGCAGGAACTTAAAAATTCGTTAGAAAAGGATGAGTTTGGTGTGCTGTTCATTGGCCAGGATATTGTAACAAATCCAAATAACATACAGCTCTATACAAACACCTCATCTTCAATGCTTATTGAGGATAATATCGCCGACCAGGTAGAGCAAATTATTAAGAATGAGCGACTTAAGGAGTACAACCTTGAAAATCTTCAGCAGATACTCGACAAGGTAGAGGTAGATATCTCGCTCTCTACATTCCGTAACGGCGAGGATGAGCAGAGCACAGCCTCCTCGTCAGTGGCATCGAGCTTTGTGGGTATTATTCTGGGCTTTGTGCTATACTTCTTCCTTGTTATCTACGGCTCGATAGTTATGCAGAGCATTATTGAGGAGAAGAACTCGCGAATTCTTGAGGTGCTCGTATCAACCGTCAGACCATTTGATATGATGATGGGTAAGATTCTGGGCGTAGCAGCCGTAGCAGCAACACAGATTGCAGTCTGGGGCGTGCTTATTATCGCTATGAGCGCATTTGTAATTCCGGCACTTATTCCAGACGATATTATGGCAAGTGTGGAGGCTGTACAGTCGGGTGCCGATATGACCGCCATAGCTGCCAGTGGCGTTGATACGGGTATGGTTACCGCTATGGCATCTATGATGGATACAGGATATATCGCACAGATTGTCGTCCTGCTACTACTCTTTATGATTGGCGGATTTTTGCTCTATGCAGCAATGTATGCAGCCGTTGGCGCAAGCGTGGACGAGGCGCAGGATGCTCAGCAGCTCACAACTCCAATTACAATACCTATTATCTTCGCCTTCATAATCCTCACAATGGTTATGAACGACCCTAATAGCCCACTGATTGTTTGGTGCTCAATGATTCCATTTACCTCGCCAATAGTAATGATGGGCCGCATACCAAGCGGTATTCCTACTTGGGAAATTGTCCTGTCGCTTGTACTTCTCTACGCAACTTTCGTGTTTATGGTCTGGATTGCTGGCAAAATCTACCGCGTGGGCATCTTTATGCACGGCAAAAAACCATCATTCAAAGACCTCTACCGCTGGCTGAAGTATTAGGCTACGCAGAAAGCGAGTACCGCGCCTTTTTGCAAAAAGGCGCCCCAAAAACTCTTGGAAAAACTGCGTTTTTCTTCCGTGCTGATGCGGATTTAGGGTAGCCACAGCTATTACGATAAAAGATAGTCATTCATTCGGCTTCAAGCAAGCTTGACCTTTGAAGACTATCTTTTCTCGTACTCTCTGCGAGAGTTTCCCTAAATCCGAATAAACATGGACAGACGAAGTCTGTACCTATGAAAGGCCAACGGCTAATGGCCAACAGCTAACAGCCAACACTACCACTCTTTGGCAACATCGTACAGCCGTAGATGGCACACTATCACGACAAAACAAAAAAAGAGTTGGGGAGATATCCCCAACTCAAGGAAACACGCCCTTAATTTGTATCAACCAGAGGTGAATCCCTATTATATATACAGTTTAGATGTGCGATATCCTATTTTTAGCGCATCTTTGAGAGCAACTTCTTAGGATAGTTGCTACAGATACACTTCAGCTTATCTGCGCGGCTAACATAGTACGCCATCTGCTGGTCAGTATCTACATTGAATACGCTGAACTCAATGCCGCGAGAGACAAACTCGTCAATAGTGCGCTTACCGCCACTAAAGCCGTCGTTCATATACTCAAGAGAGAGGTTTGCCCAACGGTAGGCATACTTACAACCAACGCCGAGTTTCTCGTACTCTGAAGCCGCCTTATTTGCCATCCAACCGATAGGAATCTGTGCCACCTCGCAGAGTGGTGCACAGCCCGCCATAACTGTGGCATTACCAGTACAGATAAACTCAATCCACTCCTCAGCACCCAGCTCCTGAGCAATCTCAATAGAGCGACGGCAGGCATTGATGCAGTACTGTGCGCGCTTATCTGCACTCACGGTAGTTGGACTGGTGATATTCTTGATATCAAGAACAAGCTTTGTACACTTACCCTCAGTAACGGCAACCTTTATGTACTCCTCAAGGGTTGGGAGTACCTCGCCATTAGACAGCACACCGCCGCGTCGTAGTTCTGCCACGGTATTTTCCCACGGGTAGAGACGATTTATCTGGCAGTTACTGTCAGCGTGAGCAACAATCACATTATTATCCTTTGTCCAATAGATATCAAGCTCAGAGCCATAGCAGCCAAGCGATATTGCATTACGAAGCGATGCAAGTGAGTTATCAGGTGTTCCGCCGAACTCCTTGACTGCACCTCGGTGCGCAACAACGATATTGTCAGCCTTCTCAATAGGCTTGGCAACAAACTCCTTCTCATCTTCTCCACCCTGTGGTGGTACATAACCAGGTCCCCACGGTGAGTCTGGTCCATCCTCGGTATCACATCCGACAAAGAACATTGCCACTGCAACGAGTGACAAAATTGACAGTCTTTTAACCATTTTTTTATCTCTTGTTTGTTTTTTAGTAAAAAGGGGTGGCAGTGGTTACCACCACCCCTTGATTTTGTTTTTGAAAGAATCTGGTTGAGTCTGTTTACAAGATTATTTTAATGTTTGTTTGTCACTATGTGCTTCACTGATTCGAGGCGCATAGGGGTTCCTATGTAACGAGAATCAGGGGTGCAAAGAGTTGTAACAAACTTAAAAGAACGCAGTAAATAGGCTCAATACAGGTTCTACTTGTAGTTCTTAACGCAACGGAATGGGCAAACAGCCTGACCGATATCAAGGTTAGCAAGAGGTGCGCAGTGTGCGCTATTAGTCTTGTTAATCACATTGAAACGAGCACCACCAGCACTTGGGTAGTCAGCAGGCTTACTTCCAGCCATTGGCAGTGGTACCCAGCTCTGGATACGCATACTCCAGTTCTGGAAGCCCTGAGTCATATAACGGTAACCAATTGGATAGTAGTTGAAGCCGAACTCATCTGCATACTGTGATGAGTACTCTGTACCCCAATACTCAGTGTTACGCAACCAACCGTTAGTGTTAGGCACACCACCGTTAATAAACTGCTTGTAAGTGCAATCCTCAGCCTTTACTGGATACTTAGTCTCACCCTTCTCAATAGTTGCCTGAGACATTGCATAGAAGAGGTCAATCCAGTCAGCAGTGTTAGCAACATGCCAGCCGTAAGGACAGATACCCTGTGCCTGAACCTTAAGCATTGGATAGAGCTCCTCATCCTTTGCATTGTCGCCAGTGTACTGGTCAATCTGAGCCTTAAGTGGAGCCTCGGCGATTGTGTAAGTAGTACCGCGTGCATCGGTAAACTTCTCACCAAGTACCCAAGGACCCTGCTCGTAACGAGCATATCCGATACCGAAGCGAGCCTCGTAGCCGAGCATCTCGTGGTAAGTATAGATACGGCCATCGTCAGAGTAGGTCTCAAGGTTACCAAGACCGCTCTCCTTAGTCTCATAAGCTGGGTTGAGCTTTGCAACATCGTTCCAAACTGTTGGGAAGGCAGAAGCATCATAACCACCAGTACCGCCTGTACCGTTACCAGTGTGCTTAACCATACCAGAACCGAGTTTAGGATTAATGTCGCCACCATCCCAAGCCATATGACGAACCATCCATACCTTCATAGAGCCATCGCGAGCGATGTATGCCTTTGTAGGGTAGTTAGGAAGCTCTGAATCTGGCATTGCGTACTGGGTTGTAATGCGCTCCCAAGACCAAGTAAGGTCGTTGAAATTCACTGTAAGTGCGCGAACACCGTTTGCCTCAATAACTGGAGCGGTGTAAGCTGAAGATGCAGACTCAAGAACAGCAACCTTACCGTCAGCAGCAAGTGCATAGCAAGGGTAGCTAAGCTCACGAGAGTTCTTGTTGATAAGAACCTCATTCTTTGGCTCCTCGCAGAAGAAGTTTGTAAGAACAAATACGCCGTCTGCCTCAGTCTTCTCCATCTGAATAGCATCCTTGATTGCAATGTCGCCAGCAGATGGTCCATAGAGGAAGTAGTGATCCTCAGCAGCAAGCTGTGAAACTGGGATTGAAACAGATGCGGTAGAAGTTGCAGCTGTACCTACGGTGATAACCATAGTAGCATTACGGCCTGCCTCCTTATTTGTCCACTCTGTAGCAGTAACCTTTACCTTACCAACCTCAACAGCCTCGGCTGTAAGCCATGTAGCAGCACTACCGTCGCCATTTGTGAATGTGAACGATGCAACATCGCCCATGTTAGTTGTATACTCTACAACCTCAGAGCCACCAGCAGCAAGGAACTCAACATTCTTGCGAGAAGTAGAAACCTCAGCATCAGCCTTCTGACCGAGCTGTGTGAAGGTAAATGGAACTACTGTACCATCAGCAACGGTAAAAGTAAGCTCAAAAGTACGCTTATACTCTGTATTTGCAGCAATCTTAAGCTCTACAGCCTCTACAACATTTGTATAGTTAGACTCCTTGTCAAATGTTGGGGTGAAGGTCTGCTCTACAGTAGTCTTTGAAACGGTAACCCAAGGGGTAGAAGAGGTAATCTCAGCCTCCCAACCCATATCTGAAAGCAAGCTACCGCTGTTTACCTGAACTGCAGCAACGAAAGTTGTAGCGGTTGCTGCAAACTCTGTTGTAGCTGGAGACAAGCTCACACGGGTAGTCTTATCACGCTCGGTAATATCAACCTCGTGGCAAGATGCAAGACCCAGAACAGCCGCACAGAGAACTAAAAATTTAGTATATTTCATAGTTTTCATTTTTTATTTGCGCGTTAAACACTAATTCCAACCCTCGGTCTGAACAAGCTTGTAGTTCTTGTTACGAGCCGAGTTAGAGATAGGCCACAACAGAATGTTTGGATTGGTAGCCTTCTGCTCCTTCAGATAGCTGTTGTAATCCCAAATAGTGTCAAGACGGATAAGTGCCCACCAGATAACACCCTCAGCAGGGAACTCAAGGAAGTACTCGTTCTCAAGTGCCTTAAGAACTGCGCTTGGAGTTGCATCTGTGTAATAGTTGCTCTTACCGTATGCACGATTAGCAATAACATTGAGGTAACCGAGTGCCTTTGTGTACTCCTTCTTGTAGTATGCAAGCTCTGCAGCCATCATAATACCAAGAGCTGTACGGTAGTAAGGAATATCGCAGTCCTCAATAGCGATAGCACCGCTCTGGTCGCCGATATACTTGTTACACCAAGTAATATTCTCACCACTTGCACCGTAAGGGCCATCACCAAGGTTAGTTGCTACACGCTTGTCACCCTCAATATCACGGCTGTCACGAAGACGCTTCATAAATGTAGGCTGGAAGCCCCACCACTGAGTTGACTTCATAGGAACTGGCTTGTTCTGGTATGCAGGTGCTACAGAAGAGTTACCAAGGTAGAAGTATGGGTAAAAACCACCTGTAAGCTTCTCATCCTGGCTGTTGCAGAGTGCAAATGCAATCTCCTTATTCTTCTTATTTGAGTTTACGAATACCTGACCGTAGTCTGCAAGAAGAGCGTTCGATGTAAGATCAAGAGCATCTACAGCCTCCTGTGCAAGGGTAAGGTACTCTGCACCACCATTCTGGTTTGTGTACATCCAAAGAGCGTACTCAGCCTTAAGAAGGTTTACAGCAGTCTTTGTTGCGAAGTAGCAGTCACCACCCAGATACTCTGCATTGTCAAGAGCAGTCTGGATATCTACGCCAATCTGAGCATAAACCTCAGCCTTAGGAGCGCGAACTGGGTAGCACTCTGGCTGTGATACTGACTCAATTGGTACAAGGTTAAGAGGCACATCACCCCACAGACGAGCAGCCCAGAAGTAGCAGTATGCACGAGCAAATGATGCCTGACCAATAGCAAAACCGCGCTCCTTATCTGACATCTGAACAGTTGGAGCATACTTAAGCACTGCATTAGCCTGGTCAATAGTTGTATAGAGTGCTGACCAGTTTGTAGATGAGTTTGAGCCGTTCATTGTGCTACTCTCAACACCGATCATATCGTTATCGTGTGCCAAGTTTACAATAGAAGAGCCCCACATATAAGTTCCTACACGAACCTCACCCCAGTAGAATACGTTGCAAGTAGAGTTTACGAAGCAAGAACGCATACGCTGGTAGATACCGCAGGTAGACTGTGTAACGTCAGTCGCATCCTGCCACATGTTGGATGCAGAGAGACGGTTGTCCTGCATAATGTCAAGATCACCATGACAAGAGGTTGCAACCATAGTCATTGCAACAGCTGGCAGGACCAATCTCATTATATTTTTAAGTTTCATACTCTTTTTTCTTTATTAAAAATTACAATACTCTTAGAAAGTGAGCTTTACATTGAACAAGAACTTACGAGCTGGTGGGTTGAATGTACCGCCTGAAGCATCAGCATTGTTTGAAGAAGAGTACATATTTGAACCACTCTCACGGCTGATACCTGTCTCTGGGTTAGCACCACCGCTAACGCCTGTCCAGTAGCAAAGAGTATTACCTGTAAATCCTACAGTTACCTTCTTGATACCAATCTTCTTGGTCCACTTTGATGGAAGGTCATAGTAGATAGATACATCACGCAAGCAGAGGTAGTCAGCGCGCTCAACGTTAAAGTCTGATGCACGGCTGAAGTTACGGTTACCAAAGTCTGCGTCGTTAGGGAAGAAGCGTGCGTACTTATAGTCGCAACCAGGGTGTGTCCAACAGTCATAAACCATCTTATCAACGTTTGAGTTACTGTTACCCAGAGTATTCTGGAAGAAACGAGTCTTCATATAGTTGTAGATAGAGTGACCGATAGCGTAATCCAAGTATACTGACAGAGTCAAATTCTTGTACTTGAATGTGTTGTTCAGACCACCAACAGAGTGAGGCACTACATTACCGAGGTGGAACATATCCTCGCCATCAATCTGCTCAGAGCCATCTGGACGACGTGCAGAACCCTCGCGGTTTACCCACTCGTAGTCACCGATATCCTTACGACCCTTATACTTAGCATCGTCCTTATCAGAGAGCTTGTCTGCACGACGGTGACCGTGTGCCTGGCTATCGTAGTAAGCTGCGTCAGCCTGTGCCTGATTCTCAATTACGTGAGAGATCTTGTAACCATAGATACGGCCCAATGGCTCGCCTACTGCAGTACCACCAAAGCGGTAGCCGCTCTCAGACATTGTGTAACCACCAATTCGCCAAGCGTCGTTGCCGTTGATGTCAGTGTACTTATACTCGTCTGGAAGTGAGAGAACCTTGTTCTTTGAGAAGGTATAAGTGAAGTCGGTTGTCCAAGTGAAGTTCTTCTTCTGGATGTTTACAGAGCTAATCTCAACCTCAAATCCGTAGAAGCGTGCAGAACCGATGTTTGCCTTTACGCTGCTAAATGAACCTGTATCAGGCAGGGTGATAGAGAAGAGCATATTGTCGGTACGCTTGTTATAGTAATCAACAACAAGGCGGAGACGATCCTTAAAGAAGCCCATATCAAGACCGAGGTCGAGCTGAGTAGTGGTCTCCCACTTCATACCAGAGTTCATCATCGCACTTGGGAGCATTGTTGAGTTGCCAGCGTAGAGGCTTGAAGCAAATGCACCGTAGGTGTCATAGAGACCAATACCGTTGTTACCAGTCTGACCATAAGAAGCACGGAACTTAAATGTGTTCATCTTGCTCTTGTCAGAATCCCAGAATGGCTCCTCAGAGATAATCCAAGCAACAGATCCTGCAGGGAAGAAGCCCCACTGGTTACCCTTTGCGAACTTTGATGAACCATCGGCACGGAATGTAAACGATGCAACATAGCGATTAGCATAATCATAGTTTACACGACCGAAGTAAGAGATAAGAGCCTGCTGCTCATCCTCATTTGAAGCGGTGAAGTTTACACCAGAGCCGAGGATAGGCACCTTGTCAGATACTGAACCAGTAGCATTTGCAGTAAGGTACCAGTAACGCTGGTGCATATAGTCGTAACCAGCAGTAGCGTTTACTGTGTGAACATCATTGAAGGTCTTGTTGTAGTTAAGGTAAGCCTGGAATGTGTTACGCAGGGTCTCTGTACGAGTCTCGGTAGTAGAGCGGTCAGAGTAAACGAAGTTCTTGTGACCCTCAAACTCACCACGGTTGTAGTAGCTACCACGGTACTGGTTGTCAAAGATTGCATACTGTGCAGTTGCAGTAAGGCCGTCACAGATGTTCCACTTCAGGTTGAAGTTACCTGTCATACGGGTTGTTGCAGCCTCACGGTCAAAGAAGTTCTCATAGAACCAAGCTGTCTGCTGGAACTTGTTTGTACCACCAGTGATGTAGTTACCCTCAGTGTCAAAGTTACGAGTTGTAGGACCCATCATCAGACCACGACCGATAGATGTGAAGTAGTCACCAAATGGAACCTGACGAACTGAACGAGAGAGGTCAAATGTTGTAGAGGCCTCAAGGCGCTTTGAAATCTTGAAGGTAGTGTTACCGTGCATTGTAAATACATTGTAACCTGTACCAGCGATATAACCGTCATCCTCAAGGTAGCTTACAGAAGCTGCATAGCGAATCTTCTCGTTACCACCATTTACACCTACATACTCCTTGTGCCAGAGTGCTGGAGAGTACCACTGGCTCTGGTAGTCAGTATCACGGTATGTGAGGTACTTTGTAGGGTCAAGAGGGTCAGCCATCCACTTCCAACCAGCCTCTACCTCCTCACCTGGGTTGAGGTAGCGGGTTGTAAACATAGATGTACCGAGGGTGTTACCAGTACCGGCAGCATTTGCGCCTGCAAGAGCCTCAGCACCACCACGAACCTCAGCAAGTGCTGGACGAACCCAAGAGAGAAACTCCTGACCGTTCATAAGGTCCCACTTGCGTGAAGCCTCTGCCCAACCTACCTGAGCGTCAAAGACAATCTGAGGACCCTGACCTACAGAACCCTTCTTAGTAGTGATGAGTACTACACCATTAGATGCACGAGCACCATAGATACCAGCAGAAGCAGCATCCTTAAGAACCTCGATAGACTCAATATCGTTAGGGTTGATGTCATCCATAGTACGAAGTACACCGTCAACAATAACGATTGGGTCGTTAGACATGTTGATAGATGAACCACCACGGATAAGGAAACGAGGAGCAGAACCTGAAGCCACATCGGCAGTCTGAACGCGCAGACCGGCAACCTTACCCTTCAGAGCGTCACCGACATTTGATACAGGAGCATCGAAGAGCTCTGCACCGTCAATCTTTGACACAGCAGTAGTAAGGGTACGGCGTGACTGAGTACCGTAACCTACAACGACAACCTCATCCATAGAGGTTGCAGCCTCCTTAAGGACAACATCGATAGTTGAGCGACGACCAATCTGCTCCATAACATCGGTATAACCGATATAAGAGAAGCCCAGAGTGTCTGTGCTCTTTGCAGTCAGGGAGTAGTTACCTGACATATCGGTTGTAGTACCATTTGTAGTACCCTCAACCCATACAGTAACACCGATGAGCGGATTGCCCGCAGCATCCTTTACTGTACCTGTAACATTTGCAGTGCGAGCAGGGGCAGCAGCCACAGCAGCACGCTTTGTTACAATAATACTCTTGCCATCAACGGTAGTCTCAACATTCTGGCCAGCAAAGATTTTGCCCAGAACTGTTGAAAGCTCTTCGTCTTTGGCATCAATAGTCACAGCGGCGTCCATATTGACATCGCTGAGCTTAACAGAAATTGAGTAGCCCTGTTTCTGCAGTGACTGGATAGCCTGCTGAACAGTTGCATCCTTCAACTTCAAGTTGACCTTCTGCGCCTCTGCTGAGAGCGGAAGGGCCAACACACACATCGTTAGCAGAATGCTCCACAAACGACGATGAGAGGAGATTTTTGTTCTCATAGTGTTAAGTTTTGATTAGAAAATAGGTTAATTATAGTGTATTTGAAATACGCGGGGTTATACTATTTTATATATAGGTGTATCTCGCCATTACGCCAGTAGTAGCACATCTTACCGTTCTGCTCAAGGGTTGAGAGTATACGATCCAGAGACTCGTTATTAACGAAGGCTGAGTAGTAACGCTCCTCGGCAAGGGATGCGTGGTCGATGATAATCCTCACATCAAAGACCCTTTCAAGCTGTACAGCAATATCCCCCAGTCGGGAGTTGAAGAACGAGAGCGAGCGAGCATTAGCACTGCGATTAAAGACATCCTCCGGAATATTCTCGCAGGTAAGACGACCAGAGCGCTTGTCCAGCTTTACGAAGTCTCCCGGGCGCATACGCACAGTGCGATTTTGACGCATATTCTTAGTCTCCATATCTACAGAGCCCTCAAGCAGCATAACCTCAACCTCACTATTTGAGTCGTATGAGCGAACATTGAATCGTGTACCGTGAACAACAACATCAACCTGCTCGGCTGAGACAATAAACTTGTGCATCTCATCCTTAGCAATGTCGGCATAGGCCTCACCAGAGAGATAGACGCGGCGAATGTCGTCAGTAAACTTACTTGGATAGATAAGCCTTGAACAAGGAGAGAGGTGGATTGTTGAGCCGTCAGCAAGCTCTACTGTACGGGTCTCACCACGCTGAGTATAGACCTCTCGCCACTCAACACGCTCAGAAGTAGCGACAAACAGCCCAACAAGTCCCGTAACAGCGACTGCCACAATAAGCACTGCCGCCACGCGAAGGATACTGTTGATAATTGTTGTGCGGCGCTCCTTAGCTCCATTCTTGTGAATTCTTGACATCACAGCCTCGTAACTACGACGGGTGTGCAGAGCACTATCCTTGGCATCAATAGCCTCCCACTCCTGGCGCAGAAGCTCGTCCTTTATATCGCTATCCTGACTATCTGTAAACCAATCCGCAAACTCGCGTGTTACATCATCTGGATACTGATGCAGAAGGTAGTAATTTATTATTCTTTTAATCTTAGACATATTCTGTTTACCCTATTGTATATATAAGACACAAAACAACAACAATACACCTAATCGCAAAAATTTTTTATCGTTTAGGAGTAAATATTAAATAAAATGTCTATATTTGTGAGAAAGTGTAACTACCTATGACCGAGCAATTAGACCAGACGATAATTCGCAGACTCTCTGAGGGTGATCAGAGTGCTTATCGCATTGTGTTTGAGCACTACTTTCCTCGCGTGTGGGAGTTTGTGCGCCGAATTGTCAAGTCGGATGCTGTTGCTGAGGATGTTACACAGGATATCTTCGTAAAAATCTGGGAGCGACGAGAGATGTTCGGCATTGAGGTGCACTCCTTTAACAACTACATCTATGTTATGTCGCGCAATGCGGCAATCAACGCCCTGCGCCGTAGTGGTCGCATCGCTCCACTTGCCGAGGAGGCTATGGGCAGTGCCTCTCCGCAGTCGCTTGAGGAGGACTACTACGCTCGCGAGAAGGAGCTTATCATCCGCCTCACCGTGTGCCGTATGCCAGAGCAACGCCGCCGCATATTTGAGATGAGCCGCTATATGGGCTTGGACAACCAGACTATCGCCACCACGCTCAACCTCTCTAAGAAGACAGTTGAGAACCACCTAACCCTCGCCCTGAGGACCCTCCGTTCGGTGCTTACCGCGTGGAGCGTAATATTCTTTCTTTAGCTATTAGCTGTTGGCTTGCCTTCGGCAACCCGACCCTGCTCCGCCTCGGCAATTCAAACAAGTTTGATTGCTCTCGGCTTAATCGCAGCGTTAGCCATTAGCCATTAGCGGGCTAACGCAGTACAGGGAATTTAGTGAGTTTAAGGAAGTTAGGGAATTTAGAAAAAATTATCCCTAAACTCCTTAATTTCCTTAATCTCCCGATAATTTGCCGTTAGCTAAGGAGCAAAGAGATTGCTACGCAGTTCGAGGCTGTTTTCGGATTTAGGAAAACTCTCGTAGAGAGTACGATGAAAAATAGAGCCTCACTCAAGCTTGCTTGAAAGTGAATGGCTCTATTTTTTGTCGTAATAGCCGCAAGGCTATCCTAAATCCGCATCAGCGTAGAAGAGAAACGAAGTTTTTCACAAAGTTTTTGGCAGGAGTGGTTTTAATCTTTCTTGCGATGTTATTTGTGAGATGTTTTTTGGAATTTGGTGCGCAAACTCTGCAGTCACATAGCGCGGACTATTTGACAAAGAGGTTGTGCGACAAAAACTAAAAACAGCCACAAAGAACGAAGTAAGAAGGGTTAAAACAACTCCTATGCTTTTTTCAAAAAGCGGGCAGTTCGCGTCAGCCTACTCTATCTCCCAGTCGTAGCCGTCTTTGCGGTCCTTGACGCGGATGCCGATAGCGGTGAGGCGGTCGCGGATTTGGTCTGAGAGTGCCCAATTCTTATTTGCCTTAGCCTCAAGGCGCATATCGAGGAGCATCTCGACAAGTGGTGTTACCATATCCTTGCCACCACCTGCTGTGGCAGCCTTCTCGTCCCTAAGTCCGAGGATGTCGTACACCCAGCGGTTTACTGTACTCTTGAGCATCTCAAGGTCCTCAGCCGTAGCTGTATGGCTACCGTCAGTAAGAGAGTTGAAAATCTTGACATAGTCAAACAGTGCGGAGATAACCATTGGAGAGTTAAGGTCGTCAGCCATAGCAGCCTCGCAACGCTCGTTAAGCTCTGCGGCGTTGAAGGTAGATGCAGCGGCAGGCTTTGCCTTATTGAGTGCCTCAATACCCTTCATAAGTCTATCAAGACCCTTCTCGGCAGCCTGAAGAGCATCGTTTGAGAAGTCAAGGGTTGAGCGGTAGTGCGCCTGCAGGATAAAGAAGCGCACGGTCATTGGGCTATAGGCCTGCTCAAGGGCTGGGTGCTCTCCGTTGAACATCTGCTCAAGGGTAATAAAGTTGTTATATGACTTACCCATCTTCTTGCCGTTGATAGTAATCATATTGTTATGCACCCAGTAGCGAGCAGAGTCGTGACCCAGGGCAGCTGTAGACTGCGCAATCTCGCACTCGTGGTGTGGGAACATAAGGTCCATACCACCACCGTGGATATCAAAACGCTCGCCGAGGTACTTGGTACTCATTGCCGAGCACTCCATATGCCAACCTGGGAAGCCGTCGCTCCAAGGGCTTTTCCAGCGCATAATATGCTCTGGCGAGGCCTTCTTCCAGAGCGCAAAGTCGTATGAGTGTCGCTTATCGCTCTGTCCATCAAGAGCGCGGGTGTCTGTTACGATATCGTCAAGGTTACGACCCGACAGGCAGCCGTAGTTATACTTCTCGTTATACTTCTCAACATCAAAGTAGATAGAGCCGTTAGACTCATACGCAAGGCCCTCATTAAGGATGCGCTCAACGAAGTCTATCTGCTCCATAATATGTCCCGAAGCGTGTGGCTCAATAGATGGGCTAAGCACGCCGAGCATATCCATATACTTGTGGTAACGCTCTGTGTAGTAGTGCGCTACCTCCATAGGCTCAAGCTGCTCAAGGCGAGCCTTCTTTGCGATTTTATCCTCGCCCTCGTCGGCATCGTGCTCAAGGTGGCCCACATCGGTTATATTACGCACATAGCGCACCTTATACCCCTCAGCCTGCAGGTAGCGGAACAGAAGGTCAAAAGTAATTGCTGGGCGAGTGTGTCCCAAGTGTGGATCGCCATAGACAGTAGGTCCGCAGACATACATACCTACGCGGCCAGGATTGATAGTCTCAAACGCCTCCTTACGGCGTGTGAGGGTGTTGTAGAGTGTTAGTGTCGGTTTCATATTGTTACTATTTACTATTTTCTGTTGTTGTGTCGGCATCTGGATTCATAAGGTCCTCATCTGTAAGGCCAAACGCCTCGCGGTAGTACTCGTTAAAGCTACGCACCACCTCCTTACGGTCAGCAAGGCCGGCAAGGTAGTAGAGCTCGGAGAGCTCGCCCAACTTCTCGTCTATAATATCTGTCACAAGGTCGCCATAGAAGCCGTCAAACTGGAGGTAGTACTCAATATACCCTATCAGCGTGTCGGCATAGGCCATCAGCAGAGCATCGCCCTTCTCATCAGCACCAAGAGAGTAGTAGCCCTCAAGGAACGGATAGGTATTCTCCATTGTAAAGCGCACCTGAGAGATTGGCAGCACCTCAAGACCTCGGTCAAGGAGCTCCTCCGCCCTATCATACTGCTGCTGGAAGATATACTGCTTAGCCACGCGAGCAAAGGCCTCACGGGTGCGGGCAACCATAATATTGTGCTGCATAAAGGAGTCTACATAGACCTTCGGATTACTTACTCCGCCATACTTTGCCTTATTCATAAGCACATCGTAGGCGTAGTCTGCATCTACACGACCCACCTCCCAGCTATCCTGCAGTGGAGTGAGAATAGGCACAAAGCGGTAAGCATATCCGTCAAACTGAAGGTAGTCCACAAGTCCAAAGGCGTTGAGCATATAGGCCTGCGTGAAGTATATAGGTCGCTTCCAGTCAAAGTTTGCGAACATATCGAGCAGCATAAGCTCCGAGCGAGAGAGTGAACTCTTCTTGAGGTTTATGTAGACCGTATCTACCATAAGATCGCGGTCCGACTCCTTGACAATGCCCGAAGCAATAGCCGCATCCTTATCCACAGGCAGGGCTATTTGCTTTGTAGGGATAAAGTCCACAGGCTCGTCCATGCCGATGTCGTACTTTGTGCGGGCGTCGTTGCTGCGGATAAACTCCATAACCTCCTTAGCATCTACCGCCCTCTCAAGCTTGTCAATAACTGGTATCCAGTCGTTTACAAAGGTATACTTCTCGCGTGGCAGTGAGAATGGAATGCCATCAGCAGCGTTAGCCTTACACTTCATCTCGTCCACATACCACTCGCCATCAAGGTAGCTACTGTTCATTATGCGGATATCAGGTCGAAGACCATCTACCTCCTGCGCAAACCAGAGCGGGAAGGTGTCGTTGTCGCCATAGTTGACAATTATCGGGCTTACACCCTCTTTTTGGATAACGGAGTTAAGGTAGTTATGTCCCGAGTCGCGCGCCCAAGTTCTGCCAGAGCGGTCGTGGTCGTCCCAGTTCTCGGCGCATAGGATGCCTGGCACAACGGCAGCAATAGCCACTGCCACAAGTGCCGCAGCCCTCTGATTGCGCTTCATAAGATTGCTCAGAGCATCGTATATAGCCAGCACGCCAAGGCCTATCCACATACTGAAGGCGTAGAAGGAGCCTGCATATACATAGTCTCGCTCGCGCACCTCACCAGGCGAAGAGTTGAAGTAGACAACAAGGGCGATACCCATCATCACAAAGAGCCACATAACGATAGTAAAGCCTCGCTTGTCGCGGTTGAGCTGATATATAAGACCCACAAGACCGAGGATAAATGGCAGGAAGTAGTAGGTGTTCCTTGCTCGGTTATTCTCCATCTCGGCAGGAAGGTTATCCTGCGGACCAAGGTAGAGCTGGTCTATAAAGTCAATACCCGAGAGCCAGTTGCCATGTGTCAGGGTAACATTCTCAGCCTGGATATCATCCTGACGGCCCACGAAATTCCAGAGGAAATATCGCCAGTACATATAGTTGAGCTGGTAGGAGAAGAAGTAGTGCAGATTCTCCATAAAGGTAGGCTCAACAATAGTCTTGGTCTCATATCCGTCATAGTAGCGCACCGCCTTGCCGTAGTCCATAACTGTCTGACGCTGAGGACGGCCGCTCTCATCGCGCACGATATTTCCCTCCTCGTCACGCACAAAATCCTCCTTGGTGCGGTAGGCCGCCCACGGCTTGTAGTCGTGCTCCTTCTTCAGGTAGTTCCACATACGCGGGAACAGGTGCATAAAGCGGTCTGGATAGAGATACTTATCTACCGTCGTCAGCTCATCGTACTTCTCAGTTTTAGGGTTGTAGTTGTAGACCGTTTTCTCGGTATAGCTCTCTATCGGCGCGGCATAAGATGCTCCATAAATCAGCGGGCGGTTGCCATACTGGTCGCGGTTAAGCACAGATAGCAACGCGGCAGGGTTATTTGGATTGTTGGAGTTCATCGGCGGATTGGCTATCGCACGAATAGTAACAGAGGCGTACGACGAGAAGCCGAGCATAATCATCGTCACGCATACGGCAATCATATTCCACACCCTGCGTCCGCGCGTGTGGGTGTAGTAGACCGCCCAGCCAAGAGCTACAAACATAAGCAGCACAAAGACCACGATACCAGTGTTTACAGGCAGTCCCAGACTATTTACAAACCATATATCTATGTGCATACCGATAAGAACGGTATACGGGATGATTATTCCGTTGATAGCCAGCAGTATAGCACCCGCAATAAGGGTCGCATAGATAAGTCCCTTCCAAGTTACTCTCTTAGCTGTGCGGAAGTAGTAGATAAACACCAACGCAGGGATAGTGAGCAGGTTGAGAATATGCACACCAATGCTAAGTCCCATAAGGTAGGCTATAAGGATAATCCAACGCCACGAGTGGTTGCTCTCAGCCTCCTCCTCCCAACAGAGCATCAGCCATACAACAAGAGCTGTAAACATAGACGAGAGGGCATATACCTCACCCTCAACAGCCGAAAACCAGAAGGTGTCAGTAAATGTGTATGCCAACGCACCAATAGCTCCTGCACCCAACACAGCATAAGCCTTAGCCTCCGTAAACTCCTGACCACCACGAGTATATAGTCGGCGGGCAATATGCGTAATAGTCCAAAAGAGGAAAAGAATACAGAACGCACTTGCAAGGGCATTCATACCATTAACCATATGCGGTACATAGTATGGCGAGGGGGCAAACATCGTCGCTACACGCGCAAGGAGCATAAATAGCGGTGCACCTGGCGGATGCCCCACCTCAAGTTTGTACGAGGTAGCTATAAACTCCGAGCAGTCCCACAAGCTCGTACTCGGCTCTATAGTAAGCAGATAGACCAATGCTGCAATAGCAAAAACAGCCCATCCAACCCACCTATTCAGTCTCTTAAATCTCAGCAAATCCATAGTTATCCAAAATATCGTACAAAGGTAGTAAAAGTTTTGAGGTTTGCAAAATTCAGCCCAAACAGTTTGAACGGTATTAAATAATAAGTCCGCAAAAAACGATCTTAGCTTAATTTTTTTTGCACGACCGAACCATAAGTCCCCCTCACAGGATGGGATTTAGGGGGGTAGCATATGTCAACTAAAAAGGGGAAGATGAAGCTGTTTTTTTGCACGACCGAACCATAAGTCCCCCTCACAGGAGGGGGATTTAGGGGGTGGGTAACATATGCCAACTAAAAAGGGGAGATGAAATTCATCTCCCCCTTTTTAGTTGGGCTACCAGGATTCGAACCTAGAATGACAGGACCAGAATCTGTAGTGTTACCATTACACCATAGCCCAATTGCGAGTGCAAAAGTACAACATTTTTTTTCTTTTGCAAAGTTTTTTCAAAAAAAAGTGCTATTTTTGTTAAAATTTTTTGTCGAACAACAATTTTAATGCTATAAACTTATGAATATTAAACTTCGTTTAACGGTGATGAACTTCCTGCAGTTCGCCGTTTGGGGCTCGTACCTAACATCTATGGGTACATACCTTTTTGGCATAGGTTTAGCTGAGAATATCGGACTATTCTACGCTATGCAGGGTATTGTATCTCTATTTATGCCAGCTCTGATTGGTATTGTTGCTGACCGTTGGGTGCAGGCGCAAAAGTTGCTCGGCATCTGTCATCTGTTAGCAGCTGCATTTATGGCGGCAACGGGATATTATGCCCTGACTGCTCCTCAGGTTGAGTTTGGTACGCTATTTACGCTCTACTCGCTTAGCGTAGCATTCTACATGCCTACTTTGGGTCTTAGTAACTCGGTGGCATATACTGGTCTTGGCAGTGCGGGACTTGATACAGTAAAGCACTTCCCACCGATTCGCATCTGGGGTACTATAGGTTTTATTTGTGCGATGTGGTGCTGTGACCTCTCTGGTTTCCAATCTACAGCATGGCAGTTTATCCAGAGCGCTACTATTGGTGTTGTGTTGGGCTTGTACGCCTTTACAATGCCACAGTGCCCTACAAACAAGTCTAACAATAAGAAGTCGCTTGTAGAGGCGTTAGGTCTTAATGCCTTTGCGCTCTTTAAGCAGAAGAAGATGGCGCTGTTCTTTATCTTCTCCGTTCTTCTTGGTGTGTCGTTGCAGATTACAAACGGCTTTGCAAATCCATTTATCTCAGACTTTGGTCAGGTGGCAGAGTATGCAAATACCTTCGGTGTTCAGCATGCTAACATCCTTATTTCGCTCTCGCAGGTGTCAGAGACCCTCTGCATACTGCTCATCCCATTCTGTCTTAAGCGTTTTGGTATTAAAAAGGTTATGCTGATGGCTATGTTTGCATGGGTGCTCCGCTTTGGACTCTTCGGACTTGGTAATCCAGGTGCGGGCGTGTGGATGTTCCTGCTCTCAATGATTGTTTATGGTGTAGCATTCGACTTCTTTAATGTCTCTGGCTCTCTGTTTGTGGACAAGGAGACCGACGAGTCACTCCGCTCATCAGCGCAGGGTTTGTTTATTATGATGACAAACGGTATCGGTGCTACTATAGGCACACTGGGTGCGCAGCAGGTTATAAACCACTTTGTGGGCGACAGCGCTGGCGTAGCTCGTATGGAGGGTTGGTCACACTCTTGGCTTATCTTTGCCGCCTATGCTCTTGTTGTGGCACTGCTCTTTGCTCTTGTGTTCAAGTATAAGCACGAGCCAGAGAAGGCGTAATATACTCTATAATAATAGAGTAAGAGCCGTACTCCGATTGAAGTGCGGCTCTTACTTTTGTGCTTATCAGTATTTTACAAACCAAACTCAGTCTTGATATCCTCCACAGCGTCAAGCTTCTCCCAGCCGAAGAACTCAACCTCGCGAGTAACCTCCACGCCATTCTCAATAAAGACAACTAGCTTTGTGTAAGGGCGGTTGCCGAAGTGACCATATGAAGCGGTAGCCTCAAAAATAGGGTTCTTAAGACCATAGCGGCGAACTATGCTTGCAGGACGAAGGTCAAAGAGCTTTGCTATGCGACGAGCAATCTCTCCCTCGCTGATTGACAGGTGATTAGTGCCGTAAGTATCAACATATACCGATAGTGGCTCGGCAATACCGATGGCGTAGCTCAGCTGTACCAGAACCTCGTCTGCAACGCCTGCTGCGACCATATTCTTTGCAATATGGCGAGCGGCATAGGCAGCACTGCGGTCAACCTTAGATGAGTCCTTGCCAGAGAATGCGCCACCTCCGTGTGCACCACGACCACCGTAGGTATCTACAATAATCTTACGGCCAGTAAGACCAGTATCTCCGTGAGGGCCACCGATAACAAACTTGCCAGTAGGGTTTACATGCAGGATATAGTCGTCGCCAATAAGAGCGGCCAACTCGTCGTGTGCGCGCTCAAGGCGTGCCTTTACGCGTGGAACGAGTATTGTGCGAACATCCTCCTTAATCTGCGGAGCATCTACATCCTCGTCGTGCTGTGTAGAGACAACGATAGTATGCACGCGCAGTGGGTGGCGGTTATCGTCATACTCAATAGTCACCTGACTCTTTGCATCTGGGCGTAGGTAGGTCATTATTTTGCCCTCGCGGCGGATATCTGCAAGCTCCTTAAGGATTACATGCGACAGAATAAGCGTTGCAGGCATAAGCTCGCGGCTCTCGCGCGTTGCGTAGCCAAACATAATGCCCTGGTCGCCAGCGCCTTGCTCCTCCTCTGTGGCACGAACAACGCCCTGATTAATATCTGAGCTCTGCTCGTGAATAGCCGAGAGAATGCCGCACGAAGCAGCATCAAACTGATACTCACTGCGGTTGTAGCCTATGCGGTCAATAACGCGGCGGGCTGTCTGCTGAATATCGACATAAGCCTCTGAGCGTACCTCGCCCGCAACTACAACAAGGCCTGTAGTGCAGAGAGTCTCGCAAGCGACCTTTGACTCTGGGTCACGGCGAAGAAACTCGTCAAGGATGGCATCTGAAATCTGATCTGAAACCTTATCTGGATGTCCCTCGGACACAGACTCGGAAGTAAACAAAAATCCCATAGTGTTCAATCTTTAATCATTAACATTCAACAAAAAACACGGGGAGGCGACTGTAAAATAAAGAATTGCTGGTTTAGCGATTTTTTATTGTGGTTGCAAGCAGTCCAAATCTCTCCACATTTGCGGCGCAAAGATAGTGATAAATGTTGAGAGTGCCAAATTTTGCGGTTTGTAAAATCTTTATTAACTTTACGGCGGAATATTGACTAAAAAAATAGATACTTATGAAAAAATTATTTTTCGTGCTCTGCCTCTCTCTGGCGTTTAGTTGCACAAAGGACTTTACCGAGAGCGTAAATGTAGAGCAGCAGCAACTTGCAAAGATTGTCCGCCTCTCGGATAGCAATGTTGCTGGTAGCCTTATTGTTCGTTTTGATAGTGAGGCTGTTACGCGTGTGGAGGCTGGTGTGTCTCGCACTGAGGCTACCCGCTCAGGCATCGAGAGTTTCGACTCTGTACTTGACCGCATCGGTGGTGTAAAGATGGAGCGTGTCTTTGTCTCAAATCGCTTTGAAGAGCGTCTTCGCAGTGAGGGTATGCACTGTTGGTATGTTGTTTACTTTGACCAGTCGATCGATATTGAGGCTGCGGCAGCTCAGTTTGCCTCTGTAGCTGAGGTGGCTGTTGTTCAGCTCAACTCTCGCCTTGAGAATATCGGTGACGCGCAGAGCGCAACAGTTGCTCAGCCACAGAGTGCAACCGCATCGGTGACTCGTAATAAGCTCTATCCTGCATTTAACGACCCAGACCTTGACAAGCAGTGGCACTATATTAACATTGGAGATACAAATGTATACTCTGGCGTTAAGAAGGGTGCAGATATCAACGCTGGTGAGGCGTGGGATATTACTGCTGGTGACAAGCGCATCATTGTAGCCGTTGTGGATAATGTTGTAAAGCCAACACACCCAGACCTTGCTGCCAATATGTGGGTAAACGAGGCTGAGAAGAATGGCGTTGCAGGTAAAGATGATGACGGCAATGGATATGTGGACGATGTAAATGGCGTAAACTTTGTCGCTTATCAGTATAACGGCACAACAGCACTTGCAGAGAACCTCTCTGACCACGGCACACATGTGGGAGGAACAATCGCTGCGGTAAACAACAACGGCATTGGCGGTTGTGGCGTTGCTGGTGGTACGGGTAAGGGCGACGGCGTTCGCATTATGTCTTGCCAGACCTTCCACGAGATTCCAAAGTCTGACCCGCTCTTCAACTCTTGGCCTTCAGGAACAGATACGGGCGCGGCGCGTGCATTCCAGTACGCAGCTGACAATGGCGCTGCTATTGCAAACTGTAGCTGGGGATACCCTAGCAGATATACATCTGATAGCGTATTTACGCCGCAGAATAGTGCAGTAAGAAAGGCTATTGACTACTTTGTTAAGTATGGTGGTGGCGATGTGCTGGAGGGTGGTCTTCCAATCTTTGCAGCAGGAAACAGCAAGTACAACTATCCAAGCTACCCTGGTGCATACCGCGACTATATCTGCGTAACAGCTATGAGTTGCGATTACACTCCTGCATACTATACAAACTATGGTCCTGGCTCTACTCTTGCAGCTCCTGGAGGAGACTATCTGCAGAAGTATTGGGCCGATAACTACTCTGGTCTCTATAACTCTGAGGTATACTCAACAACATATCTCAATGGTACCACTTACGGATATATGCAGGGTACATCTATGGCCTGTCCTCATGTATCTGGTGTTGCCGCACTGGCAATCGCTCACGCACTTCAGCTCAACAAGAAGCTGACAACCTTAGAGCTTCGTGATATTTTGGTAAGCTCTACTCACGATATTGATAAGTATTGCACTGGCGAGAAGAACTCCCAGAATGGCTCTTCTGTTGTTCCAGTAAAGCTCGCGCAATATAAGAATAAGATGGGCGTTGGATATATTGACGCATTCAAGGTGCTGATGAATGTTGAGGGCATCCCTTGCGTAACAGTTCGTACAGGAAACCGTGTGAGCGTAGACTTGGGTGACGCTATCGGCGGAAACCCTATAGGTATGACAGATGAGGATGGAAATACAACTATTACCATCTCAATGTCACAGGCTGACCGCCAAAAGCTTGGTGTTGAGGGCGACATTGTAGTCTCAAAGACTGGCAAGATGCAGCTCAAGTGTACAAAGCCTGGCTCGGCTATCGTTACCATCTCTTATATTGCTGGCGGTACTGCTATTGGTAGTAACGAGGCTACTGGAGGTATGCTTGTTACCCGCAAGGTGGCAATCCTCTCTCGTTCATTTGCAACAAATGGCGGATGGTTGTAGTTCTTAATTAGGTTGAATTGAATTTAGATTTAGATATGAAGAAGATTTTAATGGCAGCTGCATTGCTGTTGAGCGTTGTGGCTATGACTGGTTGCTTTGGAAAGAGTAGCGAGAATCCACTTATCAAGGGCGTTATCGGCCAGTGGCATCTTAAGTCAAGCCCACTGATTAATGATGATACGGCAGATAGAATTGATGTCTATGTAGAGTTTAAGGAGGATAATACCTTTGACATATATCAGAAGGATATGGCTACACCTATATATTATAACCACTATAGCGGAACATATCTTATCACAGACAAGATTATTACGGGTAAGTACTCTGACGGCAAGAGTTGGGGCGCTGCAGATGGCTATCAGGCCTCAATTAATATGGCAGGTCAGCTGACACTTACAAATGTAAACCTTACAGACGATGTCTCTGTCTACGAGAAGGCAACTATCCCACAGGATGTTATTGGTGGCTCTACTCGTAGTGCTGCTGTAGACGAGACTTCACATCGCTTCTTGTAGTATGGCAGAGGTACGCGCAAAAAAGGCTCTGGGTCAGCACTTCCTTACAGACCTAAATATCGCCCAAAAGATTTGCAACTCGCTTACTGAGCGTGCAGATACCGACCCCGAGGCTACCCTTGAGGTGGGATGCGGTATGGGTGTGCTGACGCAATACCTGCTACGTCGTACAGATATTACAACCTATGGAGCAGAGATAGATACCGAGAGCGTTGAGTATCTCAATGCCCACTACCCAGACTTTACCCCGCGACTTATTGAGGGAGACTTTCTGAAGATGAACCTTCGGGAGATGTTCCCTCAGGGTGTGCGCGTGATAGGCAACTTCCCCTATAACATCTCGTCGCAGATATTCTTTAAGGTTATCGAGAACCGCGACCTTATACCACAGTGCGTAGGAATGATACAGAAGGAGGTGGCCGTGCGTATCGCTGAGCCTCCAGGTTCTCGCGAGTATGGAATATTGAGCGTTCTACTACAGGCGTGGTACGATATTGAGTATCTATTTACCGTCTCGGAGAAGGTCTTTAACCCACCTCCAAAGGTCAAGAGTGCCGTTATTCGCCTGCGCCGAAATAACACCACAAAGCTTGACTGCGACGAGATGCTGTTTGTCAAGGTTGTCAAGGCATCCTTCGGACAACGCCGTAAGATGCTTCGTAATTCGCTCAAGGCGGTCTTCGGCAACTTCGGTGGGGCAGAACACCCACTCTTTACTACCCGCGCAGAGCAGCTCTCAGTGGCTCAATTCGTAGAGCTAACAAACTGGGTCGCCGAGCATATGTAGATAGGCAATTTTCCATAAAAAACTATATTTTGATGTAAAATTGAAAAAAACTTAAAAAAAGTTCACAAAATATTTGGAGGAGAAAAATATTTGCTCTATCTTTGCACTCGCAATGAGACAGATGGTGGATTCATCTAAGGGCTAGGATACGTGCCTCTCACGCACGACATAGGGGTTCGAATCCCCTATCCACTACAAAGAGAGTCAGTAAGAAGGTGTCAAACGACACCTTTTTTTGTTTTAGAGCATCTATGCGCAAGTTCATTTGCAGCAATAGATGCTCTAAACAAAGGAAGGGCGGTAGCCCTCTTGCTGACTCTCTTTGTGAAGGCCTCGCGGCGAGCGAAGGGGATGGGCGTGACGGAACAAGCTCTGCTTGTGGAGTAGCCAATCCCCTATCCACTACTAAAGGCGCTGAATTTCAGCGCCTTTTTCATTTCTTAGCCATTTTCTTAGCCACTTTTTAGGGATCACCTGCAAAAAAGTCGGTGGGGATGCAATATTCTGTCCACCATAAAAAAGTACTGACTTTCAGCGCCTTTCTTATTTTATAAGCACTCATACAGTCTTATTCAAATATTTTTACTACCTTTGTACTATTAACTTAAAATGGACAATTATGTTTGACAAGTTTTCTGCAAGACATATCGGCACGACAGATGAGCAGCAGCTCTCTCAGATGCTGGAGGTTATCGGTGTGAGCAGCGTGGAGCAGCTTATTTCTGAGGTTATTCCCGACAATATCCGCCTTGAGCAGCCGTTGGAGCTTAGTGAGGCGATGAGCGAGTATGAGTTCCGCGAGCATATCACACAATTAGCCGACCTAAATGAGCCGTACCGCTCTTTTATCGGTATGGGATACTATCCAAATGGTGTCAGCGCAGCCATTATGCGCAATGTTTTTGAGAATCCTGCGTGGTATACATCCTACACCCCTTATCAGGCTGAGATTTCGCAGGGCCGCCTTGAGGCACTGCTCAACTTCCAGACCGCTATCTGCTCGCTTACGGGTATGGAGATTGCAAACTGCTCACTGCTTGACCAAGGAACAGCTGTAGCCGAGGCTATGCTGATGATGTACTCCCTGCGCTCTCGCGAGGCGGTCAAGGAGGGTAGAAATCAGATTTTTGTAGATGAAAATATCTTCCCGCATACCCTTGATGTGCTTCTGACTCGTTCAGAGCCATTCGGCATTGAGCTTATCGTAGATAACTTTGCAGAGTATACATTCACTGGCAAGGAGTTCGGTGCTATACTTCAGTACCCTGCTGCTAATGGCGAGATTCGTGACTATAGTGCCTTTGTCGCTGCGGCACACGCTGCCGGTGCACTTGTGGCTGTAGATGCCGACCTGCTCTCGCTTGCTCTACTAACCCCTCCAGCCGAGTGGGGCGCAGATATCGCTGTGGGAACAACCCAGCGTCTTGGTTGCCCTATGGGCTTTGGCGGTCCGTCGGCAGGCTATATGGCGACTCGCGAGGCTTACAAGCGTAATATGCCTGGCAGAATTATCGGTGTATCGGTAGACCGTCTGGGTAATAAGGCTCTGCGTATGTCGCTCCAGATGCGTGAGCAACACATTAAGCGCGAGCGCGCAACATCAAACATCTGTACAGCCTCTGCCCTTATGGCCTCTATCGTGGGTTTCCACTGCGTATATAACGGCGCTGAGGGTCTTACCCGCGCAGCGATGACGGCTCATACCGCCGCAGTGTCGGTTGCTAAGAACCTTGAGGATATGGGCTATGAGATTGTTTGCGACACCTTCTTTGATACTATTGAGGTTATTGCCGATGCGGCTGTAGTTGAGTCTGTGGCCCTTGAGAGCGGCATTAACTTCTACTACCCTGCCGAGGACCGCGTGCGCATAGCCTTTGACGAGGTAACGACTATTGAGGAGATTGTCTCTGTAATCAGCATCTTCGCAACGGCTGCGGGCGTGGATATGGGCGAGCTGATGATTGCCGCTAACCATAACATTCCTGTGGAACTGCGCCGAACTACACCTCTGCTTGCCGAGCCTGTGTTCAACCGCTACCGCTCTGAGAGCGACCTTATGCGATATATCAAGCGACTTGAGCTAAGAGATATCTCACTTGCCAACTCAATGATTTCATTAGGTAGCTGTACTATGAAGCTCAACGCGGCAGCTATTATGCAGCCACTATCCCTTGCGGGCTTCCAGAATGTACACCCATTTGCTCCTGCCGACCAAGCGGAGGGCTACCTGCAGCTTATTGAGGAGCTTGAGCGCGACCTTGCAACTATCACAGGCTTTGAAGCCTGCTCACTGCAGCCAAATTCGGGTGCTGCGGGCGAGTATGCGGGCCTTATGGTTATCCGCGCATACCACCAGAGTCGCGGTCAGGGATACCGTAATGTGGTACTTATCCCAGCCTCTGCACACGGCACAAATCCTGCCTCAGCAGCTATGGCGGGCATGAAGATAGTAACTGTCGCTTGCGACGCTAACGGAAATATTGATGTTGAGGATTTGAAGGCTAAGGCAACACAGCACTCTGCTGAGCTGTGCGCCCTTATGGTTACCTACCCATCTACCCACGGCGTCTTTGAGAGCCGCATCCGCGAGATTGTAGACGCTGTTCACGATGCGGGTGGCGAGGTATATATGGATGGCGCAAATATGAACGCACAGGTGGGCCTGACTAACCCAGGCTTTATCGGTGCCGATGTCTGCCATCTTAACCTGCATAAGACCTTTGCAATGCCTCACGGCGGTGGTGGCCCGGGCATAGGTCCTATCTGCTGTGCAAAGCACCTTGCTCCATTCTTGCCGTCACACTCTGTCGTGGCTACAGGTGGCGAGCAGGGCATTACTGCCGTATCTTCAGCACCTTGGGGTTCAGCTATGCTTCTGCCAATAACCTACGGATATATCAAGATGCTTGGCGAGGAGGGCCTGCGCGCTGCAACACAGATGGCAATCGTCAATGCCAACTATATGGCTTCGGCAATCAAGGAGGAGTTCCGCACATACTACTCTGGCGAGACTGGCCGCGTGGCACACGAGATGATTCTTGACCTTACACACTTCAAGCGCGAGTATGGCGTAGATTGTGGCGATATCGCCCACCGCCTTATGGACTACGGTTTCCACGCCCCTACCCTCTCGTTCCCAGTGCATGAGACCCTTATGGTTGAGCCTACCGAGAGCGAGCCTAAAGAGGAGATGGACCGCTTTATTGAGGCACTTATCGCGATTAAGCGCGAGTGCGAGGCTATCGCAGGCGAGGCTGATAATGTCGTTGCCAATGCCCCTCATACCGCTGCCGAGATTGCTGGCGAGTGGAACCACCCATACTCCCGCCAGCAGGCCGTTCTGCCGCTCGAGTGGGTCGGAGTCTCTAAGTTCTTCCCTTATGTCTCAAAGATTGATAACGGCTACGGCGATAGAAACCTCGTAGCGGTAAATAGGGATTAGCTATGCGTACCACAATCACCATACTGCTAACCTCGCTCGTCTGGGCATTTGTTATTGTCGCCTTCTTTGAGCCACGCACAAAGAACACCGAGACAGACGAGGCTGTAACGACCGAAGTCGTTGATAAGACACCAACCCCAGCCCCGACACCAACCCGCAAGGAGAGAAGGGCTGAGCGCAAGGCGGAAAAGGAGGCTGAAAAGGGGACTGAGAAGGAGAAAGAGAAAGAGAAAGAAAAGGAGACACCAACTCCTGCACCAGAGCCAACGCCAGAACCAACACCAGAACCAACGCCAGAACCAACGCCTACGCCTGCTCCTGTTACGGAGAGCATTGACTATGCCCGCGAGATTGACGGAAAGTGGACGCCTGTTGAGGGTGCAAAGTATCCGTTGGAGTTTACCAAGTACGGCACTGCGATACAGTACAGAAGTTATAAGGATCGTATTACTTATGCTCTAAAGGGTCAGAAACTCAGAATTCAGTTTGACAACGCCCGTTGCGAGATTACTAAACAGAGTGGGGAGTATTATCTTGAGATTTACAACTCACAGGAGTACTCTGGCAAGTATCGCCGCACCTCACAGCCTCGCAAGATAGCTATGCGACAGTTAGATGAGTCTCTCTACGCCGAGGCTATTGTGGGCAAGTGGAGCGTGATAAATGGTCAGGAGTATCCGCTTGAGTTCTCAAAGTACGGCACAGCCATTCAGCACCGTAGTTATGAAGATAGGGTTGAGTACACCCTCAACGGCAGCAACTTGAGAATTCAGTTCGACAACGCCCGCGTGGTTATTAGCGAGGACGCATCCTACTACTACCTTGAGATTTACAATTCGCAAGATTTTTCGGGCCGCTATCGTAAATCCAAATAAAAGCACTATATTTGCAGCCAAATAAAGCGACGCACATAGTAGTTGGTTATATTGGAGCGTAGCGACAAGTCCCCCTTTGCCAAAGGGGGATTTAGAGGGAATGTAAATATAGAATAATTTACTTTCATAATCCCCCGCTACGCAAACGAACACAATATAAGACAAACATTAAATAAGTAACAACATTAATATTATTAAAATTATGAAAGTAGAAAACAGCAAAATGGTTGCGGTAAATTATGTTCTTACCGTAGACGGACAGATTGCAGATAGAAATCCAGAGGGCAAGCCACTGGAGTTTGTATGTGGCGCAGGTATGCTCCTTCCAAAGTTCGAGGGCGCGCTTATGGGCAAGGAGCCAGGCGATAAGGTCTCATTTACCCTTGAGCCAGCAGATGGCTACGGCGAGGTTATCGCAGAGTATATCGTAGAGCTTCCAAAGAACATCTTTATGATTGACGGCAAGATTGCTGAGGATATCCTCTTTGAGGGCAATATCGTGCCAATGTCAGACGCTGAGGGCCACCGTATGAACGGTATTATCCGCGCCGTTAAGGAGGAGAGTGTAACTATGGACTTCAACCACCCTATGGCCGGCAAGACCCTTAACTTTGATGTTGAGGTAGTCTCTGTTCGCGATGTTACACCTGAGGACCTTCAGGGTAGCTGTGGATGCGGCTGTGGCGATGGCTGCGACTGTGGCGAGCACGAGTGCGGCGATGGCTGCGACTGCGGCGGCTGCCACTAAAATAGGCAACCCACAAACAAAATCGGCAAGAGACTTACTCCTGCCGATTTTTTTGTACTTACAAGGCGACTATTTCATATCAAGTCCCTCTTGAATATCCTTAATAGTCATCTCAAGAAGGGCATCAATAACCTCTGGACGGAAGCCGAGCATATGTGCCACAACCCTGCACACCTTCATCTCATTCTCATCAATATTTCCATCACAAATCATCAAACACACCAAATCCCTAAGGTGTTTGATTTGTGCCTCGGGATCAGCAGGAGCGATAAACTCAACAGAATCAGGCTCTTTCAAACATCTATTAAGCTCTTCCATGCTGATATTATCACGCCCACATACCGCTGCAATAACCCTTGACTCAGCCTCGTCTAAACGGCCATCGGCAAGTGCCAACATAATCATAGACTTTAGATTACTCAACTTCACTCGATGCTCTTTAGAGCGAAACATATCAAAAAATCCCATAAATAATAATAAATTTTACCGCCACTCAACTCCCCCATGGCGCAATAACAACAGAAAGTGTGGAGATGATTAGCAAACTAATACACTTTCATTGAAACAGCCTAACCCTATCTCAACTACACAAAATTAATCAACTTTTTTCATTGCACAAAAAATCTAAGGAGAATAATTCAACTACCGAGCGTATACAACTCTGCCACACCGCCACCGAAGCGTCTGACTCCAATAAATACCACTCATAACAACAAGCACCGTCCGAGGGGTCGAACGTTCGCCGCAGGTTTGAGCAGAGCAAACGAGGCAGATGCAATCGCAGATTGTTTGGGTTTGACGGATGATGGCTGAAAATTCATTTTCAAAGACAATCATCGGTCAAAGACAAAAGATTGCGATAGCAATAATCGCCGACCAAAGACAACTCTACCACACCGCCACCGACTGACTGACCCCGGCTTCGGGGACAAAAAAAGAGAAGTCCTTATGAACTTCTCTTTTGCGTACCCTATGATGTCCTATTTTCGAACGAGTTCCTTCGGGACTTGGGTCGCCTTTGGTCGTTGCGAGATATTGTTCCCGACCCGAATAATCTTCCGTGGGTCGAAAAAATTGAATGATTGTGTAAAAACTCTTGACTTTGAGATATGAGCCTACTATATTTTAGTAGGTTTACATACCTAACTGCGCCGATGGTGTCGGCGTGGTTTAATAATAATTCTATGTATAAATATTAAAAAGATGTCGAAAAATGAAGACAAAAAGAAATCATTTGTAATGTACGACTCCTTTTTGGAGGCAATGAAGCACCTCAACGATGCAGAGTTTAGAGAGTGCGTGATGAAAATAAGAGATTATGCGTTGGAGGGTATTGACAAGGAGAGTGCAAGTCCGTATGTCAACATCATCATTGCGATGGCGAAACCCAATCTTGATGCCGCAAAGCGGAGGTATGAAGTATCTGTTGAGAATGGTAAGAAAGGTGCCGAGTTTGGTAAGTTAGGTGGCGCACCGAAGGGAAATCAGAACGCTCGCAAAAACAACCCCCAATCAACCCCGAAACAACCCCTTGATGTAGATGTTAATGCTGATGTTGAAGTAGATGAAAATGAAAAAGTAAATGTAAAAGGTGATGATGGGGATGCTCCATCAGGTTCAATAGGTTTTCAATCTTCTTTTTCTAATTCTTCAATAGGGTTTTCTAATAAAGAAATCGTGAACGATAGTGAGCGATTGGAAGAAAACAAAGAGAAAGAACCTATGCAAGAGGTCTATAACTTCAAAGGTCTTGAATCAGCTACGGCGAGCGAAGAGGAAGAAATTCATATAAACTTCAACAGTGAAAGTAACAATACTCCGCCCGTCAGCCCTTGTTCTGAAAAGGAGCCAGAGTGTTCCGCCGCCCGTCCTCAACAGCAGAAAGATTCTGGTATGGATATGAGCAAATATTTAGAGGAGTGTATCATTAAGAACGCCACAAGACTTGCTTGCTTCCGCAAAAATGCCCTGCCCCAAGATGACAATCTCTTTTGGAGAACAGTAGGTTTATATTGCGACCTATATGGGGATAGCAAGAAAGATGCAGCGAGATTCTTGAATAAATTTATTAGTGAACAAATAAGGAAAGGTATAGTTTAGTGTATTCAACTCTTGTCTGTATTCAAAAAAATCGGCAGCCTCAATTAAGTGACTGCCATTTCTGTATTCGGATTATTCAAAGATTTATTTGCTCTCAACAAATCTTTTGGGCATTTGCTACTTTGAATTGCTTTTATAAACCTTTTGCCGTCTCCAATGCCCTCTCCAAGTCTGCCACCGAAGAGACCTCAATAACCTCTGTTCCCAACTTTATAAAACCGCTGATGGTCGGTTTGTTCTCTACCTCTATCAAATCCACAACATCAACTTGCAGCACTTCGGCAATGCGCGATAAAGTGCTTAGTGTTGGATTTCCATTCAATGTTGTAGACAAATTTACAGGGTGAACATCAAGCATTTCGGCAACCTTTGCCAATGTCCAACCCTTCTGCTTTACGATTTCTTTTACTCTCAGTTTTGCCATAATGGTCCTATTTTAATCACAAAGATAGAAAATAAATATCAAAATACTAATTATTTCCATGTAAATTAAAAGAAAACACTAAAATAATTTGGATTATTAATATTAAAATATTATCTTTGTAGTAGAAAATAAAGGGTATAATACTAGTAAAACTACAGCTATGACAAACACATTGGTAATTACAAATCAGACAGCAACAAGAATGGCGGTTATTGCAGCTCGTACAGGTAATGAGCTAATAACGGGAGCAAAGGCGATGATGATTGAGAACTTGAAGCATAAGCTTCGTACAGGTGTGGCCCATTTTCTCTACATCAAAAAGAACGGAGAAGTAAGAGAAGCGTGGGGAACAACTAATTCTGCTCTTGCCTACAAATATACCAACGGTAGGGGTGTTAGTCGTGAAATTTACTCCACCACCGCCTATTTTGACATTGAGAAATCCGCTTGGCGTTCGTTCCGTTGGGAGTCAATTGTAAAGGTGTTCTAACGGGCACCTTTTATTATTTTTCTATACAATGTCCCATCGGGTGTTGTTCGTTTAGGAAATATTTTTTAATTTTGTCAGTGTAATCATTTGATTACGGACATATAGAAAGTGTTTTCGCAGTCCTGAAATGGAAATGTGGTAGTTTTCAATTGACTAAGGGATAACGAACAGCACTCATTTCTTGTATATATGCTATTGGTATACCCACACCAATCTATTGGCATATTACAGGTGTGGGGCATTGTATCGTTTATTTTAGTCAAGGTTTTACCACAACCTCCATTTTGATAAACGGAAATCATCTCCACACTTTCTTTTTGTCATAACAGCGCAAACATTATAAACTAAATTTTAATACTTTACTGTTATGAAGAGACTATTCTTTATTATTGCAGCAATGACAATGGTATTGTCAAGCTGCTCTGAAATCAACGACCGTCTAGACGGATTGGAGCAGACTGTTGATGCGATTCAAAACAACCAAATCGCAACAATTCAACAACAGATTACATCTATCAAATCATCAATCTCTAAATTGGAACAGGCTGATGTAGAGCTTAAAGGATATATCACAACTCTTCAGAACAGAGCCATAGAACTGGAGAATGAGATTGCATCTACAAACAATAAAATCAAAGAGTTGAAAAATTCATTAGAGGGTGAAATCGACTCTGAAATAGCACGAGTAATTGCACTGTTAGAGACCGCAAAGAGAGATATTCAATCTGAACTAAATTCCATCAACAACATTATTGGCAACTTAGAGCAGAAAGACAAAGAACTCTCAAGTAAAATCAATCTGTTGACTGATTATGTTGATAATAGCATTGCCAACACTAAGAATTGGGCAACCGCGACCTTCGCAACCCTTGACCAGTACAATGAATTGGCAAATATAGTAGCCAGCATTAGCATTGATGCAAAAACTGTAAACAAACTACTTAGCGAGCTGGAGGAGCGTATTGAACAGAAGCTAGCAGACGCAACAAAGGGTGTTAAGGCGGATGTAGCAAATGCTGTTAAAGAGATTACAAAGGAATATAAAGATGCTATCTCAAAGGCCAACTCAGATATTACTACTGCGTATAACGAAGCCATCAAAACAGCTATTGACGAGGTTGAAGCTTCAATCAAGTCTTGGGTAAATAGTCAACTTTCTGGCTATTACACTATAGCTGAGGCTAATGCCAAGTTGGAGGCATTAAAAGTAGCCTTGGAGAGTAAAATCACCGCTTCAGAGAACTCTATCAAGGAGAGTATTTCAGAATTAGAAACACAGATTAACACCAAGATTAACGAGAATAGCAAGCTTATCTCAGCTCTTGAGAATGACCTCTCATCACTCACTGCAGAGGCTGCAAAAAATGCCAATGACATTATTGCTAACGCCAATGCAATCGAGGCTAATGCCGAGAATATTCGCAAAAACGCTCAGGCTATTTTGGATAACGATGCCGATATTGAGGCTAATGCACAGTTGATTGCTGCTAACAAAGCTCTCATTACAGCAAATAACTCTCTTATCAACCAGAACCAGGCTGCTATTGCTCAACTTCAAGGTCAGGTAAGCGCCAACAAGCAAGCAATCGTAGCTAACGCAACAACCATCGCAAAGAATGCAGCCGACATTAGTGCCAACGCAGCTCAGATTGCAAACAATGCCGCTGCTATTGCTGATAATTTGGCGGCAATTACTGCCAATGCGGCAGAAATAGCTGCACTTCAAGAGGAATTGGTTGAGACTACAAAGGAGATTACTCAGGCTTATAAAAATGCTATCTCAAATGCAATTACAACCCTTAATGGCGAACTGCGTGACCACATTGCTTCGGAGGTAGATGCTGTAAACTCTACAATCGAGGCGCTAACTACTCGTGTCACCGCTTTGGAGAAGGAGGTAAAGAATATCAAGGCTGCTATTTACAACATTCAGGGCGATATTTCAACCCTTCAGGAGCAGGTTGCCGCTATCTTGGCTCGTATTCAGTCTATCAGCTATGTACCAAAGTATGCCGACAACAATGCAACAATGTACTACACCAATAGCAATGGTAAAATTACCGCTGGTAAAGCGACATTGGACTTTGAGCTACAGCCAGCATCTACAGCCGCTGAGCTTATACCTGTTTGGCAGAGCGCACTGAGCGCTAAGGCTGTCTATACCCTTACACGCGCGTCGGTAGGTGAGTTTGTAAACCTTGCTATCGAGAGCGCAACCGCTAAGGATGGTATCTTGACCGTAGTTATCTCAGGCGCAGCTCTTGATGAGGCATTCTTCCGTAGCGAGATTTCTGCGAATGTTCGCCTTCAGGTCTCTGACGGCAACAATCAGCGTGCTTCGGAGTATGTAAATATGGTGCCATGGACTATTGACAACATCGCCTTCACTGATGCGACCTTCAAGGCGGTGCTCTTGGAGAAGTATGATACAAATAGCGACGGTGAGATTTCTGCCGACGAGGCTGCTGCAGTTACCTCTCTTGATGTCTCTGCAACTATTCCTCAAATCACATCTCTTGAGGGTATTGAGTACTTTGCCAACCTTGAGACTCTCGACTGCTCTTATAATAAGATTGGCTCGCTTAACCTTGCAAGTAATACCAAACTCACAACTCTCACCGCAGCTACTAATGCACTGGAGTCTGTCGCTCTGCCTTCGTCAGTAACGACGCTCGACTTGTCGAACAACAAACTCGCAACCGTCGATGTTAGCAAGATGAAGGGCCTCACCTCGCTCAATGTATCTATCAACAAGCTCGGCTCTCTCAATGTGTCGCAGAATAAGCAACTTACCTCGTTGCTCTGCCTCAAGAACGAGCTGGCATCGCTCGATGTGACCAACCTTTCGCTCCTCACCGAACTCAACTGCTCGAACAACCATATCGAGAGCCTCAACCTCAGCAAGAACACTGCACTCACAGCGCTCGATGCGTCTAAGAATGCACTGACCCTGCTCGATGTTACTAAATCTGCAGAACTTACAGAACTGCTCTGTAATGACAATCAGCTCACAAAGCTCTATATTGTCGGCTTGGCTAAACTCGCAACTATCAACTGCTCGGCAAACAACCTCGCAGAACTCTCGCTTGCTGGCTGCACCGCACTCACCGACCTCGATTGCTCGAAGAATGCGCTTGAGTCACTCAATATTATCCCTGCGCAGAAGTTGCAGACCCTCAACTGCTCTGCCAACGCACTCACCGCGCTCGACATCAGCAATAATGCGGCCCTTACCACCCTCGACTGCTCTGGCAACCCTGCACTCGTTAAGCTGTGGGTTAAGGATGATGCACAGCAGAGCAATGTGGCTGTTACCAAGGATAAGACAACCTCTACCTACTATAACAACGGAGGCCTCTATATCCCTGACGCTAAATTGAAGGCTTACCTCGTGAATAACTACGACGACGATGGCGACGAGGAGATTTCTATCGTTGAGGCTGATAATATCACTATGGTAAATTGCTCGGGTAAGGGCGTGGCTGATTTGACAGGCTTGGAGTCTTGTACCAACCTCGTAACCCTCAACTGCTCGAACAACAATATCACAAAGATTGTATTGCCTAACCTCAAGCAACTCCGCACCCTAACTTGTAACAACAACCCTATCGAGCATATTAATCTCGATAACTGCGTAGCGTTGGAATTCCTCAATTTGCAGGGCGTTACTACCAATGCAATCAACGGTACGGCAATTACGCTTGATAACTACACTCAGGCTGACAACTTCTATTTCACTGCTAAATTCACTCCGTTTACATCGTTTACGGTAAAGAATACTCCTACTCTTACCGACCTTGAATTTTATGGCGACTTTACCGATGTTGCCGTAACTGACAATACCGCACTTACTTCGTTGGTATTCCACTCGCCAGCAGTTAATGCTACTCTGTCGGGCAATAGCGCATTGGAAGGTGTTGATGTTTCGGAATTGACTTCTCTCGAATTGCTCGATGTGCGCAAGTGTAAGTTACAATCGCTTGATGTCACCAAGAACTTGGCATTGACCTCGCTCGTATGTAACAACAACGAACTTACCACCCTCGATGTGTCGAACAATACCTCGCTTGTGAAGTTCTACTGCAACGACAATAAGTTGCCTCGCATCAATGTTGTAGCAAACACCGCATTGCAGGAGTTTGATATTGCAAACAACTTGCTCTCTGCACTCAATATCCGTAGCAATACTGCACTTACCTATCTTAATGTAAGCAACAATGCTGAACTTTCGATGGTAGATATACAATACAATACAGCGTTGGAGAAACTTTACGCCGAGGAATTGTCAATCGGAGAAATCACATTTGTGGTAAATACGGCATTGACAGATGTGAAATTGTGCAACAATGCAAACCTTAAAACAATCATTGTTGGCGATAAGTTTACATCTCGAAATGATTACCTTCACTTTGATATGGGAGGTGTAGAAGTCTATGATAATGCAGGCAATAGTTACGGTTATCCATATAAGGTTGGTCAATATATCCCTTGGTTTAATGGTGGCGTTGTATTTGAGATTGCAAATGAAGGTACAAACGGAAAAATGATGTCTATTACCGAGGTTTCAAAGAATTGGGGCGATGCAAAAACTTGGTGCTCGAATTATGGAACGGGGTGGTACTTGCCTTCGTTAGATGAGTTGAAAGTGATTTACAGTAATAAATCGGCTATTAACTCAACTCTCTCTGCAAATGGTTGTACCACACTCGGAACAGGCTATTATTGGTCGTCTACTGAGGACAATGTCTACTACGCATCCATATTGCATCTCAGTAATGGTAGTTCAGGCTCCAACGGTAAGCAATACACAAGCTCTGTGCGTGCTGTCCTCGCTTTTTAATTAACAATTAAACGATTTAACAACGGTTGGTGGTTTTTCGCCACCAACCAAACTTTTTTTAGCTATGAAAACACTGTATATTATTGGCAATGGTTTTGATTTATATCACAATCTACCTACTAGCTATTCTCATTTCAAAGATTATCTAAATAAAAAAGACAATACAAGTAACACTGTAAGTTTTTTAGAATATATCTTCAGAGGAAGTCTGTGGAGTGATTTTGAAAAATCGATTGGTCGTCCTAAAATAGATGTCGTATATAGATTATCACAAGAAGAGGAAAAGCGTCTGCCTGAGTTTAATAAACAAAAATGTGCATTAGAGAATATTTGTGATGCTCTCATACAAATCAAACTTCTATTTACAGAATGGGTAACATATGTAAAATGTTTACAATATAAATGTTGGAAAAAACTTTCAATAACAGCAAATGATAATATTTTCTTAACTTTTAACTATACGCAAACATTAGAGAATGTTTATAATATACCCAATGAATATATTTGCTACATTCACGACCAATGTAATGGTGCAAACAAAGACACAATAGGAGCTGTATTAAATACAGAAAGATATATTTGTGGGTGTGACAGAAATGCTAGTATAGAAATTCAATCAGAGAATGAAACGATTGTAGAACATATCAAATATATGACGAAAAATGTAGATGAAATTATACAATCCCCCAAGTGGCAAAAATTTATAGATAAAATTATAAGCGTTCAACAAATATTTGTTATAGGACACTCTGTGTCAGAAGTTGACCATCCATATTTTGAAAAAATAAAAGCTCTTGTCCCAAATGCTCAATGGTATTATGCTTGCACAGAGGCATATCCCGAAGATAATGTAAAAGAAAATCTAAAAAGTATTGGTATTTGTGCGAAAGCAGTACTCTATACAGATATTTAATAAACGCTAGTCAAACAATTCTTTGAATAATCCGAACACAGAAACGGCAGTCACTTAATTGCGGCTGCCGATTTTTTTTGATTTATTTTATATTATCACACTAATTTTATTTGCTTATGTTAATAATATAATATATCTTTGTATTATTAAACAAATGATATAATACTAAATATGGATAGTGTGAAAACCGCAGTAATTTACGCGCGAGTATCATCGGTTGGTGACCGTCAATCAACAACCCGTCAAGTTGAGGATTTGAAGCGATACATCTCCTTCAATGACATGGAATTGATAAATATCTACGAGGAGAAGATGAGTGGGGCAAAGGAGAATCGTCCTATCCTCACCGAGTGCATAGAATTTTGTATTAAGAACCATGTAAACACACTATGTGTATCAGAGATTTCCAGACTTGGTAGAAGTGTTAAAATTGTAGTTAATACCATTGACCAACTCACAAAATCTGGTGTAAACATCTATATTCAGAACATTCAACTATCCACTCTTGATAGTGAGGGGCAGCCCAATGCCATTGCCAAGATGATTACTGCTGTATTGAGTTCTTTTTCAGAAATCGAGAGGGATGGGATTGTCTATCGTTTACAGTCTGGGAGAAGAGTCGCCATTGAGCAACGCAAAGTAAAGCTTGGTCGTAAGGTTGGCTCTGTCAAGAGCAAGGAGCGCAAGCAAGAGGAGTATAGCAAGGTTATTCGCTCGTTGAAGGCGGGCAAAAGCATTCGTGATACAGCGGCGATTTGTGGAGTGTCAGTATCGACAGTTCAACGAGTAAAGAAGGAGTTTGCCATATAAGATGTCTAATTTTTCAGGGGCGAAAATCTTCGGAAAAAATTTTTTGACCCAACAGCTTGAACGGGGGTATTAGGGGACACAAATTTCATTTTTAAGGCGAGGGACTCTTTTGAAAAACACTCACTACCCCCCCCTCAGTCCCTTAATCTTAACAAAAAATATCCATGTAAACTTACATGGTAAAAATAGCATAATCGTCAATAAGTCTGAATGTTATGGATATATAGAAACAATAGCGTTTAGGCTTACTTGTAATAGGAGGCAAGTCGCAATAAAGATAGATATGTATAAATTGAATTTGTTTTTCTCGTTTTTTATTTGTATATTTGCCTTACTTCGATTCTTAACACGAACCGATGTCTTGAATAATTTCAACAATACATACGCTGATGAAGTAACATAGGATAACTGCGCTCAGAGCGCAAGGGTTCTACGCATATCCCTGCCGACCAGAAGTCTTTCCGAGAATGGAGAGAGGCACAAAAGCAAATAACCCCTTCGGGGGATTGAAATACTTGATTTTCAATGTTAAGTATAGAGAGATGTAAAGAGATTATAAAACCATATAAGTGTAATTTAACAAATGAAGAGATAAAGCAAGTCAGAGAGATATTATATCTGTTTGCTGAACTACAAATAAGCGCTGAAAAACAATTACTTGAAGATGAAAAATGTGATATTATATTGCAGAGTTAGTTCGGACGAGCAGAAAACGAACACAAGTCTTGATTTTCAAGAGAAGAAGTTGAGGCAGCATTGTGATAAGCACGAATACAATGTTATAGCTTGCTACAAAGAGGATTTTTCGGCAAAGCATCATGATTTTGTCCGACCAGAAATGAAGAAAATCCGTGATTACTGCAAAGCACATAAGAACGAGGTTGATATGATACTCTTCCTTCGTTGGGATAGATTTGCTCGTAATCCAGAGTTCGCTTATGCTTTTAAGCGTATATTTATGGACGAGTGGGGTATTGAATTCAATGCCCTTGAAAGCCCGATTGACTTCTCGGCGACCGAGTGGTCATCATCATTGGGCAATTATTGCGCTGCTGCCCATACGGAGAATAATAAGATTAGCCGACGAACACGTGATGGCGTGCGTGAAACACTTTTGTCGGGTCGATTGGCAAACAAAGCACCACGAGGCTATAAGAATGTTCATATAACAGATGATAAAGGCATTACGATTGCCAAGACTATTGAGATTGACGATGAGAAGGCTCCGCTTATTCGCGCTATCTTTAACGAAGTAGCCAAAGGTGTGGAGGCTCCTTGTGCCATTCGCCGAAGGATTGCACCCGAAATACCTGAAAGCACCTTTCTTGACATCCTGCGTAACATATTTTACAAAGGTAAGATTCGAGTTCCAGCAACCAAAACTGAGCCAGAAGTAATTGTTGATGGTCTGCACACTCTATTGGTTACCGAGGAGTTGTTTGACACCGTGCAGGATATTATTGACGGCAAACGCAAGAAACAACCCAAACTTACCAAGCCAATCAAGCCCGAATTTTATCTGCGTAAGTACCTAATTTGCCCGCATTGTGGTCGTGCAATTACAGGTGCTTTTAGTACGGGAGGAAGTGGCGGCAAGTATCCGTATTACTTTTGTCCGACATCGGGTAAACATCTACGAATGTCTGCCGATACGGTCAATGCTGCCTTTGTGGATTATGTGAGTGGTCTGCGCCCAAGTGACATGATAATGAAACTCTACTCGGAGGTGTTAAACGACCTTCGCAAGGAGAATGCTCGTGATATTCGTGCTGTTATTGATAAAATAGATAGCGAGATATATGAAATGAACGAGCGTATGAATAAGATTGAGGATAAGTATCTCGATGGAGAAATTGACAAGGAGGCGTATAACCGTATGATTAACAGGCAGAAACAACTGTTGAAGGCTGCAGAAGATAGAAAAGAGCTGCTTGAAACCCCGAACCGTAGTAAAATCGAACCGCAGTTGAAGTATGCTATGAGCTTGATAACCAATATAGATAAGTTCTTTCAATATGCTCCTGCAGAAGTCAAAATCAGGGCGTTAAGTTCGATTTTTTCAGGAAAATTGGAGTTTGATGGGAAAATTTTTCGAACTGATAATCTCAACAGTGTGCTTGCTCTAATATATCAGCAAACCAATGAGTTACGAGGATTGAAAAATAAAAGCGAGGAAAGTTTTTCAACTTTCCCCGCTTCAGTACCCGGAGCCGGGGTCGAACCGGCACAGGGGTGAACCTACTGGTGTTTGAGACCAGCGCGTCTACCGATTCCGCCATCCGGGCTGATGTCTTTTGCGAGGGCAAAGGTAGATATTTTTTTTTGATTTACAATAGTTTGTCAAAAAAAATCATTATCTTCGTACCTACTATTTGACAAAACCTTAAACTACTATGGGAAATTTAACTTTTACTATGATTAAGCCCGATGCCGTTAGGGCTGGCAACCACGCAAAGATTCTTCAGCACCTTGTGGATGCTGGTTTTAGAATCGTAGCACTGAGAATGTGGTGTATGTCGCGCAACGACGCAAAGCGCTTCTATGCCGTTCACACTGGCAAGCCTTTCTTTGATGGTCTTATTGACTTTATGACCTCAGGACCGATTGTTGCAGCGGTGCTTGAGAAGGAGGATGCCGTTGCCGAGCTTCGCAAGACTGTGGGCGCAACAAACCCAGTGGCAGCCGAACAGGGTACTGTCCGCAAGCTCTATGGTAGCAGCGTTCAGCAGAATGCCATCCACGCATCTGATAGTGATGAGAATGCCAAAATTGAGTGGCAGCTCCACTTCAAGGATAGCGATATAATGTTGTAAGAGAGCAGTTTGAATATTTTTATAACCTAATAACAGCGTATACAAAACAGATATAGTATAACGACATATTTATAAATTGAGTCTTTGACTCTTGTTCCGTCTGTCGAAAATCCCCAAGTAAACATTGCACAGGAACAGGTTTTGAAGGTTCACATCCTATGGGTGTGGACTGTTCGTACTTGTTTGCGTGCATAGGGATGGGGATCCCTCGACAGAGTAGATAAGTCGGCAGGATGCACCCTTTCTGTTTTCTCTGACTTTGGGCAAAGGCAAAGCTCGCAAACCCCTATCCCAATGGCAAAGAAGAACGCAAACCTCCACAAGGCTAAAAAGGCGAAGAAAGATGAGTTCTATACGCAGCTTTCCGACATTGAACGAGAATTATCTCACTACAAAGAGCATTTCAGAGGCAAGACCGTGCTATGCAACTGCGACGACCCTCGCGTAAGCAACTTTTTTCACTACTTTGCCTACAACTTTGAGCACCTCGGCCTAAAAAAGCTCATTACCACCTGCTACAAAAATCAAGATATAGACTTGTTCAGTATGAATAGTAGCGAACAAGCCGTATATCTTATATATGAAGGCGATATAGACGGAGACAGAGTCCCGTCGCCTGATGAAATTGGAGTACATCCACTCAAAGGGGATGGCGACTTCCGCAGCCAAGAGTGTATAGAGCTGCTAAAAGAGGCAGATATAGTTGTTACAAATCCCCCATTTTCGCTCTTCCGCGAGTATGTTGCTCAACTGATTGAGTATGATAAGAAGTTTATTATAATAGGTCATCAGAACGCTATTACCTATAAAGAGATATTTCCCCTCATACGCGACAATAAGCTATGGCTTGGCTACGGATTTAAGGGCGGAGCAACACATTTTATATCTAAATATGAGGACACTGCCACTGCATCAAATCATAAAGAGGGGATGATTAGAGTATCAGGAGTAGTATGGTTTACAAACTTGGATATAGGGAAACGCCACGAGAATCTCATTTTATACAAGCACTACTCCCCAGAGGAGTATCCAAAATATGAGAACTATAATGCGATTGAGATTTCAAAAACAGCAGATATCCCGTGTGATTATGACGGTGTTATGGGGGTCCCGATTACTTTCTTAGACAAGTATAATCCAGAACAATTTGAGCTAGTAGGCATGGCAGAAGATAATGGTAAAGGATTTTCATTTGAAGCAAATTGGGATGGTAAAAACCCTCACTGCGTTATAAATGGCAGAAATATGTTTAAGAGAATATTTATTCGCAGAATCAAAAAATAGAGTCTTATGAAAATAGAACTTACAAAAATAACAGTCAGAGAGCTGACAAAAGGCTACCGCGACAGCAATGAAGAGGGAGTTGTTGGCTACAGCGGTCTGCTAAATATTCGTCCCAAATATCAGCGAGAGTTTGTCTACAATGAGAAGCAGCGCGATGCCGTTATAACGACCATAAACAACAACTTTCCACTCAATGTGATGTATTGGGCAGTTTGTGACAATGGCACTTTTGAGGTTATAGACGGACAGCAACGAACAGTCTCTATCTGCCAGTATGTCGCAGGAGATTTTGCCTACAACTTCCGCTATTTCCACAACTTGCAACAAGATGAGCAGGATAAGATTTTGGACTACGAACTGATGATATATCTTTGCAGTGGCACTGATAAGGAGAAGTTAGATTGGTTCAAAACTATAAACATTGCAGGGGCAAAATTGACAGACCAAGAGTTGCGCAATGCGGTATACTCTGGCTCGTGGGTATCTGATGCAAAACGCTATTTTAGCAAGAGCGGTTGCGTGGCATACAAAATAGGAAGAGACTATTTAACTGGTACCGCTATCCGTCAAGAGTATCTCGAGACCGCAATATCGTGGATTTCAGAGGGGAATATTGATATTTATATGGCTAAACATCAGAACGATGCTAACGCCGCAGAGCTGTGGTTATATTTCCAGGCTGTGATAAATTGGGTTACAATGGTATTCTCAAAGTATCGCAAAGAGATGAAGGGTGTAGAGTGGGGCTTCCTATATAATAAATATGGTAAGCAACCGTTCAACCCGCCGTTAATAGAGGATGAGGTGTCACGATTGATGCAAGATGAGGATGTGACAAACAAAAAAGGGATTTACGCTTATATTTTTGACCGCAATCAACGACATCTGCATATACGCGCCTTCTCTGACAGAATGAAGCGCGAGGCGTATGAACGACAAAAGGGTATCTGTCCGATGTGTGGTGAGCATTTTGATATTGAACAGATGGAGGGAGACCATATCACACCGTGGAGCGAGGGAGGTATGACAGTTGCAGAGAACTGCCAAATGTTGTGCAAAAGTTGCAATAGAATAAAGAGCAATAAATAACAAATGCTCATTTTGGCTACAAAAATGTTCACTTTGGGCATATCGCACAATTTTAACCCAAACTGCTCGTTATTGGTATGAAGATTGCACTTCAAAACAACAGCTGCGGTGGAAACTGCAAGCCGCAGTGAGGTTTCTTCATTTATTTAAGTTTGGGTTAGTAGTTTAGGGGAGCAATCCCCGAGGTAAGAGGTCGTTGTGAAACGCCCTCTTATTTTTTGTTTGTGCTCCCCTAAACTCCTGACCCACTGTGGCGGCTCGGAAGAGTTATCTGCGAGGAGCAGTGTTGCTTTGCAACTTTTGCCACTGCCTGATATTGCCCTTGAAAACAAGTTTTCAGCCAATATCATCCAATGTCAACAATCTGCGATTGACTGCTCCAACTTGCTCTTCTCTCGCCTGCTGCGTGCGTTAGTAGTTTTATAGGTGCTGCGCAATTGTTGTTTATTGAGCAATCCCCGAGGTAAGAGGTCGCCCAGAAACGCCCTCTTATTTTTGTTTGTGCTCCCCTAAAATACTTTGAGCCGAATACTCGGCTCTTCCTCCTTCGCACCTCGGCATAGTATGCAAGCATCCTCTGCTCTCGGTTTATCGTCGGTTCAACCTGTAGTCCTCGCGCGGTTTGGTTTGTCAGCGGTCGTTAGTAGTTTTATAGGTGCTTCGCAATGGTTGTTTATTGGGCAATCCCCGAGATAGGCGACAGTCGGAAGACTCTCGCCTACTCTTTTTGCCCAGATTAGTTACTTAAAGATTTTGTATTCGAGGATGGTGGCGACGCGGTTTTTGGAGGTCATGCCGGCTTTGTGGGTGACGATGCCTAAGTAGAGGTGGTCGCCCTTGACCTGTACGCCCTCCGCCTCGCAGTAGAGGTTTGTGTTGAGGTTTACAAGAGCCGTCAAATTCTCAACATCCGACACCGCAGCGACCCGTGTGCGAGGCACGACGCGCTTGCCAGTATAGTCAAAAATCTCAAGGTAGGCCTGTGAGTTATCGTACACTCCACTACCAGACTTTTTCTCATATGCGTTACCCTCATACCAATATATATATTCACCCGCGATAGCGTGACCTTGATATGAGCTTGAGTGGGTCTGTGAGAAGTCCGAAGTGCTGGATTGTATCTTAAGCGTAAACGAGCTAAGCGGTGTCAAAGAGCCTACATTGCGAGCCTTAATAGTCTCTGTGGTAGTGTGTTTCGTAGTACCTGTATCGCCCTCGCCACCCCATGTGCGAGTGAGCGTAACATCCTGCTCCTTGAGAGCAAGTACCTTATCAAGGTCGTAGATGATAAGATGTCGGACGCCACTTGTGCGACATACGGCAAGCATTCGGCGTGTCTCAAAATCTATATTAACTTGAAAATCAAGAAGATTTGACCAAGTCTTGCCTGTGCTATCGCGATATGAATCAAGGTAGAAGTGCTCGCCCGCACGATGCTCATAGGTCTTATTTGGCTCATAGAGAATACGCGAAACGGTCTTCTGGTTGGTATAGTTTGCGCCAGAGAGTGTTCCGTTTGAGTTGACCCAAATATAATCTTTGCCGTCAGCCTCACTGTGCTCAACACACATTATTGTTCCGTGGCCAAACCAACGCAGATACATCGCCTCGCCACTGACCGAAGCATCTCCATAAACACCTCTCTTTACGCGACTTGCAACGACAATCCACTTATTACCCGTAGTGGCATCAGCACCACACTGCGTGAAGTAGATATATCCATTCTGGCTGCTATCGTAGAAGTCAAAGCACTGCATAACCGTTCCAGGGTATCTGAGCTGGCGAGAGGAGAAAATCATACTCTTGCTCAGCGGAGCGGCAAGCTCCTCTACGGTCAACTTCTTTGGTCCTGGAGTTGGCTCTGGTTCTGGTTCTGGCTCAGGCTCAGACTGTGGAACTACCTGCACTGCGCAGCGGGCAGAGACTTGCTCGCCATACTTGCACACTATCTGTGCCGAACCCTCCGCTACGGCTGTAACAACGCCCTCTTCCGTAACACTGACAACCGCCATATTGGTTGAGGACCATGAGAAGACAATCCCCTCAACATCAGGCTCATAGACAGCTTTTAGACTCTTTGTTCCACCAACCTCAAGAGTGACACTTCGTGGGTCGAGGCGCAAGGAATTGAGGACGATTTCGGGCTCCTTATCTGTTGTTGTACAAGCAGAGAAAATAGATAGAATTGACAAAATAAGAATGTAAGCAAATCTCTTCATAATTACACAATTTGACCACAAAGTTACATTTTTTTTTGATATGTCGAGTCGTTTCAAAACTAATGTGACAATATATCCGAAAAAAATTTATACCTTTGCCGTTTGGAAGCTATTGTTAAGCGATTTACGCTACTTAAATTTGATTAGAACAACAATAAAATATAGAATTATGACACAGGAAGAACTCTTTAAGAAACTGATTGCTCACTGCAAGGAGTATGGTTTTATTTTCCCTTCAAGCGAGATTTACGATGGTCTTGGCGCTGTTTATGACTACGGTCAGAATGGTGTTGAGCTGAAGAATAACATCAAGCGCTACTGGTGGGACTCAATGGTAAAGCTCCACGAGAATATCGTCGGTATTGACGCGGCTATCTTTATGCACCCAAAGACTTGGGAGGCTTCTGGCCATGTGGCTGCATTTAACGACCCACTGATTGACAACAAGGACTCAAAGAAGCGTTATCGTGCCGATGTGCTTATTGAGGATTGGATGGCTAAGCAGGACGAGAAGATTCAGAAGGAGATTGACAAGGCTCGCAAGCGCTTTGGCGAGGCATTTGACGAGGCGCAGTATCGCGCAACAAACACACGCGTACTTGAGATTACTGCTAAGCGTGACGCTGTGCACGCTCGCTTTGTTGAGGCGTTGGACAAGAACGACCTTGAGGCTCTGAAGCAGATTATCCTTGACTGTGAGATTGTATGCCCTATCTCTGGTACTCGCAACTGGACTGATGTTCGCCAGTTCAACCTTATGTTCTCTACCCAGATGGGCTCTACTGCTGAGGGTGCAAATACAATCTACCTCCGCCCAGAGACTGCACAGGGTATCTTTGTGAACTTCCTCAATGTGCAGAAGACTGGTCGTATGAAGCTCCCATTTGGTATTGCGCAGATTGGTAAGGCGTTCCGTAACGAGATTGTGGCTCGCCAGTTTATCTTCCGTATGCGTGAGTTTGAACAGATGGAGATGCAGTTCTTCGTACAGCCAGGCACAGAGATGCAGTGGTGGAACGAGTGGAAGAACACCCGTATGGCTTGGCACCGCGCACTTGGCTTTGGCGATGACAAGTACCGCTTCCACGACCACGACAAGCTGGCTCACTATGCAAATGCAGCAACTGATATTGAGTTTAACTTCCCATTTGGCTTCAAGGAGGTAGAGGGCATTCACTCTCGAACAGACTTTGACCTCGGCAGACACCAGGAGTACTCTGGCAAGAAGATTCAGTACTTTGACCCAGAGCGTGGCGAGAGCTATGTTCCTTATGTTGTTGAGACATCTATCGGCGTGGACCGTATGTTCCTGCAGATTATGTCTGCTGCATACTGCGAGGAGAAGCTCGAGAGTGGCGAGGAGCGCGTAGTGCTTCGCATACCTGCTTGCCTTGCCCCTACAAAGATTGCTGTTATGCCACTTGTAAAGAAGGATGGTCTTCCAGAGCTTGCGCGTCAGATTATTGATAGCCTGAAGTTTGACTACGCTGTAACCTACGACGAGAAGGACTCTATCGGTAAGCGTTACCGCCGTCAGGATGCTGTAGGTACTCCTTTCTGCGTCACAGTAGATCACGACAGCCTTGAGAGCGGCACTGTAACTATCCGCCACCGCGACACTATGGAGCAGCAGCGAGTAGCTATTGCCGACCTTGAGAAGATTATCGGCGAGGCAGTATCTTTCCGTCCTCTGTATAAGAAGATTAAGGCGTAATGTCAAGAATCCTTGCTATAGACTACGGAGTTAAGCGCACAGGGTTGGCCGTGTCCGACCCTCTGCGCATTATCGCCGGAGCACTTGAGACTGTGGCAACCAAAGAGTTGGAGCGATATATTGCACAATATTGTGCTGAGAATGCCGTTTCAACAATAGTTGTTGGCAAGCCGTCGCAGATGAACGGTCAGCCTTCGGAGACGATGAAGTACATTGAGCCACTCGTCCTGCGCCTGCGTAGGGCATATCCCGATAAGGAGATTGTGCTGCACGATGAGCGATTTACATCCGTTATGGCTCAGCGCACAATCCTTGAGAGCGGTATTGGCAAGATGGCGCGCCGCGATAAGGCTATTGTAGACCGCGTTGCCGCAACAATAATACTGCAGTCCTATATGGAGAGTATTAACCATTAACCGTTAGCCGTTGGCCATTAGCCATTAGCCTTATAGAGGCGTCGGCTTGCCGACATATATAAATCCGCTTTGCGGATACCACAGAAAAGCTGACGGCTAATAGCTAAAAGCCAATAGCCAAATAAAAAAATAATTATACAATGATATATCCAATAGTCATCTACGGTTCGCAGGTACTGCGCAACAAGTCAGTTGAGATAACACCAGACTATCCAGAGTTCAAGAAGCTCGTTGAGGATATGTTTCTGACCCTTGACGAGGCATCGGGCGTGGGTCTTGCTGCCCCTCAGATTGGCAAGAACATCCGCCTTTTTATCGTTGACTGCACCCCTTGGGCTGACGAGGTGCCAGAGTTGGAGAACTTCCGCCGCGTGTTTGTCAATCCAGAGATTTATGAGCGTAGCGAGCAGACGGGCCTGTTTGAGGAGGGTTGTCTGTCATTGCCGGGCATTCATGAGAATGTATCTCGCCCCGTAAAGATTCGTATGCGCTACCTTGACGAGAACTTCGTAGAGCACGACGACGAGTTTGACGGCTATCCTGCTCGCGTAATTCAGCACGAGTATGACCATATTGAGGGTAAGGTATTTACTGACCACCTCTCGCCATTGCGTCGTAACCTACTGAAGGGCAAAATCTTAAATCTCGCAAAGGGCAAGTATCGTTGCGCTTACAAAACAAAATAGCAGGATGACACCTAACACTACCAAACTATCAAACACAAAGCGACTGCTGCTCTGTCTGCTATCTGCCCTGCTGCTTGGCTTTGGGTGGATGACAGTCAGCGGATTTACAGTGCTTGTAGCCCTTGTGCCGCTGCTTATGGTGAGCAATAGCTATACTGGCTCATTCAGGGATAGCGTTAAGGTTGCGTTATGGGCTTCGCTGACATTCATACTGTGGCACCTATCTACAATATGGTGGGTATGGAACGCCGCAGCGATAGGCACTATTGCAGGTACGATAGTGGGTAGTTGGTGGGCGCTTCTTCCCTTCACGCTCTTCCATATTGTGAGCAAGCGAATGCCAAAGGGCATAGCCTACACACTGCTCGTAACGGCATGGATAGCTTGCGAGTATATCTACATCAAGGCACCCGCAATGTCGTTCCCGTGGCTGACTCTGGGCAATGCCTTTGCCTTTGACACTTGGGCTGTTCAGTGGTACGAGTATACGGGCGTGCTTGGTGGCTCGCTGTGGGTGTTGGTCTCAAACATACTCATCTTTGAGGCGCTTAAAAGTGGTGGTAAGGGTCGTTGGATTTTGGCAGCAGCAAAGGTTGTCTGTCCGATACTCTTTTCGCTTATCCTCTATGCCGTAAACGCCCCAACAACAGAGCGTTATACCTCGCGAGAGCAGATTACTGTGACGGCAGTGCAGCCAAATGTAGACTGCTACGAGAAGTTCAATGGCAGTGAGGCTCAGCAGCAGAAAAACCTTGTCAAGCTGCTCTCTGAAGCACCTGTAGAGTCGGCAAGTTTTATCCTTATGCCAGAGACCTCTCTGGCCACAACCGTAAACGAGCGATTTATCAGTGCTACGCGCATTGTGCAGGCGATAAACACACAGCTGCGCTTCGCCAAGAGTGAGGCTATGGTTATTGCTGGTGTGCAGAGCATTGTCCCTTATGGCAACCGCCGCAAGAGCGACACAAATCGCTTCTCAAGCAACGGGATATACTACGACATCTTCAACAGCGCGCTTGGTATCTGCTCCGACCCTGCCGTAACACCAATACACCACAAAGGTAAACTTGTTATCGGCGTGGAGACCCTGCCAGCATGGTTCCGCAAGGATAAGATTTTTGGCGTAGACCTCGGTGGCATATCGGGTCAGTTGGGTATCGGAAATAGTTGCAAGCCTTTTGAGCATAATGGTGTCAAAATAGCCCCTGCAATATGCTATGAGGGTCTTTATGGCGACTATATGGGCGAGTTTGTCAGAAATGGAGCGCAAGTTATCGGCGTAATATCTAACGACGGTTGGTGGGGCGACACTTGGGGATATAAGTACCTCTACGCCTACTGCCGCCTACGCGCCATTGAGCACCGCAGAGATATTGCCCGCAGTGCCAACACGGGCATATCGGGCTTTATCAACTCGCGTGGCGACAGCATAGAGAGTCTTGACTGGGACAAGCAAGGTGTGATAACTACGACCCTGCGCCTAAACGACCACAAGACAATATACACCCGCTATGGAGACTATATCGGCCGTCTGTCGCTCTACATTGCCCTGCTCTGCCTGCTCTATACCGTAGCCATACTATCCAAAAGAAAGTTTTATCTCGATTAGACTATGAACTATACAGAAACCCTTGACTATCTCTTTACCTCCCTGCCGACCTTTCAGCAGGATGGAGCATTAGCATACAAGCCAGGCCTTGAGCGCGTGAGTGAGTTCTGCCGCAAGATTGGCAACCCTCAGCGTAGCTACTTTGTTATCCATGTGGCTGGCACAAATGGTAAGGGCTCGGTAAGTAATATGCTCGCCTCAGTGCTTCAGCAGGCGGGATATCAGGTGGGACTATATACCTCGCCGCACCTTACTGACTTCCGCGAGAGAATTCGCATTAATGGCGAGATGATATCAAAGCAGAAGGTGGTGAACTTCGTGAGCAAGTACCGCAAAGATATGGAGGAGTGCGAGCTCTCATTCTTTGAGATGACTACGGCTATGGCCTTTGACTACTTCGCGCAGAACGATGTTGAGGTGGCTGTTATTGAGACTGGTCTGGGTGGTAGATTAGACGCTACAAACATTGTCATCCCTGCTGTGAGCGTTATTACTAATGTCGGCCTTGAGCATACAGACCTTCTGGGCGACTCACTGCCTAAGATAGCACGCGAGAAGGGTGGTATTATCAAGAAGTCTATACCTGTCGTTGTTGGCGAGAAGAGTAGCGCCTACAACCTTGTTATTGAGGATATTGCAGCCGACCGTCACTCTACGGTTATCTATGCCGAGCAGGCCTTTGAGTGCCACCGTCAGCAGCACGAGGGGGCTGTGCAGGTCTTTGATATGATTCGCACGCGCGACAATCAGCAGTACACCCTACGCATACCTCTGCTGGGCGAGTATCAGCGTCAGAATGTGGCTACAGTGTGCGCCGTGGCGGACTATCTGCACGAGAACACACCGCTCTCTATCAGCCGTCGTGCCTTTGTGGAGGGTCTGCGAGATACAACCCTTATAACAGGCTTCCGAGGTCGCTGGCAGAGACTCTCCACCGCCCCAACCATTATCTGCGATACGGCACACAATGCGCACGGCATTCGCCTTGTAGCTAAGCAGTTAGAGGAAATCAAGGAGGGTAAACTCTACTGCGTAATGGGCTTCTGCGAGGATAAGAATATTACTGAGATGCTCGCCCTAATGCCAAAGGGTGCGCACTATATCTTCACCCGCGCAGAGTCTCGCCGCGCCGCAACAGTAGAACATATCTCCGCTATAGCCTCAGCGCTGAACCTTGACTTTGAGTTTCAGCCGACAGTGGCTACCGCCGTAGAGAGAGCCAAGAGCTTAGCAAGTGGCGATGATACAATTTTTATTGGCGGAAGTACATTTGTCGTAGCTGAGATTTTACCCTGATGAGAGAGTTACACGAGAGGATACTCCTGCACGGAGCAGCATCGCTTACCGATAGCGAGTTATTAGGCATAGTTATTGATAGTGAGGAGGTTGCCCAGTCGCTTATATCTCAATATACCCTTACTACCCTGCCTGTAGACGACATCTCACGCCTAAGGATGAGCGCCGGAATTGGAGTGGCAAAGGCGACAAAAATAATCGCCTCCGTAGAGCTTGCCCGCCGCATAGCCAAGAGCAAAACCGAAGTTGTGGACCGCATTCAGAGCTGCGAAGAGGCAGAGAAGGTACTTCGCCCACTATTTGACGGGCTTGACCACGAGGAGTGCTGGGCACTCTACCTAACAAACTCAGGCAAAGTTCTTGACAAGATGAAAATCAGCCAAGGAGGCGTTCAGGCGACCGTAGTAGACAACCGCCTAATTGTTAAGCGTGCCTTGGAACTACTTGCTACACAGATTATTATCGGCCATAACCACCCATCCGAGAACGCTCAACCCAGCCAAGCCGACATCGTGCTCACTAACCGCATCAAAAACGCCGCAGCACTATTTGACATCACCCTGCTCGACCACATCATCATCACCCGCACCAACTCCTACTCCTTCAAAAAGTTCGGACTACTGGACCGTTAGCTAAGCTAATGGCCAATGGCTAACAGCCAATGGCAAATTCTGTCGCACCTCAACCAAAAATTTTGGAAACTCAAGATTTTTTTACTACCTTTGTAGATTAGAGAGAAAATACACCAAATATAATTATATTTTTATGAAAAGAGCTATTCAATTCGGAGCTGGCAACATTGGTCGTGGTTTTATCGGCGCAGTGTTGGAGCAGGCGGGCTATCATGTCGTTTTTGCTGATGTGAATGCCACTGTAATTGACAAGATTAACCAGGACAAGTGCTACACTGTCCATGTAATGGATGTAGAGTGCGTGGAGCAGAAGATTACTAACATCTCTGGCGTAAACTCTACTACTGATGCGGTTATTGACGAGATTGTAAAGGCTGAGATTATCACAACTGCCGTTGGCGTTGTTATCCTGCCACGCATCGCCCCTGCTATTGCAAAGGGTATTGCTGCTCGTCGTGCTGCGGACGTTGAGTCTCCACTCAACATTATCGCTTGTGAGAATGCCGTTCGCGCATCTTCACAGCTCAAGGAGCATGTTCTTGCACTGCTTGAGGGCGAGGACAAGGAGTACTGCACCAAGTGGGTTGGTTTCCCAGACTGCTCTGTAGACCGCATCGTGCCTCCAGTGCGCAGCGAGAACCCTATTGATGTTGTTGTAGAGGCATTCTACGAGTGGAATGTTGAGCAGGCATCATTCGTGGGCGAGGTACCACAGATTGCAGGTATGAACCTTGCTGACAACCTTTTAGCCTATGTGGAGCGCAAGCTATTTACCCTTAACACTGGCCACGCCATTACTGCCTATACTGGCTGTATGAAGGGTCTGAAGACTATTGACCAGAGCATTGCTGACCCACAGATTTACGAGATTGTTAAGGCAGCTATGCAGCAGAGCGGTCTTGGTCTTGTTGCAAAGCACGGCTTTGACAAGGAGGCTCACTTTAAGTATATTGACAAGATTATCAGCCGCTTTAAGAACCCATATCTCAAGGACGATGTTACCCGCGTAGGTCGTGAGCCACTGCGTAAACTCTCGGCAGCAGACCGTCTTATCAACCCTACCCTTACAGCACAGGCTGCGGGTGTAGAGACTCCAGACCTTCTGCTCGGTATCGGTGCTGCGCTGCACTACAACAACGCTGAGGACCCACAGAGCGTAAAGATGCAGGAGCGCATTGCAGAGCTTGGTCTTAAGGCTGCCGTAGCTGAGTTCGCATCTCTTGAGGCTGATGCGCCAATCCTTGACCAGATTGTTGCTGCATACGCCGAGGTTGAGAAGCGACTGGCATAGTAACCTCCTTAAACGAACTAAAACTACACAGAAACCTATTTACTAATTTATAGAATCTATCTAAAATGACTTTAGAACAGCAAAAAAAGTTTAAGTATTGGCAGTGGAGAACCATTGCTGGTACTATGATTGGCTACATCTTCTTCTACCTTATCCGTAAGAACTTCTCATTCCTTATGCCGGGTCTTACTGCGGAGTATGGTATTAGCAAGACCAGCCTGGGAGCCGTTATCACCGCTGCGGGATTCCTCTATGGACTCTCAAAGTTGCTTAACGGTATGTTGGCAGACCGTATCAATGGCCGTTGGCATATGGTTACAGGTCTTGCAGTAAGTACCGTTACTGCACTGCTCATCGGTTTTGGTGCCGAGATTATCACTGCCCTTACTGGTGTACCAGAGGGCTCTACGCCAGAGTTCGTCGGTAAGTTTACCATTCTGCTCTCTGCGCTGTGGATTGTAAACAACATCTTCCAGGGATGTGGTTTCCCTCCATGCTCACGACTAATCCCTCGTTGGGTGCCATCTAACGAGCTGTCTACAAAGATGTCTATCTGGAACACCTCACACTCTATCGGTGCAGGTCTTGCAGGTATCCTTTGCGGCTCATTCATCATGGCAACAATGGGTACTGATATGTCAGCAGACCCAGCAATGGTTGCAACTATCGCCCAGAACCTCGGTAAGGATATTACTGACCCTGCCGTAATCTCTGCTGCCGAGCATGTTGGCGCATGGAAGTGGGCATTTATCATCCCAGGTATTATCGCTGCTGTAGGTGTGTTTATCACTGCTTGGATTCTGCGCGACACTCCAAAGAGCGTAGGTCTTCCAGAGCTCTCTGAGCAGGAAAATAAGGATAATGCTGAGCCAGAGAAGCAGGAGAGTCAGGCAGAGATTTCTGCATACATTACAAAGCATGTATGGAAAAACCCAGTTATCTGGGCACTTGCTCTTGCAGACTTCTTTGTATATGTTATCCGCTTTGCCGTTCTTGACTGGGGTCCAACATTCCTTCGTGAGCACTGTGCAATGTCTCCAGAGTGGGCTGCATCAACAGTTATCATCTTTGAGTTGTTTGGTGTTGTTGGTATGCTCGCTGCAGGTTGGATTTCAGATAAGGTCTTCGGTGGTCGTGCAACCCGCACCTGCTTCTTCTGTATGCTCGGTGCGCTACTTGCAATTATCGGCTTTATCTCACTGCAGACCGCTGGCGCAAGCCCAGTAATGCTACTGTTCGTACTCGCCCTTGCAGGTATGTTTATCTATGGCCCACAGGCACTTATCGGTGTTATTGCCTCTAACCACGCAACCCGCAAGGCATCTGCTACTGCAAACGGTCTTGTAGGCTTTGTTAGCTACATCAGCCCTATCGTTTCTGGTCTCGGTTTCGGTATGATTGCCGACTCACACTTCGGCTGGCACGGTGTATTCGTGGCAATGGTTGTAATGGCTATTATCGGTATGCTCATCTTCGTTCCTATGTGGAAGATGAAGCGCGACGCATACGAGGAGTAGTTATTGACTCATAAAAATGATAGGCTTCTGCATTGCAGGGGCCTATTTTTTATTATCTTTGTGATATATTTTTCATTTCGACCACTCTATATAGTAAGAAAGTGCCCATAACCAAAATCCTCTCCATATGAAAAGATTTGCACTATACATCCTACTCCTTGCTTTAGGCACAAACATAGCCGTAGCGCAAGAGCGACACTACTATTACAGCTACAGTGGCACCACCTACGAAACTACGAGCGGTGGTCGAACAACGATGACCAACAAACAGTCATCTGCCCGCCTTAAGGGTGGATTTACCGCCAGCATTCTTCCCGACCGCAAGACTATCTGGATATGCAGCAGCGCTATCAACGAGCAGTGCACAGGCAGTAGCGAGTACAAAAATGGAGGCTACTCATACTCCTCCAGATTATCATTTGAAGATTATCTGGATGAAATAAGCGGCTACTTTTCGTCAGATAACTACACCCTGCGCTTAATAGATAACGACCGTCAAATTATCTGCGTCTCTTACGAGAGAAGTGGTGCTGACCACTATCTAACTCGCTTTGACTACTATTCCTACGAAAGGGTGGTCGCTAAGCCAAACAACCCTCTGCGCGAAAAGATAGAGCGTAACAGGGCAGAGCTTGCAGCAGAGAGCAAGCAATTGGAGGCAGAGAGAGCCAAAAGAGAGGCGCAGCGAATGGCCAATAAAGCATCGCGCGAGAGGGCGTTAAAGAACTCTGTAGGTAATTATTTCCCTATGGCCTACTTTGTTGATTCTCACGGCAAGAGGGTGGGCCTATCATACTTCAAGCGTGGTAAGAAGACCCTTGTAATGACCTTTATGGCAGGGTGTATGCCCGCATATAAACTCAAGAAGGAGCTTGAGAAGTATCCGCAAGTGGCAGACCAGATTGTAACCATATTCTTCTCTCAAACTGACTACTCAAAATACAATTCCGACAGACAGTATATCCCAAATCGGCTCTACCTCAACCCAAATATGGAGTCAAACAGCAGTTGGTTGTACGGCGAATCTTGCCCTTGCATCATCCTTGTTGACGAAAATGGACGAGTTATGAGCTATAAGTTTGGCTACGACTCCGAGAAAGATGTAAAATATATTGCCAACCTTGTAGGCAAGATGCGTGTCCGCACCTCTGCACCATACAAGGTGGGCGACCACTACTATGACGGCAAGAGCGAGGGCGTAGTCTTTGAGGTGTACGACAACGGCTATAGTGGCAAGATAGTGAGCCTCACACACTCCGAGAGAGTCAAGAGGTGGAGAAATAGCGGCTCGCTTGATATCAGCAAGACCTTCGGCATTACTGACGGACGAGATATTATCTACTACAAAAGGATATCTGAAGGTAACAACGGTGATGACGCCTTTGGTTGGTGTAACAGAATAGGTTTAGAGTGGTATCTGCCGACGATAGATGAGCTGAAGGCTATCTACAAAAACCGCTCACTCATAGAGCCAAAGCTCACCGATAAGCTTACTGCCGTCTACTGGTCCAGCACCGAGTATAATGCCAATGAGGCATACTACACCACGGAGGGTGCAGGTCGAGTAGCACACGCTGGAAAGCACTACGGCTGTCATATCCGCGCCGTGAGAACCTTTGGCAAGCGCGTTCCAAGAGCCAAGCAGAAGACAACTTCTGCCCCATATAAGGTTGGCGACTTCTACAACGAGAATAACAAGTGGGGCGTTGTCTTTGAGGTAAATGCCGACGGCACAAGTGGTAAGATTGTCGATCCTTTACTTTTCGGTAAGAGTGCTTGGGCTGCCGATAAATCTCTAATACACAGCATTATAGGCGCAAATAGCACGACGGATGGCCAGTATAACACCAAGGTCATTAGTAGCACCGATGATTGGGAGACGAAGTATCCTGCTTTTGAAACTATCACAAGGTATGTCGGCAAGGGGTGGTATATCCCTTCAGTTGCCGAGCTACGGAGCATCTACAACACCCAAGATTGCTATTCTATTCCTCTCTACAGTAAGGGGTTGGTGTGGAGTTCTACCGAGCATAGCAAGAGCCAAATCGGCGCAGTAGCCTTTGACCTAAGCACAGGCAAAACATATGTAGAGGATAAGGATAAAGAGCTATTCTCCTATGCCATAAATACCTTTGGCGAGGTAGAAAAGGCCGAGAAGCGCACCTTTGATACAACCTCTGCCCCATATAAGGTTGGCAGCCTGTACAACGACGGCGCAAAGTGTGGCGTGGTGGTTGAAGTGTGGGACGAGGGCAAGAGCGGTAAGATTATCAGCCTCACTCAGACCTATGAGCCGTTGCAGAGTGCCAAGGCTACTTGCAAGGCATTAGGCGAGGGGTGGTACCTGCCATCTGCTGAGGAATTGCAACTACTATCCTACGATAAGGCAGAGTATGAGGCTATAAATAAGGCACTTAGCGCCTACGGAGCACCACTAAAACCAGATGCTGCTTACTGGAGCAGTACAGAGACTGGCGAGGTAATACACAAGCGATACCCTACAGTATACACCGTTACAATGGATGGCAACTGCTCTCAAGAGCCTACTTGCAACGGATATTATGTTCGCGCATTTGCCCTCTTTGGCTCCTCTGCCCGCCCAACAACGACCCTTGCACGACCAAAGACCTCTGCCCCATATAAGGTTGGCGACTACTACAACGACGGAGTAAAGGACGGCATAGTCTTTGAAGTCAGCGCAGGCGGAAATCACGGCAAGATTGTAAGCATAGCCCAACCTCTCGTAAAACTCCGTTGGTCTACTGATAATATATATGGTGTATCAGCAAAGAGCAAAAGCAATGGAGCAAAGAATATGGAGAAGATAAAACTGCTTGATAACTGGCAGAGCAGATACCCTGCTGCAAAGTGGTGTTCAGATTTGGGCGAGGGGTGGTACTTGCCAAGTATCAATGAGTTAGTGAGTGTCTACATGAATAAGTCTGTAATAGAGAACGCTCTTAAATGTGAATTTAAGGATGAGTTGTTGTCATCCACAGAGTCTAACAAGCGTCCACAAAACAAATATATCAATGATAGGAGAGTAGGCTCTGTCTATGTACTCAGGATGTCGGATGCTCACATATCCAGAGCGCGCGCTACTTGGATTAATGAAACCCGCGCCGTTGCGAAGTTTTAACTAATTTGCTATCTTTGTATATATAAAGGTAACACTATGCGACGATTAACACTCCTTCTTACTGCTCTTACAACCATTTTGCTCTGCTCGGCACAAAGTCTAAAAATAAAGCGTGCCGAGTTTGAGCAGTGGAAAAATAGTTCTCTCAAGAGTGAGAAGTTTGGCTCACTCCCCTACCGCATTGCCCACATCAACGACCAGAGCGACAGCTCTCCAATGCTCGTTGTCTGGCTTCACGGTGGACATAGCTGCGGAGAGGACAACTCCACCCACATCGGCGATAACTACGGCGCCGTTGCCCGCCTATCTGTCTATCTACAGAGCAATAATAGTAACGCTATTCTTGTCGCTCCGCACCTAAATGAGGATATGCGCAACAACACAACAGCAGCAACCGTTGCCCTATGCCGTCTTATAGACCATCTTATCGTAAGTCAGGGCATAGACCCTACGCGAGTCTATCTTATTGGAGCATCCTTTGGCGGTATGATGGCGGCAAAAGTGGCTTCCGCTCGCCCCGACATCCCGGCAGCAGTAGAGATTATCGGCACAGTACCACATATAGAGGCTACTGTACCAGCGCAGTTTGCCGTCTGTTGCGTAGCATCGGATGCGGACAACCCTCGCAAGTTTGAGCGCACAGCAGACCAGATCTATCGCCTTGACAGTGAGGGATATAAAACCCGCTTTGTAGAGTACTCTGGTCTTTCGCATCGTGACATCTGTGAGCGAGGCATTGACACAAAAACCCTTGACTGGCTCTTTAGCCACAGCCGAAATCGTTAAAATTCATTTCGCTACACAATATTAGCACAATCTCTTGCGTTAATTTTGCGAAAAAAAGAACAAAATTATGAAACGGACACTATCAATTATCGGACTAAGTTTTGTAGCAGCTGCTATAGGTGCCGCAGCTACAGCATTTGTTATAAGCAAAAACACAAACACCAATGTAGAGATCGTTGAGCGCGTCGTCGAGACCTCTCCGCAATTGGGTGCGCACTTTACAACATACACTCAAGGGGGCTATCCAGACCTTACATATGCTGCCGAGAATGCCGTAAAGGCGGTGGTAAACATCGAGGTTATCTCCGAGGTGGCAGTACCAAGTGGCTACAACCCATTTTTTGACTTCTTTGGCATCCCACAGCAGCAGGGTATGCAGAAGCGTGAGCAGCGCTCAGGTGGCTCAGGCGTGATTATCTCCACAGACGGATATATCGTTACCAACAACCATGTTGTAGAGAACTCCACAAAGCTGCGCGTGAAGCTCAACGACGGACGCACTTTTGAGGCACGCAAGATTGGCACGGATCCTGCTACAGATGTGGCCCTGATAAAGGTAGAGGCTGAGAATCTACCAACCCTCGCCTTCGGAAGCTCTGACGCACTGCGCCTTGGCGAGTGGGTGCTGGCTATCGGCTCTCCTTTTGACCTACAGTCAACAATCACAGCCGGCATTGTCAGCGCAAAGGCCCGCCAGCTTGATGTCATACCAGACGACTTCCGCCTGGAGTCATTCATCCAGACCGATGCGGCAGTAAACCCTGGAAACTCTGGCGGTGCACTTGTCAATGCTCGCGGCGAGCTTGTAGGCATTAACACCGTAATCAAATCATCTACAGGCAGTTATATCGGTTACTCATTTGCAGTTCCCGAGAGCATTGTCCGCAAAGTTGTAGACGACCTTAAAGAGTACGGCATCGTGCAGCGCGCACTGTTAGGCATCACCTACCGCTATATTGACCAGGAGTTTATTGACGCTATGGGCGAGGATACTGGCATTACTACTGTCGGCGGCGTATATGTAGCCTCTGTAGTTGAGGGTGGTGCAGCATCAGAGGCTGGACTGCGCAAGGGCGATGTTATCACAAACATTGACGGGGTAGATATTGACGCCCCTTCAAAGCTCGCCGAGCAGATTGGCAAGCACCGTCCAAACGACAAAATTAAAATTATTGTAAAAAGAGGCGACAATGTGAAACATTTTGAAGTCACTTTGCGTAATAAGGCGGGGGGAGCAGAGTTACTTCCGAGCGATGCAGTTGATGTAGTCAAGGTTTTGGGTGGCCGATTTATTGAGGCTGACGCAAAATTGTGCAAGAAGCTCGACATCCGCGGCGGTGTGCAGGTTGTACAAGTGTCTGCAGATGGACTGCTCGCCAGAGCAAGGGTTAGAGAGGGTTTTGTGATTACTCATATCAACGACAGAAGCGTAAACTCCGTTGCTGACCTTAACGCCATAACAAACAAGGTGCAGAGCATTGACGGTGTATATCCCGACGGTAGAGCCGCCAGCTATATGATTGTTCAGTAGGCAGTTAGCCTAAAGTCAGAATAGCTCTTGTTTGTAACAGTCGGGGGGGGGTATTTTGGGTATTTTGAAAGTAAAAGAGTATAATTTTATAGTATAACAATGCGTCAATTAAAAATTACCAAGTCCATCACCAATCGTGAGAGTGCGTCGCTTGACAAGTACCTCCAGGAGATTGGCAAGGAGGACCTTATCACCGTTGAGGAGGAGGTAGAGCTCGCCCAGCGAATCCGCAAGGGAGATCAGGAGGCTCTTGAGAAGCTCACAAAGGCAAACCTCCGATTTGTAGTCTCTGTAGCAAAGCAGTATCAGAATCAGGGACTTAGCCTACCAGACCTTATCAACGAGGGTAACCTCGGACTTATCAAGGCTGCCGAGAAGTTTGACGAGACCCGAGGCTTTAAGTTTATCTCATATGCCGTATGGTGGATTCGCCAGTCAATCCTTCAGGCACTTGCCGAGCAGAGCCGTATCGTGCGCCTTCCACTCAATCAGGTGGGCTCACTAAATAAGATTAACAAGGCCTTTGCTCGCTTTGAGCAGGAGCACGAGCGCGTACCTTCACCAGAGGAGCTTGCTCAGGAGCTTGAGCTGCCACGCGAGAAGGTTACAGATACCCTGCGTGTAGCTGGTCGCCATATCTCTGTAGATGCTCCATTTGCAGATGGCGAGGATAACTCACTGCTCGATGTGCTTGTAAACCCAGACTCTCCAAATGCCGACCGCGGACTTATCAACGAGTCCTTAGCAACAGAGGTTGGTCGCGCCCTTGAGACCCTTACAGAGCGCGAGAGAGATATTATCCGCTACTTCTTCGGCATCGGCTGCTCAGAGATGACCCTTGAGGAGATTGGCGAGAAGTTCGACCTTACTCGCGAGCGCGTGCGCCAGATTAAGGAGAAGGCTATCCGCCGCCTCCGCCACTCATCTCGTAGCACCCTGCTTAAGTCATATCTCGGCTAAAAGCTAACAGCTAATAGCACTAAAAAGTGTCCAAAATGGTGTAAAATGCCATTTTGGATACTTTTTTTGATATATAAACTCTGAAAACTTTTTATGTTTCCAGAGTTTTCTGTATCTTTGTGCCCTGAACTACCATATTTATTTTATGACACAGAAAGAGCGTATAATTGACAAGGCCGCAACGATGTTTGTCGAGCAGGGCATTAAGTCTGTCCGTATGGACGACATTGCAGGTGCTGTCGGCGTATCAAAGCGCACGCTGTATGAGATGTTTGAGAGCAAGGATGAGCTTCTCTACCTTGCCATTCGTCATCTACAGCGTAACAAAATGGCACACATTGAGAAGTGTGTACATAGCAACCGAGACTCATTGGCATTTCTCTTTGAGAGCCTTGAGATTATGCTTGACAGCAAAGAGACCCACCGTCGTATTTCGCACAATTTGCGTAAGTTTTACCCCGCAACCTTTGAGCGTGTACGCAAGGAGGCGGAGCAGGAGAGTGGTCGCCTATTGTTCTCAATGATAAAGCATTACATTGATTGCGGGCTGATTATTCCGACGGTAGATATCCGCCTTTCGGTAACAATTTTGTACTACACAGCAACAACTCTTGTTGTCTCGGCAGGCAATATGTCACTACCCGAAGGCGTTAGCCTTGAAGATGCTCTGAATTACACTATCATAAACTTCTTCCGCGGCATTGCCACAATAGAGGGGGTGAAGCAGATAGATGAGTATATGAAAGAGAAGTGCAACAGAAAGTAAATAATATTATATAAGGTAATTAAACAGTTAAGTTATGAGAAAATTTTTGTTGATGTTAGGCTTTGTGGCGTCAGTTTTCGCTGCCACTGCTCAGGAGCAGCAGGCGCAGGCATCACAGCCAGAGCAGAAGTTGGTTCTCACACTTGAGCAGGCTCTTGAGATTGCTCTGAGCGAGAATCCGACTATCAAAATTGCCGATCAGCAGATAGAGATTAAGCGTTATGCCAAGCAGGGCACATACGCAAGCCTCTACCCGCAGATTGACGCTACTGCATCCTATCAGCGTGTGATTAAGAAGCAGACCATGAGCATGGACTTCGGCGGTCAGACGCAGACTATCAAGGTGGGTAGTGACAACTCATTCAATGGTGGTGTTACGCTGGGTATGCCAGTTGTAAATGCACAGCTCTGGCAGAGCCTCAAGGTCTCAGCTCTTGATGTAGAGTTGGCCGTAGAGCAGGCTCGCTCTTCTCGCATTGATATGGTTGAGCAGGTTACAAAGGCCTACTACGGCATTCTGCTTGCAAAGCAGTCGCAGGACCTCTACCAGAGCGTATATGACAACGCTGTGGAGAACAACGACATCGTAAAGAAGAAGTTTGATGTTGGCGCGGTATCGGAGTACGACCTTATCCGCTCAAATGTCACTGTGCAGAACGCACTTCCAAATGTTATTGAGGCTGAGTACACCGTAACCCTTGCTTTGTGGCAGCTCAAGGCTCTTCTGGGCATTGACCTTCAGCGCGAGATAGATGTTACTGGTTCGCTTATGGACTATGTATATGTTCTTGACAAGAGCTACGATATCTCACAGCTCAACCTTGAGAACAACTCTACTCTCAAGCAGTTAGATATGCAGGAGCAGATGCTTGAGCACGCCGTAAAGATTACAAAGCTCGCCAATGTGCCATCACTCTCTGTCAACGCAGCATATCTCTACACTGCACTTGGCAACGACGGCAAGTTCTTCAAGAAGGAGGCTTGGAACCCATACTCATACGCAGGTCTACAGCTCAACATTCCAATCTTTGCAGGTAACAAGCGCCGAGCAGCTACTCGCGAGGCTCGTCTGAACCTTGCAAACCTACAGCTCCAGCGCGAGAATGTAGAGCGTCAGCTTCGCGTGGGCATTGTGCAGTATCTGAACAATATGCAGTCAAGCGTAAAGAAGTATCACGCCTCTGCGGCTACGGTCGATCAGGCACAGCGCGGCTATGATATTGCCGTAAAGCGTTACGATGTAGGTCGTGGAACACTTGTAGATATTGACAACTCACAGGTTGCTCTTACACAGGCAGAGCTTCAGCGTAACCAGTCTATCTACAACTTCCTCACAGCAAAGGTTTCGCTTGACAAGGTATTAGGAGACTACAATTTTGATAATAAATAAAACAGTATAAAGATGAGAAAATTTGTAAATTCACTGCTTGTTATCTGTGCTGTAACAGCAGTTTCATGCGGCTCTTCTGATAAGGGCGCAAAGAAGGCAGAGGCTACTGCTGAGGTAGCCCTTCCAAAGGTTGAGGTTGCAACAGTTGCAGCAAGGGATGTTGTTCAGCAGGTTACCTTCACAGGCAATGTAGAGGCAGAGGTTGTAAATAACATCGCTCCACAGCAGCCACGCCGTATTAAGGAGATTCGCTTTGATGTTGGCGACCATGTTCGTAAGGGCGAGACACTTGTAAGCCTTGAGAACTCTGCCCTTGTGCAGTCAAAGGCTCAGATGGATAACGCCAAGATTGAGTATGACCGTACTGACGAGCTCTACAAGATTGGTGGTGCTTCAAAGTCTGAGTGGGATGCTCGCCGCCTTCAGTATGAGGTTGCTAAGGCTACATACGAGAACCTTCTTGAGAATACTACACTCGTTGCCCCTATCTCTGGTATCGTTACCGCTCGTAACTACGACAATGGCGATATGGCAGGTGGTCTTCCAGTGCTTGTTATTGAGCAGATTCGCCCTGTAAAGATTATGATTAACATCTCGGAGAACCTCTTTGCGCGTGTTCGCAAGGGTATGAAGGTAACTGTAAACCTTGAGGCGTATGGCGATGAGGATTTTGCAGGTAGCATCACTCGCATCTACCCTACAATCAACAACGCTACACGCACCTTTGCTGCCGAGGTTACAGTACCAAACAATGACGAGCGCGTTCGCCCAGGTATGTTTGCCCGCGTAACACTCCCATATGGCAAGCAGAACCATGTTGTGGTTTCAGACCGCGCTGTAAACAAGCTTATGGGTAGCGGCGACCGCTATGTATATATTCTTGAGGCTGACGGCACTGTTCGCTACTCAAAGGTTGAGCTTGGCCGCCGTCTTGGCTCTGAGTGGGAGATTCTCTCTGGTCTTGAGAGTGGTGAGACTGTAGTTGTTAAGGGTGTAAACGCTCTTACAAACGGTTGCAAAGTTGAGGTAGTTAATAAATAGTAGAAAGAGGAATGAATATCTATAAAACAGCAGTCAATAACCCGATTACGACGATACTTGTCTTTATCGCCGTTGCGCTGTTCGGTGTCTTCTCGCTGGCAAAGTTGCCTATCGACTTTATGCCACGAATTGATACGCCATATATTATGGTTATCACAGCCTACCCGGGTGCAAGTGCAGAGGATATTGAGGAGAATGTCTCAAAGCCTCTGGAGAACTCCCTCAACGGAGTTGATAATCTGAAGCACATCTCTTCAAAGTCAAAGGAGAACATCTCTACAGTGTTCCTCCAGTTTGAGTATGGTACAGACAATGATGTTGCCACAAACGATGTGCGTGACAAGCTCGATATGGCAAAGAACAATCTGCCAGACGAGGCAAATACCCCAATTCTGTTTAAGTTCTCTACAGACGAGATGCCAATTATGCTCCTCTCTGTAAAGGCTGAGGAGAGCTGGAGTGGACTCTACAAGATTATTGACGAGTTGGTTGCCACCCCTCTTGCTCGTGTTAGCGGTGTTGGTACTGTATCTGTACAGGGTATCCCAGAGCGTCAGATTCAGGTCTACTGTGACCCTTATAAGCTTGAGGCATACGGAATGACTATTGAGGGTATCTCACAGATAATCTCTGCCGAGAACCGAGCTATCCCGGGTGGTCAAATTGATGTAGGCTCAAACACCTACTCTATGCGTGTTGATCAGGAGTTTACCTCTGTAGAGGAGCTTAAGGACCTTGTTATCGGCACTCGCGGTGGCTCAAACATCTACCTTCGCGATGTGGCTACCGTAACTGACACAGAGCAGGAGCGTGCTCAGGAGGTATATAACAACGGAGAGCGCACCGGTCTGATTGTTATCCAGAAGCAGACAGGCGCAAATGCCGTGCAGATTTCTAAGGATGTAAAGGAGGAGTTGGCAAAGATTGTCCCTACCCTACCTTCAGATATTCGTATCTCTCAGGTCGTTGATACAGCAGACAATATCCTTGATACTGCAAACTCACTGGTAGATACTATCCTTACTACCTTTATCGTGGTAATGTTTGTGGTAATGATGATGCTTGGTCGCTGGCGTGCGATGTTTATCATCATCCTTACCATCCCAATCTCAATGCTCTCGGCACTTATCTATCTGCTCTTTACCGACCAGTCGCTCAATGTGGTTACAATGTCATCCCTCTCTATCTCTATCGGTATGGTTGTGGATAACGCTATTGTGGTGCTCGAGAACATCACTACCCATGTTGACCGAGGCTCGCGCGTAAAGCAGGCTGCAATCTTCGCAACTAAGGAGGTAGGTCTGTCAATTATCGCCTCTACCCTTACAACCCTTGCCGTATTCTTGCCTTTGACAATGATTGACGGTATGGCGGGTGTGCTCTTCACTCCAATGGGTTGGATGGTTACAATCACCCTTACAGTCTCTATGGCTGCTGCGCTGACCTTCACCCCAGTTCTCTGCTCACTTATTATGAAGCAGAATCCAAAGAAGTCAAGTCTGCAGAAGTATGTAGATGGCGCTATGGGTTGGCTTGATAATGTATACGAGAAGGCACTGCACTGGTGCGTAACACACCGTAAGACATTCCTCACAGGCGCACTTGCACTCTTTGTCGGCACATTTGTCTTTATCGGCCCAAAGGTAAAGACCGAGTTCTTCCCTATGCAGGATAATGGCCGTATCTCAGTGAAGGTAAAGCTCCCTGTAGGTACTCGTCAGGAGATTACTCGCGATGTAGCGATGAGAATCAGCAATCAGTTCCGTCAGAACTACCCAGAGATTACCGTTCTTAACGCTACCCTGGGTGTGGCAGATACAGATAACGCCTTTGCATCTATTCAGGACAACGGTACACACTACATCTCGTTCAACATCACCCTTACAGATAAGACCGAGCGTGAGCGTGGCCTTGCAGAGATTGGAGACCTTATGCGTAAGGACCTTGACGGTTACTCTGAAATCCGCACCTACGAGGTTGTTGAGACAGGTCAAGGCGGTGGTGCCGGTGGTCAGAGTAAGGTAGATATTGAGCTCTATGGCTACGATTTTGAGAATACCGACCGCATAGCTCTTGACATTAAGGAGATGATGCTTCAGGTACCAGGCTGTACCGAGGTTACAATCTCTCGTGACGAGTATACGCCTGAGTATCAGGTACTCTTTGACCGCGAGAAGCTCTCTATGCACGGACTTAATGTAGCTACAGCAGGAACATTCCTCCGTAACCGCGTCAATGGTGCTACTGCATCATACTTCCGCGAGGAGGGTGAGGAGTACGATATCCTTGTACGCTATGACCGTCCTTTCCGCGAGTCACTTGAGGAGATTGAGAATATCACCCTCTACTCAAACACAGGAGCGGCAGTAAAGGTACGCGATGTGGCTACAGTTGTTGAGTCGCAGACCCCTCCAGCTATCGACCGTAAGGATAGAAGCCGTTATGTACGAATTTCAGGTTCTGTAGGTCACGGATACGCAATGTCAGATATCGTATCAGGTACTGTTGAGGGTCTTAACAAGATGGATTTCCCTGCAGGTACAACATGGAAGCTTGGTGGTAGCTATGAGGACCAGATGGACACCTTCGTAGATATGGGTATGCTCTTGGTGCTGATGGTAATCCTTGTATATGTGATTATGGCGTCACAGTTTGAGTCGCTCAAGTATCCATTCGTAATTATGTTCTCACTGCCATTTGCAGTTGTAGGAGTTATGCTTGGATTGTGGCTCACAAATACAGCCCTCGGTGTTATGGGTCTTCTTGGTGTGCTGATGCTTGTTGGTATTGTAGTAAACAACGGTATTGTGCTTGTGGACTACACCCGACTGCTTATTGGCCGTAAGATGCCAATTATTGATGCCGTCGTTGCTGGTGGTAAGTCTCGTCTGCGTCCAATTCTGATGACTACCCTCACTACAGTATTGGGTATGGTTCCTATGGCCGTAGGTAATGGTGTAGGCTCGGAGATGTGGAACTCTCTGGGTATGGTTGTGGCAGCAGGTCTTACCTTCTCCACCCTTGTAACCCTCTTCCTTATCCCTGTACTCTTTACTTGGCTCTCTGTGCGCGATGAGCGTAAGAGAGCAAAGAAACTCGCACAATTAAACGCATAAAGACTATGAAAGCAATATTTTTATCGTGTAACCAAGCCCTCTATGATGAGGTGCATCAGGTAATGGAGAAGTTGGGTGTGCGTGGATATACCGCCGTTGAGGAGCTTACTGGCTGCGGAACAGCCACAGGCGAGCCACACCTTGGCTCTACCACCTGGCCAACAATGAACTCTGCCCTACTCGCTATTGTCGAGGATGAAAAGTGTACTCCATTTATGGCAGCACTTAAAGAGCTTGACGAGCACAACCCACAGCTCGGCCTTCGTGCCTTCTGGTGGGAGGTAGGTGGCACTCTGTAAAGGCCACTCAACCACACACATTTTCAGGACATTACCCCACTTTTAGGAGGGTAATGTCCTTTTTTTGGAACTTAACAAAATAATTACTACCTTTGTTCTTTGAAATGAAGTGTCTCTATAACATAGCAATGGAGTGTTACGGAGCCGGTGTTGCTTTGGCCTCATTATGGAATACAAAGGCACGACTCTGGAGCGCAGGCCGCAAGGACCTTTTCGAGCGAATGCGAAGCAGCATTGACCCGAATAGTCGCATTATCTGGATACATGTCGCTTCATTGGGCGAGTTTGAGCAGGGCCGACCAATCATTGAGAAGATTAAGGCCGAGAAGCCAGAGTATAAAATTCTTCTCACATTCTTCTCCCCTTCTGGTTATGAGATTCGCAAGAATTACACTGGTGCAGACTACATCTTCTACCTTCCATTAGATACACCTAAGAATGCAAAGCAGTTTCTGGATATTGTCAATCCCGAGATTGCTATTTTTGTCAAGTATGAGTATTGGCTCAATCTTCTTGCTCAGTTGCGTGCAAGAAAGGTCCGCACCTTTATCGTCTCAGCAATCTACCGAGACAAATCAATCTTCTTCCGCAGTTATGGAGAGATGTGGCGCACCGCATTAGACACCTTTGAGACTATCTTCGTTCAGGACAACCACTCCCGCACACTTCTGGCTAAATTGGGTTGTGACAATGTTATTGTCGCGGGCGATACCCGCTTTGACCGCGTGGCGCAAATTGCCGCAGCAGCTAAGAGGATTGATTTTGTCGAGCAATTTAAGGGAGACCGTCGCCTCTTTGTCGCAGGCTCAAGCTGGGGCGAGGATGAGGAGCTTATAGTGCGCCTTGCAAACGAAAATCCGACAATAAAGTTCGTTATTGCCCCTCACGAGATGGAGGATAGTCGTATGGCAAAGATTGCTCAGACAGCCAAATATGGTGCTGTGAGATATACGCAGTATAAGGCAGAAGATGCTGATAAGCAGATACTTATTCTTGACACTATGGGTATGCTCTCGTCAGTCTACGGCTATGCCAATTTCTCATATATCGGCGGCGGCTTTGGCGTAGGTATCCATAACACCCTTGAGGCAGCCACCTTCGGCCTGCCTATATCCTTTGGTCCAAATTATAAGAAGTTCAAGGAGGCTCGTGATATGATTACCCTCGGCGCAGCTACGAGCATATCAAACTACGACGAGCTAAACCGCTGGTTTACCCCACTTCGCGATGATATCACTCATCTGGCCACAGTAAGTCAAATCTCAAAAGAGTACACCGCCAAACACCAAGGCGCAACAGAGATATTCTACAAGACAGTGTTCTAACGAAATAAAGTGAGAGAGGCCCAACCTCCCTCACTTTATCCCATTACATTCTCGTTGTAGTGCATTATAAATGAGCCGTCAAGGCAGGCCTCTACGGCGGCCAGGTCTACTTGATACTCGCAGCCATAGCGTGCGGTGCGAGTGTAGGCTCGCATAGCGCGCAGAAGGGCGGTGCGCTTTGTAGTGTTTATAGCCTCATATGCACTCTCGATAGAGCCTAAGGCGCGTGTCTTGACCTCCACAAAGTGCAAGACTCCATAGCGAGCAGCGATAATATCCACCTCATAGTGTCCATATCGCCAATTTCGTTCAACAATATAGTAACCATTACGGCGCAGCCAATCTACTGTAAAGGCTTCTCCATCAGCTCCTCGCGCCTGCTTGTCTATCATATATTAATATAGGTATTACATCAAGAAGCTCAAATCGTCGCCTGCATTAACCTCATATGCAGCCTGACCCTTCTTAAAGATTCGCATAGGGCGTGGTCCGATAAGTTCAAGGCGTCCTCCAACAAGGCGAAGCATACAGCCCTCACGAAGTCCGACGACATATCTACGGCCATTAGCCTCTATATACTCCTCAATTCTCTGCTCGCGTGTCTCGCCGGCATGGCCCTCTGGATTTGCATCAAGGTAGTGAGGGTTTATCTGGAACTTAACTGCACCGATGGCCTTAAATGACTCTGGCTGTACAATCGGCATATCGTTTGTTGTGCAGATTGTAGGGCAGCAAACATTGCTACCTGCGCTCCAGCCAACATAAGGAGTACCCTGCTTAACTTTACGCAGGATGGCCTTCATAAGTCCCTGCTGCTGCATCTTCTTTGCAAGAGCGAATGTATTTCCGCCTCCCACGCAGATTGCCTGAGCCTCGCGCACTGCCTTAAGCACATTCTTCTCGCGGTGCACAGAGCGCACCTTGATACCAATCTCATCAAAGCGGTTCTGCACCTTACGCTCGTACTCATCATACGAGAAAGTTACTGCTGCGTAAGGGACAAATAGCACCTCAGTCACACCCTTAAGATGCTCTGCAATATTGGCAATAGGGTACTTTAGATACTGTTCACCAGCGTTGGTTGAGTTCGAAATCATCAAAAGGTTCATCTTTTCCATATAAAATACTGTGTATTAGCGAGTTTTGGAACATTGTCCGCACCTCGGATGTTAAAATTTTTCCTATTTTATGCCAAAGATAATAAAAAAGTGCTATCTTTGCATCGTTTTACTTAACAAACTAAAGGTATTGCTACGATTTATTTCTTCATACGCCTTACGGATAAGTGGTAGAAATACACGAGTTTTTAAGATAGTAAATATATTTTAATTGTTTAACTAAAAAGAGAAAGTTATGTCAAACATTCAGGAGAGAGTCGTTAAGACTATCGTAAACAAGCTTGGCGTTAAGGAGTCAGAGGTTACACCAGAGGCTACATTCACTGGCGACCTTGGTGCAGATTCACTCGACAGCGTAGAGCTGATGATGGACTTTGAGTCTGAGTTCGGTGTTGAGATTCCACAGGAGGTTGCAGAGACTATGCAGTCTGTAGGTGATGTTCTCAACTATCTTGAGGCTCACAAGGACGAGATTAAGTAATAATCTCCTTAAATTTGAATTTGTTTAGTAGAGAGTAATTGTGTGAGCGAGTATGGAGCAGAGAAGAGTTGTTATTACGGGTATTGGAACTATAAACCCGATTGGAAATAGTATTGAGGAGTATTTCCGCAATCTTGAAAATGGTGTAAGTGGCGCCGATACAATAACAGCCTTTGATGCTACTAAGTTCTCATCGCGTGTTGCCTGCGAGGTCAAGAATTTTGACCCGTCAACAATCTTTGAGCGCAAGGAGCTTCGTAAGTACGACCGCTATGCTCAATTTGCTATGGTTGCTGCAACTGAGGCTGTTGAGGATGCTCAGTTAGACCTTGAGAAGATTAACCTTGAGCGCGTGGGTGTTGTCTGGGCATCTGGCGTGGGTGGTATGCAGACTTTCTACGATGAAGTTATGGGCTGGGCAGGCGGCAATGGTACGCCTCGCTTCAGCCCATTCTTTGTACCCAAGATGATTCCGGACCTCGCTGCAGGTCACATCTCGCTCAAGTATGGCTTTATGGGCCCTAACTACAGCGTTGTCTCTGCCTGCGCATCCTCTAACCACGCAATGATTGACGCTATGAACCTCATCCGCTGGGGCAAGGCCGATATGATTGTTACGGGAGGCTCGGAGGCTCCAGTAATCATCCCTTCCGTTGGCGGATTCTCGTCAATGCGAGCACTCTCTACGCGTAACGACGACCCTAAGCACGCCTCACGACCATTTGACAAGGAGCGTGACGGCTTTGTAATTGCCGAGGGCGCAGGTGCGCTAATCTTTGAGGAGTACGAGCACGCAGTGGCTCGTGGCGCAAAGATTTACTGTGAGGTTGCCGGCTGTGGTATGTCAGCCGATGCATACCATATGACAGCCCCACATCCAGAGGGAAAGGGCGCAATGCTCTCTATGCGTTTAGCCCTTGAGGACGCTGGACTCACTACAGCAGATGTTGATTATCTCAACGCCCACGGAACAAGCACCCCGCTTGGCGATATTGCCGAGCTTGCCGCAGTTAAGGGTTTGTTCGGTGAGGATGCCTACAAGATGAATATCTCGTCAACAAAGTCTATGACCGGTCACCTCCTCGGTGCTACCGCCGCCGTAGAGGCTCTGGCGTGCGTATTTGCTATCACAAAGGGCATAGTACCTCCAACAATCAATGTTGAGGAGCTGGACCCTGCTATAGATCCAAAGCTCAACCTCACTCTTGGAGTGGCACAGAAGCGCGATGTTAAGGTGGCTATGAGCAACACCTTCGGCTTCGGCGGTCATAACTCTACTGTTATTTTCCGTAAGTTGTAATACTGTGCTTGATTTTATACTCCGTCCAATAAAACGAAACTTTGGACAAGATAAGGAGTACTACCGAATGATAGACGACATCTTCGGTTTTATTCCAAACAATATAGAACTCTATAAACTGGCGCTGATTCACAAATCAGCGTCTATTGTTATTGATGGACAGACAATAAACAACGAGCGTCTGGAGTTTTTAGGCGACGCGGTTATTGAGAGCGTTACATCCGACTACCTCTTTATTGAGTACCCCGAGTACGACGAGGGACGCCTGACACAGCTGCGCTCAAAGATTGTCTCACGCCAGTCCCTCAATGGCATTGCCAAGACCCTCGGCCTTGATAAGTGTGTGATTTGCAACCACTCAGTATCTTCTTCCCAGAAGCATATCTTCGGAGATGCCTTTGAGGCTATGATGGGTGCGATATACCTTGACCAAGGATACAACTTTGTCAACCGCCTGCTTATCAACGGCATCTACGCCACAGCCCTATCTCTTGACCGCGTAGATGAGGAGGAGACCGACTTCAAGAGCCGACTTATAGAGTGGGGACAGAAACACCACCACCTCATCACCTTCAAAACTAAGGGTATCGGCAAGGGCGGTAGCGCAGGTGCACACTCCTTCCGTAGCACCGTGCTCATCGACGACCTTGAGGTGGGACACGGTATGGGCGAGTCCAAAAAGGAGGCAGAACAGGCCGCTGCACAATCCGTCGCCCACGAGATGAACGACGAATTTTGCGCTCGTCTGCTCGATAAACTTGACCGCCTTGAGGCCACAACACCGAAAAAAGTATCATAGTAGAGAGATTAAGGAGATTTTTCGCTAAATTCTCTGTTCTGCGTAGCAAACTCTTTGCTCTTTAGTAAATGGCTAATAGCAAAAGGTCAAAGATTTGCACATTAATTTTTTTTGCATTATCTTTGCCCCTGCGTATCAACCTCTTATAATGGGTGGGCGGCAAAAAGAGTTGCAGAGTGTTATCAGGCGTTGTTTTGCGTGGGGGGGGGTAAATGCCCTTTTGCGAATAGCGGGTAGCAGATGCAGGTCGGGATTAGGGAGCAATGACTCACTATGGTATGCCAAACACAGCGATAATGTTGAGCGGAAACTATTAAATTTTTGTTGCAACAATGAACAAGGATTCGTTGATTAGACTCGTGAACGAGCAGATGTGGGCAAAGAGCGATGCAGAGATCCCACAGTTTAATGCAGGTGATACTATCACCGTAACTTACCGCATCGTAGAGGGTAGCAAGGAGCGTCTTCAGAGCTTCCGTGGTGTTGTTATCCAGATTAAGGGTACAGGTAAGACCAAGATGTTTACAATCCGTAAGATTTCTAACGGTGTAGGCGTTGAGCGTATCTTCCCACTCTACTCTCCACACCTTGACAAGATCGAGGTAAACAAGCGTGGTGTTGTTCGCCGTGCTCGTATCTACTACTTCCGCGATCTTACTGGTAAGAAGGCTCGTATCAAGGAGCGTCGTGTTGCTAAGACTGAGGCTTAATCCTTCAGTGTTAAGCAGTGTTGAGGTTGCCATAAAAATCGGGCAACCTCTCTTTTTTTACGATTTTTTGTCGTATATTTGTAATTGGAAATTGACAAAATTAAAACACAGCATACTATGGAGTTTGAAGGAACAGTATTTAGAATTATGCCAGCAACCAGTGGCCAGTCTGCCCGCGGTGCTTGGCAGCGTCAGGAGGTTATCTTTGATATGAAGAGCCAGTCGCAGTACCCACGCAAGGTCTGCGTAACATTCTTTAATAAACCCGAGGAGGTTGCACGCCTTACTGTGGGTGCGGAGTACACAGTATCTATAGATATTGAGTCTCGCGAGTATAACGGCAAGTGGTACACAGATGTTCGCGCTTGGCGAATTGTACCAAAGGAGCAGACCCCACCAACCCCTGCCGGTGGCGTTAACCCACCAGCCTACAGCGCGCCAATGCCTACCGAGGAGCCAGCCTACGCCCGCAGCTCCGCTGCGCAGGATGTTGACGACCTTCCATTCTAAAACACTTATAAAAAACGACTCTTCACGAGTCGTTTTTTATTTTGCATGCCACTTTAAAACAGTTGCATTATACATCTAATCATTATATCCGCTGAAGAGGTAGATTCTAACCGAAACTCCGATATTCAAACGGGACTTCATAAAATCATGGACACTCTCATAGTCATCCAGCGTAGCGAAAGAACTTCCGTTATTATACACTACCCACGAAGATAGGCTATTACCATTACCATTGAATGTCGGAGTGATATTATAGATGCCATATAGCGATATATCCCACAATTTTTCTCCATAGCCTAAAGCGACCATACAAGAGACTGAACTCTTATTGAGAACATCCTCTATCTTATACTTCGTATCTGAAGCAAATGTCAAAGCGGAAGATGAACTTGATGATATATTTTTAGTTTTATAAAACGAAGAAAGATTCAAATTATACATTCCCCCAGCCTCAACATAGATACTCTCATATGTATTCCAGTGGCGCACATTAAATCTAAGTTTGGCAAGCGGAGAGAACTGACTTACAGCGAACAGTGGATCACCTTTATAACTATCTTCCTCGAGACTATCAGCATAGTTATAACGAGCACCTATAAAGCCGTTTACTAATTGACAAACACGACCCAATCTCATTTCAACAGGAAAACCATATGACATTCCTCCACCACCGAATCCCCAGTCAAATCCAAAGCCTAATTGGACAAAACTACCACTATACTGAGAATATCTGATATTCCTATATCTGGTCCCACTATATCTGCTGCCGTAATTGCGTTTTGAACTATGTGTCGGTTTCTTTTTCAGTTCCGCAGTAACGACCGTTCTCCTATCCTCCTCAATAGTTACACTCTCATTGTAGCTTTTATATCCGGGTGCGGTAATCTTTATCTCGTGTGTGCCAACAAGAATAGCATTGTCAAAATATGGCAATTTTGCTCTCTCATCACCGTCTACATAGCACTTTGCCCCCTCAACATTACAAGAGATATCCAAACTGCCATAGATAGGCTCTGGAGCGCTTAGCTCAACGGTCATTGGTTCTGTTTTCGCAACATCAAAGAATTGAGGAGTTGATGAATGCGATTTTTTACGGCCCTCAACCTTGTATAAGCCAAGGTCAAGCTCGGTGGTATAAGTTCCATTGCTCTTATACGAGTCATTTAACCAAATCTCAACATCTGGCGATGATGCCTTGATAGTAACACTGGCAAAATTAGGCTCAAGAGTAGGAGTTATGCTAACAGTATGTCCATCCAAAATCTTTACAACAGTCTGGTAGGGCTTGTAGCGCGATTTTATAATCCGCACAGTGTGTTCGCCACTTGGCAGCTGAAGATTGCTAACAGCGTTTTGTTGAGTATTGTCTACATAGACCTCCGCTCCATAAACACTGCCACCGTTAATGTTCAAAATACCGAAAGCTGGATTAAGTATCACGGATGCCTTAACACTCTTATCGCGCACAGCAACCTCACCACTATATGGATGATAGTTAGGTGCGGTGACGATAAATTGGTAGTTTCCAGGTGCAAGTAACTGATCAACAACACCATCGCCCCCATTTTTGATTGGCAAAAACACACCTGCAACCTGAACCATTGCATCTATACCTACAGGAGAGACCTCAAAGAGAACATGTTGCGGAGTAGCTACAGCGACATCCACATTCTGGCGGAAAGAGATAGAATTTCTATTAACCTCAATGCTCTTCTCGCTGCTTGAATTATCATAGACCACCTTTAGTTTATGCTCACCAATCATAACATCGGCAATAGTACAGATGAAATTACTATTTGTTAGTCCCTTAAACGCTCCGTCAAGATAGACCTCCGCGTCCTCAACATTGCTATTTACAACAATGCTAAGGGTTTGATTTAGTGTTGCTTCAATCTGATACTCCTTGTTGCCCTCAAGGCTTAGTGTCACTTCGTTTGAAGTGCCGAAAGTAGGATGCTTAAGGTAGAACGCCACTTGCGGTTTGGCAGTCATCTCAAGGATTAGGATATTCTCGTAGTCGGCGACCTTGATTTTTGTCTTCTCAATAGTGCCCGACGGGAAAATAGCATCCAACTGAGCAAGCTGCTCGCGCGTCATCTTATGGAAGAATATCTTCAGTCGCGCACACGCACGACGAGAGTGGTCCACACCTATTGGGTCAACATTTGCACCAGTAAGCGCATCCTTTTGCACCGCACGGAACGAGCTACGGTCAATAACGATAGAGTTTGTTATTTGCGCGGTAGCGGTCAGAGCGACAGTAAGTAGGGTCAGTAGTGAGAGTAGTTTTTTCATCGTTATTGCTTTGTGTGCCAGATGATTGAACTGCTGTCGTCGTGGTCGGGCAGGGGCTTTGGCTGAAAGTCAGAATATCCGAGGGCTATGGCGCACTCAACGGCCCAGTGCTCTGGGATATCAACAAATGTTCTGATATAATCTACTGCCTGCTCACCCTCTGGGACATCCTTCAGGCGCGGTCTTCCCTCAACATGCACCCAGCACGAAGCAAGGCCCGCATCGACGGCCGCAAGCTGCAAAAATGTCGCGCTAATGGCGCAATTCTCACGCCACAGGTCGGTCTTTGTGGTATCTGCCGCCACAAGGATTGCCGCAGGGGCATCCTTCATAAAAGCAGAGCCGTAGTCGCGCATATCAGCAAGTCGCTCAAGGGTCGGCTTGTCGTCCACAATAATAAATCGTGTAGTGCGCATATTGCGTGACGAAGGGGCCGTAAGAGCCTGATTTACAATATCCAACAACACCTCGCGAGATACCTCAACAGGCGAGAACTTTCTTACTGAGCGACGGCTCTCTATAACTTTCTTAAATTCCATAACAATATCTATTTACGCTTTGACTACAAAATTACAAAAAATTTGCAATTTTTTTCTTATCTTTATGACAAAATACCGTGCAAGATGAACAACAGACTATCGTTAGCCATAAGCGCAGTTACAAAGTATTTAGCGGGCGTTGCAGTAATGTCCGCCCTGCTGTTCCTACCTGCGGGGAGTTGGTGTTTTGTTGGCGCGTGGAGATTAATGTTACTACTCTTTATCCCGATGTTTATCTTGGGCGTGGCGTTACTTATTTTTGCGCCTGAGTTACTCAAAAAGCGACTAAAGAGCAAGGAGTCTCGCTCAAAGCAGAGCCTTGCGGTAAAGCTCTCGGCGTTGATTTTTATCGGTGGGTTTATAGTCGCTGCGCTTGATTTTAGGCACTCCTGGAGCAGTATGCCGATGTGGGTAGTAGCTGTGGCGTCAGCAATTTTCCTTCTATCCTACGCCCTCTATGGCGAGGTTATGCGCGAGAATATGTGGCTTTCGCGAACAATAGAGGTATCTGAAAATCAAACGGTTATAAGTAGTGGATTGTACAGCATTGTCCGCCATCCAATGTACAGCGTGACTCTTACTCTCTTTCTGAGTATGCCACTTATTTTAGGTTCTTGGTACTCTTTTGCGCTCTTTACGCTCTACATACCAATTATGGTAATGATGCCAAAAGTGGCGCTTTTTAGAGAGTAAATAAATGGCGAGAAACGCAGTATTTCTCACCCTATTTTTTGCTTGCTTTACCCTGATTACTTTGCAGAAAAAGGAACCATTTGACGAAG
>SUZS01000010.1 GCA_015059785.1 Rikenellaceae bacterium
GCTTCAACGGGCATTTTATTGGCTTTTCGTGGCTTCGCCTTATTTCGCCAATATACGATAAATCGCTCGCAGACAACTATTATTCCCCGATTTTCCCTGTCTTTCGATTTTTCTTACTATCTTTGTATAAACTAACTAAAAATTTGTGCGCTATGAAGAGGTATTTAATGATTGCAGGAGTAGGCATTGCCTTTGCGGCTGTGTCACTGTGGGTATGGTTGTCGCGTGGCAAAAGTGCTGCGGCAGTTCGTGCGAAGTATCGTTTGGGAGGCATACTTCTCTCACTCTCTGTAGCAGCAACAACACTCACCTCGTGTGTGAGTTGCTATTCGCCAGTAGATGAACCGACGAATATCATCTCACCAAAGTTTGACACATCTACGACCGTATACCACTCTGGCGATGTGCTGAATTTCTATGAGGATACCGCCTATTCGCACTTTAAGTATACAATCGTATCTGACAAGGGCGAGACCCTCTACACAGGTCGCACTTTTGGCAGTTATAACATTGAGGTAGTCCTTGCTGTAGGCGACTATGTAGGCCCCGTAACCATCACATTCTACGGAGCAAACGACTATCAGCATGAGTTCAAAAAGATTGACGGCGAATTTAACTGCATAATAGATGCCAGATAGACTTCATCTGGATATGGTGGTCTTTGAGACCACAGATGCCTGCAACCAGTCCTGCAAGTTCTGCTACAACCACTTCAAGAGTCAGCAGGGCTTTACTATGGCCGCGCCCGACTTTTCGCTCGCCAAAAAGAGCCTTCAGACCCTACTACAGCAGGCAGAGGTAAGCAGTATCAGCTTCTCTGGTGGCGAGCCGTTGCTTGTTCCACGACTCTTTGACCTTATTCTCAAGGCGCGATTTGCAGGCTTAAATGTCCACCTGCTTACAAATGGCACTCTGCTTACAGACGATACGATAGGATACTGTCGTGACCTTGGCGTGGAGATGATTCAAATACCGATTCTCGCCCCAGGAGCAGAGCTTCACGACTCCATTACGGGTCTTGCTGGCTCGTGGCAAAGGGCAGTAGCTGCAGCGCGTAAGATTGCTCGGTGGAACAGTCGTCGCCTTATTCCCGTATTTATCTTGAGTGCGCTCAATATCTCCCATGTTCTGCCCACCCTTGAACTATACCGCGACTTGGGCGTAAAGCACATCATGTTCAACCGCTTTAATGTTGGCGGATTAGGCATCCAACACTGGAAGTCTCTTCGCCTAACAACACAGCAGCTGCAGGATACATTTGCTGCTGTGAGTCAGTTTATGATTGAGAACGACATGGTGGCAAATAGTGGCGTCTGCTCACCCATCTGCATCCTTGACCCAAAGCGCTATCCGGGCATCCGCTTTGCCTACTGCAACACAGATATCTCGCATCGTCCAATTACGGTAAACTATCGCGGTGATGTGCGCTACTGCAACCACTCGCCAAAGGTCTTAGGAAATATCCACAGTCAGCCCCTCTCGCAGATACTCACAAATGCCACCACAAGCGGATACTTTGACTCTGTGCCAGATGTTTGCGCACAGTGCAACCTCTGGAGTCGCTGTCGCGGGGGTTGTCGCGCCGCCTCGGAGCAGCTCCACGGACGATTTGACCTTGCCGACCCTATACTTTCTGACTAATAAAACAAAGGGCAGTGCAACAAGCACCGCCCTTTATTTTTGAGGTCTGTCGTTTAGTTGATATATACAACCTTCACAACCTTACAAACAGCCTTATCAGGTATACCCGAGAGGGCATCAGTACCATCACCCTTGATAGTTACACCCTGAAGTTTTGAGCTCTTGCGGATATTGATTGGGCTACTTGCATTTCCGAGATTTACAGTATACTGGCCAGTAGCTCCACCTACAAGCAGTCCGTAGTAAGCACCTGTAGAGGTTGACACATTAGCCTTTACAGTTATGCCTGTCCAAGTATCTGGACCTGTACATCCCATAACACCACCGACCATAATTCCTGCATCTCCCTGTGCATCAATAGTACAATCTACCGAGCCACCAACAATACCCTGCGCAGTATAGCCGATAAGGCCACCTATAGAGCCAAAGTAAGAAGATGACGCATAGAGTCGGCGTGCTGTAATTTTGCCTGTAAAGCTTGAGTCGGTCAACTTACAAACTGTATAACCCGCTACACCACCAAGACGAACAGCAGATGGGCCGTCAAACTCGATATTACCACTGCTAACATTGTTCTTAATTGAGCCTACACCAGCAGCATTTGAACCGATAATACCACCCACATAGGCATAATTATTTGTATAGGCAAGATTCTTAACTGTTATTGCACCGCTGTTACTACATCCATCAACAGTAACCTTATTATTCTCATCTTTAGCATAGTTCTTAGCAACAACACCGCCAATCATACTCTGTGCTGCGCAAGTCTGATTCTTGTATGTAAAGTCAATGCTCACAGGAGCCTTATTTACTAAAGTCAGGTTATTTCCTGCAGCGTAACCAACAACGCCACCAAAGTCTCCCGCGACATTTGTATATACAGTAAGAGAGGCTTTCTCGTCATTTGTCACATTGTCCATATTGCCTGCGCCATCGCCAACAACGCCACCAACATAGTGGTACGGAGCAGAGCCAGTGTAATCTGGAAGAGCATTTACAATATTGTCAATATAGCAGGTCAGAGCTGCACTATTTGAGCAATTTGAAATAGGCGATGAGCTGTCTGCATAACCAACAACAGCACCACCATTGAGGTTACGAGAGTTAGAGTACATCTCTCCTACACCATAGTTATGGCAGTTCATCACAACGCCCTGCGCATAGGCAACAACACCACCAAAGAAGCTCTTTACTTTGTCAGAGCCGTCAAGCACACCCGCCTTAACACTACCCTCAAGGTCGTGTGTAAAGCTGAAAGAGCCGTGGTTTGTACAATTTGTCGTTGTACAACCTTCATGGGTAAGACCAACAACAGCACCGCTATACACATAAAGGCCATTACCAAAGATGGTCATCTCGCCATAGTTCTGACAGTTAGAGACATTCACGGAGCTGAAGCCTGCAACACCGCCAAAGTACTGGCGTGTACCAGCTGTAGGGATAATGCGTGGTTTGAAGGTTAGCTTACCGTAGTTAATACAGTTATCAAGAGTGTTTGAGCCAACGATGCTATAGTGACCTACAGAGCCAACTACTCCACCGAAGTTTGGCTGCACCTGACCGCCAGTACCCTGATAACCAGCTGTTCCAGCAGAAGCCCAAGTACCCTCAACAAAGACCTCACCGCGGTTAATACAGTTGTTTAGAGAGAAGATTGTCGATGCCACAACACCACCAACAGCAGGGCGTGTAGCGGCTGTCTCGCTATCTACTGGGGTTATAAACGACACCTTACCCCTATTCTCACAATCGAGAATTACAGCCTGCGCGTAGCCAACAACACCACCAACATTGGTATATGTACCAGAGCCGAGCTTTCTGAACTCATAGTAGACCTCACCATTGTTATAGCAACGGATAATTGTTCCCTCACATGTAACTGCCTTGGCAACATTCTTTCCATCTACAGTCTCATACTGATTTGAGAGTGTTGTAGAGCCAAGAACACCACCGATATATGCCTTGCTTGGCTCATCGTCACATATAACCTTAATGTCGCCATTGTTGATACAATCCTTCATAAACTCCTCGCCCTGACCCTTGCCAGACTCTGGGTTGTAGTAGCCAACAATACCTCCCATATAGAATGCTTGGTCTATAGCTGTAAAGTTACAGATCAAGTCGCCATTGTTGATACAGTTTCTAATGCGGCCATAGCCTGAAGCCACAACACAACCAAAACGCTTCGCCGAGTTTGTTAAAGAGCCTGTGATTGTTATATCCGAGTTATTCACACAACCATCTAAAAGACCTCTTAATATACCTGCAATAACGCCAACATGTGTATTTGCATCCGCCATATCTGGCGTAAGGCAGCAGCTACTATCAATAACAAGATTTTTCACAACTCCACCAGCTACAATCTCTCCAAAGAGCGGGAGCGTTGTTTTCCAATTCTTCAGCGCAAAGCCCTGACCGTTAAACTCTCCACCAAAACTCTTAATCTGCTTAAGGTTGACGCCTGTAAGGTCAATATCTGCACCGAGCTTAACCTCGCCGTCAGAGTTTACCCACTTGTCGTAGCCTGCATCGCCATTTACAAGAGCGATAAAGTCCACAAAGTCGTTTGCAGTCATAATAAGAGACTCTGTAGTACTCTTTGCAAACGAGAGCTGTGGCATTGTATAGATAACACCCGCCTCAACAGTCGCACCAGCACCCTTCAGGCTCTTTGTCATCGTGCCGTTGCTCTTATCCTGAATCTTTACAGTAAAGCCCTCAGCATACTCGCCCGCAGGCACAGCCACAACAACTGTCGCAACGCCATCTGTAGCCGTAACATCAGTGACGCGAATAATATCCTTACCCGCAAGAGCAGAGATTGTTGCACCTTTGTAGTCAATGTTAAATGTACCAGAGATAGACTCGCCACCCTTAGCCACAACAGTGATGCGGTTAACATTGGCAGCATTTGCAACAGAGAACTTAAGGTAACCATAGAGGTTCTTGAGCTTAATATCTTCTGTCTGTGAGTAGCCCACAAGCACACCAGAACCAACGGCAAAAGAGCCCTCAACAAACTTCTGCACCTCACTCACTGTCAGCACATCATCCTTGATATTCTCCGCAGGATAGGCAAGCTTGTACTCCTCTGCAGCAGCAACCTCAAGCTTGAGGCGGCTTGTGCCAACATACTTCGCATCGACTGCCACCTCTACGCCATTTACAGCCACCTTGTCACCCTCGCTCCAAAGAACTGGGTATGTGCCATCAACATTTGGCTGACCGATGTAGGTGCGGCTATCAGGACTCTCAATATCCACACCGATAATTGTCTTAAATGAAGGATTTAGATCTGTTGTTGCCTCCTTCGAGCAAGCTGCGGTCAGCATCACCAATGCCAAACCGATAATAATTGATAATCTTTTCATCTTAACCCCTTGATTTAACATTGATTACTCATCCCAACCCCAGTTCTCCTCTGTAAGGTTGTCGTTAGAAACGGCAAAGCCCGCTTCGCAAATAAATGACATAATAGCCACTCTTGGCGGAATGTACCCGTTCGATACTCCACTTGTGATTTTTCTCATAAATATTTTGTTTTTAGGTTTGTGTTTGCACAAAGATATGACAAAAATAACCAATAAGCAAATAAAAGAAAACAAAAAGAAAAGTTTTTATTCACTTTGCTACATATTTGCTAAAAAATAGCAAACTAAAAACAAAATCATATTTATTCAGATTGTTAGCTGTCAAAAGGTTGTAGTTGCAGCGTTGGCGGGCTACGCAGGACAGAGAATTTAAGGAATTTAGTGAAGTTAAGGAATATAGCGAAAAAAACTCACTAAACTCACTAATCTCACTAATCTCACTACAATCAGCGCGCCCTATTTTGTCGTCAGAGTGTGCCAGATACGGTGCATCGTGTAAAAAAGCAGTGGCGGATAGTACTAAAAGGTACAGCCGCCACTGATTTTTAAGGGATGTGCCGTAGGTGGCACACTATCACGACAAAATCAGAGTTTAGGTCCGAAACAAAGATCCCCTGCGTCGCCCAACCCTGGGACTATGTATTTATTCTCATTCAGATACTCATCTACAGTAGCAATCCAGAGGGTAGCATCATTCTCTAAATCAATATTCTGTTCAACCATCTTCACACCCTCAGGACAACCGATAACAGAGGCTATATGTGTATGGGCAGGCTTGCCACAGCGAGCGATAAGCTCCTTATAGACAGCGACCATAGATGCGCCAGTGGCGAGCATAGGGTCGGCGATAATAAGTGTCTTACCCTCAAGGCTTGGGCTAGCGACATACTCAAGAGCGATAGTAAAGTCGGCCTCGGTAAGGCCCTTACGATAGGCAGAGATAAAGGCGTTCTCGGCGCTATCAAAGTAGTTTAGAAATCCCTGATGCAGAGGCAGTCCCGCGCGAAGGATAGTTGCCAGAACGACATTATCCGTAGGTAGATTAACCATAGCCGTTCCCAAAGGGGTAGTAACAGCCTTGGGAGCGTAGTTTAGGGTCTTTGAAATCTCGTAAGAGAGAATCTCGCCTATGCGCTCAATATTTCGGCGAAAACGGAGCATATCGCCCTGCACCGTTGTATCGCGCAGCTGTGCAAGGTAGCTATTTACAAGCGAGTTGTTTGTGTCAAGGATATGAATCATAGGAATTTAGTATAGGAAGTTGTTAAATGGATATCTACCGCAGTGTATCTCGCGCACCATACCATAGAGGTCGCGGCGGAACTTGTCAATATTTATCTTCTCACGCGCCGAGAGGAATATGCACGGCGTATTTTGGCGAGCAAACCAGCTCTGTCGCAAATCATCCAGCGAACGATTCTCCTTTGTGGCAGGGGTCAAATCGTCCTCATCCTTTTTGACATAGGTATAGGCGTCTATCTTATTAAATACAAGGTATACCGGCTTATCGCCCGCACCGATATCCTGCAATGTCTGCTTGACTACATCTAACTGGTCCTCAAATTGCGGGTGCGACACATCGACAACATGGATAAGCAAATCAGCCTCGCGCACCTCGTCAAGGGTAGACTTAAAGGACTCAATAAGCTGTGTAGGCAGCTTGCGAATAAAACCTACGGTATCTGAGAGCAGGAACGGAAGGTTATCAAAGACCACCTTGCGCACTGTAGTGTCAAGAGTCGCAAAGAGTTTATTCTCGGCAAAGACCTCACTCTTGGAGATAAGGTTCATAAGGGTTGACTTGCCCACATTGGTATATCCAACAAGCGACACGCGCACCATAGAGCCACGATTTGAGCGCTGTACGGCCATCTGCTTGTCAATCTTCTTCAAATCCTCCTTGAGCTTGGCAATTCTATTGCGCAGGATACGACGGTCGGTCTCAATCTCGCGCTCACCCGCACCACCACGCGTACCAGTACCACCTCGCTGACGCTCAAGGTGGGTCCACAGACCCGTCAGGCGCGGAAGCATATACTCGCACTGCGCAAGCTCTACCTGCGTCTTAGCGTAGGCCGTCTGCGCACGCTGGTGGAAGATGTCAAGGATAAGGCGCGTGCGGTCAATAACGCGGCAGGGCATTGCTGCCTCAATATTGCGAGTTTGAGATGGCGAGAGTTCGTCATCAAAAATCACAACATTAATCTCATTTTCGGCACAGTAAGAGGCAATCTCCTCAAGCTTTCCCGGGCCGACATAGATGCGTGACGAGGGTTGTGGCAGGCGCTGAGTAAATCGCTTTACGGTAGTAATTGAGGCGGTAAGGGCAAGGAACTCAAGCTCATCAAGATACTCGGTTGCCTGACGCGGGTCTTGGCTATCGCGAATAACAGCCACAAGCACCGCGCGCTCTTGAGTCTCAACCTCCACCTCTGTAGATTTTGTATTTTTCTTTGTTTCCATATATCTTAAAAAAGGAGTTACCTTGAATAATCTGGTAACCCCTCTATTTTTCGTTTGTACATTAATGTGTTATAAGTTGTTTTACAAGGCTTTCGCAGGTTTCAAAACCGCAGCATACTAAGCGTAGTGAGGATTTTGAAATCAAGAGTAACGCAGTAAAACGGCTTAGAACATATTAGTTCTGAATACGGAAGTCGATTGGCAATGTATACTTCACACGCACGGTCTGGTTACGCTGCTTACCAGGCTTCCATTTTGGAGAGGTCTTAAGCACGCGAACAGCCTCGTCTGAGAGTGAAGAGTCTGGAGACTGGAGCACCTGAATGTTTGTCAGAGTACCGTCACGCTCAACCACGAACATAAGGAATACACGACCAGAGATGTTGTTCTCCTGTGCAATCTGTGGATAACGAACCTTACCCTGTACCCAGTTACGGAAAGTCTGAAGGTCACCACCCTGGAATGAAGGCATCTCCTCTACCTTTACGAATGGCTGGTCATCCTCGATAACCTCCTCCTCTACTGCAACCTGCTGGATAATCTCCACATCCTCGTCAAACTCAGCGAAGTCAAAACCAGTCTCAATCTTCTCGTCGTTAGTTACGATGTTAAGCACATCGGTAATAACGGTAATCTCAGTCTTCTTTGGAGGCTCTGGCTTCTGCTCCTCCTGACGAGTAATCTCAGTAATCTGCTCCTCAACAGGGCCGTAATTCATATCAATTTTCTCCACAGTAACCTCCTTTGGAGTGTAGAGGAACGCTGCAATAACAATCAGCAGCGCAAGAATCAAACCAATCTCAAGCAGCACTGTGCGCTTGTTGTTGACATCAACTTTAGGGTTTTTCTTAATTTCCATTATAAGTAGTTTTTAATTATTTGTCTCACAATTTCACGCCCACCGTTACACACTGCGGGCATACCTTGGCACAAATATAAGGATTATTTTTCAAAAAAAAGACATCTTTACAAAAAAATCGCGAATTTTCTCTACATTTGCACAAAAATTGACCCTGCAATGAGTAACAACGCCCTACAACCTCTATACGGAAAGAGGCTCTCAGAGCTACAAGAGATTTGCGCCCAGATGGCTATGCCGCGCTTTGCTGCAAAGCAGATTGCGCAGTGGTTATACCGCCGTGGAGCGACCGATTTTGAGCAGATGAGCGACCTGTCAAAGGTTAACCGTAGTAAGCTCGCAGAGCGATATACTATAGGACTTAGCGCGCCAGTGAAGGTTAGCTGCTCGGCAGACGGAACAAAGAAGTATCTCTACCGCACAGCCGAGGGGGCAGCTATTGAGTCGGCATACATTCCCGACGGCGAACGTGCTACGCTCTGCGTATCTTCACAGGCGGGATGCAGAATGGGATGTCGCTTTTGTGCTACGGCGAGGATGGGTCTGCAGCACTCACTCTCGGTCTGCGACATACTCAATCAGATAGCCTCTCTGCCTGAGCGCGAGAGCCTTACAAATGTGGTCTACATGGGTATGGGAGAGCCATTTGATAATATGGACAACCTACTCAAAGCCCTTGAGATTATGACTGCCGAGTGGGGCTATGGCTGGTCGCCAACACGCATTACCGTCTCTACATCGGGCGTAGGCAAGGAGCTTGTTCGTTTTCTTGACAGCACCTCAGTGCATCTTGCCGTATCGCTACACAACCCCTTCCACGACCAGAGGGCAGAGATTATGCCTATTGAGAAGGCGTATCCTATTGCTCAAATAGCAGATACCCTACGCAGGTATGATTTTACTCACCAGCGCAGGGTATCATTTGAGTATATTGTTATGAGCGGGATGAACGACTCGCCACAGCACATCAAGGAGCTATGCCGACTGCTCAACGGCATTAAGTGTCGCATAAACCTTATCCGCTTCCACAAGATTCCAGACTCGCCATACTACTCGCCAAGTAACGAGAAGATGATTGCCTTTCGCGATGCACTCACTGCGCGTGGTATTATGACAACTATTCGTGCATCTCGCGGCGAGGATATCAAGGCGGCATGCGGACTACTAAGTACTACTGAGGGTTAGAGTATGACAGCAGAGGAGTTCAAGATAGTGACAAGACCAACGGTCCGCGAGGCGATTAATCTGCGCATAGAGTGCAATCCTATAGAGATTGCACTTGACAAGCGTTTGGAGCACTCTTCGTTAATAGCTACGCAGGTGAAGAGGTTACAGCGCGCAAAGGCTAAGCTGCCGTCGTACTATGCTGTAAGGGCAATATTACCACCGCGAGCATACGAGCAGTCGTCAAGTGAGCAATGTGCAGCAAATAAGCTACTTACGGGAACATCTGTGCTTGACTTAACCTGCGGATTGGGCGTTGATACGCTGGCTCTATCGCGTAAATTTGCGCGCGTTGTATCTCTTGAGCGCGACCCAATTTTAGCAGAGGTAACAAGGCACAACCTTAGACTGTTAGGGGCAGATAATGTAGAGGTTATATGCACCTCTGCCGAGGAGTATTTGTCCGACACAACAGAGCACTTTGACTGGATATTTGCCGACCCTGACCGTCGCTCGGAGAGGGGCGAGAGGATGGTGCTTCTTGAGGATTGCTCACCCAATATGGTGGCCTTATACCCCCGTTTGAGGGAGGTTGCCGACAATATTTGCATTAAGTGCTCGCCACTCTTTGACACTGCCGAGGCGTTTCGCAAGTTTAACAACTGCTCTGTTCAGACCGTATCGCTTAGTGGCGAGTGCAAGGAGGTCAATATTTACATAGACAGTAGCACGCCAACACTAACAGCCACAGCCATAGATATAGGCTCCTTTAGCACCAAGCACAGCGACTTGAATAGCTACAGCTTTGCACCCATACCCACCTCATTTGACTCTTACCACTACATAACCCTGCCAGATGTGGCTCTTGTTCACTCGCGCCTAACTGCTGCCGCCTTTGCAGGCAAGGCCGATGTGTGGAGCAATAGCGGCGTGGCATTGAGCAAAACAAAGCCCGAGGGTGTTGTGGGTCGTACATTTGCCATTGAGGCTATATATGAGCTTGGCAGCAAGGAACTTAAAAAGAGGCTCAAGGGTCAGCGCATAGAGATTTTCCGTCGCGACTTCCCGCTATCCAACAGCGAGATTTGCCGTAAATTCTCTGTAAAGGAGGGTGCCGAGTCTCGCTGGTGCTTTACGCGCATCGGCAACCGTCTACTTGCTATAGAGATGAGATAAACTTCTCCCATCCACGCGTAACGCACTGCCAATCTGCCTCAACGCCATTTTCCACCGCTGAAATAGCACAGACAACAGGAACCATCTGCTCGGCATTGAGAGTATCGAGTGGCATATCCCTCTCAAAGCCCGTAGCGCGACAGAGGCGGGAGATATAGGCCTCAGTATTGTTCTCAGAGGGCGGAGCATAGCGAGAAATCATCTTTGCTATAGTATCTCCATATCCTCTAACGCGGTAGGTGTGCAGCAGCATAAATACTGCGCGGTAGCCCCACTCAAGGCTCTCAAACTGCTTGAAAGCGCTATCTGTGGAGGGGGTTTTCTCTCCCTGATACTTAGTATTTGAGCGGCGGATATTGCCAGGGTTGCAGTTTCTAAGTCCGCGGCTCACTCTATTTGAACTCATCAATCTGTTTTGTTATTCTGCGGTGTAAAAACTTCTTCATCCACTCAAAGAGTGGTGCATCGGAGAGCTGTGCGGCATTCTCAAGAAACGACCACATCTCCACAGAGCAGATAAAGCCCGTAAAAATCTTGGTCATATTGAGACTAACAAAGTCAAGCACGCAGCTCTCAAGGGCCCACATCATTGATATTGCCAGCACAATAAATCCTATCTTATAGAGTGTACGCCAAGCCTCGTGGCTCTCGAAATACCACTTACGACCCTCACGGCGAGCCATAGCGCACGAGGCAGCCACGCCAGTGATAAAGTCAACAACAACGAAGCATAGGGCGCAGAAGATAACGCTCTGTATAGGCGCAAAGAGCGCAAAAAAGCTCACGGCCAACGAACTAAAAAATCTGAACAAAGCCTCCATCTATAGAACAACGGTTTAGAATGTTTTGTTTAGGGTTATACTCCTCATATTCAGCACTATTGAGGTGGTCCGAAAGGCGGCAAAGCAGCTCTCGCATTCGGTTTTTTATTGACGCACGATAGGTATCAACAGCACTCTGCGATGGGGTTGTATAGTTATCCGTACGCGGGGAGAGCAGTCCACTATCTGCCGTGCGCAAATTAAGGGTCGGCTGTATAGAATGCCTTACGGCAAAGGCAAGGGCTGGGGCGACATACTGCTCAAGAAGTGCCGAGTAGTTCTGCTCAAGCAGAGCATCGACAAGACTCTGCCCCACAATGGGGAGGATATATCTATTTGTCGCCGCATCAATATCCGAGTCCGAGATAGTAGCAACGCTTATATACTCGGCATCGCTAAAGGCTAAAGATACAACTTGCTCAGGGGTTATTAATCTCTTCATTATCCAATCTTAGTTACATTATACTTTGAAATTTCAGACAGGAAACACTGCTGCGCCTTATCCTGAGGGTCATAATCCAGTCCGTCAGCCTTACGCGCCTCCCACACCCTCATATAGATAGGCTTAGAGCGCGTTGGTGGGCGATTGACAAACTCAAGAGACGAAGCATCAACGCCCAGAATAGTCTCAAAGAGCTCACGCAACGGTTCTAATAGCTCCGCCTGCTCGGCAAGGATAACGGTGTTAAGGGCTATCTCATACTCGTGCAGTATTCGCTCCGAGTTAAAGCCCGTAGAGTAGTCCAAACCGCTCAGCGAACGAAACCACGAGTGGGCAACCACAATGTCATTTGTCGCCTGAGTATGCAGCTCTGCCCAGTCGCCATCGTTATCTGATGTCAGTGGCACAAAGCGCGACTTGTCGTTCTCCGTACCATCCTTAACCACAAACATTACCTGACCAGGCTTGCCGGCAAATCGCGCCTCGGCGTTACGCATAATTCGCTCAGCATCAGCCTCATTATCGACCGCATCGTCAAGAATCATAATGCCCGACGGCTGAAAGGCGTTGTCTAATCGGGAGATATTCCAACGGTCTGTCTTATAGGCTATTGCACTCACGCCCAAGCCAGCGATATATGGTGGCACGCCATAGTGTTCAAAGCCTGGCTCATAATCTTTATAGTGAATTATGGCCCTCAGCGTGCCGTCCGCCTGCTCTTCAAAGTTGGGGTATAGTGGCAGCAGCACAGCATCTTTTGCGGTAAAGTTATCCCAATTATGGTGGAGAATTATATGCTCGGAGTCCTTTGCCACGCGGCAACGCACCGCATCTTGGTGGTAGAGCGAGAGGAAAGTATGCTCGGCATCTGTAACAACCTCCACAAAGGCATTTCCAAACAGCGCCTTATCAAAGGCTACCTTATTTATAATTTGGCGTAGCGACTCTCCACTACCGTTTATATGGGTAACAAGCACCTCAAGCAGAGGCTCTGCCGTGTCAAAGACAAAGCCCTTACCAGAGATATAGTCCGCCTTGTCGTTGATTATTCGGCGATGGGTTGTAGAGCAGCGAGACACTGCCGAGAGTAGTTGTGGCAGTCGATTGTCGCTTCCCCAACGCCAGAATTGGCGACTCTCGACCCTACCAGCACGGCGGCTATATGGGTCAGTAGTATTGCTTACCTGTCCACAAATTTTTGTTATTTTACTCATAGTTAGTCTGTTAGGGTATTTCTACCTCAATGTTGAATTTTCACATTTGAGAGTAAGTGTTACAGTAGGTGTCTGAGCAATAGAGCTGTTGCTTCTATCTGTAAATTGTACTAAACGAAGTGGCGAGGCCTCACTGCCAAGGCTAAATGTTCGCCCATCGTTCATCTCTACCGTTGCAACAAAGCCCTCCAATATAGCGCGCTCAACGAATATCTCTGTAAGCCACTGCAGGGCATCTACTCTTCGCGCTGAGAGGGTTAGACTATGCTCAACAACAATGGGCGCCCTGTCTCCACTAACACTCTGAATATACTCCGAGCTGTCGTCAATTATCGGCACAATAATGGCACCACTTGACTGGTTCACAAAGCGAAGAGAGACCCCCTTCACTCCTCCAATGGGTTTGTGTATCATAATATCCGTATGTAAAGATTAGAGGATGGCTGCATGTTTAGAACGCGCAGCCACCTCTTATAACAACATTAGTAGTTTGAGTACACTACCGAAATAAGTCTCTGGTCAATGATATCTGCACCGGCAAGGAACACCGCACGCTGGCGATTCTCCATCTGGTCGGGATTGTACCACATACGCACCTCATTCTCCGGCATATCTGCCGTATTGAGGGCCAAAACCAGATTACGACGATCTACAAGTATGCAGAAGTGCGAGAACTTCTCCGTGTCGTAGTTCGACAGCGGCACCTCAACCACAGGAATGCCGTGATAGTAGAGAGCCGCCTGTCCATTGACAATACCATTATAGGCACTATCTACACCCATCTGGTCAAGCTCGTCAATATAGGCATTGTAGAGATCTGAGCTGACAAAGTATGCCAACTGACCCTCAGAGCGCAGGGACTTAAGCTCGTCAGAGGCCTGATACCAACATCTCTTCAGTGTATCGACAGCCCCCATAACATCCTCCTCGCTGTTAATCTGCAGGTTGGCAATCTGTATATCCGCGTCAATAATCTGGCGGAAGAAGCCATTGAAGGTCTTAAGGTTAGATATCTCTCCCTTTGTATCGCCAATCCACATAGTACTACGCACGCCCTCGGCAATAGCCTGACGGAACATCTCAGTCTCGGCCTTCTCAAGCTCAGTGCCTGTAAGGTCCTCAAAGCCCACGCCACTTGAGGCAACAACTCTCTCAAAAATCATTGAGAAGTAATCCTCAGCCGAGAAGCTACTCTCAGCCTTCACCTTGTGCATATCAATGGTCTTCTGCATCTTAACTGCATTTGCACCGCCATTCCAGCCGCTCTCAAACGACTTCAGCACATTCTCAGGGCGGCTCCACACCTGTACGGTAGTAGGCTGTGGCATATTGTAGATTACGCGAATGCCCAACTGATTTGCATTCTCGCCGCTGAATGATGGGCGGAAAAAGATCTTGTCAACTTCGTCACCCTTGTAGGTCTTTGGATTTTCAATAAGCATAATTGTTTGATTTTAAGTTTGTTAATAATTCATAAAAGCTGCCACATCTTTATTATAGGCGGTGGCATTTGCCGAGATAGTGCCACCCTCAAAGTCGGGATCCTCAACCTCTACGGTAGTACTCTTCTGAACGCTCTGCTGCCCCTCAGCAAGGGTTATCGGAGTGCAGAGACGATTGAGCTGGCTCAAGTTAATTCTATCGGCAGTCGGAGAGGGGTGTGACACTCTCTTATCCTTAATACCGAGCCATGAGCTGATACGCTCAATAAGTGATACAGATGCTTTTGACGCAGGCTGAATAATCACATCCACAAGCCCCGCATCAAGAGCCTGCTCTGGGGACAACCACTCTCCATCTCCCCCATTTTTTGCCATCAGCTCTGCAAAGTGTGCTGCATCTCTGCCCGACCTTGAGGCGTAAATGGCGGCTATACGCTCATCGGTCTTCTGCAGTAGGGCTGCCTGCTGGGCAAGGTCTACAGCATTACCCTCCGTAGCACAAGAGGAGTTGTGGATAAGGTAGAGTGCCGACTGGGCAATCTCACGGCACCCCTCATTGGCAGCTTGGGCGATAATTGTTGCCGCCGAGGCGGTGTATCCATAGCATCTGGTTGTTATATGGGCATCCAACGAGACAAGAGCCTCGTAGATAAGCAGTGCATCGGCAACATCTCCACCCACTGAGCGAATATTGACAACGACCATCGGGGTCTGAAGAGCCTCAATCTGGGCAAGCTTCTCACGTAGCGACTCGTATGTAGTCACAGCATCACCACTGCCCGTTGCGCCTATCGTTCCCTCAATATCTATTGTGGCAACTGTTGCCGTAGCCGTAATGTTAATTGTTTGGTTCATAGCGTGTTAATCTTTTGTTAATCTAATAAATGTGCACTTTGCACTACAGCTTTCAGGGTCGTATGAGTTTAGCGACTCGAGACGATAAAGCGAGCTCTCACCCAGAATATTTAGTCTGAAGTTATCTCTCAGACTTGGAAATTCATCTTGGTCAGCGAGCAGTCTTTTAACCTCTAAAGGATTCAGACGAAGGGTTAGCGATAGTCGCTGTCGGGTTGCCAGACGCTCTAACGACTCAGCAAAGAATCGGTTTAGTCCACTAACCCCCTCTCTATCCTCATAGCAGAGCGAGAAGCCATCTGTATACTCATCGCCAGCAAAGAAGAATGCCGAGAGTGGATAGAGATTTGAGTTTATCGGATATCCCCAACACTCGCCTTTAGGCAGAGGCACAAGACCCTTAAATTGAACAATGTGTGGCGTAAATGGTGCATCCATAACACCCTCAGCAGAGCTATCTCCAACTTGCAGTATAGATGCTGAAGGAGCAAGGGCATACTGACCTATCTTGTTTACTCCCGTCGTAAAGAGTCTGTTTGTCGTACGCTGCACACTCTGCTTGGCTCCATATGTTGGGTTAGTAAAGCTCCACCTTCCCAACTTTGTGCCTCGCTGAGCATTAAACTGTTTCGATGCAAAATCGCCTTCACGGTAGTCCCACTCAAGAGTATGCGCCACATCAACGCCCATATCAGATAACTCTATGGCAGAGCCGTAGTCCACCTTGTCGCTCCACTCCCACTGCTTGCGAGTATAGAACTTCTCCATAGTATCTATGTAGACCGTCTTATTCTGCTCATCGGTAAAAATTACCAAGTTGAACATCTGACATATAGTTGCTACAATGTCAATAAGCCACATATTCTCGTGTGTAATATCCTCAAGCGACACATACGAGCCATATCCAGGCACTGAAGAGAAGTATGGACGAAGAGAGCAGGCAGTACTCAGCTCAATGTTCATCCCGGGCTCTGCACCAGCAAACTTTATTCTGTTAAACTGCATCTTCTCCCCAGGTGAGAACTCCTGCGGCGGTATGCGAATATCTATCTGCACCTCGGTTTTTCCACACTCAGAGACAAATCCCGGATAGATAGCCCAGTCGCTATTGGCAAGCTCCTCAAACCTCTCGCCCACCATCGACTCAAGAGTGCAGCACGGCACAGCCCCCTCAGGCATAACAATCTTGGTGTAGCGTTCAGTGATAATATGCTCCTCTATAAGCTCTCCGCTCTGTGAGTCTAAGATTGCTAAGCGGTATGCTCCTGAAGGGACGAAGTCAAAGATGCAGAGGTTGTAAATAAGTCCCGGGCTCAACTTCTCTCGCCTATCCTCAAAAGGATTTGCCAGTATAAATGATGCATCGACATTTGGTTCTGCAATAACCCTATTGAAGCCTAACAGCTCCCTGCGCGAGGCTATACGATAATCTGTTGTATACTCAAGGTGCAGCAAAAAGCCCACATTTGCCGCAATGCTACTCTGGAACTGACAATACCCATCCTCGTTTATCGTAAATACATTACCTGTGTTAAATGTATCTAACATCGGTTTGCCCGCCGCATCTACAGCCGTAGGGTTTGCCGTATCAACAATATTTCCAAGTGCGCTTTCGCCCTCAAAGCTCACCGTTGCATAGACCTTACCCCACTCATCAGCCACCGCCCGACCAACATCCTTTCGGCGGGCGAAAAAATCGAGTAGTTTCTGCTGCTTTACCGTATCTGGCGAGGCGTACTGCCCACTGAAGTAGAGCTGACGCAGCTCGCTGCTCATAAAGAAGTCGCCCTTAATAGTATACCCCTCAAAAATCTTCTCAAATAGTGCCGCCACAGAGAAAAATGGATGATAGTCATCCGTAGTCATAATATACTCTAACGGAGCTCCCGAAATCTCTGAATATACCGACGGGTACCTATTACGCAATACCGGCAAGAACCTCACAGGCTTGTACCCCTCCCAACTCTCCATAATATTCTCAGGAGTCAGTGTCATTGAGAACTCCAAGCCGCTATCTCTGATGCTTGTCCTCGCCGCCCTCTTTGCCCACTGAGCTCCACCCGTAACTATTCGCACCCTATAGCGACCCTCGTTGCGACTATTGAGCGAGGTAGACAATATGTATATCGTACCACTAAAAAGCTCAACACCACCACTTACCAACACCGCTTGATGATGAGTACCATTAAACCGCTCTACAGCATGCAAATCCTTTGCTCCGCCAAAAATCGCATCGGACTCAACTGTTGACGGCACATCAAGCTCCAACGACTGACCCTCTATTGCCTTTTGCGGGTCGGTAATACCCTCTATAGATACCCCTATAGGCAGGGTTGGTAAGGTAGACAACAGACAATGGCGACCATCTACATATAACTTCACAATACCACCTCCTCTCCGTCATACTCAAATGTAAACTCTCCACTTGCGCAGCTGCCGTAGCTGTATGTTACCATCTCAGACTCGACGACTCTCGCCTCGACAATAGAGCCACCAATCTCCAACCACACCTTTGGAGCTGTGACTATTGTAGATAGCCCCTCCGCCATCTGATTTGTCAGAGCCCTTGAACGCAGCGATATCCTCTTTTTACTCTTGCAGCTTACCACATCGCCAACCACCCTATTTGTAAATAGTGTTTTACGCTCTGCTACCACACTTTTGCAGAGTGTAATAGGAAATGTATACCTCTCTGGCATACCCTCTGCCGATATCCAGACAGCCCTTACAGAGTCCTTGTAGCCAGGGACAATGGTGTAATGAAGAGTCTGTGTCACATTGTCATCTAAGGCTATCTCCACATCAAACGATTTGATATGCTCACTAAACTGAGCCGTTGCTATATGTAGTCGCACCACACCCGTACTGCTACTAATAGCTAACACTTTTTGCTCGCCATTGCTTGCCAAAAAGCGAGCTTCAACAGTGCTATTTGGCTCTGCTACAAAGACCACATCGTCACACTCTCCATAACATATTTCTCGCTGTTTAGGCATTACACTGTAGATACTACCCACCACCATCTTGCTACCGTTGCTGCACACCCTTACAGGGTCAGACTCATCATACCCCATCTCTGTCCTTGCTGTCAGATAGTATGTTGCCGTCGGAACATCCTCTAACGAGGATATATTGCTCCACGAAGGAGTTACCCTCTCGACATTTATATAAGGTGCGATATCTACCTGCGCACTCTCTACACCCTTGATAATTTTACTTGCCACCACATTTGATGTGTTGTAGTCGATAATATCTATTGCAAAATCGCTCTGCTCGACAGACTCTACAACAAACACCACCCCACGCTCTATCGGGGTTAAATCCTCTGGTTGAGAACTAAAATAGACCATACTACTACTGAATTAAAAAATTGTTGTTACCATACATTTCGCCACAACGCCCACCTCGCCAAGACCAACTACCGCCCGCGCTATAGGCTCAATAGTCAGCTCATCTATGCATGCAATCTTCTCGTGTTCAGAGAGTTGTGAGAGAATTTCAAGCAGATTACTCTCTATATTGGCAATAAGTTGACTACGCTGCTCTGGCGACAGATGAATACCAGCGTCCAGGAGGTAAAGTTGCAAGCCGTAGACTATCTTGCCGTGGTTGCGACCCTCTATTGATTGAAAAGTTGGCTCACAAATTAGAGCCGCGGGAAATTGTGGAGCTTGTGCAGTCAGATTTTGAATGCCGAGTGTTCGGCTGTTGTAGCCACAGAGAGTACAACACTGCTGCACCGCACTGATAAGTGTTGAGCGGTTCATGCTTTTTTGTTTATAGAATTGTTAATAAAAGGTTAATACAGCTTGATAATCGCGTGACAATAAACTCTTTAAGCTGTTAATAAGGTTATCAACACCCAGACTGAAATGTTAATAACGCCGAATGACAGTGCAAATATATAACACAAAAATCCCCCTTGTCAAGAGGGCACACACAACTTTTTTCAATTCAACAACTGTTTCACCAACCTAAATTATTGAACATCTGACAGTAGCAGTACGAAAAAAATTTACAAAAAAGTGAAAAAATTGCCTACTGGGCATACATCTTCCCGAAAAAAGTATTAACTTTGCATTGGTTTGTGTACGCGTAGTACATTTTTGTTTCACTAACGGCTTATAACTATGGATGGTGATGGGTATCAATGCAAAAATAGCTGCAATATCGTATCTCAATACGATACCGTTTCTCTATGGTATTCGGCACGAAGGTAGTCTTTGCGCCGAGTTGCTACTTGCACCCCCATCTGAAAATGTCCGTCACTTTATCGAGGGCAAGGTAGACCTCGCCCTTATCCCCGCAGCCGTAGTTCCAACACTCAAGGATGCGCAGGTTATTACCGACTACTGCATTGGTGCAGTGGGACCTGTGCGTACCGTTATGCTTGTGAGCAACACCCCTATTGAGGCTGTTAAGCGCATCTGGCTGGATGCCCACTCCCGCACCTCGGTACAACTTGTAGGCTACCTTGCAAAACACCGCTGGAAGATTGCTCCAGAGTGGATAGCGATGGATGACTATTCGCTACTTGAGGCTCCGCAGGCGGGCGATGCCTTCCTCATTATTGGAGACAAGTGCTTCGGCTATGAGGGTCGCTTTGCATACAACTACGACCTTGCTTCGGAGTGGATTGCCCAGACCCGCCTACCATTTGCCTTTGCGCTGTGGGTGGCACGCAAGGGGCTTAGCTATCAGGTACACGACGCGCTGCAGCGCTGCCTTACATACGGCGTTGAGCATACTTACGAAGCCATCCTTGAGAGCGACTATGCCGATAGGGAGTATGCCTATGAGTACCTTACTCAGAATATAGACTATCTATTTGATTCACAGAAACATAAAGCGCTGAAAAAGTTCTGGGACTTTGGGCTGAAGGTTGAGCCTAAGGTCAATCCCGGCTGAAGGGGTTAAGCGGCAAGGCCGCCCAATCTGGACTATGAGAGAATACTAATCAAAAAACAGAGAGGAGAACAGAACAATGATTACAATCTATCTAAAGCAGTACAACAAGATTATCCGAAACGCAGATACCGAGCTATTTGACGATTTGGGATACGATGATATTCTGTGGATTGACATGATGCAACCCACAATCAAGGAGCAGAAGGCCGTAGAGAACTTTATGGAGATAAACCTCCAGACGCGCCAGCAGGTTGAGGAGATTGAGTCTACATCAAAGTACTCGGAGTCTGAGAACGCCATTATCTCAAACAGCAACTTCTTCGTGCCCGTTGGCGGTGACTCTTTTAAGGTTGAGCCAGTGTCGTTCACGCTATCTAATGAGGGTGTGCTTGTATCGGTGCGTCAGGCAGATATGCGAACCTTCCGCGAGGCGGAGAAGCGATTGCAGATGAACTACCGCAACTACTCTACGGGCTACCACATCCTCATTTCACTGCTTGAGGTGCGCATTGACTTTGATGCCGACCTTGTCGAGATGGTCGGTCGTCAGGTATCGGCACTAAGTAAGGATATCAACCGCGAGGATAGCATTGATAAGGAGGTTATCCACCGCATCAACACCCTGCAGGAGCGTACAATGATTCTGCGTGAGAATATCTTTGACCGCCAGCGTGTGCTGTCGGGCATCCACCGTTCAGAGCGCTTCCCGAACGATATCTACCCACGATTGCAGCTCATGATTAAGGATGTAAGCTCGCTTATCAGCCATACAGACTTCACCTTCCAGCGTCTGGACTACATTCAGGATGCCGCATTAGGACTAATTAACATTGAGCAGAACGAGGTTGTAAAGATCTTCTCTGTGGCTGCCGTAGTCTTCCTGCCTGCGACGCTTGTAGCAAGCATCTACGGTATGAATTTCAAGTTTATGCCCGAGCTTGACTGGGTGTGGACCCTTGAGAGCGGAGTGACGATCCCCGTGGGCTATATCTTCGCCTTAGGGTTTATGATTTTAGCCTCTGTGGTAACAATGGGATTTTTCAAATATAAAAAGTGGTTGTAAAGGCCACTTTTTTAGAAAATATTTGTTATCTTTGTAAATATTGATAAAAACTAACTTAAAAAATAATAAAAAATTAAAAAACAATTATGGAATTACCTTTTGCAGAATCGTGGCGCATCAAGATGGTGGAGCCTATTCGTAAGAGCACACGCGAGGAGCGTGAGCAGTGGATGAAGGATGCACACTACAACCTCTTCCAACTTCGTGCCGACCAGGTATATATCGACTGCCTTACCGACTCTGGTACTGGTGCAATGTCTGACCGTCAGTGGGCAGCAATGATGATGGGTGACGAGAGCTATGCTGGCTCAACATCATTCTTCCACCTTAAGGAGACAATCACTCGCCTTACAGGCTTTGAGTATGTTATCCCTACACACCAGGGTCGCGCTGCAGAGAATGTTCTTTTCAGCCACCTTGTAAAGCAGGGCGATGTTGTTCCGGGCAACTCACACTTTGACACCACAAAGGGACACATTGAGTCTCGCAAGGCTACAGCCCTTGACTGCACTATTGACGAGGCTAAGGATACCCAGCTTGAGATTCCTTTCAAGGGTAATGTAGACCCTGCAAAGCTTGAGGCAGCCCTTGAGCAGTACCACGAGCGCGTACCATTTATCATCGTTACAATTACAAACAACACCGCTGGTGGTCAGCCAGTATCTATGGAAAACCTTCGCGCTGTTCGCGCTATTGCAGATAAGTATGGCAAGCGCGTAGTGCTTGACTCAGCTCGTTTTGCCGAGAATGCATACTTTATCAAGACCCGCGAGGAGGGTTATGCAGATAAGACTATCAAGGAGATTGTTGCCGAGATTTACTCTCTTGCTGACGCAATGACAATGTCTGCAAAGAAGGACGGTATCGTAAATATGGGTGGTTTTATCGCTACACGCCATGAGGATTGGTACGAGGGCGCAAAGCGATTCTGTATTCCATTTGAGGGTTACCTCACTTATGGTGGTATGAATGGCCGCGATATGGAGGCTCTTGCTATTGGTCTTGACGAGAACACCGAGTTTGACAATCTTGACACCCGCATCCGCCAGGTGCAGTACCTCGCTGCTCGCCTTGACGAGTTCGGCATCCCTTACCAGCGCCCTGCAGGTGGCCACGCAATCTTTGTTGATGCAAGTAAGGTGCTCACATCAGTTCCTAAGGAGGAGTTCCCAGCGCAGACCCTTGCCGTTGAGCTCTACCTTGAGGCAGGCGTTCGTGGTTGCGAGATTGGCTATATCCTTGCTGACCGCGACCCTGTAACCCGCGAGAACCGCTTCGGAGGCCTTGACCTTCTTCGCCTCTGCGTTGCTCGCCGCGTATACACTAACAACCACATGGATGTTATCGCCGTAGCCCTTAAGAATGTCTTTGACCGCCGCCATGAGATTACCCGTGGTGTGAAGATTGTTTGGGAGACCGAGCTTATGCGCCACTTTACAGTAAAGCTTGAGAAGCTGTAAATCAACCACATAGACAAAAAAACAGACTTCAATTGGAGTCTGTTTTTTTATGCCTATCTCAACGCCTGAAGAACAATTTTCTCCATTATATCGTAACAGTGGCTGTTTGGATGAACGCCATCTTTTGATAGCTCTTCAGGCAGTGAACCGTCAGCCGCAGCAAGAGGGGTGTAAAAATCTATAAATGTGCGCTTTCTACACTTCGCAAAGCGAGCTATACGGCGGTTCATATCTTGAATGGGTACAACTGGCTTAATCTCTGGTCGCCAGTGGTAGCGGGAAGCGGGAAGTATTGTGCAGAGAACCACCTTAATACCACTCTTTTCAGCAGTTCGGGTCATCCACTTTATATTCTTCATTATCTGTCGGTTAGAGACATAACCTCGGTTCTGCGCTATATCGTTTGTACCACAACAGATAACTACATACTCCACCTTGTGCGCAATAACATCACTCTCAAAACGCTCAACCATCTGCGCCGTCACCTGGCCGCTCTTGCCGCGATTGAGGAAGTTATTCTTCTCAAAAAACTCTGGGTGCCCACCATGCTTTACGCTGTCCCAACTATCAAAAATTGAGTCACCCATAAACACAGCCTTATACTGCGCATAAGATGCAGTGCTACAGAATATTACCGCAGCAAATATCCCCAAAAACCTTCTCATCGTACCCTTCTGAATGTTATAGTTGAACTGTTGTAGATATCTATTTCGGCTGTAACAAAGTCCTGTGAACTACAGCTCCAGAGATTTACAAACTGCTGTGGCGAGAACTCCGCAAGTGGAAACCAACTGCTCTGCACGCATACCATTATGCGGTGTCCCGCCTTGAATGTATGGGCAATATCTGGCAATGTGTAGCGAATTGTCGTCTTCTCGTTTGGCACCATCGGTATAGGAGCACTAAACGACTCGCGATACCTTGCTCTCATCGGCTCGGCACGCACAAGCATCTGATAGTTCGGCTTTTGAGGGTCATCACTCGGAAAAACATCTATTACCCTTACAACAAAATCTGCATCCGTAGTATTTATAGCCACATCGAGCGAAGCTACAACCTCGCCAACAAGTGTCATATCGGCATTAAGCGGCTCAGTCGTATAGCATAACACATCCTCGCGACCAGCAGTAAACTCCTGATTAGCAACCATATACTCTCGGCGGCGGTGGTCCGTCACAGAGTCATACGGCACTGGATTATCTGGGTCCGATGTATAGCTTCTGCTTGACTCCTCCGCAGGAGCTATTTTAGCCAAATTCTCGCCATCCAAGTAGTAGCTTAGAGTCTCAGTATCATAGAGTTGCCAATCCTCAGTAGTATACCACTCATTACTTCCTGACAAGAACAGCGACACCTGCGGCAGGCTCTCCAGAGTGCCCTTTCCTCGCAGATAGTACTCAAAGAAAGGCAGTTCAAAATTGTCATGATAATACCTACTGCTCGCCGCTCTGCCAAAGTCAAAGTCTCCCAACTTATGCGCACCGCGACCATTCCACGCACCATGTGCCCACGGGCCCATAACAAGTCGGCAGTCGGTCTGCGGAGATTGGCTGCGTATTGCCTTGAAGGTGTTCCACGCGCCATAGCAATCCTCAGCGTCAAAAGTTCCACCAACAACCATCACTGCAGGCTTTATATTATATAGGTATCGTCTCACATCACGCTCCTGCCACCAGCTGTCGTAGTCTGGATGAGCACTCATAGCATCCCAGAATGATGATGGGTGCATAACTCTACGCAGAGAGTCTCGCGTAGCGCGAATAAAGAAGTTAAACCTATCGGGCTTCATCTCGTGACCTCTTGTCGGCTCCCACTCTGTCGTCGGCTGATGATTTGTATGGCTAAGCATCGGCATAAGGTTAAAGGCGTCTGATATCATCATCACACCATTATGATGCACATCGTCTCCCATAAACCAGTCTGTCACAGGGGCTTGCGCAGAGACCGCCTTAACTGCTGGATGAGCATCCACACCCGCATACATAGCATAGAAACCTGGATAGGAGCAACCCCAAAAGCCGACCTTGCCATTGTTCCCCTCAACATTATTCACAAGCCACTCTACAGTATCATAGGCATCTGTAGCCTCATTTATAGCAGCCGAGGCTGGACGGATATTCTCAAACTCGCCCTGGCTCATAAATCTACCACGAACATCCTGATAGACAATAATATAGCCACGACTGACAAAATTTCGCATACGATACGATGTGACTAAAAATCTCGGTATACCCTGCTCATAAGGGGCTGATGAGTAGGGCGTGCGTTGAATTAATATCGGATGGTCACTACCCCAACGAGGTTTGTAGACTGTCGTATACAGCGTTACCGAGTCGCGCATCATAATGTTATATACAACCCTCTCATACTTAACCCACGCAGTCTGGCTCAATAGGGCCAATATTGCCACCACTGTAACGCCTAAAATTATCCAAAGTCTCTTCATTGTAACTCTAATCTAACTGCGCACCAATCTTCTTTAATTTTGCCACAAGAGCCTCAATATCAACACTCTGAACAGCACATCTGCTCTTTACAGCCATCGCCGCCGCAACACCCGCCGCCTGTCCTGTCCCCATACAGCTCGCCTGCACGCGCATAGACGCAAAGGCCTTGCGGTCTGCCGAAAGACAACGGCCTGCAACAAGTAGATTCGGATAGTTCTGCGCTATCAGTGCTCGATATGGCACATATGCCGCCTGCTCAAGGAAGTGCGCCACTTGACTACTACCCTTTGTCGCGTGAATATCTATCGGATGAGCACCTCGCGAGATGCTGTCCGCATACTTATAGCCCGACATATACTCCTCGGCAGTCATCGTATGCACGCCCTTTATTCTGCGCGTCTCACGAATACCCGCCTGCGTAGCTACGGATGCCACATAGCACTCCTTAAACTCGGCAAAATTCGCCCTTAAAATCTCCGCCATACGGTATACATCCTCACGCAAACGACACTCTGCTGCCGTATAGTCGCGATTATCACACGCATCGGCTGCCGTGCGGGTCATATTCACAGCAACACAACCCTCGTGCAGTGTTGTGCAGAACCACGGACCGCCAAACTCAGGTATATTAAGCTCTTCAGCATGCTCAAGCAGATAGTTTCTAATAGGCAGGCAGTGACAATTCTCCCCCTGCTTGTTGTGGTGCATAGCCTCAGAGATAATTGGCGACGAGGTATCTACACCCGCAAGGATAAAGTATGTAGATAGTGGCTGCAACGGCTCTCCATTCATCGGCTGCATCTCTACACCCGCCATAGCTGCAAGGTCGGCATCGCCCGTACAATCTATAAACACCCGTGCCTCTAAAGCCTCACTACCATTCTTGTTCTCTATCACTACACACTCAATAGTACCATCTGTGCCCACCACTGTGCCCGTCAAGTATGAGTTCATATAGAGACTAACTCCAGCCTCAAGCACCATACGCTGCATACATAGCTTATATAGCTCAGGGTCAAAGGCAACATTGCCAAGCGGCTTTTCGATATATCCACCACCCATAGCCTCAAGCCTCTCAAGAAACTCCCACGGTATTCCGCCAATAACCCTCTTATTCTGATATGTAAAGACGCTGAGCGGCATCACAAGGCCCGCCGTAGCCATACCTCCCAAAAATCCAAATCTCTCCACAAGGGCAACACTCGCCCCCTCACGCGCCGCCGCTATAGCCGCAAAAACGCCCGCAGGGCCCGCTCCACACACAACCACATCGTAAACACCTACAACAGGCACAGACTTGGTTATTGATATACTCCTCATAATTTTAGAATAGATTTAATTGGTCAATTTCGCAGTTAAATGTCTTTCTATGATGGGGAGACAACCCATATTCAAGCACCGCTAAACGATGCTCCCGCGTAGGGTACCCCTTATTTTTCGTCCAGCCATACATCGGATACTGCTCAGCAATCTGCAGCATATACTCATCTCTAAATGTCTTTGCCAAGACAGACGCCGCCGCAATATCGGCATACTTACCATCCCCCTTGACGATGCACTGAAATGGTATCTCAAGTTTTGTTCTGAAGCGGTTTCCGTCAATAGCCAGAAACTGAGGTTGCGGGTTAAGCCTTGCCGCCGCGAGTGACATACCCTCAAAAGATGCGTTGAGGATGTTAATCTGGTCTATTCGCTCGGCACTCACCGCCTCCACAGCCCACGCAACGGCCTCACGACAGATAATCTCGCGCAACAAGTTGCGGTTCTTCTCTGTCATCTGCTTCGAGTCGTTAAGCAATGGGTGATGAAAATCTGGCGGTAAAATTACCGCTGCGGCAAATACAGGACCTGCAAGACAGCCTCTTCCCGCCTCGTCACACCCCGCCTCAAGTAGCTCTGTCTGATAAAAATTTGGTAACATAGAGCAAAGTTACCCTTTTTTTACGAAATTTTAGGTAACTTTACCACAAAATTGTTAGTAAATTTATAGACCACCCATATAGATGATATCCATAACCCGCCAAACAAGCCTCTTCGCACCCCTGCTGCTCATCCTCACTATCGCAGCCAGCATCGTGCGCCTACACCTTAATCCCTTCGCTATTGAGATTGCCGAGTGCAGCCTACTTCCCCTATGGTGGGAGTGCGTTGTGGCGGCATTGATGCTCTGTATTGCAGGCTTTGTAGTAAACCGCGCAGCTGTCAAAGTAGGACTATTCGGCGGCTTTAGTGCCCTTCCCGTATCTATGTTCGGCTTTATTAGCTGCGCTATATTTCTATCTCCCGACATACTCACCGCAGCCGCAGCCTCACTTACCACAGCCTTCGGAACAATGTTCCTTATACGCTCCGTTCAGTTTCATAACGATAAAGAGTCCCTCTTTACCAGCGCACTTCTGTTCGGCACTAGCGCTGTCATTTATCCCCCAAGCATAACCCTTGTTGCAGTGTTGCTACTGGCAATATTCATCATACCCCTCTCTTTCCGACAGATTGTCATCGCCTTTACAGGCTACTTAATCCCTCTTGTTGGGGTAAGCTATGTAGGCTGGTATATGGGTAGTGAGATCACTGCAGTACCTCTTAATATATATAATACCCTTGTAAGCAATACCAACCCACTGCTGAGCCTTGAGAGTTTGCCACTCTGCGCAGCTGCAATCCTGCTTGTGCTGACACTAATCTTAATCTATGGCATTATGGTAGGCGCCTACCACCGCTATAGCCTGCTTGTTCCAGTACGAAAAACAGTGCACCTGATTATATGGATGAGCCTCATCACTTCGGCAACACTCATCATCCCAGGCAGTGGAATTACTATGCTCCCCGTAGCGGCAGTTCCGACAGCAGTTCTTTCAGCCTTCGCCTTAGACCGTATGACTCCTCGCTGGGCAAATATCTTCTATGGAGTTCTAATAATAGCAATACTCTTACACCTATTATTTTATTAAAAAGCTATCTTTTACCCCGTGCATAATGCGGTTTTTATTATAAAATCAAACTTTTTAGCACTATTTTGTAAAAATTTTTACCAAAAAGTTTGCGTTTTAATAAAAAGATAGTACTTTTGTAATACAAATGTGGGGTTCTCCCACTGCTCATTAACCTAACTAACCTAATATCGGAGAGCTGACTGTTGCCCAACACTCAGCTCTTATCTTTTGTCAAATGTGGGGTTGAGCCGAAACTTCGGCTCTTCTTCGGCGGCGCCTCGGACATTGGCGTGACTGCCTTGCTTCGCAAGCAAAATGTTAGTTATAAGATTTAGTGAGCAAGCTCACATTTCTTATATCTAACATTTTATTACAATCTGCGATTGGCAAGTCACGCAACACCGCGATTAAGCCGAGAGCAACAGCAGTCGCACACCAAAGGTGCAAAAGGCGAAGATTGAAAACGGGAACTTGTTCACAGATTTTTCAATTTCGCATTTTGAAGTGCTTGCACTGCGACTGATATTGCCGAGGCGTAGCGGGGAAAAGACTCCGAAGGAGGGTTAACACCGCGATTAAGCCGAGAGCAACAGCAGTCGCACACCGTAGGTGCAAAAGGCGACAATTGAAAATGGGAACTTGTTCACGACTTTTCAATTTCGCATTTTGAGGCATTTATGCCACGACTGATACTGCCGAGGCGCAGCGGGGAATGGTCGCCAAAGGCGAGACAACGCTCGGCAAAGTTCAATTAGAACAACCGTATTTTGTCGTCAGAGTGGTGCATTTACCACGCTCAATGAAAAATGCCTGCGCAGGATAGTACTAAAGCGTACAGCCCAGCAGGCATTTTTATTAGCGGCAGGAAATGTGCCACTATCACGACAAAATCGACAAAATCGACAAAATAAATAGAGAGGTCGGCTGACGCCGACCCCTCTGGAAAAACACTTTCCCTTTAACAAAACATTACATTCAGATACACCTTGAAAAAGAACGGTTATGATATAGAAATGATGAGGTGTATCTTTCCCAAATCCTTTCGTGATGCAAATGTAGAGCGTTTTTTCGGAATAAAAAAATAAATTCAACGAAAACAACTTTTTATTCAACAGACACCCGTTTTACTATCATTTGAACATCTTAAAATAGAGCATTCAGCTATCTGTGAAGGCGATTTTTGTGGATTATGCACTGCATTTCCACATTATTTGTTATCTTTGTGCTATGAAAAGTTACAAAGTAATAATTGTCGGTAGTGGCAATGTTGCCGAGGCCTTTGCAAGGGCTCTCCAAGCGACCTCAAACGAGGTTGTGCAGATATACGCCCGCAACCGCGAGCGAGGCGAGGCTGTCGCAGCAATAGCCGGCTGTGAGTGGTGTTGCGAACCTACGGCTCTCAAGGTTGCAGATATCTACCTTCTCTGCGTGAGTGACCGTGCGATTAAGGAGGTTGCATCATCACTCCCGTTTAGTCCAAACGCTATTGTTGCACATACGGCGGGCTGTGGAACGCTTGAGATGTTGCCAGAGGGGATGCGTAGGGCTATTGTATACCCTTTCCAGACCTTTTCGGCGGGAAGGGTGGTAGACTTTAGCAAGATTTTCTTATTTATTGAGGCTCAGGATGAGGCGACGCATATTGAGGCGGCAGAGTTTGCCAACTCTTTGACTGATAATGTACATACAGCCGACGCTGCACTGCGCGAGAAGATACACCTTACGGGCGTGCTGACATCCAACTTTGTAAATAATATGTATGCTACAGCGGCTGAGGTTATTGCTACAGCGGGTCTTGACTTTGATGTCATTGCGCCACTTATTGCCGAGACAGCGGCAAAGGCGTTAGAGAGCCGCAATCCGTCGCAGGTGCAGACTGGCCCCGCCGTAAGGGGTGACAATCAGACCCTTGAGCGACACCGCAGGCTGATTGGGGATAATGATACCCTACGAAAGATGTATGATATAATAAGCGAAAATATATGGAGAATAAGAGAAACTTCAAAGAGGTAATTGCTGATGTTGAGGCCTTTATCTTTGATGTGGACGGCGTGATGACCGACGGCAAGATTATCCCTATTGAGGGTGGCGACTTTATCCGTTGCTACTACGCTAAGGATGGCTATGCACTTGCCTATGCCGTCAAGCACGGATATAATGTGTGCGTTATCTCAGGAGGCTTTGGTAACAACCTTGAGTCGCGTATGCGCCGCCTTGGTATTGAGCATCGATACTTGGGCTGTATGGATAAGATTGCCGCCCTTGAGGACTTTGCATCAAAGACGGGTGTAAACCTTCAGAATGCAATCTATATGGGCGATGACATTCCAGACCTTGAGTGTATGCGCCTTGTGGGTATTCCCGTTGCCCCTGCCGATGCCTGCACAGAGGTTCTTGAGGCGGCGCGCTACATCTCTGAGTATAACGGAGGTGCTGGTGCAGTACGCGATATTATTGAGCAGGTGCTACGCGTGCAGGGCAAGTGGGCGCTTGACTGTCAGGGTGTAATCGCTTCGGATGCTAATCAGTCAGCCTCACGATGAGGGAGATAGAGCGTAAATACTTAGTCTCGGACGATAGCTTTATCACTCAAGCCGTTAGTAGCCAGCGCATTGCGCAAGGATACCTCACTGTGCGCAGGGTTACGGCAAGGGTGAGAATATACGGAGACAAGGGTTACATTACCTTCAAGGGCAAGAGTAAGGATAGGGGATTGAGTCGCTTTGAATTTGAGAGCGAGATTCCTCTTCGTTGTGCCGAGATTTTGCTATCTCGTTGCAGTGGCACGGTAGAGAAGATTCGCCACCTTGTGCCATACGAGGGTTACACATGGGAGGTTGACCAGTTTACAGGCAAGAACTGCGGTCTTGTTGTTGCCGAGGTGGAGATGAAGAGTACTGCTGAAAACCCGCCACTGCCAGAGTGGGTCTGGATAGAGGTTACATCGGACTTTCACTACCGCAACTCCTACTTGGCGCAAAGGCCTTATACAGAGTGGTTTGACAAATAATAACAAAAAAGATATAGACTATGTTTTTGGAAAATGCTAGCCAGAAGGGCTGGATTGAGGTTATCTGCGGCTCGATGTTCTCGGGAAAGACCGAGGAGCTTATTCGCCGCCTTCGTCGCGCAGAGTTTGCGCACCTTAAAGTAGAGATTTTCAAGCCGTGCATAGATGTGCGCTACTCGGAGGATGAGGTTGTCTCTCACAACGCCACAACTATCCGCTCTACACCTGTAGAGTCGTCGCAGAACATCCTTCTGCTGGCTACAGATGTAGATGTTGTTGGTATTGACGAGGCGCAGTTCTTTGACCCGGGCATTGTAGATGTGTGCCGCATACTTGCCGACAACGGTGTGCGAGTTATTGTTGCGGGGCTGGATATGGACTACCTCGGCAAGCCTTTTGGTCCTATGCCTGCGCTTATGGCTACGGCAGAGTATGTGACAAAAGTTCACGCTATCTGTGTTCGTTGTGGCAACTTGGCACACCATTCGCACCGCCTCACGGCAGACGATGCGCTTGTTATGCTGGGCGAGAAGGATACTTATGAGCCAATTTGTCGCCACTGTTTTGCTGAGCTAACAAAAAATGGGCAATAAAAATAGTTTTTTTGCGTTGAAAGAGAAATAATATACCACTATGAGCGAAGTTATAAACATCAAAGAACTTAATGAGCGCATTGAGCGCGAGTCTCTGTTTGTAGACACCTTGCGTCAGGAGATGGGCAAGGTTATCGTTGGCCAGAGCCACCTTATAGACACACTTCTTATCGGTCTGCTGTCAAATGGACATATCCTTCTTGAGGGTGTTCCGGGCCTTGCAAAGACCCTTGCCATTACAACCCTTGCCAAGGCTGTAGATGCAGATTTTTCTCGTATACAGTTCACTCCAGACCTTCTTCCTGCCGATGTTATCGGTACGCTTATCTACTCTCAGAAGAGTGAGGAGTTTACTGTCCGCAAGGGTCCAGTTTTTGCCAACTTCGTGCTTGCCGATGAGATTAACCGTTCTCCGGCAAAGGTTCAGTCAGCACTTCTTGAGGCTATGCAGGAGCGTCAGGTAACTATCGGCGACAATACATACCGCCTGCCAGAGCCATTCCTTGTGCTTGCAACACAGAACCCACTTGAGCAGGAGGGTACCTACCCACTTCCAGAGGCGCAGGTAGACCGTTTTATGCTCAAGGTTAAGATTTCATATCCAAAGAAGTCTGAGGAGCGCGATATCGTGCGTATGAACATCAGCGGCGCAGGTATGCCAGTTCCAAATAAGATTATCACTCCGCAGGATATTGTCCGCGCACGCCGCGTTGTGGAGGATGTCTATATGGACGAGAAGATTGAGAAGTATATCGTAGATATTATCTTCGCCACCCGCGAGCCTGCCGAGTACAACCTTCAGAAGTTGCAGTCACTTATCGCCTATGGAGGCTCTCCACGAGCAAGTATCTCGCTTGCTAAGGCTGCCCGCGCATATGCCTTTATCCGCCGCCGTGGATATGTTATTCCAGAGGATGTTCGTGCCGTATGCCACGATGTCCTTCGCCACCGTATCGGTCTTACATACGAGGCTGAGGCAGAGAATATCTCTACCGAGGAGATTATCACCGAGATTCTCAATAATGTCATTGTGCCATAATGGAGAGAAGCGAGAGCGATATTCTGAAGCGGGTCCGCAAAATTGAGATTAAGACCCGAGGTCTGTCGAATGAGATTTTCGCAGGAAAGTACCATACGGCATTCAAGGGGCGCGGTATGTCCTTTGCTGAGGTGCGCGAATATCGCATTGGCGACGATGTGAGGGATATTGATTGGAATGTTACTGCCCGCTCAAATGCTGCCCATATTAAGATTTACGAGGAGGAGCGCGAGCTGACGATGATGCTTGTTGTTGATGTCAGTGGCTCAGGGGCTTTTGGCACTACGGAGCAGACCAAGCGCAGTATGATTACCGAGGTGGCGGCAGTGCTTGCCTTCTCAGCTGCTCAGACGGGCGACAAGGTGGGTTGCATATTCTTCTCGGACAAGGTTGAGAAGTTTATCCCGCCAAAGAAGGGGCGAGGTCATATTCTGATGATTATCCGCTCACTGCTTGAGTTCACACCTACCTCTAACGGCACTGCGCTCTCGGAGGCTGTCCGCTATATGGCAAATGTGAACAAGAAGCGCTCTACGGCCTTCATTCTCTCCGACTTTATCGTTCCAAAGAGCGACTTTACCCCTCTTGAGGATGCACTGAAGATTGCCACTTCGCGCCACGATGTGGTTGCCATTCGCGTAACCGACCCACGCGATAAGGCTCTGCCCGATGTTGGCATTATCGAGATGCGCGATGCTGAGAGTGGTCAGAAGCTTTGGATAGATAGCTCTTCGGCTGCCGTTCGCGAGCACTTTGCCGCTCAATGGCAGCAGCGAGAGGAGAGGGTAAATAATCTCCTGCTCCACAATCGTATTGATTTGGCAGACCTTACAACTGATAGCGACTATGTTGCTGAACTGATAAAACTCTTCAAAAAGAGATGATTACACGACTAAAACAAACTCTGCTACTCCTTTTTGCCTGCTGTGCGTACTGTGCTAATGCTCAGAGTGTTGCACCAACAGTTAAGGCATATATAGAGCCAGATAGCATACTTATTGGCGACCGCTTTACCCTTACAATAGATGTTGAGAAGGATCAGGTGCAGAGTATCTTCTTCCCTGCCTTTCAGATGGGTGAGGCAGAGCCAACGGAGGATGGTATGCCACAGTTTGGACTCCTTGAGTGCCTTGAGGACCACCCCGTAGATACTGTTGAGCATAAGGGGCGTAGAGTGCTTCTTCGCAAGAGGTACACCCTTACTGCCTTTGATGAGGGTGTGTATAACCTCGGTCGCCCAAGCGTTATCTATGCCGACAAGAATATTGTTGATACGCTCTACGGTGTAAAAGACTCTATACGCCTTGCGGTAAATACCTTCAAGATTGACTCCACAGCGATGTTGAGAGATATTAAGCCGGTCAAGACCCTAAAGTTTAAGTTTGGGGAGATTTCGGGTTATCTCTCTATTTTGATTGCGCTGATAGCCCTTGTTGCGCTGGGTATATACATTCTTTCGCGATATCTTGCTGCGCGAGGCAAGAGGATTACGGACCTGTTTAAGCCAGAGCCACCTGTGCCAGCGCATATTGTTGCCATTACAGCTCTTGAGAGTCTGAAAAATCAGAAGCTGTGGCAGAATAACCGCCATAAGGAGTACTACTCGGCACTCTCGGAGATTGTCCGTACATATATCGATGGCAGATTTGGCATTGGCGCTATGGAGATGTCTACCGACGAGATTGTTGAGGCTATAAAGGATATAGATATCCCGCAGAAGAACGCTATGGACCTTGTCAGCGTGCTTCGCGATGCCGACCTTGTAAAGTTTGCCAAGGCGATTTTTGAGGCGGCAGAAAACGAGAGCGCGTTTGCAAAGATTTACTACTTTGTTGAAGATACTAAGCCTGTAGAGGTTACTGAAGAAAATAAGGAGGATAAGTAGATGAAACATAGAGTGTTAGCCATACTTGCAGTTGTCGTCACGGCACTTATCTCGGGCGATGTTTTTGCTCAGAAGATGCCTGAGCGACGCCTTGTGCGCAAGGGAAATCGCCAGTACGAGCGTAAAGATTATGATAGTAGTATAGACAACTACTCGCGTGCACTGCGTCACGACCCAACCTCTTTTGAGGCTAAGTTTAATACAGCCAATGTCCAGTTCCGCAAGGCCTTTGTAGATTCTCTGCAGATGGATGTCAAGATGCTTGAGAAGGCGGAGAAGAGCCTTAGAAAGCTCGCTCAGGACTCTACACGCACAGATATTGAGCGTGCAGATGTGGCATATAATCTTGGCAATAGTCTCTTTGCGCAGCAGAAGTTTAAGGAGGCGCTTACCTGCTACCGCGATGCTATGCGCCTAAATCCAGAGGACAAAGAGGCTAAGTATAACTACGCCCTGACAAAGGAGATGCTCAAGCAACAACAGCAGCAGCAACAGCAGCAAGAGCAGAATCAGGACCAAAACCAAGATAACCAAGACAAGCAAGACCAAGAAAATCAACAGGATAAGCAGGACCAACAGGATAAAGAGGATAAGCAGGAGCAGCAAGATAAAGAGGATAAGCAAAATCAGCAACAGCCTAATGAGCAGCAAATATCCGAGCAGGAGCAGCAGGCTATGTTAGAGGCAATCCAGGCTCAAGAGGATAAGACTCAGGAGAAGCTTAAGGAGAAGCAGGGCGTTGTTATCCGCGGTGGTAAGAATTGGTAATATAAGAGCTAAACTATGGAATTTGCACAACCAAAAATATTGTGGTTTTTACTGCTACTAATCCCCCTTGTAGCATACTACATCTACCGTAGCCTTCAGGGTGGAGCAGCAATAACTGTCTCTACGACCGATAGTGTCAAGGATGCACCTAAAAGTTGGCGATACCTTCTACGCCACATACCTTTTGCGCTACGCTGTATAGCCCTGACACTCATTGTTGTGGCTATCGCTCGCCCACAGAGTGCTGAGCACTACACAAATACCACAACCGAGGGTATTGATATTGTCCTTGCTGTCGATGTCTCCGCATCAATGCTTGCCAAGGACTTTACACCCGACCGACTGAGCGTTGCTAAGGATGTTGCCGCCGACTTTATCTCTGACCGCACGGGGGATAGATTAGGCATTGTCGTCTTTGCGGGCGAGTCATTCACGCAGTCGCCACTAACCACAGACCAAACCTCTCTTCTGACGATGCTCGGCCGTATTCGCAGTGGTGTTATTGAGGATGGTACGGCGATTGGTAATGGACTTGCCACATCTATCAACCGCCTACGAGAGAGTGATGCCAAGAGTAAGGTTGTCATTCTTCTTACCGACGGAGTAAACAACCGTGGCGAGATATCTCCGCTCACCGCTGCTCAGATTGCTAAAGACCTGGGTATTAAGGTCTATACTATCGGTATCGGCAAGCGAGGCACAGCCCCATATCCACTCTTTGACGAGCGTGGTCGTGAGGTTGATGTTGTGGAGATGAAGGTTGAAATTGACGAGAAGATTCTGCGCGAGATTGCATCGCTCACTGGTGGAGAGTACTTCCGCGCAACAAATAAGCAGACCCTGCAGGCTGTCTACGACCAGATTAACACCCTTGAGAAGAGTACTGTTGAGGTTGAGAACAGGACACTGTTCCACGAGCTATTCTTGCCATTTGTCCTCTGGGCACTGGCGGCTCTTCTGCTTGAGTTTATTATTGAGAAAATTGTGCTAAAACGAATACCATAATGTTTCAATTTGCAAATCCAAATATACTCTACCTACTGCTTGCCATACCTATTATGGTGGCAGTCGTTGTGGTGCTATCCCATATCCGTCGTCGTAACCTCAGTAAGTTCGGCAATCCCGCTCTTCTTCAGGCACTTATGCCCGATGTATCACTCTGGAGAACAAGGGCAAAATTGACGCTTTTCTTTACTGCCGTTACTGCTGTTATTTTCGCCGCTGCACGCCCTCAATTTGGAGCTAAGCTGCGCGAACATAAGAGCCAGGGAGTAGAGATGATGCTTGCCGTAGATGTCTCAAACTCTATGCTTGCCGAGGACTTTGCACCTAACCGACTTGACCGCACAAGGTACGCTATTGACAAGCTCTTTGCATCTATGAATCAGGACCGCGTGGGTATGGTTGTCTTTGCTGGCGAAGCAAAGGTTCAGTTGCCAATAACATCCGACTATCGTATGGCGCGAAGCTTTGCAAAGCGACTCTCGCCCGAGCTTGTACAGGTGCAGGGTACAGAGATTGGCCAGGCTATAACCCTTGCAACGCTCTCATTCTCAAGCAATAGAGATGCGGGCCGCGTTATCATCCTTATCACCGATGGAGAGACGCACGACAGTACTGCCCTTGAGGCTGCCAAGCGCGCTGCCGAGCAGGGTATTCGCATATATGCCGTAGGTATCGGAACACCAGATGGCGCACCAGTGAAGGTGGCAGGAGAGTGGCTCAAGGATGAGAACGACGAGATGGTCGTTAGCCGCCTTAATGAGGAGCTTCTGCAACAGATTACCGCAGCTACAGGTGGTGGATATATCCGCGCAACAAATAGCGCCTTTGGCCTTGATGAGATTGTGAGCGAGATTAATAAACTTGACAAGGGCGAGCTTACAACGCTCAGCTTTGAGGAGTATAACGAGCAGTTCCAGTGGATTTTAGCCATTGCTGCCGTACTGCTCGTGCTTGAGTCGCTGCTGCTTAACCGCCGCAACCCTCGCCTCAAGAGGTTCAACATCTTCCGCGAGTAGGCTATGAAGGCGCTGCATCTCGGAGCTGGAAAGATTGGGCGCGGCTTTATTGGGGCAGAGCTTATTAAGTCTAATTATGAGCTGACCTTTGCTGATGTAAGTACCGAGTTAGTTCGTGCTCTGAATGCGCAAAAGAGCTATACCCTCCACATTATGGAACGCGATGGGGAGAGTGAGAAAATATCAAATTTTTATGCTGTAGAGTGTGGCTCCGAGGAGTTCTTTGAGCGATTTACCGAGGCGGATGTTGTCACTACTGCCGTCAGTATGACAGCTCTGCCCAAACTTGCGCCAACTATCGCCACAGCACTGCAAAGGCGATATATAAACAACTGTAAATCAACCCTTAACATTATTTGCTGCGAGAATGGCATTCGTGCAACTTCACAGCTAAAAAACTGTGTCATCCAGCTACTTGACACTCAGACAGCACTGTGGTGCGATGAGATGGTTGGTTTCGCCGACTGCGCCGTGGACCGCATTGTGCCTATCGCCACCTTTGACAACGCTCTTGATGTTGGCGTAGAGCGATACTGCGAATGGAGTATTGATAGAGGGCAGATAGTGGGCAAACAACCCTCCATTGCTTGCGCCAAGTTTACAGATAATCTTGAGGCTGCTGTAGAGCGTAAACTCTACACAGTAAACACCGCCCACTGCGCCACAGCCTACCTCGGTGCCATTAAGGGCTATAAGTTTATCCATCAGGCGATTACCGATACTGCTATCCGAGAGTGCGTCGAGCAGATTGTAGCTGAGAGCAGTGCTGCTCTTTGTGCCAAATTCGGCTTTGATAGTACAGCCCAACAGCACTATGCACAGAGCGTATTGCGCCGCTTTGAGAACCCACTGCTTGGCGACACCGTAGCCCGTGTTGCCCGCGACCCAAAGCGCAAACTATCCCCTGCGCTATATTTTGCATATCCAGTCACTCTTGCGCTTAAATATTCACTTTCTACAGATGCTCTTGCCACAGCTGTTGCGGCTGCAATGCACTACCGCAGTGAGGATGATATCCAGAGTCAGCAGTTGGCATCTATAGTTGCCCAGAGGGGGCTTGTCCAGAGTGTACAAATGGTCACAGGTATAGTCGACAGAGCCTTTCTACAGCGCGTAGAGCAAAAATATAGTGAATTTTAGTGAAAAAGTCGCAACTTTTTTCGTTTTCTATAGTTTTTTTCATATCTTTGTGGCAATTGGGAAAATAATGAACTTAAGATGCCGAAGTTGTATGACAGCGGTTGCGCTACGCGTAAACCTTCATGGCTAAAGATACGACTCCACAAGAGCAGTGCTTTTGCGGAGGTAGATCGTATAGTAGCCGAGCATGGTCTTCATACAATTTGCAGCAGCGGACGATGTCCGAACAAGGCAGAGTGTTGGAGCCGACGCACTGCGACATTTATGATTTTAGGGGATATCTGTACCCGAAACTGTCGCTTTTGCGCCACTCAAACAGGCCGTCCGCTACCGCCGGATGAGTGCGAACCACAGAAGGTAGCGCATAGTGTACAGCTAATGAACCTTCGGCATGTTGTCGTAACTTCTGTTACGCGCGACGACCTACCTGACCAGGGTGCAGCCCATTGGGCAGCCACTGTTGAGGCTATCAGGCAGAGTTGTCCACAAGCAACTATTGAGCTCCTTATTTCCGATATGGATGCAGTAGAGTCTCGTCTTGATACTATACTTGCCTCCAAGCCTGATATTATCGGGCACAACATTGAGACCGTCAGCCGTCTTACACCGACATTGCGTTCTAAGGCGACTTACAGCAAGTCCTTAGCCACTTTGAGCTACCTTAGTTCAAAGGGTGCGGTGGTCAAGAGCGGTCTTATGGTCGGACTTGGAGAGACTGAAGAGGAGGTAGAAGCAACAATGCGTGACCTTCACGCTGCGGGCGTTAGAATCCTCACCATAGGTCAGTATCTTCAGCCTACTGCGGAGCACTATCCAGTTGCTGAGTATATCACCCCGCAGCAGTTTGAGGCATACAAGGCTATGGCACTTCAGATTGGCTTTGATTTCTGCGCTTCGGCGCCACTTGTGCGCTCGTCGTACTTGGCAGATCAAGCCGCTGCGGCTACAATCAACCGCTAATACTCCATTTTCACTCTCAATGTTGTGACGCAAGGGCGGCAAAGAGCGTTTTGCCCGTGCGTCTTAACACTGTATTTTATGTAGGCAGTAGCCTTATTGAGTATATGAAAGTCGGGTACAAGGATCTGGGCACAATGCCCTACAAAGAGTGCTGGGAGTTGCAGCAATCTCTCTTTGACAGCCGCCTTGAGCAGAGGAGATCAGGCAGTCAGACAGATGATTGTGGCACTATCCTTACTGTTGAGCACCCCCCTGTATATACTCTTGGCAAGAGCGGTAAGCAGAGCAATATGCTTATCCCAGAGTCCTATCTGAAGAGTTTAGGGGCGGAGTTCTTCCATATCGACCGAGGTGGAGATATCACCTTCCACGGCCCGGGGCAGATTGTCTGCTATCCTATTCTCGACATTGGCAGCCTGGGCATCGGTCTACGCAGATATATAGAGATTCTTGAGCAGGCGGTAATAGATACCATTGCTCACTATGGTATTGCGGGCGAGCGACTTGCCGGTGCTACGGGCGTGTGGATTTGCAACCGCGCGGCAGATGGCACAGCGACTGCTTGGCGAAAGATTTGCGCCATAGGTGTTCGCGCCTCGCACTTTGTAACTATGCACGGTCTGGCTCTTAATGTAGCTACAGACCTTAAGTGGTTTACAATGATAAATCCTTGCGGCTTTACCGACAAAGGGGTCACTTCAATGAGCAAAGAGGTTGGGGCGACTGTTAATATTGAGGAGGTCAAGTCACTGCTTGTGGCAAACCTCACAAAAGCACTTTTAGATGAAAAATAATACAAAAAAATATATAAAACAGTACAATTATGCCTATAGACAAAAGATGGGAGGTCAAGGCACAGGGTGATCCAACGGCGGTTGCAGCCATTGCATCGCACATTGGTATCTCACCAGTCCTTGCTAACCTTTTAGTACAACGAGGCATAGACACAGTAGAGAAGGCAGAGAAATTTTTTGACCCGCAGCTGCGTGACCTGCACGACCCGTTCCTGATGAAGGATATGGACAGAGCTGTAGAGCGCGTAGAGCAAGCCCTGGAGCGTAACGAGCGCATTATGGTCTATGGAGACTATGATGTAGACGGCACGACAGCGGTGGCATTGGTCTATAAGTTCCTGCGACAAATCGGGCATACAAACCTGATGTTCTACATCCCAGACCGCTATACCGAAGGTTACGGTATTTCGCGTAAGGGTATCGACATTGCCGCAAAGAAGGGTGTTAAGCTCATTATCGCCCTTGACTGCGGAATTAAGGCTGTCGAGAAAGTGGACTATGCAAAGCAGAAGGGGGTAGATTTCATTATCTGCGACCATCATCTTCCGGCAGAGCAGATTCCTGCTGCCGTAGCAGTTCTTGACCCTAAACGAACAGACTGCACCTACCCGTTTGATGAGCTCTCGGGTTGCGGTGTGGGCTTTAAGCTCGTTCAGGCCTACGCACAGACTCACAACATCGCTTTTGAGAACATTGAGTGGCTGTTAGACCTTCTTGTAGTAAGTATCGCTTCGGACATCGTGCCGCTTGTAGACGAGAACCGCATTCTCGCCCACTACGGTCTGCGCCGTCTGAACACCTCACCAAGTGAGGGACTACTCTCTATTATCAACATCTGCAAGCTTGACCGCTCGAACATTACTATTGACGACATCGTCTTTAAGATTGGTCCGCGAATTAACGCTGCAGGTCGTATGCGTATGGATGAGTACGACGAGAACGACACCCCTTCGGGTGGTTATGCAGCTGTAAAGCTCCTTGTGGAGGGAGATGAGGCTGCTGCTACACGCTTTGGTGGCGTTATTGACGGATTTAATCAGGACCGCAAGAGCATCGACCGCTCTGTAACTCAGGAGGCGCACGACTATATTGAGTCTCACCCCGAGCTTAAGAGCCGCAAGAGTACTGTAATCTACAATCCAAAGTGGATGAAGGGTATCGTAGGTATCGTGGCATCGCGCCTTATTGAGACCTACTATCGCCCGACTGTTGTTCTTACCCAGAGCAATGGTTTTGTCACAGGCTCTGCCCGCTCCATCCCGGGCTTTGACCTCTATCAGGCCGTAGAGTCTTGCTCCGACCTACTGGAGAACTTCGGTGGACATATGTATGCCGCAGGTCTTACTATGCGCCCAGAGAATGTAGAGGAGTTTGCTCGCCGCTTTAACGACTATGTGGAGGCAAATATTGACCCTAAGATTCTCGTTCCGCAGGTAGAGATTGACTCTATGCTCCTCTTCTCGGACATCACGCCATCATTCCACAGCGAGCTAAACCGCTTCCAGCCATTTGGCCCGGGCAATAATGCGCCAGTCTTTGCTACTCTGTGCGTAAGCAATGAGAAGGGCGACGCAAAGCTTGTTGGTGCCGAGGCTGAGCACCTGCGTATGGATTTGACACAGACCCAGAAACCTAACACAACCATCCAAACTATCGCCTTCTCGCAGCCAACCCACTACGAGTGGATTCGCTCGGGAAGACCTGTAGATGTCTGCTACCAGATTGTTGAGAACCACTACCGTGGCTCTGTGACAACACAGTTGCGCATCAAGGATATCAAGCGAAATACATCAAAGTAAACCTAACGATGAGACTAAAACTTTTAATGCTTTCACTCCTCTCCGCACTACTATTTGTAGCCTGCGGAGGAGGAGATGAGCAGCCAGAGGGCCCAGCACCACTTCCTGAGGGAGCCGCTGTCACAATCGCAGAGATTAAGACCGATGCACTCACTGCAACGATTAAAATCAACCACGGTGCTGCCACAAAGTACGCCTACATCGTAGAGAAGGCTTCACTTGCAAATTATACTTACACTACCGCAGAGCTCTTTGAGAAGGGTACTACAGCCACTTGCGCCAATAGTGTCACCTCATTTACGGTGCGCAACCTTGCGGATGCCACAGAGTACACACTCTATGTTGCTGTTCAAACTCGTGACGGCGAGCTGTCAGATGTTGCTATCCGCAACTTTACTACCGCCTCTCTGCCAGAGTATATGCTCAAGTCTAAGAACTGCACAGGCTTTACCGCATCGGTACGCCTACCACAGTATATCCCTTTCACAAGCGTTGTTAAGTGGGCGGTTACCGACCTTGCTACATACAACTATAATGGCGGCGTAAGCTATGAGAATCAGCTGCTTAACCGTAATGAGGCTATCTATGCAAACTACTTCACTGACCGCTACGACTTTGACATCAACAATACTAACCGCACCTTTACAAAGGATGGCGTAGAGTACTCTCACTATGATGTTATTCAGCCAGGTCAGCCAATTGTCTTTCTGCTGGGCGAGTATGGCGAGGGGTCACACGCAGAGTATGGCGCAGGGCACTACACCCCGCTCTATGGCAAGGATAACCAGTCTGCATACTTCCGCAAGGAGACAATCATTACCACCAAGCCTGCAACGCTTATCCAGACACCAAGCGTCAGCTCTTCTCTTCTGCCATCGGGCAAGGGTACTATCTCTATTGCCAAGCCTACGGGCGCTGCAAAGATGTTCTACCTTGTTCTCAACGAGCAGCAGTATGGCGAGGTGCTCGGTCTGTTGGACAATAACGCCAATCTGTTGCAGTGGTTTACCAGCTCTGCTTTTGCGGCCAACCATTTCGGAGCCGTAGCTACCACCTCTCCTACAGTTACTATTGACGCCTCACAGCTTGCGCTTAAGGCTGATAGCACAAACTATCTATTTGTCTGTGCGTGGGAGGATGAGAGTGGTATGAAGCAATCTTTTGTCAAGGCCGAGCTTACATTGCCACCATCAGCACCACTTCCGGCAAATAATATCATCATTGCCCACCGTGGAGGCTCTGCTGAGGCTGGTAAGACATCTACACCAGACAACTCTATCGCCTCGCTAAAGTATGCTATGCGCCTTGGTTGCTACGCCTCTGAGGCTGATATCTACTGGACAAAGGATAACCAGATTATCGTCGCCCACGCCGACGGCAACTGCAAGATTAACGGCCTCTACCCGTGGGAGAACACCCTTGCACAGCTTCAGGCAGCTGGTAAGCTCTCTAATGGTGAGACCCTGCCATCGCTTCAGGACTATATCCGTGCCGTAATGGTCAAGGGTAGCAAGACTAAGCTCTGCCTTGATATTAAGGCCATTACCAAGCCTACAACCCACCACCCAGAGTCCGTTAAGGCGTGCGAGCGCGCCTGCGAGATTATCGCCGAGATGGAGGCGGAGAAGTTCTGCGAGTTTATCTGCTCGGGCTACGAGGATATCACAAAGAACTGTGCACAGTATGCAAACGCCATTGGCGTAGATATCGGCGCTATGGGTAACTTCTCGGCAAGCCAGTACAAGAAGTGGGGCTACACTTGGCACAACCGCGACAAGAGCAAGGGTATTACAGAGGATAAGATAAACACATATCTCAACGCAGGTATGGAGGTATCGGTCTACACTATCGACAATGATAGCGACTGGGCAGAGATTCAGTCCTACCACACCAAGCTGCGTGGTATTACGACCAACTATCCAAACCGCATAATGGCAAAAACACGCTAAAAATTATAAAACTATGAAAGTTTCGTTTACTGAAGAACAAAAAGCGGCTATAGTCCGCATCTCTTTCTTTATGATCTCTGCAGATGGAAAGATTGCCGACTCAGAGATGGACTTCTCTTTGTCAATGTGGAGTCTGGCAGGTATCACCGAGAGCGATAGTGATAGAGCTCAAACTATGACAGGCCGAGATGCTTGCAATATCGTTGCAGCGATGAATGCAGAGCAGAAAGAGTTTGTCTGCGCCCTTTTGGGTTGCTTAATTGTCTCAGACGGCGAGATTGCCGATTCTGAGGTTAGAACTTGGATTGTTCTTTCTGAGCTATGCGACCTTCCTCCAATGGAGATTAATGAGGCAAAAAAGCGCCTTAAGGATATTCTCGAGTAGATTTCTGATTGCTCAGACAAAAAACTACCCGCTTTGTTGAGAAAGCGGGTAGTTTTGTTTGTCTAACGACCGAGGACTACTTGTTCGGCTATTTGGCGTATTATTTTTGCTGTTTTAGGGCTAACGCCGCAGTTAGAGACAGACTCTGTAAATGGCGTGCGGTAAACAGTAAGATAGTTTATGCAGGCCTTCATATATGCTCCCTCGCGGCTCTGGTGGCGGTTGTCGGTGTGGAGCAATGGAAGGTTCTGCTCACGGCCGATAGTAAATCCCTTGCCGATAGGGCTGACGATAATGTTATATTCTGAAAGTTCTTTGGCAAGCTGTTTTGCTCCACTCTCCAGTAACTGCTCCAGTCGCTCATAGCTTCCATAGCCGCGATAGTCGCCATACGGACAGCCCCAAGTGTGCTCGTAGATAATCTGACACGCAGGCGAGTGCTTGAGTGTAAGGTCGTTAATCTTGCGGCACGAAGCGATAATTGCGGGGTCGTGAGTATCGGCATATATAGCCGCATTTGGCGATGTGTCTTGCAGAAAGGCATAATCATATCCACCGCGCACAATCGCCTCTATTGAGCGCTCAAGCTGTAGGTGCTCACAGAACTCCTGACCACCCTTTACCGAGGCTACAACATCTACTTGATGTCCTTGACTTCGCGCAATCTCCTTAAACATAAACGGCGTACCATAGAAATATGTAAACGAGTTGCCGATAAATAGCATTCGCCTTGTATCGCTAACCTTTGGTGCATCTTTATAGCGCAGAATCTGCAGTGAGATATATTTGCTACTACCCGTAAGTTTTACCTTGCCACTGCCTGCTGTAAGGGCTCTAAGGCGCACCTTCACACATCCATTGTCAATAGGCTCTGTAAGGGTAAACGATTGTGCGTAGGTAGTATTGTGCGCCGAGCGGAAACGCTTGTTATAGAGCGAGTAACGGATAGAACTATCCTGCTGGGCTGTGCGTAGCTCGCTCTCAATGCCATTCCAACGACCGGCATCCCAATACTCAAAAATCCAATACTTCGGAGCATCTGCCTCACTGGCTGTCATCGTACACATAAAGTCAATCTGCTCGCCCGCCTTAATATTCTCTGCAGGCACAGCAAAGAGGAAGTAATCCCCCGCGCCCATGCCTGATACGGTCAAACCCTTCTCGGAGGTGGTTGTAAGGGCATTGCCACTCGTACCAACCATAGCAATTACCGCGCTGCTGCCCTTAGGCGAGCATATACCACAGCTCTCCCAACTCTCTGCATCATATCTGCTTCCCATCATTCGCACTGGGAAACCATCTGTAATAGACTGGAGATATGGAGGTTGAGAGACGATAATCGTGCGCACAGCACCACTCTTTACACCCCTAAGCTCTATCTCTGCTGTGCGCTCGGTGGTGCTTAAATTCGGCTCTGCCCAAATCTTTACGCTGTGGGTAGCCTTTGCCTCAAGGGTCGCCTCGCCCACAATGCCGAGCCACTGCTCCGATGCACTAACCTTAACAGCCTCTGCTTTGCACTGAATAGTAACAATATAAGGCTTAACTGCCTGACTACTAATCTCAACGCGCTTTGGAGTCTTAACCTTCAGCACTGCCGCCACGGCACTATTGCCCAGCAGAAGGAGCAATGCCACAATACAAAATATAACTCGTTTCATACTACAAAGTTATCAATAATATGCAGAAATGCAATGGCCTAACAGATAAATAAAAGTGGCGTATTTGTCATACGCCACTTATGCAGAGTGTTCACCTAAAGGCTAAAACTGCTTCTCCTCAATGTATGAACTATAATTTTTCCAACCATTAGCACTCTTATATGCCTCGCCAGAGCCGACAGGTACATAGAGTTTTCTTCCCGTCACATTACCCGCAAAGGCTGCGCTACCGATTGTTGGAGGTGTCGCAGGCTTGCAGTTGATAGTAGCCAATGTAGTGCTATATGAGAAAGCAGAACTACCAATAGATATTACTGTTGAAGGTATTGTCAGCTCTGTTGCCTTAAACTGTATAAACGCGCTATTACCGATAGTTTGCAGACCCTCATTGAGCGTAACCTTCTTCAGTGGTACTGTTTGGAACGCCGAATTACCAATAGAGATAACTGTCGATGGTATAACAATCTCGGTAAGCTGTGTGCTTGCAAATGCAAAATCGCCTATTGAGGTTATTCCATCACTCAAAGTTACACTCTCAAGGGCAGATGAGTTAAATGCACTCTCGCCAATGCTCTTCACATTTGCGCTGATAACAGCACTTGTCAGTGACTCACAATACTTAAACGCATTCTCGCCGATAATAGCGACATTGTCTAAGAAATTTAGCTCGGTAAAAGCACAACGCTCAAAAGCACTTGTGCCAATCTCTATATCCTTGCCCTCCAGAGTAATAGAGCTGAGCAACTTACAGCCAGAGAATGCCATTTCAGGGATAAGAGTGACATTTTTAGGGATTGTAATGCTCTTGAGCGCGGTACACTGATAAAACATCCTGTTGCCCATAGTAGTAATGTTTTCAGGGAGGCTTATCGTCTCAAGTTTTGCACACGCCTCAAATACAGACTCTCCGAAACTCTCAACGCCTGTGCCGAGAGTTACTGTTGTAAGGCTCTTACAATTTCTAAACGCCTGTTTTTCAATACTCTTAACTCCGTCAGGAATATTGATTTCTGCCAACGCTCCGCAAGAGTAAAATGCCTGCTGGCCGATGATGCTTACATTTGAGCCAATAGTAACACTGCTCAATGAGCTACAATATGAGAGCGCCAACTTGCTTATCGTTGTAACATTGTTTGGTATAACAATAGAGGTCAAACCACTACAAGATGAGAACGCAGAGACTCCAATTTCTGCTACACCCTCTGGTATATCAATTGATGCAAGCGAAGAACAGCCATTAAAAGCAGACTCGCCGATAGAAGTTAGTGATTTAGGAAGAGTGACTGTCTTGAGGTTGCTACACCACGCAAAGGCACTTTTACCTATTGATACAACGCCCTCTGGGATAGTTACCGCCGTCAGAGTCTTACAACTCTCATACGCCGAAACCTCTATCGTAGTGACACCTGCAGGGATAGTATGCTCTGTCAAATTACCTGTTGCTACAGCGACCAATGCGTCGTTTACAATAAGGCTACGACCATCTTCTGATGCAAAAGAACTTTCAAAGTTTGTAATTGCATTACACTTATAGAAAGCCTGCGCTCCAATCTCTGTAACAGACTCTGGGATAACAAATGTGCCGGTTAAGCCTGTGCAATTTTTGAAAGCCGCACTTCCAATTTTTGTGACACTACTTGGTAGTGATATGGTAGCCAATGTCTTGCAGCCAGAGAAAGCATCCTGCGGAATCTCTACCACAGCCGACTCGTAGCGTAGCACCCACATATTTGTAGTTGCGTCAAAGATATTCTCAACATTAGCACTGCGTGTTACCATTGCAACCTTTGGTGTTACAGCTTTGCCATCCGTTGAGTTGTACCATATCTCGTTATCAGGCTGAGTTATAACTTGCGCAACTAACGGTATATAGTCTGATGTGATGTTTACCACGCCATCAGAGATTGCTAAACGCGCACTTGCCGACTGTGTACCAGCAATAAATTCGTCACTTAAGTTGACAGCCGAAGCAGCTACTGTAAGTACACCAGTAGCAGTGTCAGCCTTGCAGGAGAGTATTGGCATCTCAATCCACTCAACTGCACGAGTGGCCGTATATACTGCCTTCATATTTACCAATGTACTCCAATTTTGTGCAATCTCCGATGCTGCACTGATTGGCAATATCTCAAAATCCATCTCAACGACGCGTGTTGTATTTGAGATAACATTTACAGTTGCCTTGCCGTCGCTATATTTAGGAATATATGTTATACTCTGCAGATTAGCCTCTGCACTCTGCTCTGCTAATGGAATTACAATTTGGCTACCATCTGCAAACACAAAACGGACACCCTGCTCCTCTACTACAACCTCTTTGAAGAAAGAGTCGCCATCTGCGCCATCTTTACCATCTACGCCATCTTTGCCATCTGCGCCAGCAGCTCCATCTACACCATCCTCGCCAGTAGCCTTACCCAGATTAGTCCAGCTGCCTCCGTTGTCGTATGATACGAACCAATAACCCTCCTCAATCTTGAGCAGTGGGGTCACGCCGTTCTCGCCATCTTTGCCGTCAGTTCCATTAGTGCCGTCGACTCCATCTTTGCCATCTGTGCCGTCAGTTCCATTAGTACCGTCGACTCCATCTTTGCCATCACTACCTTGAGCCTTAATCTTATTGCCGTTAGCATCGAGCAACCACTGGCCATCAATAGTCCAATAGTAGAGTCCATCGCTATCCTTTTTTACACCAATTTGGGGAGTATAACCATCTTTACCATTCTCTCCATTCTTGCCGTGGTAGATTGTAATAGGTTGTGATTTGGCAAATAAGATTGTATAACCAATAGTTTCGCCATTTTGGATAATGGGGTTAACACTAGTAATGTAATCATTGTCCTGCAGAGCGGCAACAATAGTCTGCAGCGAGGCTATATTGGCATTAATCTGCTTACACAGCTCCTCAAGTTTGGCAATTCGATTTTCGTGATTGTCAAGTTTTTCCCAAATCTTTGAATCATCAAAAGATTCACTACATCCTGCAACAATCAGTGTCATTGCACAGAGTAGATAGGTGAAAAGTTTTTTCATTTTAATAAAATTTAGCACCGTATCAACTCCTATGCGGCAGGTTGCATAAAATTAGAAAGTGTGGAGCTGACTTCCGTTTATCTGAATGGAGGCTCTGACAAAACCCTGAAACGAATAAACGATACAAGACCCCACACCTGAATAGTATGAGGTATATACACAAAGTGTGCATAGCCACATAGCTATACAAGAAATGAGTGCTGTCGTTATCCTCGTTTCGTTGAAAACTGTCAGATTTTCCATTCAAGGATAAAAGCGAAAACACTTTCATCTAATATGTTGGCCACGGGTATAACACCCATGACAATACAAAATTAGTAAAATTTTCGCAAATGACAACACTCCGTAGGGTCTTGTGTAAAAAAACTGTGGCCAGCGACCACTGTTTCTCAATAAAACAGCAAGGTCAGCTCTGAAATCCAGAACTGACCTATGCTGTTACTTGTAGTTTTTCTACTAGTTGTACTTGAATGTAGCCTCGTCAGATACAGTCAACTTCTTGCGTCCCTTAGCACGACGCGCTGCCAGAACCTTGCGGCCGTTAGCAGTTGCCATTCTCGCACGGAAACCATGCTTGTTGATTCTCTTGCGACGAGAAGGCTGATAAGTTCTCTTCATTGCCATAGTCGTATCGTTTTTATTTGTTTTGTTACTTTACTTAGTATAGGTATGCGCAAGTTGTCTATTCTTTTTGAGACCAACTCAAGGCATATCCCTGTATTATATAAAGGTCCGCACCCCTTGGCCCGTCGGGGCATATTCCCTTGCGAGGTGCAAAGGTACAACTAAATTTGAAAAGAACAAATAATTTTGACAAAAAACTTGAAAAAGCGAGAGTTATAGTGGTTTTATTTAGCTTTTTTACTTGCGTTTTAGGTAATTTCCTATGGTAAAGGTTGTTGAGTCTCGCAGTGTTGGCGTTGTTGCTATGACACTATTAAATCCGTCCAGAGTCAGCGAATCTGTTACAAATATGCCCTGCGAGCGGTTGTGCATTACTACACTATCTCCATTTATCGTCAGCGTAGGCACTCCCTGCGAGCAGTAGACCTTTATCACCTGTCGGTTATCTCTTCTCACCTCGCGATTTCTGCCGACAATATGCAGTGTATGGCTCTTCTTGTTCCACAGCGTGCGGTAGAGATAGTAGCAATCTTTTGCTCCAGTGTGGTCAAAGCCCACAAGTCCGCTATTGCGGAAACCTCCTGGGTGACGCACAGCACCAAAGTCAAACATAGTGTTTAGCCACACACCCCAGAACAGAGTGTTGTCAATATGGCTCATATAGCCCTCGTGGAAGCGGGTCTGCCAGCTCTCTGGTATGCGGTGCTGGCTGCTGTTGCGGTTTACAAGCTCCTCGCTGTAGTGGCCCTTTGTACCACCTGCGCCATAGCACACTCCCTGACGCAGATGACTCCAGCTGCTACGCAATGCCGCCTGCCACACATCGAGGTCCGCCACATCACCCTTATCCCAGCCGATGCTCTGCTGCCATACGATAAGGTCGGTAATGAAGTTTATATTTCCATCCTGATCGCTGCAGGCCACTGTTGGTCGAGATGGGTCAAGACTCTTGGCCAAGCTGTTGAGGCTCTTGATATAGGCCATCAGCTCTGACGAGCGGCCTCTGAGTAGTGAGAATACGCCCCACATAGATATAGATGGGTGGTGGATATTCTGAAGAATAATCTCTTTGAGCTGCTGCTTGCCGTTGCTCTCAAATGCAGCGGAGTTATAGTAGGCAATATCGCTCAAGAATGGCGACTGACTCAGCGGAGAGTCTACCCATGCCAAGATTCCCTCGCGGTCGCAGATGTCGTAGAGTATCTGGTCGTGCGGACCCTCAACGGAGCGAATAGCGTTAGCACCCATATTACAGATAGTCTCAATATCCGCCCTGTAATCGCTCTCAGTAAGAGCATTACCGCTGTAGATATTGTCGTGGCAGAGGTTTACACCGCGCACCTGCACAGGTTTATTGTTTATGGTAAGTAGACGCTCTGGTGTTATCTGCAAATCTCTAAAGCCTGTATTTACAGAGACTGTATCTGCTCCCACCATAACATCGACACGATAGAGCGATGGACGATATGTAGACCACAGCTCAGGATTACCGACAGTAAATGGAACACTCAGCATCTTACCGTCAATCTTTGCCTTAACACTCTTTGTTACAGCCACATAGCCATCTGGCGAGACGATGTCCACTGTAACCTCGCAGCTCTGGTCCTTCTTGCCGAGGAGTGATATACCGATATTTCCCTCTACGCTCTCTGTAGTAACCTTTGTAGGGGTTACGATAACACCCTGCGTTCCGTAGTAGAGTGGAGAGACTGTCGTTTTGCCCGTAATTATCAGCTCCACATCGCGATAGATGCCGCCATAGTGGTTCTGCTCAGACGATGTTGGCAGAATGTCACTGCGGTAGGCGTTGCTCACCTCTACAAGCAGGGTATTCTCTGAGCCATAGTAAACCTTATCGGTAATCTCAAAGGCGAATGCTGTACGGCCGCCGAGGTGATTACCTACATGTGCGCCATTTACAAATACATCGGCACAGTTCATCACACCGCCAAAACGGAGAAAGAGCCTCTTACCCTGCCACTGCTGCGGCACGAAGAGTGTTCGGCGGTAGTAGGCTGTAGTCTGACGCAGGCTGCCTCTCTCACTCAGTGCATCGGTGTTCCAAGTATGCGGCAGGCTGACAAAGCGGGCGTCGTCGCTTGAATTGTCATCCTTGAAGAAGTGCCTCCACGAGTTGTTTAGTATATATACCTCTCTGGCTGTTAGGGTATTAGCAGCTGTAAATAGGGTCAGTAGAACTATTAAAAATCTTCTCATAATTGTCTTAATTTGCTACAAAGGTAGGAAATTGTCAAAAAAAATACTAACTTCGTGCTGTTAAATAATACAGTTATGAACATTTTTGACATTATTACCATACTTTTTGCCGTTATCGCACTATTTAACGGCTGGCGCAAAGGTTTTATTTCACAGCTCTGCTCTATTGTCGGTATTATTGGCGGAATTGCCCTTGCTATAGCCTTCAACGGCCAGGTGGGCGAGCTGTTCGGCATCGATCCAGACTATGCAAAGCCTGTCGGCTTTATCATCACCTTCCTTGTCTCATCTATCGCTATGTCGTTTGTGGCAAAGATTGTCGGCTCACTCTTCTCGGCTATCGGCCTGGGTGGTTTGGACTCTCTGCTGGGCATTGCCCTCTCGCTGCTTAAGTATGCACTTGTGCTCAGTGTGCTATTTGTAGCTATTGAGAAGCTGAACAAGGAGGTGGAGCTAATAAAACCTCGCCACTTTACAGAATCAAAAACCTTCAAGCCTATCTCGGCGTTGTCAGACAAGGCTCTGGAGATGTTTAACACCTTCACAAAGGCTGTAAATCAGAGCAAATAATGACACGAGAGGGTATTGTCACACAGGCTACAGGTAGCTGGTATAGAGTAGAGAGCAATGGCGAGGCTCTGCGCTGTCGCATACGCGGTAAGCTCAGGCTCAAGGGCGTGCGCTCTACAAATCCCGTTGTTGTGGGGGATATTGTGCGCGTGGAGTGCGATGCTACGGGCGAATGGACCATTTTTGATATCGTTCCGCGCCGAAACTACATTATCCGCCGCGCCTCAAACCTATCAAAGGAGTCGCATATTATCGCTGCCAATATAGACCAAGCCTTTATTGTTGTGACCCTTATCCAACCACAGACAGCACTTGAGTTTGTAGATAGATTTCTTATTACTTGCGAGGCGTATAAGGTGCCAGCGACCATTCTGCTGGCAAAGGTAGATTTGCTTGAGGATGCTCCAGAGGCTGTTGCTGAGTTTCACGATATATACGAGAGTGCGGGCTACCGCGTGATAGATATCTCTGCTACAGAGGGCATAGGTGTAGATATAGTAGAGGCAATGCTTGCGGGTAAGGTTACGCTTGTTTCGGGCAACTCGGGCGTGGGTAAGTCTACCCTTATCAGCACAATATATCCCGACCTCGATATCCGCACGGGCGAGATTTCAGATAGCTTCCACAAGGGCAAGCATACTACGACCTTCTCTACGATGTATCCCGTAGCAGATGGTGGATATATCATTGATACTCCAGGCATTAAGGGCTTTGGACTCATTGAGATTGAGGATAAGGAGCTGTGGCACTACTTCCCCGAGATGATATCTACGGCGGGCAGTTGCCGCTTCTATAACTGCACCCATACTCACGAGCCAGGGTGCGCAGTTGTTGAGGCTGTGAAGGGTGGGCAGATTGCATACTCTCGCTATGAGAGTTACCTAAAAATTTTGGATGACGATGACAAATATAGAAAATAGCCTTACTACCGAGCAGCAGCTGAAGCAGATAGAGTATCTGTCGGGCTTTATTCTCCCAGAGCGCTTTGAGACGCTCTGCCGTGCGGTGCAGAATCGCACCAAGTATATGACCCTTCTGGCAGAGAATATGTTTCATCCCCAAAATGCAAGCGCGCTGGTGCGACATTGCGAGGCCTTTGGTGTGCAGACGCTGCATACTGTGCAGACCCTATGCAAGTTTAACCCCAATGTAGACATTGTCCGCGGCACTGATAAGTGGATAGATATCTACCACCACGCCTCTACTGCCGATGCTCTGCAACACCTTAAGGCAGAGGGCTACCGCATCATCGCCACCTCGCCCCATCACCAGAGCTGTACTCCCGAGACCTTTGATATCACAAAAGGCAAGTTCGCCATTGTTATGGGAACGGAGAAGACGGGCATTAGCGAGGAGGTTATGGCTTCGGCAGATGAGTTTCTGAAGATTCCTATGTGCGGTATGGTTGAGAGCCTTAATGTCTCGGCCTGCGCAGCAATTATTGTCTATATGCTCTCTGAGCGTATGCGCCACGAGGTTAAGGATTGGCAGATGACAGAGGCTGAGCAAACGGCAACGCTTTATCACTGGATGGTAGATAGCGTTAAGGATGCCCGTCCACTACTTAAGAGAGGAGGTTTTATATGCAAAGATTAACAGAACAGCAGATAGCAACTCTTACCGCCGCTGCAAATAGTGCAGAGAACTGGCAGAATATCCTTGTTGCAGAAGATTTTGACCCCACAAAGGTGCGCGGTTGCCACTTTGAGGGTAGAGTAGAGATTGAGGGTGGAGTAACCCTTATAGGCTCAACAATCTGCAACTACCATATCGGTGCAAATAGCCACATTGAATCTGTAACACGCCTTGAGTGCCGCACAGCAAGTAGCTTTGGTAATGGTGTTAGCGTGGCTGCGGTAAATGAGAATGGTGGCCGCACCGTTATTATATATAATGAGCTGACAGCACAGACGGCCTATATTGTCGCTATGTATCGCCACCGCAAGGATATTGTTGAGGCTTCAAATAGTTTTGCTCGTCACTACGCTCTGTTGTTGCACAAGAATATTGGTACTATTGGCAAAAATTGCAAGATTATCGGTGCTAAGTTTGTTCGCGAGGTTAATATGGAGGACAACTCAACGATTGAGGGTGCTTCTCTTGTTCAGAACGGCACTCTGCTCTCGGGAGCATATATCGGCGTAGATGTTAAGGCGGTAGACTTTATCGCTGCCCAGAACTCACGAATTGACCTCGGAGCTATTGTAGACCGCTGCTTTATTGGCGAGGATAGCATACTGTCAAAGGGCTTTAGTGCCGTAAACTCGTTAATCTTTGCCGGCGCACACCTTGAGCATGGCGAGTGCTGCGCAATTTTCGCAGGTCCATATGTAGTCTCACACCATAAGTCGTCACTGCTTATTGCCGGTATGTTCTCATTCCTCAACGCAGGCAGTGGTACAAACCAGAGCAATCACCTCTTTAAGGGTGGGGCAATCCATCAGGCCGTTCACCGCCGTGGTTGTAAGTTCGGCAGCAACGGATATGTTATGAACCCAGCCGCCGAGGGCGAATATACCACAATCTTGGGTCGCCATACAAAGCATCACGACACTTCCGCCTTCCCATTTAGTTATCTGATTGAAAATCAGGGTGTTTCGCTGCTTATGCCAGGCTTTGCGCTGCGTAGTTACGGCATTGTGCGCGACATTGAGAAGTGGAGAGTAAGGGACTCCCGCCGTGTCCGCCGCGATATTATCTCCTACAACGAGTATAATCCATATATCACCTCTAAAGTAATGAGGGCTATAGAGCTTCTTGAGGCTCAAATAGCCGAGGCCGGCAGTAGTGAGCAGTGGCACTACAACAATACCACCATCAAGCGAGGTGTAGCACAGCGAGGCCTTGCCCTCTACAAGAGTTATCTCACAGCCTCCCTCGGCGCAATGCTCTGCGTTGGAAAAGCTGACCCACTGGCTATAAGTTCTGTTACCGACAAGTGGGTAGACCTTGCTGGGCAGTATGTCTCTGGCGACTGGTTAGAGAGGGTGTTGGATAGTTGTACCTCTGCTGACTATATTGGTGCATCGCTTCTTGAACATCACGAGCAATACGATAACTTTGCCTATAGCTGGGCAGTATCTGCCCTTTCAAAGCTGTTGGGTCGTGTAGCCGAGACAGAGGATATTGCCGCAGCCGTCGTGGCAGGTAAAGAGGCTCACGAGGCTATGCGACGAGTAACCGACGCAGATAAGCTATCAGATATCGGAGCACCAATGAGCGTTGGCTATGGCACAGACTCGGACGATGAGGCTGTTTGCTGGGCAGATTTCTGCGCTGTTCACGGATTAGAATAACTGTTGTAAGATACCGATAGACTGCACCTTACGAATAGAATCAAGATGCAGTGCATAGTAGTCCGTAAGGGCGTGGAGCATATCTACCCTCTGGGTGCGGTTAAGGCCAATCTCGCCCAAATACTGCACATCACACTCTATAAGGTCATTTAGCAACTGCGCATACTCGCGGTTACAGAACTTATCGTGCAGAGGTTGCACAGGGGTATATAGTCCCTCGCGCATATCAAAGAAACTATCCTTTGTATACTCATTTCCAGGGGCAAAGCCTAAAAAACGGCTTATGTTTGCTAAAAACCAGAGGTGAAAGTTCGCCACACCCTCGTCAATAGCGTCTAATGCCTCAATACTTCCATATACAAAGTCAAAGAGTGGACTATTTGCCTCACTCTCGCCAACAAGTCGGTAGAGAACTTCCGACATAAATAGTGCGATAGTAGACTTACGGATATCATACGGGATTGTCTGCATAACGATGCTGCTCTGCACATCTTTCATTCGGTGTAGCTCGCTCTTGTCAGATACAATGCCCTCAAACTGCAGAGCAAAGAGTGGCTGATAGTATGCAAGTTTACTACCTCGCCCCTTACCAGAGCCTAACCCCTGCACAATGTAGCTCTGACGACCAAAGGTGTCGGTAAGCATATTTACAATTATCGCCTTATCGCCATACTTCACCGTGCCAAGTACTACTCCGCGCGCCTTGTAACTCTTCATAACTTAATCTTGTCTATTGCCCCACGCAGATGTTCTGGGTCAAGGTGAGTGTATATCTCTGTCGTTGTAATGCTCTGATGCCCAAGCATATCCTGCACCTGACGGATGCTTGCCCCACCAGTATATAGGTGAGTGGCAAATGAGTGTCTGAAGGTGTGGGGACTGACTGTCTTTGTTATCCCCGCATCCTTTGTAGCATTGCGAATGATAGTAAATATCATCACACGAGTAAGTTCTGTGCGACGATTGCTTAAAAATACCGCCTGCACATTACTTCCCTTTGTCGTTTTATCCTTCAACAGTTCTCTGCGGTCGTCAAGGTACTGCATCAACCACTCCTGCGCAAGCCTTCCTATCGGCACCAACCTCTGCTTGTTTCCCTTGCCCATCACACGAATATAGCCCTCGCCGAGGAACAAATCGCTCATTCTTAGCGATATAAGCTCCGTCACGCGCAGCCCACAGGAGTACAACATCTCTAACATTGCACGGTCACGACGCCCCTTGATTGTCGTAGTATCTATAGAGCCGATAATACGCTCCACCTCCTCAACAGTAAGCACATCGGGCAGCTCTCGGCGCGATTTTGGTGCAGTGATAAACTCTGCTGGCGACTGCTCAATCTTGTCCGTCATAAGCAGATAGTTGTAGAAACTCTTCACCCCACTAAGCTCACGGGCTTGCGAGGTGCGCTTATGCTGAATTGTGTTCAGGTGGACAAGATACTGAGATATCATATCCTCATCTACCTCCGTAGGTAAAACATCGTACTTTCTGAGTATAAAGTTGGCAAAAACAGTTATATCGCGCACATATGCCTCAACGCTATTTGCCGAAAGATTCTTCTCTATACGGATGTATGTCTTGTACCCTTGAATGGTTTTCTCCCACTTTTCGCTGTTTTGTGCCATATTATTATTAAATTTGCAGAGCGAAGATACAAAATTTTACATAATATGAACTACATTGAGTTAAATATTTCTGTTCCGAGTGCAGAAATTGCCGAGATTCTTACTGCCGAACTATCCGAACTACCTTTTGACAGCTTTACAACCGAGAAGGGTATGCTCAAGGCCTATATTCCTCAAGATAGCCTTGTAGATTGCAAAGCAGAGGCGGACGCCATATTGGCGCAGTATGGCATTGCTGAGTTTAGATATGTACAGATAGAGTCTCAGAACTGGAACGCCTTGTGGGAGAGCAACTTTGAGCCTGTGGATGTAGATGGTCGCGTACTTATCCGCGCACCTTTCCACGCGCCAAGCCCTACGGCAGAGTTTGAGATTGTCATTATGCCCAAGATGTCCTTTGGTACTGGCCACCACGCAACGACCAAGATGATGGTAGAGTTAATCCTTGACTCCAACCTTGAGGGTAAGCGCGGCCTTGATATGGGCAGTGGCACGGGCGTGTTAGCAATCGCCGCATGTCATCGTGGTGCTGAGGCTGTGGATGCAGTAGATATTGACGACTTCGCCTTTGAAAATTGCATAGAGAATATCGCTACAAATGGCGTATCAGACCGTGTAACACCACTTCTTGGCGACTCACGAGTTCTTGAGGGCCGCCACTACGACTTTATCCTTGCCAATATCAACCGCAACATTCTTCTTGCCGATATGGATAACTACCTTAAGACCCTCAATCCTCATGGTATTATTATGTTCAGCGGCTTTTTAGACGAGGATGTAGCGATTATGACCTCAGCCGCCACCTCCCGCGGCCTCACCCTCACCGCCTCTCGCCACACCTCCGGCTGGTCCGCCCTCCTCTTCACCCGCTCTGAATAGAGTATAGACACCACAATAAAAAAGGTAATGATGCCAAAAGTGGCGCTTTTTAGAGAGTAAATAAATGGCGAGAAACGCAGTATTTCTCACCCTATTTTTTGCTTGCTTTACCCTGATTACTTTGCAGAAAAAGGAACCATTTGACGAAGT
>SUZS01000002.1 GCA_015059785.1 Rikenellaceae bacterium
CTCTGTGTAACAGAGGACAATTGAGCAAACCGAGTGCAGAGTAGAGTTTACTTTAACTATGCCGAGGTGCCGCCAATTGAAGCCGAAAGGATTGCAACGCAATCCTCGGCAAGTTAAGCTCACTAAAGCCGAGTCTGGCTTTCTTTTTATATGCCAGACTAAAATCCTATTCTGATATGTTTGTTTTTATTTAGTTGTTCATTGTCGCATATATCTGTAAGCGTCTCTATGTCAGCATGTTTTCCTGTGAGGACATACTCTACAGAGTACTTTCGTGCGATATTTTCTATCTCACCGCCACTAAAATCATATTTTTGAGCGACCATATTTACCACACTCTCATCAAGAGATGGTATCATACTCTTCCAGATTGAGCACTTTGCCTCTACGGTAGGCTTTTTGAACTCTATCTTATAGATAAATCGTCGTTCAAATGCGCTATCCATATTTCCGGCAAGGTTTGTGGTTGCTATAAGTATTCCGTCTAACTTTTCTATCTCCTCGAGAATGATGTTCTGTATTGCGTTATCCATCTTATCTACAGAGCGTTGAGCGTTGTTCATTCGCTGGCTAATAATGGCATCTGCTTCGTTGAATAGAAGTATAGGTGCTACTTCGCTATGCTCAACAGCTGTGCGGTAGCGATCAAAAATCTCTTTGATATTCTTCTCGCTCTCACCCACCCACTTGCTTTTTATTGTAGAGATGTTTACCTGCATAATATCTCTGCCGCACCTACGAGCAAGTTGCAGCACAGTCTCTGTCTTACCTGTGCCTGGTGCTCCATAAAACAGACAAGCAAAGCCTCTGCGCATACCCTGATTAGAGAGTCTTTCGCAGACGAGTTTGAAGTTCTCTGGGCGCAGTAGGCTCTCAAGTCTATCTATGGCTTGTCGCTCTGAGGCGTTGTAGAACAGCTCTTTAGCTGTTATTTTTGTGTAAGGCAACAAATCTTTACATCTCGGAGCTGTGGAAGATGCCACTATGAGCGACTTAAGCAGTGTTTTTTTGCTTTTGTCGGAAATTACAAAACTTTCTCGGGATGATAGTCCATCGTTAAAGCTGTAGCTGAGAAGATTATTCTCTATTAGCGCGTTTGCACCCGTCATCAACGATTCGCGCAATCGCCTTATCAATCCTCGTTTATTACCTATCATTCGGCGCATATCAATCTCGCAGATATCTGTATCATCCTCATTAATGAGCATATTGCAACACCAGACAAAAAATAGTTTGTCTAACGGGTCTAACTCCTCTTTGTTTAGTAGTTTAACAAACTCCAGATGATTGTTTGTTGTTAAAATCATCTCCATCTCTTCACAATAGTCACTGTATGAGATGTGTGAATTTCTTCGCTCCTCACAAAGAGTTGCTATTTGGTCAAACAGAGCATCTTCATTCTCGCATCTATTTATTTGCGCGTTATATGGCTCGTCATTACTAAAAGCTCTTATTACAGCTCTTGGTATTACATAGTCATTATCTGACTCTCTGTATCGAATAAGTTTGCGACGACATAGCTCATCTATATCGCTCTGGTAGGATATTACGCGGATGCGCGGGCAGTTAAATAGCGAGGCAAGCTCGCGAATCTCTACATAGCTCTCATCGCCGTAGTTGATAAAGGCGCTCAGCAGCAAGGTTTGCATGGGTGTAAGAGCTAATCTCTCTCCTAAATAGCTGATTGTCTTTTTAATAGATGGCTTAATCTTAGACATCTTCAGCTCACAATCTTTTGCGCCCTCAATAATTCTGTCAATGGCTGCGATAATGGTCAGTGGTCTCTCGTTACTCTTCATATCGTTACTCTTTTAATCACAGTGCAAATATCGGAATTTACTGTGCCAAAAAGTGGCAGAGTTGATTAGGGGATTGAAAAAAAATAATTTCACGACAAAAGTGTCAGCCATTTTTTATGTTAATACTTGGCATTTCCTTGCAAAAGTTTTATTTTTGCCAAACATAAAAGATATTATTATGAGCGTAGCCTCCTTTTTAAGAGAGAATCATAGTACAGCCTTCTCGTTTGAGTTACTGCCACCGCTGCGTGGTAATAGCATTGAGGGTCTGTATAATAGCGTTGAGAGACTAATGCAGTTTTCACCTGCTTATATAAATATTACAACTCACCGAACAGATGTAGTCTATCGCCAGACAAGTCCAGGCATTTTTCAGCGTACCACTGAGCGCAAACGCCCTGGTACTGTGGCTATTGCGGCGGCGCTAAAGAGTAGATATGGTGTGCCAACGGTGCCTCATGTTATCTGTAGCGGTTTTACCCCTGCAGAGCTTGAAAATGAACTTATAGACCTTTCATATCTCGGTATTACAGATTTGTTGGTTCTCCGTGGCGATAGGGCAAAGGGCGAAAATCGCTTTGAGCAGACCGATGGTGGTTATCTTCACGCTGTTGAGTTGTGTAATCAGGTGTCACAGTTTAATAGAGGTGTGCTTCTTGACGGCACGAGCCATAACTGTATGGGTGAGGGCTTTTCGTTTGGCGTGGCTGGATATCCTGAAAAGCACGAGGAGGCGATGAACATTGAGACAGATGTTGAGTATCTGAAAGCAAAAATTGATGCGGGTGCTGAGTATGTTGTAACTCAGATGTTTTTTGACAATGCAAAGTACTTTGACTTTGTGTCTCGCTGTCGCGCTGCGGGCATTTATGTGCCGATAATCCCTGGTCTCAAACCTCTTACTTCGCTTACTCAGCAGGCACTTCTTCCAAAGACTTTTCATATTGACTTGCCTATGGAACTGGCGATTGAACTGCGTAAGTGTGCTGATAACGATAGCGTTAAGGCTCTTGGTGTTGAGTGGGCGACAATGCAAGCACGAGAGCTTCGTGCTGCGGGCGTGCCAAGCATCCATTTTTACTCTATGAATGCTGTGGCGAGCATAGAGCAGATTGCTAAAAATGTCTACTGATGATTCAACTTAAAGATATACTTTCGCAGCGTATTATGGTGCTTGACGGCGCTATGGGCACTATGATTCAGCGATATAGACTCTCGGAGAGCGATTTTCGTGGTAATGAATTTGTACACCACCCAGTTCCTCTTGAGGGTAATAACGATATACTCGTCCTTACGCGCCCTGATATAATTAGTTCTATACATCGCCAATATCTTGAGGCGGGTGCTGATATTATTGAGACCTGTACATTCAATAGCCAGCGCATTTCGCAGCAGGAGTATGGCACCGAGGGGTTAATCTACCGCCTAAACTATACTGCCGCACAAATTGCCCGAGCTGAGGCGGAGCGTATGAGTCTCTTAACGCCAGACCGACCACGCTTTGTGGCAGGCTCTGTGGGTCCTACGGGAAAGACTCTGTCAATGTCGCCAGATGTTGAAAATCCAGGATATCGTGAGATTGATTTTGACACGCTTATGGCGGCTTACATGGAGCAGATAGATGCTCTTGTGGCTGGGGGCGTGGATATGTTGCTCATTGAGACCGTCTTTGATACGCTCAATGCCAAGTCGGCGCTTATGGCGGCGCATAAGGTCTTTAATGAGCGAAATGTTGAACTTCCGATTATCCTCTCTATAACCATTGCCGATGCGGCGGGGCGTACGCTCTCTGGTCAGACTCTGGAGGCAGTAGTTGCCTCTGTCAGCCACTTTAACCTTACGGCAGTAGGACTTAACTGCTCTTTTGGTGCGGCGCAGATGGAGCCATTTTTAAGGGAACTATCAGATATTGCGCCTTGCTATGTTAGCGCATACCCAAATGCGGGACTGCCAAATGCTATGGGCGAGTATAGCCAAACGCCAGAGATGATGGCTACTCACATAGCACGATTTGCACAGCGTGGAATAGTTAATATAGTTGGAGGTTGCTGTGGCTCTACGCCAGAGCATATTGCGGCTATTGCAAAGACTGTAGCCTCTTATTCTCCGCGAACAGTCAAGGAGGGTAGTGGCGCATGGCTCTCGGGCCTTGAGGGATTTAATCCAAATGGAGTCTTTGTCAATGTGGGCGAGAGGTGTAATGTGGCGGGAAGCCGTAAATTCTTGCGACTTATTGGCGAAAAGAACTATGCAGAGGCTCTTGCTATTGCCCGCAAGCAGGTAGAGGATGGGGCAATGGTGCTGGATATCAATATGGACGATGCTATGCTTGACTCGGAGGGTCAAATGGTTGAGTTTCTGAATATTATGGCATCAGACCCGCAGGTTGCCCGTGTGCCGTGGATGATAGACTCGTCGCGTTTTGAGGTTATCGTCTCGGCGCTAAAGACAATTCAGGGTAAGGCCGTTGTAAACTCTCTTTCGCTTAAGGAGGGTGAAGAGGTGTTTGTCTCTCGCGCAAAGGTCGTTAAGAGTTTTGGCGCGGCACTTGTGGTTATGGCCTTTGATGAGCAGGGGCAGGCGACAACTTTTGAACGCAAAGTTGAGATTTGTAGTAGGGCTTATAAACTTCTGACAGAGGAGGTTGGCTTTGATGCTAATGATATAATCTTTGACCCAAATATTCTCACTGTTGCAACGGGTATTGCCGAACACGATAACTATGCGCGTGACTTTATCCGTGCAGCGGCTTGGATTCGTACAAACCTTGCTGGAGCGCATGTTAGTGGTGGTGTGAGTAATCTGTCGTTTGCTTTTCGTGGTAACAACTTCCTCCGCGAGGCTATGCACGCAGTGTTCCTCTACCACGCAGCTGTGGCGGGTATGGATATGGCTATTATAAACCCATCTACGGCAGTGATGTATGAGGATATTCCGCAAAGGCTCCGTGAGGCACTGGAGGATGTTGTCCTTAATCGCCGAGCCGATGCTACGGAGCGCCTTACGGCAATGGCAGCTGAGTTTATGGGGCAGAAGAGCGAAGAGACAGAGACTATTGACCGCTCAGCAACCTCTGTAGACGATAGACTAATCTCTGCACTGCAACGAGGCGATGAGAGCAATCTTGAGACCGATTTGCACGAGGCTTTAGGGGTATATCCGTCGGCTGTAGATATTGTGGAGGGACCTCTTATGGCGGGTATGACTGCCGTTGGAAAGCTCTTTGGCGAGGGTAAGATGTTCCTGCCGCAGGTGGTAAAGACTGCCCGAACAATGAAGCGTGCAGTAGCTATTCTGCAACCATATATCGTGAGTACGAAGAGCACTGCGAGCGCAGGTAAATATCTTGTGGCGACTGTAAAGGGTGATGTTCACGATATCGGAAAGAATATTGCTGCCGTAATTCTGCGCTGTAACGGCTTTGAGGTTATAGATTTGGGCGTTATGGTAAGCCCGCAGGATATCGTAAAGGCGGCTGTGGAGAATAAGGTGGACTTTATCGGCCTTAGTGGACTTATTACTCCGTCGCTTGAGCAGATGACTCTTACCGCTACTATGCTCAGCGAGGCGGGCGTTAGCGTTCCACTCTTTATTAGTGGCGCAACGACCTCGGCACTCCATACGGCTGTTAAGATTGCTCCAGTGTATAGTGGCGCGGTGTTCCATATAAAGGATGCTTCTCAAAATCCGATTATTGCTCTTAAATTACTCGGTGCAGAGCGCGAGCAGACACTCTCGGATTTGAGAGACACCCAGAGAAGATTGCGCGAAGAGTTTGAGAGCCGAACAGAGGATAATACTCAGACACTAAAGCGGTTAGAGATAGATTGGAGTAGGATGAAACTGCCTGTAATAACCCCATTCTCGTGGATGCCAAAGGATATTACTGTAGAGAATATCCGCAAGTATATTGCGTGGCGTAGCTTCCACAGTTTCTGGCGTACTTCGCCTCTTACAAAGCAGGGTCGGCAGCTGCGAGCTGAGGCAGAGAAGGTGTTGGATAGTTTTGTAAATCAGAAAATTAGGGCCGTTGTTACACTCTGCTCTGCATACTCGGATAGTGAGAATATTTGCCTTGAGAGTAAGGGAAAAATAGTCGTAATTAATACTCCTCGCCAGAGAAGAGTTAATGCAGATGGTGTGGCACTCTCGCTTGCCGATTTTGTCGCTCCAAAGGGGTATAATGACAGTGTGGCGCTCTTTGCTATAACTGTTCCAAAGAGGTTGGTTACTGCCATTGAAGAGTTTAAGAGTAGGGGAGATGACTACAGCGCACTGCTCTATCAGAGTGTTGCGGATAGGGTTGTAGAGGCGGCAAGTGAGTATATACACCGCCAGATGCGACTACGCTACTATGCAAGTTGTGACGATGCAAAGGAGCTTACTGCTGCCGAGAATAGACTGCCTGTAGCGCAACTCTTTGCTGCTAAGTATCGCGGTATAAGACCCGCTGTAGGTTACTCGTGCCTGCCTGAGCAGCGAATAATCTTTGATATTTCTAAACTACTACCGCTTAACAGTGTCGGAATATCACTTACCGAGTCGGGTGCAATGTATCCGCAGTCCTCTGTCTGTGGACTCTATATCTTCAGTGAAGCTGCAAAATATTTCATAATTGAATAATATGCAAAAAATATAGTTGGTTTCAACCAACTTTTTACCAATATTTGCAGAGAATAGCCACTTTTTGTGGCTATTTGTTTGAATATTGATGAAAAAGTAGTAATTTTGTACATCTTTTTTAGAGAGTTAGGTGTGTAGATTAAAATTCATAGAGAATGGATAAAAATGCAATAAAGGTGATGTTTGCCGAGGAGGCTCATGTATCTTATGCGGAGCGTATTTGTCAGCTTATTTATGAGTCAGCTCTGCAGCGCGGGACTGGTATTGCCCGCCGTACGCCAGAGTATATTTCGGCAAAGATTAAGGGCGGAAAGGCTGTTGTGGCACTCGATGGGGATAAACTTGTTGGCTTTAGTTATATTGAGTGTTGGGGGCATGGCGATTATGTAGCAACATCTGGTCTTATTGTAGACCCTGAGTATCGCCACGCGGGACTTGCGGCGCAGATTAAGGCTCGTACTTTTGAGCTTGCTCGTCTCCGTTTTCCTTTTGCCAAGATTTTCAGTATTACCACATCCTTGCCGGTGATGAAGCTCAATACCCGATTGGGCTACAAGCCTGTGACATTTTCGGAGCTGACGGACGATGAGGAGTTCTGGAAGGGATGCGAGGGGTGTTGCAACTACGACATTCTTCAGCGAAACGACCGCCGAATGTGCCTCTGTACTGGTATGTTGTACGACCCAAAGACACCACTGCCAGCAAATTCAAACCTACAGCCATACTGGATGGTGCTGAAGAATAAGGTAAAGAAGATTTTTCACTTGAAATAATTAAAGATAAAATATTATGGAGAAGAAGAGAGTTGTACTTGCATTTAGCGGAGGTCTTGATACCTCTTTTTGCGTAAAGTATCTTAGCGAGGAGTTGGGATATGAGGTCTATACGGCTATTGCCAACACTGGCGGTTTTTCGGAGGAGGAGCTTGCATCTATAGAGCAGCGAGCATACGCCCTCGGTGCTACAAAGCACGCGACACTTGATATTACAGAGCAGTATTATGACAAGAGCATTAAGTATATGGTCTATGGAAATATTCTGCGAAATGGAACATATCCTATATCAGTCTCTTCAGAGCGTACTTTTCAGGCTATTGCCATTATTGAGTATGCAAAGAGCGTAGGTGCGCACTGCGTGGCTCATGGCTCTACTGGTGCTGGAAACGATCAGGTGCGCTTTGACCTTACCTTCCAGATTTTGGCCCCAGAGATTGAGATTATCACTCCAACACGCGATATGACCCTTACTCGTGAGTACGAGATTAACTATCTGAAGGAGCACGGCTATGTGGCCGACTTCGTTAAGATGGAGTACTCAATTAACAAGGGTCTGTGGGGTACGAGCATAGGTGGTAAGGAGACATTGCACTCTGAGCAGACACTGCCAGAGAGCGCATATCCAAGTCAGGTGACCGCTACCGAGCCTACAACCCTTAAGCTTACCTTTGCAAAGGGCGAGATAAGCGCAGTAAATGGAGTTGAGTATACAGACAAGGTCGCAGCTATTCGTGCTGTAGAGGCTATTGGCTCCAAGTATGGTATTGGTCGAGATATGCACATCGGCGATACTATTATCGGCATTAAGGGTCGTGTAGGCTTTGAGGCTGCCGCGCCAATGCTCATTATCGCTGCGCACAAGATGCTTGAGAAGCACACACTTACAAAGTGGCAGCAGTATTGGAAGGAGCAGATTGGTACTTGGTACGGAATGTTTTTGCACGAGGCGCAGTACCTTGACCCTGTTATGCGCGATATGGAGGCCTTCCTTGAGAGTACACAGGCAAATGTAGATGGAACAGTAGAGATTACACTGCGCCCATATAGCTATACTCTTGTAGGCGTTACATCCGACTTTGACCTTATGAAGACCGACTTTGGCGAGTATGGAGAGGTTAATAAGGCGTGGAGTGCAGACGATGTAAAGGGCTTTACAAAGATTATGGCAAACTCAATGAAGATTTACTACAACAAGAAGAAGGCTAATGATTAAAGTTGGTATCATAGGTGGCGCGGGCTACACGGCGGGCGAGCTTCTCAGACTGCTTGTTGCTCATCCGCAAGTAGAGATTGTCTTTGTGCACTCTACTTCTAATGCGGGCAATGCTCTAAGTGATGTTCATGGTGGACTTATCGGTCAGACTGAGCTCTGCTTTTCGGATAAATACGATCTGTCGGCTATAGATCTGCTCTTCCTCTGTTCAGCACACGGTCAGAGCCGTAAGTTCTGGGAGGAGAATCCTCAGCCTGCAACGCTGAAGGTTATTGACCTTGCGCAGGACTACCGCGATGAGAGCTATGGCTATGTCTATGGACTGCCAGAGATTTATCGCGACCGCATTTCACAGACCTTCCGCCTTGCCAATCCTGGTTGCTTTGCAACGGCTATTCAGCTTGCCCTTTTGCCTCTTGCAGCTAATGGTCTGCTGAAGAGCGAGGTGCATATTACAGCTATCACTGGCTCTACAGGTGCGGGCGTGAAGCCGGGTGCTACTACTCACTTTAGCTGGCGTAGTGATAATATATCTGTCTATAAAGCCTTTGAGCATCAGCACCTTATAGAGATACGCCGTACGCTGAAGACTCTGCAGCCATCGTTTAACAGTGATATTAACTTTGTGCCTATGCGTGGTGACTTTGCTCGCGGAATCTTCGCCTCTGTATACACTGACACGGACCTTACAGCCGAGCAGGCTGTAGAGTTGTATAAGCAGTTCTACGCCGATGCCGCCTTTACATTTGTTGTAGAGCGAGAGGTGGACCTTAAGCAGGTGGTAAATACTAATAAGGCCGTTCTGCGCGTTGCAAAGTATGGCAATAAACTGCACATTGTCTCTGTAATTGACAACCTTCTCAAGGGTGCTTCAGGTCAGGCCGTGCAGAATATGAATCTTATGTTCGGCCTTGATGAAAGTCTGGGCCTAAACCTTAAAGCGAGTGCGTTCTAATGAAGATGTTTGATGTATATCCTCTCTACGATGTTGAGCCAGTGAGGGGATGTGGAAATTATGTATACGACAAGGATGGGGTTGAGTATCTTGACCTCTATGGTGGTCACGCAGTAATTAGCATTGGCCACTGTCACCCTCACTATGTTGAGGCCATTCAGCGTCAGGTGGCACAACTTGGCTTCTACTCAAACTCTGTTCAAAACTCTCTGCAGACCACTTTAGCAGAAAAATTGGGTCGCGTGAGTGGATATACGGACTACTCGCTCTTTCTCTGTAATTCAGGCGCGGAGGCAAACGAGAATGCTATTAAGCTCGCCTCTTTCCATACTGGCAAGCGTAAACTGCTCGCCTTTAAGGCGGCCTTTCATGGTAGAACATCGGGTGCTGTGGCAGCTACGGACAACCCAAAGATTGTTGCGCCATTTAACCGTACAGAGAATGTAGAGTTTGTGACGCTGGGTGATATTGAGGCTGTAGAGGCACGGCTCGCTACGGGAGAGTTCTGCGCAGTGATTATTGAGGGTATTCAGGGCGTAGCAGGTATACATTGTCCTACAGATGAGTTCTTTGTGGCCCTGCGTGAGGTGACTGCAAAGTATGGTGTAGTACTTATTGCCGACGAAATTCAGTCGGGATATGGCAGAAGTGGAGACTTCTTTGCGCACCAGCACTCTGGTATTAAGGCCGATATTATTACTGTTGCAAAGGGTATTGCCAACGGCTTTCCTATGGGTGGTGTGCTGATTGCTCCACATATTGAGCCGAAGTATGGTATGCTCGGAACAACTTTTGGCGGCAATCATCTTGCTTGTGCGGCGGCTATTGCTGTGCTTGAAGTTATTGAGAGCGAAAATCTTGTTGAGAATGCTCGCAAGGTGGGAGGGTATCTGATAGATGAACTACAGAAGATGCCGCAGTTAGTAGAGGTTAGAGGCCGAGGCCTTATGATAGGCATTCAGATTGCAGGCTCAGCTTCGGAAATGAGAAAGCGACTGCTCTTTGAACGCCATATATTCACTGGCGGTGCTGGTGCAACTACTGTACGACTACTCCCTGCCCTGACACTTACAAAGGAGCAGGCTGATATATTTCTTACTAACTTCAAAGAACTTATCTAACTATGGGAAATGCTAATTTTAGAGACGAGTTAGAGTTAGCTCGCAAAGCTCTGTCTACTGAGCAGACAGCTGAACTTTTGCAGCAGGCAATGCTCTGCTGTGTGAATATTGCAGAGCAGAATCTCTCTGAGCAGAGATGCACTTGGCAGAATGCTGCACTTGCGCGTGAGCTTTTTGATTATGCCAAAAAGCTTGCCTTGAGTGGCGTAGAGCTCTCTTTTGTTGAGCAGTCTGTAGATGATATGATTGAGACTATCAGTAGTCATCCGCGCTTGACCCTTGAGCTTATGCTCTTCCGCCGAGAGGTGTTGCAGCAACTAAACCACTCAAGTCAGGAGCTGGACGATGATATTGCTCTGTATCAGAGTAATATTGCGGCAGCAGATAGCGGCAGACTTGAGGATGTTAAACAGACAACAATGCTCAAGCACGACCCCGTTGAGTGGACTGCTCGTTGGGAGGAGGTTATTGATGAGGCTGATAAGGTTATTGAGGCTCGCCTTGTAGACTACCCTCGCGGTATGGGATTTTGCCACGCCTATTGGCAGGAGAAGGCAAAGGTGCTGTCAAAAGAGTTTAATATCGAGTGGCGCAGCCCTGCAAGGATGAATCCGCGCGTGTTGTTCGATTAAATTGAATACGAAGATATGAATAAGTTTACTACTGTAGCCGACATTGGCGACCTTAACGCTGCTGTTGCCGAGGCTTTAGAGATAAAGAGGAACAAGTTTGCATATACCGAGCTTGGCAGAAATAAGACCCTGCTGATGATATTTTTCAACTCATCGTTGCGCACCCGCCTCTCAACGCAGAAGGCTGCAATGAATCTGGGTATGAATGTTATGGTGCTTGATGTCAATCAGGGTGCGTGGAAGCTTGAGACCGAGCGTGGCGTAGTTATGGATGGCGATAAGGCGGAGCACCTTCTTGAGGCTATACCCGTTATGGGTAGCTACTGTGATATTATCGGTGTGCGCTCGTTTGCGGGTCTAAAGAATAAAGCGGAGGATTACCAGGAGCGTGTCGTAGAGCAGTTTATCCGATACTCTGGCCGACCTGTCTTTTCGATGGAGGCCGCTACGGGCCACCCACTGCAGAGCTTTGCCGACCTTATTACTATTGAGGAGTATAAGAAGAGAGCCCGCCCAAAGGTTGTCCTTACTTGGGCCCCACATCCAAAGGCGCTACCGCAGGCTGTTCCAAACTCTTTTGCCGAGTGGATGAATGCGGCTGACTATGAGCTTGTTGTCACTCACCCACATGGATATGAGCTTGACCCTCGCTTTGTTCGCCCAGAGCAGATAGTCTACGACCAGCGCAAGGCCTTTGAGGGTGCAGACTTTATCTATGCTAAGAACTGGTCTGCCTTTGCAGACGAGAACTATGGTCAGGTACTCTCTGTAGATAGAGATTGGACGGTGGATAGCGATAAGATGGCACTTACAAACAACGCCTACTTTATGCACTGCCTGCCTGTGCGCCGAAATATGATTGTTACGGATGAGGTTATTGAGTCAGAGCGTAGCCTTGTTATCCCAGAGGCTGCCAACCGCGAGATTTCGGCTCAGGTAGTTATCAAACGACTTTTGGAGAGCTTATAATGATAAAGGTTGTAAAGATAGGTGGCAATGTGATTGACAACGAGGCGGCTCTTGAGCGCTTTGTTGCTGACTTTGCGGCTCTTGAGGGGGAGAAGGTGCTTGTTCACGGCGGGGGTAAACTTGCCACTCGCCTTGCTGAGAAGTTAGAGATTCCGACAACGATGATAGATGGCCGCCGAGTAACTGACCGTGGGACTCTTGATGTTGTGACGATGGTCTATGCGGGCCTTGTAAATAAAAAGGTGGTGGCAATGCTTCAGGCAGCAGACTGTAACGCCATTGGTCTTTCTGGTGCTGATGGAGGTGCTATTCGTGCCACTCGTCGCGCTGCAAAGCCTATAGATTTTGGCTTTGTGGGCGATATTGCCGTTGAGGGGGTCAATGCTCAGTTTATTCAGAGCCTTACTAGTAGGGGTATTGTGCCAGTATTCTGCTCTATTATGCACGACGGAGAGGGTACGCTTCTGAATTGCAATGCCGACTCTGTGGCCTCTGCCGTAGCTGTTGCCCTTACGCAAGTAGAACAGACAGAGCTTGTCTTCTGCTTTGAGAAGGCGGGCGTTATGAGGGATGTTGATGACCCAGGCTCTGTTATAGCGGAGATTCGCCCACAGAGTTATAAGACATTGCTTGCCGATGGGGTGGTAAACAAGGGTATGATACCAAAGATTGACGGTGCTTTTCGCGCATTGGAGAGCGGAGTGAAGGTTGTGACAATAAAGCACTCGGCAGACCTTAATAGAGATTGTGGAACAAAGATAATGTTGTAGTATGCAGCCTTTTAGCCTTGATAGTTGTGTGGAACTGCTCTGCCGCCTTGTCGCTACGCCCTCTGTGTCGGGTAGTGAGAACGGTACGGCAGATATCATTTTTGATGCGCTAAAGCAGCACGGGGCTACGGTGAATAGGCTCTACAATAATATATGGGTGGCCTCCGAGGGTTTTGACGCCCAGAAACCGACCCTTATGCTCAACTCGCACCACGATACCGTAAAAGCGGCAGGCGGTTACAGCTTTGACCCGCACTGTGGAGCGGTTGTGGATGGGAAAATACTGGGACTGGGAAGTAACGATGCCGGAGGCTCTGTGGTGAGTCTTATGGCTATTTTTTCTCGCTTTAGTGATACAACAAATCTACCTTTTAACCTTATTCTCGCCATTACTGCCGAGGAGGAGACTATGGGCGAGAGGGGTATGCGCGCAATGCTTGCCCACTTTAAGGAGCAGGGTATAAAGATAGATATGGCCATTGTCGGCGAGCCTACGGCTATGCAGGCGGCTGTGGGCGAGAGGGGACTTGTAGTGTTGGATGGCTTGGCTACGGGTAAGAGCGGTCACGCAGCGCGCAATGAGGGGGATAATGCCCTCTATAAGGCAGTTGAGGATATCGCTCTGCTCAGAGATTATAAATTTAGTAAGACAAGCCAGGTGCTGGGAGATATAAAGATTTCGGTGACGCAGATTTCGGCGGGCTCACAGCATAATATTGTGCCAGATAGTTGCCGTTTTGTTGTTGATGTACGCACTACAGATGCCTATACAAACGAGCAGACCGTAGAGCTGCTTCAGGGTGCTGTTCGCCACTCTACACTTACGCCGCGTTCTACGCGAGTGCGTGCTTCGGCTATCTCTGAGAGCCATCCACTTGTTCGTGCGGCGGTGGCAGTGGGATGCAAGACTTTTATCTCGCCAACGACATCAGATAGGGCAATTATGCAGGGAATACCTGCGCTGAAGATAGGTGTGGGGGAGTCCTCTCGCTCACATACAGCAGATGAGTTTGTAAAAATTTCAGAGATTGAGAACGGTATTGCCGTGTACAAATCTCTACTTGAACAGTTAGCAAAATATGAAACTTTGGAATAAGGGTTTTGAGCCAGATAGGGCTATTGAGGAGTTTACAGTTGGCTTAGACCGCGAACTTGACTTGCGTCTTGCGCGATATGATGTTATCGGCTCTATGGCGCACATCCGTATGCTTGAGAGTATTGGACTTATTGGTAGCGATGAGCTGCCGGTGCTTCTTGAGGCTCTGCAGCGCATCCTTAGCAGTGCTGAGTGTGGCGAGTTTGTAATTGAGGAGGGAGTTGAAGATGTCCACTCACAGGTTGAGCTTATGCTTACGCGTGAGCTTGGCGATTTGGGCAAGAAGATTCACTCTGGCCGCTCACGCAACGATCAGGTGCTTGTAGACCTAAAGCTCTTTATGCGCGATGAGCTGAAGATGGTGGCAGAGCGAATGAAGGCTCTCTTTGATAGACTGCAAAGCCTTAGCAACAAGCATAAAGATACCCTTATGCCAGGCTATACGCACCTGCAGGTGGCTATGCCGTCATCTTTTGGACTCTGGTTTGGTGCATATGCCGAGTCGCTTGTAGATGATATGGAGATGGTTGTGGCAGCATATAATATCGCCAATCAGAACCCTCTTGGCTCGGCAGCAGGCTATGGCTCGTCGTTCCCGCTCAATAGAACGATGACAACGGAGCTTCTTGGTTTTGGTACGCTGCACTATAATGTCGTTGCGGCACAGATGAGCCGAGGTAAGACCGAGCGCGCAGCGGCATACGCTATTGCTTCGGTGGCATCAACACTTGGCAGGTTCGCGATGGATGTATGCCTGTTTATGTGCCAGAACTATGGCTTCATATCCTTCCCAGATAACCTTACTACTGGCTCAAGCATTATGCCACACAAGAAGAATCCAGATGTGTTTGAGATTATGCGTGGCAAGTGCAATAGACTGCAGAGCGTGCCAAATGAGATTTCGCTGCTTACGACAAATCTTCCGTTAGGTTATAATCGTGACCTACAGCTGCTTAAAGATATTATCTTCCCTGCAACGACAACACTCTGCCAGTGCCTTGATATGTGCGACTTTATGTTGCAGCATATTGTGGTTAGAGAGAATATTCTTGATGATGAGCGGTATAACTACCTCTTTACCGTTGAGGATGTCAATCGCCTAACCCTCTCAGGCGTGCCATTTAGAGAGGCTTACCGCGAGGTGGGTATGGCTGTTCAGCGTGGCGAGTATACCCCTACGCGCGAGGTAAATCACACTCACGAGGGTAGTATTGGCAACCTGTGTAATGATAAAATTGCAGAGAAGATGAATAAAGTTATGGAGAAATTTGGATTCTGAAAAATTTTTACTAACTTTGTGATATAAATGATATGATTATGCAGAGCGCACGATTTATGGGTTACTTCTATTTTTACTTCTTTAACAACAGAGATTAGAGGAGCGGTAACCCGTGTGCAGATTGTTAAATGTATATAGCCGTTCCTCTTTGGAGCGGCTTTTTTAGTAGTGGTTATGAAAAAAGTTGCGATACAGGGCTATGCAGGCTCGTTTCACCATATAGCGGCACAACAGTACGAGGGTAGTGCTGTAGAGATTCTGCCGTGCGACACTTTCCGCGCTGTGGCTCGTGCTGTTGAGAGCGGTGAGGTGGATTATGGAGTGATGGCTATTGAGAACTCTATTGCGGGGTCTATTCTTCCAAATTACAACATACTGCAGCGATGTAATGTCCATATTGTGGGCGAGATTTACCTGCAGATTCGCCAAAATCTGATGGTCAATCGCGGTGTTAAGTTAGAGGATATTCGCGAGGTGGAGTCGCACCAAATGGCACTTTTGCAGTGTGCCGAGTATCTTGATGCGCACAACTGGCGACTTGTTGAGAGTGCCGATACGGCATTGAGCGCGGCCGAGCTTCAGAGGAGTGGTTCACGAACTACGGCGGCCGTGGCAGGAGAGCTTGCTGCCGAGCTTTTTGACCTTGATATCATTGCGGCGGATATACATACAAACCGCAATAACTACACCCGCTTCCTTATCCTTGAGCGTTGCGATAGGGCGCAGTTTGAGCCTACGGCAATTCGCGGTGTGGGTAATAAAGCCTCGCTCTACCTGAAGATTCCAGATACCTCTGGCTCGCTATACGATACACTGGGTGCACTTGAGGGGCTTGATATCAATATGACAAAGTTGCAGTCCTATCCTATTGCCGACCAACCGTTCCACTATATGTTTCATGTAGATATGGAGTTTGGTGCACTAACAGCTCTACGCACTGCCGTTGAGCGTATGAGGGCAAAGGGTGTAGAAGTGCATATTTATGGAGTTTATAACAAGAATACAGACTTTGAGCTATGAGTAAACCGTTCACTCCATCGCTCTCCTCTCGCCTTGACGGAGTTGGAGAGTATTACTTCTCTCGCAAACTGCGTGAGATAGACGACCTTCGTCGGCAGGGGCGCACAATTATATCACTTGGCATCGGTAGTCCCGATATGCCACCGCATCCATCAGTTGTTGAGCGTTTATCGGCTGAGAGTGCAAAAGCTACAACGCACGGATATCAGTCCTATAAGGGTGCAGTTGAACTTCGTGAGGCCTTTGCCGGTTGGTACAGCAGGATGTTTGGCGTAGAGCTTAACCCAGACAAGGAGATTATGCCACTTATCGGCTCCAAGGAGGGTATTATGCACATCTGTATGACCTATCTTAATGCCGCAGATAAGGTGCTCGTTCCAAATCCGGGATATCCGACTTATACCTCGGCAGTGACTCTGGCAGGGGGTGTGGCAACGCCTTATTGCCTTAGTGAGGATAACGGCTATCTGCCTGACCTTGAGAGTATTGCCCCGTCGGGCGTAAAGATGATGATTATCAACTACCCGCATATGCCGACAGGCACTGCGGCCTCGCTTGAGCAGCTACAACGGATAGTTAATTTCTGCCGTGAGAATAACATTCTGTTGCTCAACGACAACCCATACGGCTTTATCCGCAATGCGCAGCCTGTGAGCCTAATGCAGGTAGATGGGGCTAAGGAGATTGCTATGGAGCTTAACTCGCTGAGCAAGAGTCATAATATGGCGGGCTGGCGAATAGGTATGCTCGCCGCCTCGGAGCAGAGAATTACTGAGGTGCTACGCTTTAAGAGCAATATGGACTCGGGAATGTTTTTGCCTCTGCAGCTTGCTGCGGCAACGGCGTTGAGCTTGGGAAGTGAGTGGTACGAGAAACAGAATAGTCTCTACTACCGCCGCGAGAAGATTGGCGAGCAGATTTTTGATGCGTTAGGCATTGAGTATGCCAAAAATCAGGCGGGACTCTTCCTCTGGGGTCGCCTACCCGAGGGTGTAGACTGCTACGAGTTTTGCGACAAGCTGCTCTATGAGAAGGGGGTCTTTCTGACACCTGGGGCAGTCTTTGGTAGCAATGGAACGCGCTATATGCGCCTGAGCCTTTGTGCTACAGAGGAGGTTTTGTTGTCGGTACTTAAAATTGTGGAACAATGAGAGTTGCAGTAGTTGGTTTGGGACTTATAGGTGGCTCGTTTGCCCTTGCCCTGAAGGATAAAAATATAGCAAGCACCGTTGTTGGCGTTGAGGCTAACGCAGTGAATGCAGAGACGGCCCTGCGCCTTGGACTTGTAGAGGCGGTGCTGCCACTTAATGAGGCTATAGATGGGGCGGACCTTGTCGCACTGGCCGTTCCTGTGGATGCTATACCGCAGTTGGCTATTAAGGTGCTTAATAGAGCGACTGAAAATCAGATTGTTATAGATATGGGCTCTACAAAGGAGGAGCTGTGCGAGATTATCAGTCAGCACCCTCGTCGTGGTCGCTTTGTGGCTACGCATCCGATGTGGGGTACAGAGTTTAGCGGTCCTGAGGCTGCGACGGTAGAGTCGTTTGCGGGCCGTGCGGTGGTTATCTGCCAGAAGGAGATGTCTGATGCTGAGGCTGTGGAGCGCGTTGAGGATATCTACCGAAAACTCGGTATGGCAGTGCTTGAGATGAATCCCGAGCAGCACGACCTCCATACAGCATATGTGAGCCATATTTCGCATATTACATCCTTTATCCTCTCTACGACCGTTCTTGAGAAGGAGCGCGAGGAGGAGGCTATTTTTAACCTTGCGGGTGGTGGTTTTGACAGCACTGTGCGCCTTGCAAAGAGCTCGGCAGATACTTGGATACCTATCTTTATGCAGAATAAGTATAATGTGCTGGATGTTCTGCGCGAGTATATCCATCAGCTTAATCTCTTCCGTAAGGCGTTAGAGAGGGATGATACCGAGGCGCTGAAGCAGATAATAACAAAGGCAAATGAGATAAAGAAAGTGTTACATAAATAATACAAGGATATGATAGACTTAAAGAGTAAAAAACCGATAATAATCTCCGGCCCTTGCTCGGCTGAGACCCTTGAGCAGACCCTTGCAACGGCCAAAGCTCTTGCCGATAGCGGTAGGGTAGATATTTTCCGCGCGGGAATATGGAAGCCACGCACAAAGCCTGGAATGTTTGAGGGCAATGGCGAGCAGGCTCTGCCGTGGCTTGTGGAGGTTAAAAAGACTACGGGCCTTGCTGTGGCTACCGAGGTGGCAAATGCAAAGCATGTGGAGGCGGCACTAAAGTATGGCGTGGATTTGCTGTGGATTGGTGCCAGAACTACCTCAAACCCATTCAGCGTGCAGGAGGTTGCTGAGGCTATCGGAGGGGCAGATGTTACGGTGCTTGTCAAAAATCCGATGAATGCCGATGTGGAGCTGTGGAATGGTGCTGTTGAGCGACTTGCCAAGTGCGGCGTTAAGAAGTTGGGCCTTATCCACCGCGGTTTCTCTGGCTATGGCTCGTCAAACTACCGCAATACCCCTATGTGGCATATGCCTCTGGAGATTATGAAGCGACTGCCCGAGCTGCCTATCTTCTGCGACCCGTCGCACATCTGCGGAAATCGTACGGGACTTCAGGAGGTGTCACAGCAGGCTGCTGACCTAAACTTTAACGGACTTATGCTTGAGAGCCATATCGCACCCGATGCCGCTTGGTCGGACGCAAAGCAGCAAGTCACCCCGCAGAGCCTTATTGAACTGCTTGATTCTGTTGTTTGGCGTGCCGAGGGGTCGGACTCTGTGGCTTTTCAGACATCGCTTGACGAGTTGCGCGGTGTTATTGATAGACTGGATAACGAGATTCTTAAACTACTCTCAAAGCGTATGGAGGCGGCAGAGAATATCGGACGCATTAAGCGCGAAAATAATGTTATGATTCTGCAACCAAACCGCTGGAATCAGATTGTTGAGCGCACCCTCGCCCGCGCCGACGAGTTGGGATTGAGCCCAGAGTTTTTGAAGGTCATCCTTGAGGCAATACATATCGAGAGTATCGACCGCCAGAGGTTGTAGCTCTTTTTGGTAATGATAAGTGAAAGGCCGCCCCAAATTTGGAGCGGCCTTCACCATTAACTTTTTAACAAACATCGCAGACTATCAAGACCGTCTGCAGGGGTCTGTGATTTTACTGCACATTGTGCTGCTGACCGCAAGTAGGGCAAGTGTACTCTGCAGGGTAAACCACAGTTACACCAGGGAACTCAGCAAGTCCTTTCACAGGGTAATGACCACTACCATTGCTACTACCACCAAAGAGCTGATCGAAAGGAAGACACACATAGTGTTGCTTTCCGTCACTGTGTGTATGTTCATTCGGAATTCCGAAGCCAACATAGTCAGATTCCTCAACACGACCCCAGCCTCTGTTTCCGTACTCTTCGCAGTAGTGGTAATTCATCCACTGGCCATAGGTAACAGTAACATTCTTGCAAGTTACATTTGTAGCAGTAGCAGTAACTACTTCGTTATATTTTACCTCTGTTGTGTTAGTGTTACCGATAATCATACCAGAAACACGGTAAATATACCACTTGTAGTTAGATGTTACGTCATTGATAACATCTAATACACAGGCAATGTTACAATCCTCGATAGTAATATTAGATGTTTCGCTAACACCGCCAGCGATACCACCAGCGTTCTGTCCGTGTGAATCCCACAAAGAGCCTACCTCAACAGTATTATCCAAGTTAATGCCCTTGAATGTGCAGTTGCCACTAGCCCAACCAACTACACCACCAGTGTACCAATTGTAACCTGCGATTTTAGAGTTGCTAATATCTATATTCTCAAATGTTGTGTCCTGTGCGTAACCTGCAACACTACCTGAAATAACAGTATATGAACCGAAAACAGCCTCATCTATTTTAAGATTCTTGACAGTAGCACCATCCAGAACTGAAAACAGTCCCCAACCCTCTTTGCTACCATATACATCGCCATTCCAACAGAAGTCGCCTGAAATATGCGCACCATTAATTGTGTGTCCTTGACCGTCAAAAATACCGCTGAATGCAGCATCATCTGTACGATTGTCCCCAATAGGATTCCAGTTTTCAGCAGAAACATCAATATCATTTTCCAACTTGATAGTTTCTCCGGCAAATGTATTACCTGCATCAACAAGTTCTGCGAAGAAGCTAATACCTGCAATGTTGCTAATCTCAATGTGACCTTCTGTGTTCTTCTTAAGAACATCAGCGTGTACATTGTCGCAACTGTTAGAAGTAAGGTCAATGCTCTTCGGATTACGGCCTACAACCTCGCCTGCGTTAGCATCCTTTTCTGCGTAGTATGGGTCAAGCTGATTTGCAACAACCTCAACATTTTTAAGGCTGTTATTCTCAACAACTGGAGACATTGAGCCGCCATTAGCAGTACCTGCGATACCACCGCAGTCGCGGTAAGCAACGATGTTTGCATCTGTTACAGAGCAGTTCTTAACATAAGCCACAGTTTCTGCAGAGAGGTAACCTACAATACCACCAGCGTGGTTACCATCGTCTTCGTTAAGTGGAGTAATCTCAATATAAGCGTTCTTTACATGGCAGTTCTCAATCTTTGCGCACAGACCGTCACCAACAACAGCACCTGCCTTGTAGTGACCTCTTACATCTACATTCTCAAGCTTGAGGTTCTTCACATTTTTTGCATGTGCAAACAGACCAACTGGAGTTTTGTCTGCAACTTCAACCTTAAGGTTCTTGATTGTGTGGTCACAACCATCAAATACGCCCTCAAATACGCCATTTGAAGCGATTGGAATCCAAGGATTGTTCTCAAGGTCAATATCAACACCAAGCTGTACGGTCTTACCCTTAAATGTGTTACCACCTGCGCGAGTTACGCCGTCAGTCTCCTTTGCAAACCACTTAAGGCCCTCAAGTGATGTGATAAGGTAAGTATCGTTCATCAGAACAACACCATCTGCCACCTTCTCCCACTCGTCAATATCTGGAACACCGAATGCAGGGTCGATAGTAACATTAAAGTCAGTTTCGCTGGTAAGCAGGTTACCCAGAATGTTTGTACGGTAGTTGCGCTTAAGTGGAACATAATGGTAAGATGCACCAAAGTCAATATTCTTATTATTCTCAATAGTAAGCACAATGTCGGTTGTATAACCCTCTGCAGGAGCAAGAAGGTAGTTCATTGACAGATGACCATTTGGCAGGATATTACCAGCTACGAGAGTAACATCCTCTGTAAGACCACTAACCTCGCCAGTAGCAAGATTAAGGGTGCTGTAAGTGTCAAGGGTTACAGTGCTTGTAGAGAGAGTAACGCCACTCTTACCAATCTTGTCAAGATCGCTTGTAACAGCGTTGAGCTGTGCAAATGGACGGGTAAGAACGATGTCGCGGTCCTCTGCCTTTGCAGTTGCAGGGTCAATAGCGGCAACATACTTGCAGAATGCGTCACGCCACTCCTCGTTTGCAGTTACATCAGAGTAGTCAATAGAGATACTCTTTGTAGCAGGGTCGTAAGTGTAGTAACCATCGCGGTCAGCCCAGAAAACAATGTTGTAGGTCATACCCTTGATAAGAGGGAGGCTTACGGTTGTAGTGTTACCTACAACGATAGGCTCTGTACGATTGAGATCTGGTAGATGAGTCTCGCCGTCGTAAACAAATACGCGCAGAGTGTTAACCTCTTTTCCAGTGCCATAGTCTCCAATAGCACGAGAACCGAGGTTCTGAAGATCAACGGTAAAGGTCATCTCAACCTCTCCGCCGCCGATAGAAGACGAGATGTCCTCCTTCGCACACGATGCTGTCAGCAGTACGGCTGCAGCCATCAGGATTCGGAAAATGTTTTTCATAATGTGTTTAATTTTGGTTAAAAAGTATATGTATGTATATAGCAAAGTGGGCAATAAGATATCTTATCGCCTAAATATTCGTATAAAATGTTGGTAATTAGAGAGTTATAGGTATAAAAATCCCCCCCCCGAATTTTCGGAGAGGGAATAAATATGCAAGTATATTCAAAACCCTCATTTGTTGACTAATTTTCCGTCTACAAATGTAGAAAGAAAAATTCAAATATGCAAACAAATGGGCGGAAAAATGGCATAAAAAGTTTTTTTTAGTTCAGCTCCTCGGCAAAAATGGCCTCAAAAAGTTCTCGGAGCAGGGTCGGATTGGCAATGATTTTTCTCAGCTCTGCAAGCCTAACAGCGTTCTGCGAGTGGGGAATCCACAGCTTGAGATACCCATTTTCTCCATATTTATCTACAAGATGCTCCTTGCAGCGGATAAAATGCTCCTCCCGTGTCAGTTCGGGATAGTGGGCAAGACCAAACTGCACAGTGCGGCGGATAATGGTTTGGGGAACTATAAGCCTATCTGCCTCGGCAACAATGCGCCCATAGATAGTGCGTGGCTCGTGGTCCGACGATGCGCGGTGGTCCTCAACAGCCTCGCGCATAACGGCTATCTGCTCTGCTGTAAAGTACTTCCGCAGCTCCAAGTCAGCCTCCAAAATCTCGCCTGAGACAATATGGTGGCGTTCACGACCCTCCGAAAGTCCCGTATCGTGGTATGCAGCCACGGTATATACCATATTTATATCTACATCGTAGTGCGTGGCAAGTTCAAGGCTGCGGCTGATAACCTCGCGGGCGTGGTCGGTCTGGTGCGCCTTATCAAAAGACGAGTAGAGCGGGATAATCTCCCGCTCTATATACTCCGTTAGCTTGCTATTCATAGTCATAGAGTAGCTCTATATCGTCAAGCCACATAATAGACTCCTTACTGCCGACAAAGTAGTCGCCATAGCTTGAGCCAGAGGCTACGATAATAATATGGGTAGGTATGCGGTCAAAGTCGCGGTACTCAAGCGGAATAGTAAACTCGTACCAATCTTTGCTCTCGCGGTAGAGAATCTCTCCGTAGGCGATAATACCCTCATTCGTAGAGTTAAAGAATGTAGACTCCTTGCTTGTATCTACAGCCACAGGAGACTCTGGCGTACCGCCATAGACGGTATAGTCCCAATCGCCAAGCGCAATATAGATACTTCCGCGGTCAGGCTCGCCAAGGCCTGGGACCTTTGGATTGGTCTTTTGCGGTGCGCAGTCAATAGTTCCGCAGTTGTACTTCATCCAGCCGCGCAGAGCGGTAGGGCGGAGAGCAAATGGTCGGCCAAAGTGTACCACGCCATTTGTGCCAGAGATGCCGGCAAATGTGCCTGCAAAGTAGTTTCCTGCGGCAAACTTCTTAATACCCAAAACATTAGCCTGCTGTGACCAGAGCTGTGCGCAAGTGCCACTCTTGCCTGGAGCAAGGCCCTCGGTATGTGGAGTAGTCAGATTTATGCCCGCGATAGCTGAACCAGGGTTACCCGTTCCCCACCAAGCACTATCCTTATTCAGATAAGGGTAGTATGTGCCGCCATCTACACTCCAGTCGTTAAACTGGGCATTTGGAAGCTCAAAGGTCTCGGTAGTGGTTAGGCTAACAACATTTGACAGCTGCTCGCCCTTGTCAGATACGGCATAGCCGATAACCTCATACTCTGTTTTCGGTGTAAGGTGGCGAACAGTAGCCTCAATAACTCCTCCGCGAGAGGTGTACCAGCTATCCTCAAGCTCTGTCCACTGCTCAGTACCCTTCTCTCGGTAGCGGAAGCCAGTTTGTGCGCCGTCAATACCTATAGCCTTCAGCCAAGCAACCTTTGCACCCGCAACAGCGCGAGTAACATCTACTTGCACCTCTTTAGGCTCAACGATTAATCGCCAAATCTCGCGACGACCGTATGAGTCAACAATAGCGGTCTGCGTATGCTCGGCATTGCTAAAGTTGCGCAGCGTAGAGGCATCTGGGTAGTCATACTCTGGCTTTGGACCAAAGCGCAGTTGTGTGACGGTCACAGTATCAAGACCATAGTCTGCTCGGCGGTATACCTTTGCTATTGTGCGGTCAATATCCCACTCGGTCTGTCCAATCTGACCGACAACAGTAAAGCGGCGATCGATAGTCTGATTTGCAACAATAACCCACTCATAATCTTGATAGAGCGTCAGGACCACATACTGCGGGTAACGCATATCAAAGGTGCCAATCATATCGCGCGAAAGGGTAGCACCCTCGCTATACTGAATATCGGTAATCTTGACATTGCGAATATCTACATTCTCGGCAAGAGTGACAGTAATCTTACGATTTCCGCTGTCAATAGTAGGCTCGCCAACTGCTCCCTCAATAGTAATACTTGTGATATCCAGCTCTACAACAGGGTAGGGGATATCGTTCTCAATACAAGAGCTCAGACAAAGCAGTGCAGCTATAATTGTTAGAAACTTTTTCATTATCTATCCTTTTTCTTGTTCCACAGGTGGATGTTCACGCCAATATTTATCTGGGCAAGGTTTAGTCCAAAGCTCAGCTTTGAGAAGTCTCGCTTGCCGATACTATTTCCATTGCCATCGCTCTGCTCAATATGGTTATACTGCAGACCGCCCAGTCCGAATGATACTCCTGCGCATACATTTGGGAAGATGTATACAGAGAGTCCTGGAGCAAATGAGAGGCGAAGACGATAGTTGTCTGAAATGGTTGTCTTCAGCGCGCCCTCGCTTGCATAGCTGAACTTTGACTGTCCCATCTGTCCCGAGAGTTCCCACTCGGCAAAGAGTCCAAAGCGACCCTTCTTGTCCAGAGCCATATATGAACGATGATAGATGGCTGCAGAGTATGCGCGGTTGTTATATCCCAAGTCGCCAAAAGATAGATTTACATCGTTTGCTTGACCGAGGTTTAGTCCGATATTGTCAAGTGTGCCGTCGGCATATGTATATCCAAGGCGAACACCAATGGCGTTATTGTCGTTATAGAAATATCCATAGTGTGGCTTGATTGTAAACATTGAACCGCGCAGGTTGATATTGTCAATAATGAGTCCCAAGTCGCTATCCTCGCTCTCAAGAGTGCCATAAGATACCGTTAGACCCAACATAGACTCGCCCTTAAAGACAAACTTGTTGCTATTAATCTCGCGGTCAATGCGTGGAGTACGCCTCTTCTTTTTTGTTGTCTGACTCTGCTCAGAGACTGTTGGAATCTGTTGCGCCACGACTGTGCTTACGGCGCAAAGGAGCAGTAGTGTTGTGATTAACTTCTTCATTTGTGCCGATTTTTAGAGGTAAAACGCTACTCCTAATCCGATAGAGAGTATATTGACTTTGAAATTCATATTACTTGACGAACTGTGTCCTGTAGTAATCTGGTTGTGAATCTGCTCTGTACGAGAGTAACCAAGACCAAGCACTCCAATGTTTAGCTCAAGAGCCATATTGTTGGTAATAAACGCCACAACACCCGGATTTGCACCCAGCGAGATATCCATACCCTTTGCAAATGTTCCGCGGATAGGCTGACCCTCGGCAAACTTGGACTGAGAGCCGCCCACGGCAAGTTGAAACTCGGCAAAAAGAGCAAGACGCTTATTTCTGCCCAGTGGAATATACTGACGCCAGATAGCTGCCACATTATACGAATGTTTGAGCATATAGTAATAGTCTACTCCGAAGTTAAGCGCGGCGTCGCCCTCGCCAAGATGTAGCGAGGCCGAGTCCATATTGAGGAATGAGCGGCCATAAGTACCACGCAGACCGATTATGGAGTTGGGCGCAAGCGAATAACCAATAAGTGGGCTCACCTTTACAGAGTAGCCCTTAGACTCGATATCCTCAATGATGAGGAATGTATAGTCCGAATTGTTATGTGTGGAGTAGGTTAAACTACCTCCGAAAACCCACTGCCCCTTTGGAACAATCTGAGTTTTCATATCTGATATGCCTCGGCCCTCGCGCTGCTCCTTGCGTGTCAGAGGTGCGCTTGTAGTAGTCACCTGTTGCGCTGTAGCACTGATGGCTATCAGTATGGTTGCGGACAGTACCGCCAATCTTTTGTTGAAAAACATCCGTATAATCTGTTGTAAATGCCCTCCCCCGAAGGGGAGAGCAGTTGGATTAGTATACAAACTCTACATCGTCTACATACATATAACTGTCTGTAGAACCGGTGAAGTAGTCACCATAGCCAGAGCAGCTAAATGTGATGATAAGCAGTGTAGGCTTTGTTGTTGCACCCTCTTTGTACTCTATAGGAAGCTCCATAAGGGTCCACTCGCTGCGGCTCTCTGTACTCTCCCAGTATGCACTTGCAAGGATACCCTCTGTGTTGAGATTTGGAGTGAAGAAGGTTGACTCGTTGTTTGTGTTAACGGTAAACTTACGGTCTGTGAAGCAGCAGTATACCTTTGCAAGGTCAGTACCTGTTGTATGGCTACCCTCGTTGATAGTGCCTTGGTAGTTTTTCATCCAGAAACGGATAGCCTTTGGACGAGCTGTGAAGTCAAATGGACGACCAAACTCTACAATACCACCCATACCGTCAATAGCTACAAAGCGACCAACGAAGAGGTTACCAGCGGCAAACTTACCGATACCCATAACAGATGCCTTGATAGACTTCATATATGCGCTCTTTGTACCTGTAGCACCAGAGCGAACATCTGTAGAGGCCTCTGTAAGCTGTTTACCAACAAGACCCGCTGTTGCGTGGTTACCTGTATCCCAGAACAACTCATTAGGATTAGCCGCAGGGCAAGCAGCCTTGTCTGATGCTGTAGACCAAGCCTCAAAGCCTGACTCTGGAATCTGTGCGCCTGCAGGGGTTGTTACAGATAGAGACTTACCAACCTGAACACCTGCAGCAAAGAGGGCATACTCATATGTCTTGCCTGCAGCAAAGTCAGTAGCTGTTGCGTTGTATGTGTTTGCAGCACCTGCAGCAGAGACTGTAAGCTGCTTCCAATCGCCTCCAACTACGCGGTAGCCGATAGTAACATTGCTGTTAAATGAGAGAGCAGTAAAGTCTGCACTCTGGAACCAGAGGTCGTATGAGCTGATTGGCATAATACCCTGAATGTTGTATACACACTCCTGATAGCCTACACCACCACTTGCATCCTTAACGCGGAATGCGAAGGTCTGAGCACCACCATTAAGTGTCGCAAAGAAGGCGTCAGACAGAGCTACGCTGTACTCCTTAGCCGATACCTTTGTAACAGCAATACCCTCATAGGTGCTGTTAAGTAGGTCGTATGTTGTATCGCCATAGGTGATGCTCATCTGTGAAATAGTATCCAGAGCAACAACCGAGTAGTTACGAGTGCCAGAGGTGTAGTTGTATGGAGTGTTGATATCAAAGCCAACACCCTTAACAGTTGGGTCTGGGCTAAATGGAACCTTATCCTCGCGGTAGTCTACAGATGTATCTACAGTAGCCACGAGTGTAAGACCTCCAGGGGCATCCTTAGAGTACTTAAACTTGAGGGTGTAGAGCTTCTGTGGCTCAACATTCTCAATAACACCGCTTGCAGTAACAGGTGTCTGACCGTCAGTACCATAGAAGTACCAGCTGATGTTTGTTGTACCGTCAGGCAGAAGGAAGTAACCCTCTGCGCTATCTGTATACTTCAGCGTTGGAACCTTTGCAGCCTTTGCAGCCTCAAGGTCAAAGCTGTTTGCAGCTGCAACATAGGTGTAGTACTCGCCAGTAAAGTGAGCGGCCACAGTGGTGTCATAAGCAACGGCAACAGGGATGTTTACCATTTGACACTCAACAGTAACATTCTCGACATTGCCTGCAGTGATAGTAAAATCTGCCACTCCGGTATAGTACTTGTCGGTAAAAGATGCAAGAGTCTTTGTGCCTACCTTTACCTGAGCTGTGTAGTTGTCCTTAACAAGCCAGATGTACTCTGGAATGTCAGTAAGAGAGGTGTACTTACGCACAAGTTCCTTGTTGTTGTCAGCCGCATAGCGGTATATTTTAAGCTCAAACTCAGCTGCTGGATCAACATCGGCGCGAGTAGTCTCAAAATCTATATTTAGTGCTAAAACGCCCTCATTTTCTGCCATCTCTACGCTCTGCTCTGCCTGATTATTACACGCGACAGAGAGCAGCGCAAGGGATGCGCATACGATAAATCTATATATCTTTTTCATCTTTCTGCCTATTTAACTGTTTTAATCATCAGTGTCTTTACTGTTGTATTGCCGTCATTGTCGGTGATGGTCATAACAAAGTCGTGGTTACCAGCACCAGTGAATGAGAGCAGCGACAAGAATGGGGTAATTGTAAACTCTACAGAGGTCTGATTCTTAACCTGGTCGCCAGTAGGGAAGCCGAGGTTTGTCAGTGATGCTGCAATACCAGAAGCGTCAAAAGTAGGGTCTACAGTTGAGTATGAAGCTGTTGGCTCTACAAGGTTCAGAACATCGCAAAGACCTACAGTGCCAAGCTGATCTGGTGTGAGAATCTCTGAGTTAATGTTTACAGTGAAATCCTTAATGCCAGAGGCCGCTGTTACAATAACATCTACACTTAGGTCGGCTGTTACTGTGTGACGCTCGTCAATATTAAGTCCCTTAAGAATTGCTACAGGGCCAACCTGCTCACCCTCGATAGTTACAGCAAGGGTCTTTACGGTAGTACCGCCCTGCTCATCTGTAACAGTTGCTGTGAAACTGTGAGTACCAATATACTCCTTCAGAAGCTTCATCTGACCAGTAATGTCGTATGTTACGGCAGCCTGACCGAGTACCTGGTTGTTTACAGGCAGACCCATAAGCTTGAGCGCACCACTTGCTGCACCTGCATTACAAAGGTCCATACTCTCTGTAAGACCATACTCAGCAAGTGAGGCAATCATAGCAGGGTTTGTAGAGGTGATATCTACAGTAAGAGCTGCAATAGTACTCTTTGTAGCAATCTCAACAACAATGCTCTTTGTGCAGTTGCCATTCTGGTCAAAGTCTGTCTGAGCAACAGATACTGGAGCATCAATATCGCCACCAACAAGAGTTACAGTTGGCTTGTCAGTATCGTCTACCATAACATTCTCTGAAATGAGCTGTGCAAGGTCGTAAACAACACTCTGGTCAACAACCCAGCCGTCAATAGTAACGCTGATAGAGATATTACCCTCGCCAGAGTACTCAATGTAGAGCTGAATGTCGCTATGCTGACCAGCCTTAACATCCTTAATAGTGGTGTTGAACTCAAATGCTGCAGGCTCCTTACCCTCCTGAGTGTACATACCCTTTACAAGCACATCAATGTCATTGAGAGCCTGCTCTGCCTTGAAATATCCAGAGCGTGTCTCGTCTACACCAAAGACAAGTGATGAGCTACCAACGGTAAGAGTTGCTGTTGTATCATCGCTCAGAGCAGCACGAAGGTCTGCTGAGTAGCTGATAGATGCCTGAATGTTCTGCAGTGTGCAGACAAGCTTGTCAAGTGTTGTAGTCTGCTTGCGGACAATGGTAAATGGCTCGGTAAGACCATATACAGGGTTCTCAAATGCTGCACCTGGAATTTCACCAGAACTCATCTTGAGAATATACTTGCCAGCCTCAAGCTCAATAGCCTCGTTAGGACGCTCGCCATACTTAAACGACTTGATAACATTCACTCCACTCTCATCATAGATAGTGCAGTCGAAGGTGTTGATATCAACATCTGCGCGAGTAGCCTCAGCACGGCTAACCTCGCCATCTACAGGCTTATGGTCGCTCACAACCTCGACGCTAAGAGCAGAGAGTGAGAGGTAACCCATATTGTCGCGACCATCAACGCCGTTGATGCGCAAGCCCTCCTGACAACCAACCGCCATAATTGCGGCTACTGCCAATAATAGTGTACTTTTAATAAGTTTCATATAGCTTTATTGTTTTATGCGTTAGGATTAAGCTCTGTCTCTACCTCAATGGTGTCAAGAATAGTCTGGTTGAGCTTTACGGTAATCTTTACTCCACCAACTGTCGATAGGTCGTATGTGACAACATAGCGAGTAGCTGCAGCGGTGTTTGCTACGGTCTGTGTAGCAAGTTTCTCAATAGTGCCAGCAGCCATATTTGACTGACGGATGCAAGAGCAGTCAATCTTAACATCCTGACCAGCAGCAACAAAGAGGTGCTCAGTCTGTAGTGGGTCAAAGTCAAAGCTCTTTGCTGCTGTTGAAATTTTGAAGTTGCTTACAGGGAAGTAGTTGTCAAATGCCTCAGTAGTTTTGATAGTAACAATAGCATTTACAAGCTTTGCTGTAAGGGCAACCTCGGTAGTTCGGTTGCGGTCAAGCACCTGGACTGTCTTTGAAGCAGCAAAGGCTGGAAGGTTATAACCCTCCTCAGTGCCGTCGCCACAAGCAATAGAGACGGTGTAGTGACCAGAAGTGTAACGCTCGTCGTCTGTGCGGTAGTCTGTAAGGCTGTTCCAAGACTTCTCAAAGTTCTCGCCTGTGATAAGTAGCGAGAAGTCAGAGAGCTGTGGAGTTGCCACCTGCAGACCCTCTGCTCGTGTTGTTACCTCACCCGATGCAGATGCGGTAATTGCAATTCTACCCTCGCCTGTAGTCACCTGCTCAGAGTTGTCCTTCTGGCAAGCTACAAAGAGGAGTGCAGTGATTGCGAAAAGAGATACTTTTTTCATAATTTTTATAGTTTGTGTTTGTTATTTGTCGATAGATACCTTTATATTATCAATATAGACGAAGAACTCCTCGTTACCGATACCGTCTAACGAAGCCGAGGTGTCGGCATAGAAGCATAGACGATGAGCGTTTGTTACATTTGGCACAGAGATACTAAAGGTTGGGTAGGCACTTGTCCAGCTATTGATAGCATAGCTATCAGGCAGGAACTTTGTAAAATGTGTCTCGCCAAAGTCTGCCAAGCTGCCACTTTCGCCAGTACCTGTCGCAACTCCGTTAATAGCGCTTGCTGCATTGGTGTGCGTAGAGACTGAAATAGAGGTACAATCTTGACCTGTAAAGTCCATACTTGAACCTACCGCCACATGGGCACCAGCATCAAACTGCACCTTTAGCTTTACTGTTGAGCCACTCTTAAGACCATTGAGCAGTGGAGTATCAAGTCGGCCGCGGTGGGTTGTTGTGAAGGAGATAAGAATCTTTACCATCTGGTAGCGAACATTGATTCTAACACAATTACCCGCGCTAACCATAAATCGTGCCGCGCTCCAACCCTGTGAACCCATATAGTTGTTAAGGCTCTCGCCCGGCTGCTTACGGTCATCGCCAGATGAAGTGTTATCGTCACCATAGTTGGCATGTGTGGTGTGGATAGATGAGAAGTCCTCATAGAGTAGATATGGAACCTTTGACGCAACACTATTATTGCGATAAGGAGTTATGTTAGAGACTGTTACAACATCCTCTACAATAGCATTGTCACTCTCGTATACAACTCTATACTGTGTGCCAGAGAGTGAAGAAGAGTCAATCTGACCACTTACAGATGTTGCATAGTATGTATGAGAGCTATTTGCGCTATGGCTCTGGAGCTTGTTGCCAGACATATCGTAGATAGTTATGCTGTTGTAATCCTCACCCAGCATATTATCAGTCACATTAATATAGAGGTCAGTTACATAGCTCAAGCCAGGAACTGCAAAGCTCATTGGAGAGATATGTGACTCTTGAGCCGTTTTTGATATAGAGACGCTCTTGTAAACACTCTTATAGCCCGATGCGTGTACGCGATAGCTAATTTCTCCAGTAAGCTCTGTAGGGAAAATCATTGCCCAGACAGTATCTCCCTCCTTGTAGCCCGCAGGGATGTTGACCTTTAGATTTTTTGAACCATTGACAAGGGTCGCTGGGGCTGAGGGGTTAGCGACATCAACTACAACATCGCCAGTAACCTCAGTTGGGAATGTAAACTCAATACAATCAATAGGATAGCCATTCATCGTTCCATCGCCAGGCATTGTGATTCTCAGGGCGTGCATCTTGTGTGCAAAGTGTAGGTCAAGGTTGCTTACAACACCCTCCGCAAGCTCTGGAGCTGTCACAGCTCTCGCCACCATAATATCAGCCTGACTCACAAAACTACTTCCATCCTGCTCAGCAGCAAGCTTATATGTCGCCTGGGTGCCAGAGACTGATGTTGGAATAGGGTAGGATACGTAGTAGGTGTAGCTGTCGCTCGGCATAGGGTCGATAAATGCCGAGAAGATAACTTTGTCATAACCACTTGTGTAGCGATAGAGCGAGAAGGTCTCTGCTTGCAGTGCAAAGTTACCATCGCTGCCTACTGCCCATATGGCTATTTTGTCATCGTCGCACCAAACTGCAGAGTGTCCGTCGTCACCGATAGATGTACGACTCTTGATGTTGAGTGTTTGTCCTATGCTGACTTTGATTTTACCTCCATTTGCACCATTCTCTTGAGGGGTTTGCTCAATAGAACAGGCAACAAGGGTAAGTGCCAGCAACATAGATGTTAGTATTTTCTTCATATTCATAGCAATTGCGAATGCAAAAATAGGGTTTATGGGCGATGTTAAAAAATATTTTCAACGAACACGCGATTTTTTCCTATGAAAATGGGCTTTTATTAAATTTTCGCCTCGGTAAAAGAGTGAAAATAATAATATTTCTGCGTTGTGAGGAATTTAAGCTGTTGGGATGTATATATTTATATAGAAGTTGATTTTTTTAACCTATAATACTAATATTTTATGAAGACTATTGATTTCAAGGGCGCTTACACTAAGCCCGAATGTCAAGAATTTAGTGTAAAGTGCGAGCGAGGATTTGCTCAAAGCACAGATCTTGATGGTTTCACGCCGATTGAGGGAGAGTGGGACGAGTAGTGTTTAACCGATTAATGTTAATGAAGATGAAAAAGAGTTTATTTATTATCGGTCTGGCACTGACAGCTCTGACCGTTTCTTGCTCAAAGGATGTTGATTTACAGCCTGCTGCTGATAAGGTTGTTCTCGGTGTTACAATAGAGTCTGATACTCGTACTGCTCTTGGCGCTCTGAATGGCGGTAAGTATGATGTTGTTTGGTCAGAGGGCGACTGTCTGGCTGTGAATGGCGTAAAGTCTGAGGCTGTTGAGGCTGCTTATGTAGGTAAGACTACAGCGCAGTTTACTGTCTCTGGTGTTGAGGCTCCATACAATGTTCTATATCCTGCTTCTGTTCTTGGTGAGGATGGAAATATTACCGTTCCTGCAGTTCAGAACTATACTGAGGGCTCATTTGCAGTTGGTAGCGCAGTGGCTATTGGTTACGCAACAGAGGCAAGTGTTACTCTGAAAAACCTCTATAGCATCGTAAAACTTACTATTGCAAAGGGTGATAATGTAGCACTTAAGAGCGTTGCTCTTCAGGCAGTTGGTGGCCAGGCTATCTCTGGTGTATTTGGTGTTGACTACCAGAATGCAGAGATTCGCGATATCGCTGGTCAGAGCATTATTCGTGTAATGGATGTGCCTTATGGTGCTGACAATAAGGCTGTTGTGCATATAGCTGTGCCTGCTGGCAAGTACGATGGTGGCTTTACTGTTACAGTGACTGGTGCAGATGGCAAGTGTATGACTAAGAAGGCATCAAAGATTACTGATGTGCCTGCTGGTTATATCGTATCTATGCCAGAGTTTACATACACTGGCACTGCTCGCAGCGAGGTCGTTATTACCAACGCTACAGAGTTTGTTGATTTCGCTACAATCTATAACAATGGCTTTGACGGCGTAGCACTGCTTGGCAACGATATTGATATGACAGGTGTTGCAGAGCTCCCTTACTTCTCACTGCTTGAGGAGGCTGTATTTGACGGTCAGGGCTATGCAATTAAGAATTATGCTGCTACACACGCTCTTATTAACGAGAACTGGGGTACTGTAAAGAATGTTACTGTAGATAGCAGCTGTTCTTGGGCTTATGACCTTACAAATACAAACGCTTCTACACCTCACGCAGTATTTGTAAATGCAAATATGGGTCTTGTAAGCGGCTGTATCAACAATGCGAATGTTACTGCTATTGGCGGTAATGTTGTCAAGGACCGCTCTATAGGTACTATCGTAGGTGTCTCTGGCTCAACAGACTTCAACCTTAATAACACATCACTAAAGGGTATTGCTGCTCGCGTTGAGAACTGTATTAACAACGGTAAGCTGACTATCCAGATGGATGACTACACAAGTGGTTGGATCTTTATCGGTGGTATGGTTGGTAGCTACTATCCGCACAATGTCCTTGATACAGAGGAGAAACTCGCCGCATCATATATCGGCGGTGTATACAACTGTGTAAACAACGGAGATGTTGAAATTAATATCACTACCCTTAACAAACTTTCCTCTTTTGGTGGTATTGTCGGTTGCGTCGGCAAGGTATATAACAAGCCAAATGATAACAAGTATATCTTCAGCTATGTTGATAACTGCGTTAACAATGGTAATGTAACCTACAGCGGTACTACTGTGAATGGCTCATTGTTGTTCCTTGGTGGTGTCTCTGGTTACTGCGCTGGTGATATGACAAATACAACTAACGGTGGTGCTGTAAAGTACTCTGTACCTGATGCTACTACACAGCCTATCCATATTGGTGGTGTTACTGGTTGGTTCTGTGGTAATATTATGAATGTTCACAATAGTGGCGATGTAACTCTGGATAACATTAAGCCAGATGGATATATGTTTGCGGGTGGTATTGCTGGTATTAGCCAGAATGGTAACTATAATGGTACTCCATCGCAGTATATTACTGTTGAGAACTGCTCTAACAGCGGTGCTATTACTGTTGACTACTATGCACAGAGTACAAGGTTCCACTTTGTCGGTGGTTTGTTTGGTGATGTTCCACACTCAAGTCCATACGACTCTAAGCAGAAGGGTGGCTCAGTAGCATTTAAGAGCCTTGAAAACAAGGGTGCGGTTACTATTGTTAACCATAATGCCGATATGGTAAGCAGCATTTGCGTTGGAGGTATTGTAGGTCAGGCAGAGAAGAGTAATGCTGTTGCTGATGGCCTTGTAAACTACGGAAATGTCTCACTGTCAGGTAATCTGAATGACAATGCTTGCGTTGGTGGTATTATGGGTACAAATGACCTCAGCCTTGCAAACTGCCAGAGCTATGGCGATTTGAGCATTATGTCTGACGACACTACAAAGAAGGTGCTTATCGGTGGCTTTGGTGCTCGTCTGAACAACACTGCAACTACTTGGGATAACTGTATCTTGGATTGCAATATTACATATGACACAACAAGCTCAGCTATCTTCGGTCTTCTTCAGGCTGACTACTGGGGTAGCACAAATATCACTACTGTAGGTGGTACTTCTCCAATCAAGGTTAAGGCGACAACAACTGTTAATGGTGTTGCTGTAACAGCTGCGGACATTGCTAACCACTACTTCCTTCTCGGTCGTGACCAGAAGACAGATGATCGCGCAACTTCTGCCTTCCAGATTGCAGAGGGTGGCGTAGTGCTTGAGTAAAAGAAAAACTGTTTGCGACTAACCATCGCAAACAGTTTTGTTTTTAGGTTTGTATTAGGAAAAGGGGAGGGCAAAACTCCCCTTTTTGTCGTTCTATAAATCCAGTAGAAAGAGTAGTAGCGGAAGGTAATCTTTAAGCTCCTGTCTGAGAATTTTCATTGTACGGGCAAGGCGGTTGTCTACGGCCTTGACGGTAATGCCGAGTTTTTCGGCTATCTCCTTGTAACTGAGGCGTTCTACGCGGCTAAGGATAAAGACTACGCGTAGATTTTCTGGTAGAGCAGCAAGTGCCTTCTCAAGAAGCTCTGTTAGCTCTGTAGATAGGTATAAATCGGGACTCTCAAACTGCTCGCGTAAGTTGTGCTCAATCTGCTGATGGACTCTTGACAGCACGCTATTGTGCTTAATGCGATTAAGAGCCTTGTTGTGGACAATGCGAAGTAGCAGAGCCTTTATAGACTTGCCAGGAATAAGAGTCTGCTTGTTGTCCCAGAGCCACATCATCGTATCCTGTACAATCTCCTCCGCCTCGTCAATAGTAACAAATCGAGAGGCGTATGCGCACAGACCACGGTAGCTACTCAAGTAGAGAGTGTCAAAGTCAAAATCGGTATCGTTTGTAAAACAATCCGAGTGGCTCTGTTTAGCAGCTGAATAGCCGATATTTGTTATATCTTTGTCCGACATATCTGCAAATATAATGATAAAAAATATATTTGCAAAGCCTTTTGAACAAAAGTGCCATTTTTGTATTTTGGTGTAGGAATAGTGGGGATTTAGTTGTATAATATATATAAGTAATAGTATGTAGATATGAATACAGAAGAGAAACGAGAGATAACAGAGGCTATGCTTGTCGATTTTATTGACGGCAAACTCGCTCCAGAGCAGATGGCAGAAGTGGAGCGGTGGTATGACGCTGCTGAGGAGAATCGCAAAACCCTTGAGCAGCTCTACTTCATTGTCAGGGTCCACGATATGTCAGAGAGTGTTGCAGGGCTTAATCCTGAGCAGTCACTTGCTGACTTTAAGCGCAAGGTGGCAGATAGAGATAAGCAGAAGCGTTGTAAGAGTATGGCTTGGGTGCGTACGCTGCTTCGCTATACGGCAGCGGTGTTAGTTTGTGCGGCTGTTGTGGGAGGTACGCTCTACTTTACTAAGAGTAACGAGCAGTGCGAGATTTGCGCCGACAGTATGCAGAATAAGAGCATTGTGTTGCCCGATAAGTCTAAAGTTGAGCTGAAGGCAAACTCAACAATTACTTTTGACTCAAACTTTACCAAAAACCGCGTTGTTAGATTGGATGGCGAGGCACTGTTTGATGTTGTGAAGATGAACGGCGCTCCATTTGTTGTTAAGGCTAAGGGGGCGCAGATTGTAGTTAAGGGTACAAAGTTTAACTTTAAGGCCTACTCTGACTGTGAGAATGTTGAGGCGGTGCTGATAAATGGTGCTGTGGACTTTACTACAGCTACTCATAATGTGGCCCTCAAACCAAATCAGAAGGCGGTATATAACAAGGGCTCTCGCCGCGTGAATATCGTAGAGGTGGATGCCGAGCTTGAGGTCTTTGGTCAGCGATACTTTGACACAGAGCCACTCGGGTCGGTCGTAAACTCTCTTGAGCAGGTCTACGACTGCCGCATATCATTCTCCGATGCACGAATTGAGGATATCCGCTTCTCGGGTACTATTGACCGCTCAAATACCCTTGACCATACGCTAAATATCGTTACCCTTACAACTGGTACCTCTTTCCGCCGTGAGGGCGATGCGATAATTATTGATAGGTAATAGTTATAATTCACAAAACAACAATAGTACTACTAAACAAAATGCTTATGAAACGAAATCTACTTGATTTTGGACTGCGACTAATGGTCGTATGTCTGATGTTGAGCCTCTCGTGGCAGAGTGTGAGCGCGCAGAGTACTGCTCGCATAGATGCATCGGGGGCAAAGACATTAAAACAACTTATTGAGAAGATTGAGGCTGGTAGTAACTACCGCTTCTCGTGGTCTGGCAATCTGCCAAACGACATCTCTATCACTGCTCCAAGTGGACAGCAGACCGTTGAGCAACTGCTCAGCGCGGCTCTTGAGGGCAAGGAGGTTACCTATGTAATCCGTCAGAACGACATCGTTCTTTTGCCTCAGAAGAAGGCTCAGCAGGTGGTAACTTCGACTGCTCGACAGACTAAAGAACGCACAATTACTGGTAAGGTTGTAGACGATGCTACTGGCGAGCCAATTATCGGTGCATCTGTCTGGATTAAGGACTCTACACTCGGTACATCGGCAGACCTTGATGGTAACTTTACACTCAAGTGTGACAATCAGTTGGCTGTTGTAGCTGTCTCATTTATTGGATATCAGGAGGTTGAGATGCCTGTTCGTGATATGACCTCAAATGTGACTATACGACTCAAGCAGTCTACAACAATGGTTGAGGATGTTGTTATCGTCGGTTACGGTACACAGAAAAAGGCAAGTATCGTGGGTGCTATCTCATCTGTAGCCCTTGATGATTTGAAGGCTCCAGTGGCAAAGCTCTCTGGTAATATTGCAGGTCAGCTTGCTGGAGTTGTCTCTGTGCAGCGTTCTGGCGAACCAGGTGCCGGCTCTACATTCTGGATTCGTGGTATCTCTACTTTTGGTGAGAGCAAGACTCCGCTTATCCTTGTGGATGGTATCGAGCGCGATATGGACCTTGTAAATGTTGATGATATTAAGGAGATGAGTATCCTTAAGGATGCGTCAGCGACTGCAATCTACGGTGTGCGAGGTGCAAATGGCGTTGTGATGATTACTACACGCAGCGGAGAGAGTGGCAAGCCAAAGGTTTCACTCTCTATGGAGGCTGGTCTTGTAAGCCCTACAAAGACTCCGCAGATGCTTGACGGTGTGCAGTTTGCAGAGATGTATAACGAGGCTGCAGGAAGTATGATTTACTCTCCAGAGACTATTGAGAAGTATCGCACAGGCGTCGATACAGACCTCTATCCAAATGTGGACTGGCTCAACACACTCTATCGCGACCAGACTTGGAACGAGAAGGTTAATGTCTCTGTAAGCGGTGGTGGTGATATTGCAAAGTACTACATCTCAGGTGCATTCTACAACGAGGCTGGTCTGTTTGCAGTAGATAATATGAAGAACTACGACACTTCGCTCTACTATCGCCGATACAACTTCCGCTCTAATGTAGATGTGCAGGTGTTTAAGTATACAAAGCTCAACATTAACCTTGCAACCTCTTTTGAGCGCAAGAATGAGCCAGGTGGTAGCGCAAGCGACATTTGGAACTATACACTCAATACCTCTCCAAATGCCTATCCGCTCTTCTACTCTGACGGTACTCTTGCAGGTCCTGCAGATAATGACGGCGCAAACCCATATGTGCTTCTGACGCAGAAGGGTTATCGTGAGAAGTTCTGGAACACAGCAACCTCTACAATCAACCTCCAGCAGGATTTCAGCAACTGGATTACTAAGGGTCTTACTGCAAATATAAAGTTTGCATTTGACGCGATGAACTACCAGCATGTTGCTCGTACAAAGACTCCACAGCAGTGGATTGCCTCTGGCCGTGATGAAGAGGGTAACCTTATTAAGACCGAGACTGTTATCGGTCAGCAGAGCCTCTCACTGGGTAAGAGTAGCAACAGCCGCCGTACTGTATATCTTGAGGCGCAGATTAACTACGCTCGTACATTCGGCCGCCACTCTGTAGGTGCATTGCTGCTCTATCAGCACTCGCAGAAGAACTATATTGACACCACAGAGACAGACTCTGACAAGTTCCTGCCATATCGTAACCAAGGTATTGCTGGTCGTGTGACTTATGACTTTGACAACCGCTACTTTATTGAGGGTAACTTCGGTTACAACGGCTCGGAGAACTTCTCTCCAGGTAACAGATTTGGTTTCTTCCCATCTGTGGCTGCTGGTTGGGCAATTTCAGAGGAGCCATTCTTTGAGAGCGCAAAGGATGTTGTTGATATGCTCAAAATTAAGGCCTCTTATGGTCTTGTAGGTAACGACCAGATTGGTGGTGACCGCCGATTTATCTACCTTGAGACTATTGAGCCTGGATATACTTACTACTTCGGTAGTGCAAATACTGCTTACACAGGTATTCGTCTGGGCGACTATCCAAATGCCAATGTAGGTTGGGAGACAGTTCGCAAGCTCAATGTAGGACTTGACCTGTCGCTGTTTGGTAAGCTTAAGGTGCAGATGGACTACTTTAAGGATCATCGTAGCGGCATCTTCCTCCAGGCTTCATCTATCCCAGAGATTGCTGGTCTTACAAATAAGCCTTATATCAATGTTGGTAAGATGCGCAACGAGGGTTTTGACGCCTCTATTGAGTACCACCAGAAGTTTGGTCAGGTAGATGTTACTGCTCGTGCAAACTTTACCTATGCACACAATACTATCCTTGACAACGACCAGCCAGACTGGGAGTACCTCTACCAGAATCGTATCGGTCAGAGTAACTGGCAGACATTCGGTCTGATTGCAGATGGTCTTTTCCAGAGTCAGGCAGAGATTGACGCTTGGCCACAGCAGCAGTTTGGCGAGGTTAAGCCTGGTGATATCCGTTATATTGATATCAACGGCGATGGCGTTGTGAACGACTACGATAAGAAGCCTATCGGCTTCCCGAATGTTCCAGAGATTTCATACGGTTTTGGTGCATCTGTTCGCTACAAGGGCTTTGATGTCTCTGTATTCTTCCAGGGCGTTGACAATGTTAATTTCTTTATTAACAACACCTACACTCAGCCATTTAGCGCAACTAAGAATCGCCACTCTAATGTATTCTCAGACCTCTATGGTAACTACTGGACAGAGAATAACCGCGATGCTAAGTATCCACGCCTCTCTATCGGAACAAACAACAATAACAACCAGACCTCTACATACTGGATGGTTGACGGTCGTTATATCCGCCTAAAGAATGCCGAGATTGGTTATACACTTCCAAAGCGCATTATGGCAAAGGCTCATATTGACCGACTGAGAATCTACCTGTCAGGTATGAACCTGCTCACATTCTCTCCATTTAAGTTGTGGGACCCAGACTTGCAGACTGGTGCTGCAAACTATCCTAACAATAGAGTATATAACATTGGTGTAACCCTTGTATTCTAAGCAGCTATGAACAAATATATCATTATACTTATATCAATTCTTTCTCTTGGTATGGTAAGCTGTGACTCATTTCTGAATCGTCAGCCAGATGAGCCACAGACATCTGAGAATATCTTTGAGAAGCGTACTACAACATTTCAGTATCTTGCAAATGTTTATACATGGATAAACAATGAGACAGACCCATCAGGTCAGAACAATATCTATGAGCCTTCATCAGATGAGTGCTCTGTATCTTTCGGTAATCGTTGGTTCCGCCTCTTCAATAACGGTACTTGGCAGGTGTCAAGCAACCCTGGCTCTGGAACAAGTTCTTTCCTTGCAAAGTGCTACTCACTTAACTGGAAGGGTATTCGTGAGACAAGCTACTTTATGGAGAATGTTCATCGCTGCCCAGAGCTTACTGAGCAGGAGGTTAAGGAGTGGATTGCTGAGGCTCGTTTTCTGCGTGCATACTACTACTTCTGCCTTATGCGTATGTGGGGCCCAGTGCCAATCCTTGGCGAGTCTCCAGTCGACTACTCAAGCGAGGCGGTGCGCGACATTGACCGTAACACTTGGGATGAGTGTGTAGATTGGGTCTGCGAGCAGTGCGATATGGCAGCTCAGGATTTGCTTGCTGAGCAGTCAAGTACTTGGTTGGGTCGTGCTACAAAGGGAGCTGCGCTTGCGCTCAAGTCTCGCGTGTTGCTCTACTCGGCTCGTCCGCTGTTTAACGGTAATCCTACATATCAGGGTATGAAGAACTACTACGGCAACGATTTGTTCCCACAGTCATACGATGCTGAGAAGTGGCTTGAGGCTGCACACGCTGCTGAGGAGGTTATGGATCTTGGTCTGTATCAGCTTATCGGTGAGCACGCTGGTCAGCCATATGAGAGCTGGCGCAAGGTGTTCCTTGAGCGTTGGAATGCAGAGCTTATCTTTGCTCGTCAGAACACATCTTACAACTGGCGCGTAGCTACTACTCCAGAGGGTGTTGGTGGTCGTGCTTACGGTGGTGTAGGTGTTACACAGAAGCTTGTTGATGCCTTTGCGCTTGAGAATGGTGTCTATCCAATTACTGGTTACTACAACGACGGTCAGCCAATTATTGACCAGCGAGCAGTAGAGAGTGGCTATACTGAGACGGGCTTTGCAGCATTTAAGCACCCAATTCTCGGTGCTACTCGTCAGACTTATAAGATGTATATCGGCCGTGAGCCTCGCTTCTATATGTCTGTATTCTGGAGCGGTCTGAACTGGATTGGTGGTGAGAACCTTGTAAACGATATTCAGCTATATAAGGGTGGTAACTCTTACACTGGTTCGTCTGATAACTACACTACAACTGGTTATCTGCCATTTAAGTTTACCTCTACTACTTACAACACAAAGACTGCGGCCTCTACAAACTGGGAGCCAATTACTTGGCCGCTGTTCCGCTATGCAGAGACAATTCTCAACTATGCCGAGGCTGTTGCACACTGCGTTGAGGCTGGTATTGGCGGATATACAGCACAGGATGCTCTGGATGCTGTAAACCGTGTTCGTACTCGCGCTGGCGTGCCTACTCTTGAGAGTGTATATCCAGAGGTTAGCTCAGATATGCAGCTGCTTGTGAAGATGATTCTGCGTGAGCGTCAGCTTGAGCTTAACTTTGAGAACCACCGCTACTTTGATACCCGTACAAACCTTCTCTCAGAGGTTGAGGATGCTGGTAATGTATATGGTATGAATGTGGAGGCAAATAACGATAGCTCAACAAGCGAATTCTGGCAGCGTACAGTAATCCCTCACGATGGCGGTAACCGCCCTTCTACTCGTGTGTTTACAAAGCGTCAGTATCTGTTGCCGTTCTATCAGAGCGAGGTGGATCGTCTGAATAATCTGACACAGAACTGGGGTTGGTAATTTTATAAAAATAGTAAGACTATGAAAAAGTTATATATCATATTATGTGCAGTGTTGGCTCTGGCTCTATCTTGTCAGAACAACCGCGATAATAATCTTACCGAGGCTCATATCTATATCGTCAATAGTGGACTGCAGAGCGTTGAGTTCTACGACCTTGACGCAGAGCCTACTGCCTCAGTGGCTATCCATCGTAGTGGTTACTTTGCTGTTGATGCAACAGTAAATGTTGAGGTCTCCGAGCAGGCTCTTATCGACTATAATACAGCAAATGGCACTGACTATCAGATGCTTGATGAGCAGGCGTATGTTGTAAGCACACAAACGGTTGCCATTAGCAAGGATAGCCGTGTAGGCAATGTTGAGGTTAAGTTTGACTACGATACGGTAGCAGCCCTTGCAGATGGTCACAAATATGTTGTGCCTCTTGTAATCTCGTCGGACCTTGCAGTGACTGAGGGCAAGGAGGTTGTGCTTCTGAGCCCAAAGATGCTCCCTGCGGAGATATTCTTCGTACCAAACAAGGTTGAGACTGTGCTTTGGAGTAAGGAGTCTGCTGGTAAGTGGAAGCGAGACTTGAAGGTTACGGTGCCTTTTGTAAATCCAACAGATGTAACTATCACTCTGGATACCTCAATGGCAGCCTTTGAGGCAATTAGTCAGGGTGCAAAGGCGTGGTATAATCTCGCTCCAGCAGAGGCTTTCCAAATTATTGGCGACACTACTCTTGTTGCAGGTAGCTCGGAGCTCACTTTTACTCTGGAGGTAGACCTTGCAAAGTTGCCAAGCATATATCGTTGCTCTATCCCTGTGGTTATGACTGCAAACTCTGAGAACTATGCAATCAATAAGCAGAACTTCTACTATCTGCTTAACCTTCAGCAGGATGGCGTTGCTACAACTGTTGTAGATGCTGGTGACCGCCGTGATAAGTGGGTTCTCTATGAGTGTAACTCTTGCCACGGTAATATTACTGCTACAAACAACAACTATCTACATATGATTGATGGCGATGCTACAACATATTGGCACTCTGGTTACAACTCAAGCTCATTTATCAATGATAATATCAGATGTTCTGCTGATAATCCATACATCGTTGCTTGGAACTTGGGTACTCCACACACCCTCGTTGCCGTTGAGCTTACTCGTCGTGACTATCAGGACTATATCGTAGGTTATGTAGAGGTCTCTGAGGATGGATATACTTGGAGTAAGGTCGCTTCATTTGACCATATTGCGGAGTGTGGTGGCCTGCAGTATCTTGTAGGCCCATACCGCTATGAGCTAAATGGCGATGCTGCTGTGCAGTATGTTCGCGTATGTGTTACTAACTGTCAGCGTGGTACTGCTGCGGCTACATATGCAAATATCGCCGAGTTCAATCTTTACGAGTATAAACAGTAACAAATAGGGGGTGGGGTCTCTCACCCCTTACTCACTACTATGAAAAGAGTACTACTTATCGCCCTCTGCCTGCTCACTGTAGCGGTAGGTTGCGATGACAAAGGTATAGACTTCAAGCCGACAACTGGCAACTCTGGACAACAGAACAAACCAAAGCCAGATGATGGAGAAGGCACGGATGAGCCAACAGATGGAGTGGTTATTAACGGTACTACTATTGCCGCTAAGACCACTCTGTGTGGCCTTATTACCGACTCTGCTACGGGCAAAGGTGTTGAGGGTGTGGTCGTAAGTGACGGATTTACATGCGTTGCTACCGACAAAAATGGAGTCTATCAGATTGTGCGTGAGCAGACAAATGGAAACATTGTCTACTTTACTGTGCCTGCCGAGTATAAGGTGCCTGTGGGTGCAGATAACCATCCTGCATTCTGGGCTCCGATAGTTAAGAGCGAGAAGGTCTTCCGCAAGGACTTTGCCATTGAGCCACTGGCAGGTGGTAAGGAGAGTAAGTTTACCCTTTTCTGCCTTGCTGATATCCAGTGTCGTGAGTCAAGAGATGTGGAGCGTTTTATTGCAGAGACCATCCCTGATATCAACGCTACGGCGGCAGACTTTACAAACCCTTACGGCCTTACATTGGGCGATATTACCGACCTTAACAAGCGTAATATCCTTATCAGTATACGCAAGGCGATGGCGGGTCAGAGCATCCCTTTCTTCCAGTGTATGGGTAACCACGACCACCTGAATGAGGCTAATCGCGACATAGCCACTACATTCTGGAAGAGCGTAGAGAACTTCCAGACCTACTGTGGTCCTCAGAACTACTCATTCAACCGCTCGGATGCGCATATTGTGGTTATGGATAACGCCCTGCACGGCGAGACCCCGCCAGATGGAACATACGAGTATGCTACAGGCTTCTACGACTGGCAGTTTGAGTGGCTCAAGCAGGACCTTTCGTATGTGCCTAAGGATAAGCTGGTTATCCTCTGCTGTCACATCCCGTTCCGCAATGGTAAGGGTAATAACCACCCAGATAGCCGTTATCGTAGTCAAGTGCTCGAACTGCTGGCTCAGTATCGTGAGGCACACTTGATGATAGGCCACACTCATCGCAATGGCTACTACACTCACAGCGTAAATGGCAAAAAGATTTATGAGCATATCCACGGTGCAGTGTGCGGCGGTATGTGGCACTCAACATTTAATGTTGATGGAACTCCAAATGGATATGGTATCTACGAGATTGAGGGCAACAGAGTAAAGAACTGGCTCTATAAGGCTACGGGCTATGATGCAAATATGCAGATGCGCCTCTATAATGGAGCTCAGCGATTCTACGACCCTCGTTTGAGCGTTAATCAGCCAGTCAAGAAGCAGATTTTCCCTGAGTATACTTGGAACCTTGAGGGGTATGTTGTTGCCAATATCTGGAACATTGAGCACGGCGACTGGGCTGTGACCCTTTGGCAGAATGGCAAGCAGGTCTGCAATATGGAGAAGATTAGCGGCCGCGACTGGTGGGTAGGCTACTGGTATCACGAGGTCTATGGAACAAGCGATGACGGCTACTCTGGTCAATCTCCGCACCTTTACTGCGGTAAACTTGAAGACCCTAACGCTCCGTTTACTGTCCGCGCTGTGGATAAGTACAGCAAGCGTAAAACTATGACAGGCCAAGTGCTTACGACTGACTACTCGGAGGTATTTGGCGACTTTGATACTAAAAATGTAAATTAAATATGAGAAAATTTTGTTCACTACTTATTGTTGCTCTTGCTCTCAACTGCATCCCAGTTGTAGCACAGCAGCCTGCCGAGGTTGAGATTCCAGACCTGTCGGCATATATTCTTACACCAAAACCTGCAAAGACTCCGCGCATTAATGGCGCAAAGGTCTTCGGTCTGCGCCCAGGCTCAAAGTGCCTCTATACTATCGCTGCTACGGGTGAGCGTCCGATGACTTTTACTGTTGAGAACCTGCCTAAGGGGCTTAAGTTTGACGCCGAGAAGGGTCAGATTACTGGCTCTGTGAAGAAGCGCGGAACTTATCGCGTTATGGTTACTGCAACAAACGCGTTGGGAAGCTACTCGCGAGAGCTTCGCATTGTTGTGGGAGATAATATCGCCCTTACACCTCCTATGGGTTGGAACTCGTGGAACTGCTGGGCAAGAGATGTGACTCAAGAGCAGGTGCTCTCCTCTGCTCGCGCTATGGTAAGCTCTGGCCTTATAAACCACGGCTGGACCTATATCAACATTGACGACGGCTGGCAGGGTAAGCGTGGCGGTAAGTACAATGCTATTCAGCCAAATACAAAGTTCCCAGATATGAAGGCACTAACTCGCGAGGTACACGATATGGGTCTTAAGCTGGGTATCTACTCTGTGCCTTGGGTCGGTACTTATGCAGCGCATATCGGTAGCTACTCGGACAACCCAGATGGCGAGAATCAGTGGATTAAGGATGGCCTGCACAATGAGCACTACCGCTACCAGAAGAAGGGCCCTGATGCAAACTACTGGCAGGACCGCAAGGAGTACTACCACCACGGCAAATACTCATTTGTTGAGGCGGATGTAAAGCAGTGGGAAGAGTGGGAGATTGACTACTTGAAGTACGACTGGAGTCCAAACACAAAGTACCACACTAAGGAGATGTTTGACGCTCTGCGCCGCCTTGACCGCGATATTGTGCTGAGCCTCTCAAACTCTGCCCCTCTTGCTGACGCTCCATTTACTATGGAGCACGCAGAGTGCTGGCGTACTACAGGCGATATCCGCGACACTTGGAAGAGCATTAACTCTATCGGCTTCTCGCAGGATAAGTGGATTCCATTCTGCCGCCCTGGTGCTTGGCCAGATGCAGATATGCTCGTTGTAGGTCTTGTTGGCTGGGGTCCAAAGCTCCACTACACAAAGCTTACAGCCGATGAGCAGTATACACATATGAGCCTCTGGGCACTCTTTGCTTCGCCACTGCTTATTGGTTGCGATATGGCGCGATTGGATGAGTTTACGCTCTCACTGCTTACTAACGACGAGGTTATTGATGTCAATCAGGACCCTCTGGGCTTCCACGCAGTGCCAGTATGGCGCAAGAAGGATGGCAGTCAGGTTATCTATGTTAAGCACCTTGAGGATGGTAGCCTTGCTGTAGGTATGTTCAACCGTGGCGAGAAGCCTGCAAATATCAGCATCAACCCTCGTATGCTCGGTCTCTATGACGGTAACCGCACCGTACGCGACCTGTGGCGTCAGAAGGATGTCGGCACCCTTACCGATGACCGTGGCGAGCGCTATACCGCCCTCGTTCCCGCTCACGGCGTAGTCCTTGTGAAGGTATACCCAGGCAACTCAGATAAGCAGTATACTGACAAGGTTTCCTACATCAAAAAGAGGTAATTTTGTCGTGATAGCGGGGCATCTACGGCACATCCCTTAAAAAGTAGTGGCGGATAGTACTAAAAGGTACAGCCGCCACTACTTTTTTTCACGATGCACCGTACCTACCCCGCTCTGACAACAAAATTGGCCAATGGCTAATGGCTAACGGCCAACAGCTACTCTATCTGTACTCTGTGCCGTTCAGTTGGGAGTATATCTTCTCGTCTTTGTAGCGGGACTCGTAGTCAGAGCGGACATTTGCTCCTGCAAGGGTGCCGATATAGCGGACAGAGTAGCCGTTGAGCGTTTGGTCTGAGGGCTCAAGACCATCCATAATAAATTGTCCATACTGGTAGTATTTCAGCGTGAGCGTAGTCTGCGCAAAAGGGCTACCTGCGGCCTGAAGGTCTGTATTTGTGAGGATTACAGCCATATTCTCAGCATCAAAGCTCCACAGTAGGGTAGTGTAGAGGAATGGATAGGGGATGTTGTTATACGGCGCAGGGGCGTAGAGGTAGCACTGACGGCAGGTGCCATCACCATAGAAGATAAGGTCAAGGAACTGGCTGCCTTTGCCATAGGCGATATTGTTATAGCCCGTATAGGAGCTACTCCACACATCGCCATTGCGGTATGTTATCCAGTTGTCAATAGTCCAGACGCCCGTCTCAAGGTCGTCTATAAAACTACGGAAGTCGCTACTTGTAGCAGGATAGTCCGCTATAAGGGCATTGATACGGTTTATCTGCTCCTTCAGGCTCCAACCGTCATCGTCGTTACAACTGCTCAAAGTAAAGGCTGTAAGCAGTAATGGAATAATAAAAAATCGTCTCATAACACTCTATTTATTGGTTACGAGACGATAGTTACAAATTTGCTACCAAATCTATAGGTAGAGATGGTTTAACTTCATAGAGTAGCTTACGCTGCTACCCGAGTCAAGGTTGAGCGTAACGGTAATGGTGTGCATTGCCAAATTCTCAGGAATGGTGTAGCAGTAGAAGGTCATATCAGTGCCACCATATATATTATAGTCACCCTCAAGCATTAGAGCTGTTGTGGCGGGGTTAAGCTCGCTTACAACCTCGCGTACGGTCTTAACAGGTCTGCTGGCTGTAAAACCACCCGCTACATACTCTGCCAGAGAGTCAAACTCAACTGTAAAGAGCGGTGCAAGGTTTACCCCCGCGCTGTACCCGTCACACCAGTACTTGTCACTTGTAATCTCAATGCTCTTAATCTGCTCGGCAAAGCAGTAGTAGCGACAAGGACCACTCTCATAAAACCACTCGCCACTGCCAGCCTTGCTGTAGAAGCGGTAGATAGTCTTTGTGGGGTTGAAGTCGCCAAATTTCTCCTGACAATTCTCATACGACATTGCATTTGCCCCCAAAGGATTGTCCATAAGGTCAAAGATAGAGCCAGCATAGTCGCCCACAAGGCTCAACATCACGCGTAGCTCCTCGTAGTTCGCATCGGCATCAATAACGGGATGAATAGGAACTTTGTCCTTCTCTATACGGATAAACTTAAAGTATGCACTGGCCGTGCCACTCGCCTGAAAAACTCTGTCTGTGGGCTCAAACTTCTCCACACACCCTGCGGCACATACTGCCGCCAACAAAACAATAAAAATCTTTCTCATACGGCACAAAGGTAGTAATTATTCGTGTAATTGCAAATATTGACAAAAAGTAGCCTCTCAACAATTTTGAGAGGCTACTTTGCTCTTTAATTAGTTGTGACTACTCCCACTCGATTGTGGCGTTTGGCTTTGGAGACATATCGTAGCAGACACGGTTTACATTCTTGACCTCGGCAAGAATGCGGTCTGTGATGCGGCAGAGGATATCCCAATCTACGCGCTCGATAGTCGCTGTCATAGCATCTACAGTATTCACCGCACGGATAATTACAGGGTACTCAAATGAGCGAGCATTGTCTCTAACACCTACGCTCTTGAAGTCAGGTACAACGGTAAAGTACTGCCAAACCCTCTTGTCAAGACCTGCCTTTGCAAACTCCTCGCGAAGAATGGCGTCAGACTCGCGCACAGCCTCCAATCGCTCACGGGTAATAGCACCCAAGCAACGAACACCAAGTCCTGGACCTGGGAATGGCTGACGGTATACCATCTCATATGGCAGACCAAGCTCAAGACCGCAAGCGCGAACCTCATCCTTAAAGAGCTGGCGCAGTGGCTCTACAAGCTCAAACTGTAGGTCATCTGGCAGACCACCTACATTGTGATGAGACTTAACCATCTTGGCAGTCTTTGTGCCGCTCTCAACGATATCTGGGTAGATTGTTCCCTGACCGAGGAAATCAATACCATCAAGTTTGCGTGCCTCCTCCTCAAATACGCGGATAAACTCGCCACCGATAATCTTACGCTTCTGCTCTGGGTCCTCAACGCCCTCAAGTTTTGTAAGGAAGCGCTCTGTAGCATCTACATATATAAGGTTTGCGCAGAGCTGGTTACGGAACACCTCAACAACATTCTCGCTCTCGCCCTTACGCATAAGACCGTGGTTTACATGTACGCAGACAAGGTTGTCACCAATAGCCTTCAGAAGAAGAGCCGCAACAACGGATGAGTCAACACCACCAGAGAGTGCGAGAAGCACCTTGCGGTCGCCAACCTGTCGGCGGATAAGCTCTATTTGGTCAGCAACGAAGTTGGTCATATTCCAGTTAGCCTCGGCCTTGCAAACATCAAACACAAAGCCCTTTACAGCCTGCTTAATAGCCTCAAAGTCGTCAGTAAACTGTGGAAGGCTTACCTCGCACTTCGCTTTGCTGTGGCCCGCAGCGATAACAGGAAAGCCTGCAGTGTAAATCTCTGGCAGAACATCAATCTCCACGCCATCAATAACATTGTTAGGACCTCCGTTGATAATCACACCCTTAACATTTGGCAGAGCCTTGAGTTCAGCAGCTGTAATGTCGTGTGGATAGATCTCGCTATAAACACCGAGGTCGCGAATAGCACGGGCAAGGACAGTATTCTCGTGGCTGCCCAAGTCCAAAATAACAATCATATCTTGCTTCATATCCTAAATATGTATAAAAACCTAATACTCTTTACTCTCCACGAGTGTAGTTTGGTGTCTCGCGTGTAATTGTAATGTCGTGTGGGTGATTTTCAATAACACCATTTGCAGTCACGCGGATAAAGCGTGCTGTGCGCAGTGCTGCAAGGTCCTTTGCGCCACAGTATCCCATACCAGAGCGAATACCTCCAATGAGCTGATATACAGTCTCATTCAGTGATCCCTTGAATGGTACGCGACCAACGATACCTTCTGGAACGAGCTTGTTTGTAGCCGTAGTACTATCCTGGAAGTAGCGGTCAGTAGAGCCAGCCTTCATTGCATCAATAGAACCCATTCCGCGATAGGTCTTGAACTTACGACCGTTGTAGATGATAGTCTCACCTGGAGCCTCCTCTGTTCCTGCAAACATTGAACCGCACATTACGCAGTCGCCACCAGCAGCCAGAGCCTTAACAATGTCGCCAGAGTAACGAAGACCTCCGTCAGCAATTACAGCCACATCCATATCCTTCACTGCGCTTGCAACATCGAAAATGGCGGTTAGCTGTGGAACACCAACACCTGCGATAATTCGTGTAGTACAGATAGAGCCTGGGCCGATACCAACCTTAATACCGTCTGCGCCATTCTCGGCAAGATAACGAGCAGCCTCGGCTGTAGCGATATTACCAACCACAACATCAAGATTAGGATACTTCTCCTTAATGCGCTTGAGCAGTGCCACGATATTCTTTGAGTGTCCGTGTGCAGAGTCAAGAACTACTGCATCAACGCTCTCGGCAACAAGTGCATCAACACGGTCCATAGAGTCGGCAGTCACGCCCACGCCTGCAGCTACGCGAAGACGGCCCATACTGTCCTTACAAGCATTTGGATGGTCCTGTACCTTTGTAAGGTCCTTGTATGTTATAAGGCCTATAAGATGTCCCTCTGCATCTACTACCGGCAGTTTCTCAATCTTGTTACGAAGCAGTACCTCTGTAACATCCTCTGCCTCTGGGTTTGTGATAGTTACCAGATTCTCTGAAGTCATCACCTCGTCAATGCGGCGCGACATATCCTTCTGGAAACGAAGGTCACGGTTTGTGACAATACCAACAAGCATTCTATTCTGGTCAACTACTGGAATACCACCAATCTTGTTCTCGTGCATAAGGGCGAGAGCGTCGCCCACAGTCTGCTCACCAGTGATTGTTACAGGGTCATAAATCATACCATTCTCGGCACGCTTTACACGGCGCACCTGGGCGGCCTGCTCGGCAATAGACATATTCTTGTGGATAACGCCGATACCGCCCTCGCGAGCAATGGCGATTGCCATAGGAGCCTCTGTTACAGTATCCATTGCAGCTGATACAATAGGAATGTTGAGCGTAATGTTGCGTGAGAAACGGCTTTTAACACTCACCTCGCGTGGTAGCACCTCCGAGTATGCAGGTACGAGCAACACATCATCAAAGGTTAAACCCTCTTGCTGAACTCTCTCTGTTAGAAATGACATAATTTACAACTTTTTATCTGTTAAACATATATTTCTATTAACAAAAAGCGAGGCACAACCGCACCTCGCTCTATTTCGCACTCTATCCCATATTGCCGCACAGACCGCACACTCTGCCACCATAAAGCCCGAACTGCACAAGGCAAATAATCGGACCGTGAAGCGAAATAGTGTTGTGGGCTCTCATCGGTAGAATTTATTTGTGCAAAGGTAGGTATTATTTTTTGAACTACCCAACTTTTTTGCAGAAAAATGTGAAAATATTTTTTTTGTATCTTTCGTTGAAAAAATGTTGAAAAAAGTCTCTATAAAATTTTTCTGAACCCATAAAGTTTTATATTTTTGCCGTATGAAAGGATTTTTGGTGCATTGTCTCTCTGTTGCTGGCTCGGGTAAGGACTCTCGAGGTGCTACTTTGGGGCCTGTACATCTTGAGAGAATGCGCTCAAAGTACGCGAACATTTGTGGACAGAAGTGCGTAAATGTGTGAGATAGGAGCCACTACAACAGCTGTGTTGCGGTGGCTTTTTGATTGAAATAAGTGTGTAAAATTAGAAATAACTAAAATTCAAAAACGAGTATGAAGGTAGCAGTTATTATGGGCTCTACAAGTGACTGGGGTGTTATGTCGGCCGCTGTTGAGACCCTTGAGCAGTTGGGTATTGAGTATGAAAAGCGTGTTATCAGCGCGCACCGTACTCCACATTTGATGTTTGAGTATGCCACTACAGCGCGCGAGCGTGGTATTGGCGCAATTATCGCGGGCGCGGGCGGTGCTGCCCATGTAGCGGGCGTTACAGCGGGTCTTACAACAGTGCCAGTTATTGGTGTGCCTATTAAGACCTCTGCTCTCGGAGGCCTTGACTCTCTGCTCTCTATTGTGCAGATGCCAGGTGGCGTGCCAGTATCTACTACTGCAATTAATGGTGCTAAGAATGCGGCTCTTATTGCAGCCTCTATCTTTGCCCTTACAGACCCAGAGCTTGAGGCTCGCCTTATTGAGTTCCGCAAGCAGCAAACAGAGAATGTCCTTTCAGCAGAGTTGTAGAGTATGAATAGTTTCAGAATTTTTGTTGAGAAGTATGCCGAGTTTCAGGTTGAGGCTCACGCTCTGCAGAGCGAGCTGAACGAGAACCTCGGACTTAATATCAAGTCGCTCCGCGTACTAAATGTCTACGACCTCTTTGGTTTTACGCCTGAACTTATTGAGCGTTGTCGCTATGCAGTCTTTGGTGAGATTGTAACAGACCGCGTTACTGATAGCTGCCCACTTGAGGGCGTGAAGTATTTGGCTGTGGAGTGCCTCCCTGGTCAGTTTGACCAGCGCGCATCTTCGGCTGTGGATTGTGTTCGCCTTATTGAACCTACTGCCGATGTGAGAATCCGCAGCTCAAAGTTGCTGATTTTTGATAATGGTGTAACAGATGCCGATATTGAGGCTGTGAAGCACTACTATATCAATGCTGTAGAGTCTCGTGAGAAGGATTTGTCTCGCCTTGTAGATAACGAGCAGGCGGAGATTCGCCCAGTGCCAATCCTTGAGGGCTTTACAGATATGACCGAAGAGGAGCTTGCTCCATACTGCAAGGCAAACTCTCTTGCTATGAATGCAGACGACCTCCGTGAGGTTGTAAACTACTTCAGGGGCGAGGGTCGCAACCCTTCACAGACCGAGCTTCGCATCCTTGATACATACTGGTCAGACCACTGCCGCCACACAACCTTTACTACGGAGATTACAGAGGTAAAGATTGACGAGTCGTTTATGAAGTCAGAGTTTGAGAGCGCACTTGCCGAGTTTGGTATGATGCGTACAGAACTCGGAAGAGAGCATAAGAGCCTCTGCCTTATGGAGATTGCCACTATCGGTGCACGCTATCTTCGCCATAAGGGTCTGTTGGACGATATGGAGCAGAGTGAGGAGAATAACGCTTGTAGCATCTTTGTTGATGTAGATGTAGAGGGTCAGACTGAGAAGTGGTTGCTCCAGTTTAAGAATGAGACACACAACCACCCAACAGAGATTGAGCCATTTGGTGGCGCATCAACCTGTCTCGGTGGTGCTATTCGTGACCCACTGTCAGGTCGCGCCTATGTATATCAGGCTATGCGCGTAACGGGTGCGGGAGATATATATAAGAGTGTATCAGAGACTCTTGCCGGTAAGCTTCCACAGCGAGTAATCTCTCGCAAGGCTGCTGCAGGTTACTCAAGTTATGGAAACCAGATTGGTCTTGCGACAACTCATGTTCGCGAGATTTACCACGATAACTATGTTGCCAAGCGCCTTGAGGTAGGTGCTGTTGTGGGTGCTGTGAAGGCGGAGAATGTTCGCCGTGAGTCCCCAGCGTCTGGCGATGTTGTGCTGCTTATGGGCGGTAGAACTGGTCGTGACGGAATCGGTGGAGCTACTGGCTCTTCAAAGCAGCATACAGCCGCTTCGCTTGAGGAGTGTGGCTCGGAGGTGCAGAAGGGAAATGCTCCAGAGGAGCGCAAAATTCAGCGTCTGTTCCGCCGTGCAGATGTTACACGCCTTATTAAGAAGTCAAACGACTTTGGTGCAGGTGGTGTGAGCGTGGCTATTGGCGAGCTTACTGATGGTCTTGACATCTACCTTGACCGCGTACCAGTGAAGTACAGCGGACTGAACTCTACAGAGCTTGCTATCAGCGAGTCGCAGGAGCGTATGGCTGTTGTTGTTGAGCGTAAGGATATGGAGACAATGATGGCTCTGTGTGCAGAGGAGAATGTGGAGGTTACATATGTTGCCGATGTGACAGATACTCAGCGAATGAGAATGTACTTCCACGATAAACTCATTGTAGACCTTAAGCGTGAGTTTATTGATAGCGCAGGTGCAAAGCACTATACGCAGATTACAATCCCTGCTGTTGAACATCGCAACCCATTCTCTCGTACTGTTGAGGGCGAGGGTGTTGCCGAGCAGTTTGTTGCTAATCTGAAGGATTGGAATGTAGTGAGCCAGAAGGGTCTTATTGAGATGTTTGACTCTACTATAGGTGCCTCTACTGTCCTTATGCCATTTGGTGGTAAGACTCAGGCTACTGAGAGCCAGGTGTCAGTGCAGACCCTACCTGTTCGCCACGGCAAGACAAATACAGCAAGTATTATGGCCTTTGGCTACAACCCATATATCTCTGCTTGGAGCCCATATCACGGTGCGCAGTATGCCGTTGTTGAGGCTGTGGCAAAGGTTGTGGCTGCAGGTGCACGATTTGATAAGATGCGCTTCTCTTATCAGGAGTATTTTGAGCGTATGACAGACCGCAACTCTTGGGGTAAGCCTATGGCGGCACTGCTTGGTGCTCTGAAGATGCAGAATGCTCTCGGTCTGCCATCTATCGGTGGTAAGGACTCTATGAGTGGTACTTTTAACGAGATTAATGTGCCACCAACACTTATCGCCTTTGGTATTACAACTGTAGATGCTCGCACAGTTATCAGCCCAGAGTTTAAGGCTGCGGGCGATAAGATATACCTTATCAAGCACACTCCAAAGGCTGACTATACACCTGATTGCGATGCTCTGCGTCACAATTTTACACTTACAACTGACCTTATTGAGCAGGGTAGTGTTGTTGCCGCTTATGCCGTAGGCTTTGGTGGTGTTGCCGAGGCTGTGGCAAAGATGAGCTTCGGTAATGAGATTGGTGCGGAGATTTGTCTTGGCAGTAGCGAGCTGTTTGACTATAACTACGGCTCTATCCTTGTTGAGAGCAAGGCGGAGATTACAGACCCAGCGGCGGTGCTTGTAGGAACAACTGTTGCTGAGAAGAGCATTACTGTAAACGGTCAGAAGCTTACTATTGCAGAGCTTTTGGAGGCAAATACCTCTCGCTTTGAGACGGTCTATCCTGCAAAGGGTCGCACTGGCGAGCCTTGCCGTGAAGCAAATTGTACTACTGTGGCACCAAAGTATCAGGGCGAGAAGGTTGATACTGTTAAGGTATACCTGCCTGTCTTCCCGGGTACAAACTGCGACTACGATACTGCTCGTGCCTTTGAGCGCGCGGGTGCTGTAACAGAGATTGGCGTCTTCTGCAACCTCACTTCAGATGCTATTTTTGACTCTATCAAGCGTATGTGCGAGGCTATTGACAACAGCCATATCCTTGTGCTTAGTGGTGGTTTCTCACTGGGTGATGAGCCAGATGGTAGCGGTAAGTTTATCGCGGGCGTGCTTAATAATGCCGATGTGACAAAGTCTGTTCACGCACTGCTTGACCGTGGTGGTCTTATCCTTGGTATCTGTAACGGCTTCCAGGCCCTTGTAAAGTCTGGTCTGCTGCCTTATGGTCGCTTGGGTATGGTTACTACAGCCTCTCCAACGCTGTTCCACAATGATATCCACCGCCACATTTCGCAGATTGTATCAACACGCGTGGGAACAACAGCCTCTCCTTGGTTGTCATCATTCAAGGTGGGCGAGCTTCACTCTATTGCCGTTAGCCACGGCGAGGGTAAGTTTGTTGTAAGCCCAGAGCTGGCAGAGGAACTCTTTGCTGCAGGTCAGGTAGCCTTCCAGTATACCGATGCTCAGGGTCGCGCTACTACAGACGCGCCATATAACCCTAATGGCTCCTCATATGGTATTGAGGGTATCATTAGCAAGGGCGGTCAGATTCTGGGTAAGATGGGCCATACTGAGCGTTATACAGAGGGATTATTTAAGAATATCTCTGGAGAAAAGTGTCAGAATATTTTTGAGAATGCAGTTAGATATTTTAAGGGTGAGTAATATAAATATATAGGTATAATGAGTGTTTTAGGCGTATATGGTGTTGAGCACGCCTCATCAATAATCTACTACGGTCTGCATACGATGCAACACCGTGGTCAGGAGGGGTGCGGAATGGTCTGCGTAGATGCTACGGGCAAAATGAAGCGTCATCGCGGTATGGGACTTGTTACAGAGGTGTTTAACGAGCAGAAGATTGCTGCGTTAGACGGTACTATGGGTGTGGGCCATGTGCTCTATACGGGTGCTGCTTCGCGCAGTATGGATAATGTGCAGCCACTCTACTTCCACCACGGCTCGGGCGACTTTGCGCTGGCACATAATGGAAATGTTGTCAATGCAGAGCAGCTTACAGAGTCTTTGGAGCGTAGGGGCTCACTGTTCCACTCCCATTCTGATGCAGAGCTGCTTGCTCACCTTATTAAGAAGGATGATCCAGATGAGCCACGAATTTTTTCGATTATTGAGGCTCTGAAGCAGATGGAGGGCGCCTATGCCTTTCTGATAATGACAAAAAATCGCCTCTATGCTTGCCGTGATAAGTATGGTTTCCACCCACTATCTATCGGCAGACTTGGCGAGGGCTATGTTGTAAGTAGCGAGACCTGCGCCTTTGATACTATCGGCGCGGAGTTTGTGCGCGATATTGCCCCAGGTGAAATTGTAACAATTGACAAGAAGGGTATTCGTTCAACAATTTATGCAGATGAGTGCAAGTGCAAGATGTGCGCAATGGAGTATATCTACTTTGCTCGTCCAGATAGCGATATTGAGGGGTGTAATGTTCACGCATACCGCAAGGAGTCTGGACGCCGACTCTTCCATGAGGCTCCTGCTGATGCAGATATCGTTGTGGGAGTTCCTGACTCAAGCCTCAGTGCTGCGCAGGGATATAGCGAGGCGAGTGGTCTGCCATATGAGATGGGTCTTATTAAGAATAAGTATGTTGGCCGTACCTTTATCCAGCCGTCGCAGGCACTGCGTGAGAAGGGCGTGAGAATGAAGCTCTCGCCAGTACGCAGTATTGTCAATGGCAAGCGTGTGGTGCTTGTGGATGACTCTATTGTTCGTGGTACAACCTCTCGCCGTATTGTCAATATGCTTCGCGAGGCGGGTGCTACGGAGGTGCATGTGCGCATTGCCAGCCCTACGATGACCCACCCTTGCTTCTATGGTGTAGATACATCAACCCTTGAGGAGTTGATGCTTGCGCGTATGAATGTTGATGAGGCTTGTAAGGCTATTGGTGCTGACTCACTGGCCTTCCTCTCTTATGAGTCCACTCTCAAGTCAGCTATCGGCAGAACAGATATGTGCCTTGCTTGCTTTGACGGCAAATATCCAACACCGATATACAAGGGCATTGAAGATGCAAATAAATAGTAAAAATAGATAAAGTTATGGCTGAAAATTACGAAAAAGCGGGTGTAAACCTGGAGGCTGGCTACGAGGTAGTACGCCGAATTAAGCAACATGTGGCTTCTACTGCACGCAAGGGTACTATGGGAAATATCGGTGCCTTTGGTGGTATGTTTGACCTCGCATCACTCGGCGTTAAGGAGCCGGTGCTTGTTAGCGGAACTGATGGCGTGGGAACAAAGCTCAAGATTGCCTTTGCAATGGATAAGCACGATACTATCGGTATTGATGCTGTGGCAATGTGCGTGAACGATGTTCTGGCACAGGGTGCAGAGCCACTCTTCTTCCTTGACTATGTGGCTCTTGGACACAACATTCCAGAGAAGGTTGAGGCTATTGTTGCAGGTGTTGCCGAGGGTTGCCGTCAGGCTGGTTGTGCTCTTATTGGTGGCGAGACAGCTGAGATGCCAGGTATGTACGAGGGTGGCGATTATGATATCGCAGGCTTTACTTGTGGTGTTGTTGAGAAGTCACAGCTTATTGATGGTAGCAAAGTAAAGGTTGGCGATGTGCTTGTAGGTATCGCCTCAAGTGGCGTTCACTCAAACGGTTTTAGCCTTGTGCGTAAGGTTGTTGCAGATAATAATCTTGACCTTAACGCATCTTATGAGGAGCTTGAGGGTGCACTTTTGGGCCAGACACTGCTTACTCCAACAAAGATTTATGTTCGTCAGGTGCTTGAGGTTATTCGTAATTGTGATGTTCACGGCATTTGTCACATTACTGGTGGCGGCTTTGACGAGAATATCCCACGCGTGCTGCACGAGGGTCAGGGTCTTAAGATTCAGGAGGGTAGCTGGGAGATTCTGCCAGTGTTCCGCCTTCTTGAGAAGTATGGTGGCATTCCGCACCGCGAGATGTTCAACATCTTCAATATGGGTATCGGTATGGTTGTGGTTCTTGATAAGTCAGAGGCACAGAAGGCTATTGATATCCTTACTGCAGCGGGTGAGAAGGCTTCGGTTATCGGTTGCGTAACAGACACCGAGGGTGTTGTAATTGAGTAGTTATGCACCGTATAGCTGTCTTTGCAAGCGGTAAAGGGACGAACTTTGAGGCTATTGCTGCGGCGTGTAGCGATGGTACTCTTGATGCCCAAGTGGCTCTTGTGGTGTGCGATAAACCCCAGGCGGAGGTTGTAGCAAAGGCTGAAAGACTCGGTATATCGTGTTTTGCCTTTGACCCCAAGCAGTACGCCTCAAAGGCTGACTATGAGGCTCAAATAGTAGAACTGCTTGATAGGGCGGAGGTAGAGCTTGTCTGCCTTGCGGGCTATATGCGCATTGTGGGCGAAACACTGCTCAGTGCTTATGGTGGTAGGATAATTAACATCCATCCGTCACTGCTTCCCGCCTTTGCAGGGGCAAGGGCAGTAGAGCAGGCTATAGAGTATGGCGTGAAGGTCTTTGGAATTACTATCCACTGGGTCGACCAGACCCTTGATGGCGGACGGATTATCGCCCAGCGCGCCTTTGAGTATGAGGGTAGCGATGCCGAGGAGGTGCACCGCATAGGACAGCAAATAGAGCATAAGTTGTATGTAGAAACGATAAAAAAGATATTAAAATAGATACAAAAATGAAAAGAGCATTAGTTAGTGTAAGTGACAAGAGCGGTCTTGTTGAGTTTGTAAAGGGACTTGAGTCGCTCGGTTGGCAGATTATCGCTACTGGTGGTACACAGCGTCTGCTTGAGCAGCAGGGTGTTAAGACTATCGGCATTAGCGAGGTTACAGGATTTCCAGAGATTTGTGACGGTCGTGTAAAGACCCTCCATCCAAAGGTGCACGGAGGCCTTTTGGCTCGTCGTGACGAGGAGAGCCACCTTGCAGCACTTCGTGAGAATGGTATTGAGTTTATTGACCTTGTTTGCGTAAACCTCTACCCATTCCGTCAGACAATCGCAAATCCAGATGTGACTATGGAGGACGCTATTGAGAATATTGACATCGGTGGTCCATCTATGCTCCGCAGTGCAGCAAAGAACTACCGCGATGTTACTGTTGTGTGCGACCCTGCCGACTATGCAGCAGTCCTTGCAGAAATTTCTGAGGGTGGTAATACAAAGATTGAGACCCGTCTTGCGCTCTCTGCCAAGGCATATACCCACACTGCGCAGTATGATAGCTGCATCGCTACATTTATGCGCGAGAAGGCTGGCCTTAGCGAGAAGCTCTTCCTTGAGTTTGATGTAAAGCAGGGTCTGCGTTATGGTGAGAACCCACACCAGAGTGCAAAGTTCTACTCTGATAACCAGACAACAGCCTTTTCACTTGCTTATGCAGAGCAGCTTGGCGGTAAGGAGCTCTCATATAACAATATTCAGGATGCAAATGCCGCTCTTAATATTGTTCGCGAGTTTGACGAGCCTTTCTGCGTTGCTCTTAAGCATATGAACCCTTGTGGCGCTGCTATCGGTGCTACTATCGAGGAGGCGTGGAACGCTGCATACGAGGCTGACAAGGTCTCTATCTATGGCGGTATTGTTGCTGTAAACCGTCCACTTACTGCTGAGGTAGCATTGGGTATGAAGCCAATCTTCCTTGAGATTGTTATGGCTCCAGAGTTTACTCCAGAGGCTCTTGAGATACTGAGCACAAAGAAGAATCTGCGCCTGCTGAAGGTTGATATGACAAAGACAGATAAGGCTATTAACCAGTATATCAGCGTAAATGGTGGTCTGCTTGTTCAGCAGCTTGACACAGTGACAAAGGAGGTAACTGCTGATATGTGCGTAACCGAGACAAAGCCTACCGAGGCACAGATAGTTGATATGAACTTCGGCTGGAGAGTTGTTAAACATGTTAAGTCAAATGCTATTGCCGTTGTTAAGGATGGCCATACACTGGGCGTTGGCGCAGGTCAGATGAACCGCGTAGGCTCTGCCGAGATTGCCCTTAAGCAGGCCCAGGCAGCTGGCTTTACAGAGGGTCTTGTTCTGGCTTCAGACGGCTTCCTTCCATTTGATGATACAGTAGCATTCGCAGCACAGTATGGCGTGACAGCTATCGTTCAGCCTGGTGGTAGCATCCGCGATGAGGACTCTATCCGCAAGGCTAACGAGCTGGGTATCACAATGTTGTTTACAGGTATGCGCCACTTCAAGCATTAATAGATAGTTTCTGATATGGGTAAGAGAGTATTAGTTGTTGGCTCTGGTGGCCGTGAGCACGCTATTGTTGATGCGCTGAGCCGCTCGCCACAAGTAGAGAAGATATATTGCGCTCCAGGTAATGCCGGCATTGCACTTCAGGCAGAGTGTGTGGCTATTAAGGATACGGATGTTGAGAGTCTGAAGGCTTTTGCAATTCAGACGGGCATAGACCTTACGGTTGTAGGTCCTGAGGCTTCGCTTGCTGTGGGTGTTATAGATGCTTTCCGTGCTGCGGGGCTCAAGATTTTCGGCCATACAAAGGCCGCTACGCGTATTGAGTCAAGCAAGGAGTTTGCAAAGCAGATAATGGTAAGGTACGACATTCCGACTGCTACCTATGAGGCTTTTGATAACTACGAGGCCGCAAAGGCGTATGTAGAGCGCACAGGTGTGCCTACAGTGCTTAAGTATGACGGTCTTGCTGCGGGTAAGGGCGTTGTTGTGGCTATGACAATGGAGGATGCTGACGCCGCTCTGCGTGATATGCTACTGGACGAGAGTTTCGGTCGTGGTCGCGTGGTTATTGAGCAGTACCTTGAGGGCCCAGAGTTCTCTCTGCTCTGCTTTGTTTGTGGCGATAAACTCTATCCTATGCCGATGGCGCAAGACCATAAGCGCGCTTACGATGGCGATAAGGGTCCTAATACGGGTGGTATGGGGGCTTACACCTGCCTGCCATTTATTACGGAGGAGGACCACCAGTATGCTATGGAGAAGATTATGCGCCCTACAGCTGCGGCGATGATTGCAGAGGGTTGTCCTCTTACGGGTGTGCTCTATGGCGGACTGATGAAGACTAAGGATGGCATTAAGGTTATTGAGTTCAACGCTCGCTTTGGCGACCCAGAGACCGAGGTTGTCCTGCCGCTTATCTCAAGCGATATCTATGATATCTTTGAGGCTGTGGCAACTGGTAGACAGACCTCTGAGCCTACTTGGGAGTCTCTCGCTACACTGGGCATCGTGCTGGCTTCAAAGGGCTATCCTGGCTCATACGAGAAGGGGTACACTATTGAGGGCCTTGAGGATGTAGATGGCGTGGTGTACCATATGGGTACAGCCGTTAAGGATGACAAGATTGTTACGGCGGGTGGTCGTGTGATGATTGTTGTCTGCAAGGCTGAGACTCTTGCTGCTGCTCACGCAAAGGCGAATAGCGAGGTGGCAAAAATCAAGTGTGATAACCTGTTTTACAGAACAGACATAGGACATAAGGCTTTTAAGTAGTATGATTATAGATGGAAAACAGCTCTCTGCCAAGCTCAAGGAGCAGATGGCAGAGCAGGTAGTAGAGCTAAAGGCAAAGTATGGCCGTGTGCCTTCGTTGGCGGTTATCCTTGTGGGCGAGAATCCTGCGTCGCAGTCTTATGTGCGCGGAAAGATTAAGGCCTGCGAGGTGTGCGGCTTTGAGAGTATTCTTATAACTCTGCCCGAGAGTGTGTCAGAGGCGGATTTGCTCGCAGAGATTGCAAAACTTAACGACGACCAGAAGGTAGATGGCGTTCTTGTACAGCTGCCTTTGCCAAAGCATATTGATGAGGAGAAGGTTATAGACGCCATAGCCCTTGAGAAGGATGTTGACGGCTTCCACCCTGACAATGTTGCAAACCTCTGGTTAGGCAAGCCTTGCATCAAACCTTGTACTCCAAAGGGCGTTATGCGTATGATTGAGGAGTGCGGCTTTAATGTTGCTGGCGCAAATGCTGTTGTTGTTGGCCGAAGCAATATCGTTGGTAAGCCTATGGCAAAGCTGCTACTTGATGCCAATGCGACAGTCACTATCGCTCATTCTCGCACAAAGAACCTAAGTGAGGTTACTCGCAGTGCCGATATCCTTATCGCTGCCGTTGGTCGCCCTCGTATGATTACGGCAGATATGGTGCGCCCAGGTGCTATTGTTATTGATGTGGGCGTAAACCGCGATAGTGAGACCGGCAAGCTCTGTGGAGATGTTGATTTTGAGGCAGTTAAGGATATCGCTTCACACATCACTCCAGTGCCAGGTGGCGTTGGCCCTATGACCATTACAATGCTTATGCAGAACACCATAGAGTGTTTCCTTAATAGAGTAAATAAGTAAAAACCTAATAAAATTCATATCAAAAAAATGATTGAGAGATACAGCCGCGAGGTTATGCGTAATGTATGGACCGAGCAGAATAAGTTTAATGCCTACCTAAAGGTTGAGATTCTTGCATCAGAGGCTTGGAGTACGCTTGGCGTAGTGCCAAAGGAGGATGTTGCAAAACTCTGGGAGAAGGCATCTTTCTCTATTGACCGCATCAAGGAGATTGAGGAGCAGACTCGTCACGATGTAGTAGCCTTTACCCGTGCCGTTTCAGAGACACTGGGCGAGGAGCGTAAGTGGGTACACTATGGTCTTACATCTACCGATGTTGTTGATACAGCAAATGGATACCTCCTCAAGCAGGCAAATGAGATTCTTGAGAAGGATATCATTGATTTCCTTGAGGTGCTCAAGCGTCGTGCTTATGAGTTTAAGAATACCCCTTGCATCGGTCGTACACACGGCATCCACGCAGATATTACCTGCTTTGGCCTTAAGTGGGCGCTGTGGTACGAGGAGATGAGCCGCAACCTTGAGCGTTTCCGCACTGCTGCTCGCGGTGTTGAGGTTGGTAAGATGAGCGGTGCTGTGGGTAACTTCGCAAACATCCCACCTGTAATTCAGGACTATGTCTGCGAGAAGCTCGGCATTGCAAGTGCAGATATCTCTACACAGGTTATCCAGCGCGACCGCCACGCATACTATATCGCAACTCTCGCCGTTATTGCATCAACCCTTGAGCAGATGGCTATGGAGGTGCGCAACCTTCAGCGTACAGAGGTACACGAGGTTGAAGAGTCATTTGGCAAGGGTCAGAAGGGCTCAAGTGCTATGCCGCATAAGCGTAACCCAATCAGTAGCGAGAATATCTGCGGCTGCGCTCGCGTGATGCGCGGATATATGGCTACCGCTTGCGAGAATGTGGCTCTGTGGCACGAGCGCGATATCTCACACTCTGCTACCGAGCGCATTATCCTGCCTGATGCAACAGAGCTTCTTGACTATATGCTCTGCCGCTTCAAGGGTATTCTGGATAACCTCGTAGTCTTTGAGGATGTGATGATGGAGAATATCTACCGCACTCGCAAGGTCATCTTCGCACAGAGAGTTATGAACGCCTTGATTGATAAGGGTCTTTCTCGCGAGGAGGCTTACGACACCGTACAGCCTGTAGCTATGCGTGCAATGGCAGAGCGTGCTGACTATCAGGAACTTCTCGCCCAGAATGAGAAGGTTGCCTCACTGCTCACCCGCGACGAACTTGACTCTTGCTTCACTCTTGAGTACTATCTTAAGAATGTAGATTATATCTTCGGTCGCGTATTCTAATTTTGTCGTGATAACGCGGCTACCTACTTCCGCTAACAAAAATCCCAGCAATGGCTGTACGCTTTAGTACTATCCATTACTGGGATTTCTGCCGAGCGTCGTATCTACCGCGTTCTGACAACAAAATAGGGCGACATAAAACGGATAAAGATTCTTGTTTGTTGTATTTTTGATTAATTTTGTACAATGAGTAAATAGATAAAATCAATATGAAACGACTACTGCCTCTTGTTCTTGTTATTTGTGCCGCTATAGGTTGCACGCCAAAGCATAATCTTGAGATCAGATTAAAAGGTTTTCACAACGATACTCTGATTTTGGGTGTAATGCCATTGTCGGATTATATTGTAAATAACTATGATAATATGCAGACACAAACCCTTGTGGCTCAAGATGGTGTTATAAAGACAAATATTCCGACAGATGATTCTGCCAAATATTTTCAGCTTATAGCAACTCAATTATCTGTGCGCGAGGGTAGAGTATCTCTTCCGACACCTGCCGGTATAATCAGAAATTTTATTACTTCCAACGACAAAATCAGAATGGAGGTAACACCATTTGATAAGCATATTGAGGTTGCAGTAAAGCGCGGCTCGCGAGCCAATAGAGATATTGCAGATGTGAGAAATCAATATCGCAAACTTGCAGCAGACTATTTTGCATTGCTTATCGGAGATAAGGGGCATCAGTTAAGCAGGATAGAACGCGGAGTGGCTATACAGAATAGTCTAAATGCTATGGATAGCGCGTTAATAGAGAGTATCAAAAGCAATCCGGATAGAGTCTCTTCGCTATTCCTTTTATTCAACCTAACACTTTTGCCAGACGATATTGTTAAATATATAGAGCATCTAAAACCTACACTTTTATCTCACGAATGGGAGGATGTCAATGCTCTCTATGAAAAGACAAAACAGATGTGTGCGGTGCGATGTAAAGCAAAAAGAATGATAGATGAAAATGGAGCGGCGTTTGACTTCACAAGCAAAGATATTAACGGCAATGAGTTTTCTCTTTCATCGCTTCGTGGTAAGTGGGTCGTCTTGGATTTTTGGGGTAGCTGGTGTGGTCCTTGTATGCGCGGTGTTCCAATGATGAAGAGATATTATGACCGCTACCGTAGTAATTTGGAGATTGTCGGCATAGCTTGCAATGATAAACAGGAGCAGTGGCGTAAGGCCATAGAGAAAAACGAGATGAGTTGGACAAATATCTTTCATCCCGATGATACTCTACCTGCCAATAGCATTATGATGAACTATGCCGTTGTTAATTTTCCTACAAAGGTTATCATCACACCAGAAGGACGCCTGCACAAGGTGTTTGTCGGAGAGACAGAAGATTTCTACACAGAGATAGACGATATAATGAAATAACACGCAAGAAGCTGTCTAACAAGGAGATTTCTGCGTTACGCTTGCCCTCAAAATGCTCATTTACGCCAAGTAAACTCCGCTTTTTCGGGCTTCGCAAGCCTAAAACTACATCTTTTTATTCAACCTCTTAACAAAATGTGGGTGACTATTTTACTTTTTAGTCACCCGCTTATTGCTTGTCGCAGCAATGTATTTGTCTACTGTTCTATTTCGCCTTTCCACGAGATAATGCCCTCTGAAAGTTCTGTAACATCATAACCACATCCTACCATTATATCAGCTGCCTCCTTGCTACGACGCCCCCCACGACAATATACTGCAATAGGGCGTGATTTGTCAAGTTCATTGACTTTAGCTCTGAAATTCTCATCATCAATATTGATATTTACAGCACCTGGGATATGCCCAGCATTGAACTCCTCAGGGGTGCGCGAATCAATAAGTTGCACCTGCTCGTCGGCAATAAACTCCGCAAAACTATCGGCATCTACCGAATTATAACCCTTATTGCTATTTGCGCCACAGCTAACTAATATTGTAGCAGCAAACAATACATATAACACCTTTCTCATAGTCTATCTTTTTAATTGTTTTAACTTCATCACAAAGATAGTTAATAAATTATAATGTTGCAAATATTATAAGAGGAAACTATATTGTAATATTTTATACGGTTATAATTGAAACTTATACCTTAAGTCTACAGATGTCATTTTGGTAGAGGTATATGAAAGAGACTGATGTTGCAAGCTGTCAACGCTCTCTATCCCCTTGATAAGGGAAATAGAAACCGACGCCGTTTACAATAGTAAGCGGCGTCGGTTTAACATTGCACAGTGCTACTCCGCCTTTGTGTCGCAGTAGTAGCAGCGGTGAACACCGTTGTCGGCGGTGTAGAAGTAGCGCTCCATAGGCTCATTGTTTGTGATGCACTTATGGTTAGGGCAGCGCAGACCATCTATCTCGCCCTTCTCGTGGCGCTCTACCATTTGCTCGCCCTTCCAGCGCATAAGCGAGAGAATAAGTGCCATACGGACAAACTTACCATTCTCAACCTGACGGAAATATGCTGCGCGAGGGTCGGCATCTACCTCACGGGTAATCTCATTCACGCGTGGCAGTGGGTGTAGAACAGCCATACGCTCCTTGGCAAGCTTCATACGCTCGGTATCCAGAACAAAGCAGTTCTTAACTCTCTCATACTCAGCCTCGTCAGTAAAACGCTCCTTCTGTACGCGGGTCATATAGAGGATGTCAAGGCTTCCCATAACCTCCTCAATACTATCTGCCTCGGTATACTCAATGCCGAACTTATCGCAGATATCGGTCTTGATATAGTCTGGCAGGCGAAGCTCCTCTGGTGAGATAAGCACAATCTTAATGCCTGAATAGCGCACAAGTGCCTTAATGAGCGAGTGTACAGTTCTGCCGTACTTCAAATCGCCGCAGAAGCCGATAGTGATGTTATCTACATGTCCCAACTCGCGAGTGATAGTGAGCAAATCTGTTAGCGTCTGGGTAGGGTGGGAGTGGCTGCCGTCACCTGCGTTGATAATTGGCACAGGAGATACTGCCGAAGCGGCAAGCTGTGCGCCCTCAATATGGTGGCGCATAGCGATAATATCTGCAAAGCAACCTACAACGCGCACAGTATCCTCTACTGTCTCGCCCTTGCTTACAGAGGAGGATGCTGCATCTGAAAATCCCAAAACATTGCCTCCAAGCTCCATCATTGCAGCTGTAAAGCTGAGTCGGGTGCGGGTGCTTGGCTCATAGAAGAGTGTTGCGAGCTTCTTGCCCTTCATCTTCTCGCTATAAGCCTCGCGGTTTGCGATGATGTCTAACGCAAGAGCAACAATGTCGTCAGTCTCCTTGCGAGACAGGTCTGTAGGGTCAATTAGGTGCCTCATATTGGTTGTGTTTTAGATGTTACTTTACTTAATCCAAGACTCGTCAGATGGGTTGTCGCGGAAAGCGAGGATTCTATCCTTCCACTCAGGTGCGATATATCCCTCCTCGGCTGCAACCTCTACAAGAGAGTCAAGGTTTGACAGTGAGTAGTTTACAGTATTTGCTGCTGCGATACGCTCAACACCGCGCTTCATACCGTAGGTAAAGATGCTCACGATACCAAGTACCTCGGCACCAGCCTCGCGCAGAGCCTCTACAACCTCAATACAGCTACCACCAGTAGAGATAAGGTCCTCCACAACAACAACCTTTGTACCTGGTTCAAGCTTACCCTCAATGCGGTTTGTTCGGCCGTGGTCCTTTGCACCACTGCGAACATAGCCCATAGGCATATCAAGAATTGTCGCTACGATAGCTGCGTGAGCGATACCTGCAGTAGATGTACCCATAAGGCACTCGCACTCTGGATAGTGCTTGCGAACAAGCTCTGCAAGGCCTGCCTCAACCTTCTCGCGTGCTGATGGAGCGGTGAGAATAAGGCGGTTGTCACAATATATAGGGCTCTTAATACCGCTAGCCCATGTAAATGGCTGCTCTGGGCGAAGGAATACCGCGCTGATACTGAGCAACTCTTTTGCAATAATTTTCTCCATATCTGTTCTGTTTTTAGGTTATTCTCCAATAAACTCACGGCAGCAACGCTCATAGGCTGCTACAGGGTCCTCGGCTGCGGTCACTGGGCGACCAACAACGATAAAGTCAGAGCCAATCTCGCGGGCGCGAGCAGGGGTGGTAATTCGCACCTGATCGTCAGCTGCTGCATCTGCAAAGCGGATACCTGGAGTTACGGTCATAAACTCAGCACCACAGTGGTTCTTCACAAGCTCTGCCTCAAGTGGGGAGCAAACAACACCATCAAGGCCTGCTATCTTTGCATTCTCGGCATACTTGGCAATAGTGTCGTTGATAGTTGCGCCAATGAGAAGCTCACGCTGCATACGCTCCTCGCTTGTAGATGTAAGCTGTGTTACGGCAATAAGCAGTGGGCGAGTGCCATCTGGACGAGTAAGACCCTCAAGGGCTGCGCGCATCATATCTACAGTACCTGCTGCGTGAACATTGGTCATATCTACATCAAGGTGAGACAGCACGCTCATAGCCTTGCGAACTGTGTTTGGAATGTCGTGCAACTTAAGGTCAAGGAAAATCTTGTGACCGCGAGCCTTAATCTCGCGAACAATATCTGGACCACAGGCATAGAAGAGCTCCATACCAATCTTTACAAATGGCTTACGACCAGTAAAGCGGTCAAGGAATGACAATGTCTGCTCTTTGCTTGAAAAATCACAAGCGATAATTACATCTCTCATATCTGTTTCTATTTCTATTTAACTATACCAATAATATCTTTAAGTCGCTCAATGCCAAACTTCTCCATAACCTTTGGCAGATTTTCAATAATCTCTTTGCAAGCAAATGGATTACGCAGATTCTCTGCGCCAACCTGAACAGCGCTTGCACCTGCCATCATCATCTCAATAGCATCCTCTGCTGTAGCCACGCCACCGCAGCCAATAACAGGAATTTTGCAGGCATTTGCCACCTGATAGACCATTCTTACGGCTACTGGGAAGATTGCACGACCAGAGAAACCGCCCATCTTATTGGCAATTACTGGGCGACGGCGAGCTATATCTATTCGCATACCTAACATTGTGTTTATCAGCGTCAGTCCGTCGGCACCAGCATCCTCACACGCGCGCGCGATTGATACAATATCTGTCACATTTGGACTGAGCTTGATAAATACAGGCTTTGTCGTAACGGCCTTAACGGCTGCTGTTACTGCAGCAGCACTCTCTGGCGATGTTCCAAAGGCCATGCCGCCATTATGCACATTTGGACAAGAGACATTGACCTCTATAATCTCCACCTGTTCCTCACTGTCAATTCTACGGCAACACTCTGTATACTCCTCAATGCTAAAGCCGCTGATATTGGCAATTATCGGCTTGTGGAAGCGCTTACGAAGTTCTGGGAGCTCGTGATTAATTACCGCATCAATGCCCGGGTTTTGAAGGCCTACGGAGTTAATCATACCCGCGCTACACTCGGCAATGCGAGGCGTAGGGTTGCCAAAGCGAGAGTCAAGAGTAGTACCCTTGAAAGATATTGAGCCCAGAATGTTAATGTCGTAAACATCAGACATCTCTGCACCAAAGCCGAATGTCCCACTGGCAGGGATTATCGGATTGTCAAGCTCTACACCACAAAGTGTTGTTGATAAATCTCTTACCATACTATCTCCTCCTTTCTAAATACAGGACCCTCCTTGCATACGCGTTTTGCGCCCGCAGTAGTCATAATTGAGCAACCCATACAGATTCCAAAGCCACATCCCATACGCTCCTCAAGGCTAATCTCGCCATCAATGTCAAGAGCTAAAGTCAGTGCGCGAAGCATTGGCAGTGGACCACATGAGTAGAAGTAATCTGCATTCACTCCCGACTCCTTAATAGCGTCCGTAACAAATCCCTTAACGCCATAGCTACCATCGGCAGTCGCCACGATAACCTTTGCACCTATAGCCTCAAACTGCTCGCGGTAAAATATCTCCGTAGCGGTGTTAAAACCCAGAACGACAGTCACTTGCTTGCCCTTTGCAATTAGGTTGCGCGCAAGGCGATAGAGCGGTGGAACACCCACGCCACCACCTACAAGAAGTGGCGCACAGCACTCTTCCTCGTCATTAAAACCATTACCAAGTCCCGTGAGAGTATCTATCTTTGTGCCGACAGTCAGATGTGCCATCTGCTCTGTGCCCTTGCCTACAACCTTGTAGATAAGAGTCATCTTGCCCTCATCGTAGTTACACACAGAAATAGGGCGGCGCAGAAATAGACCCTCTAAAGAGAGCTCTACGAACTGTCCTGGACGGGTTATGGCGGATGTATCACCGCTGAGTACCATCTCATAGACCGACCCGGTCAGCGCGCGATTGCTTACTATTTCAAAAACGACCTGTTTCATATCAAAGCCTCTAATTGTCGTAGTCTGCGTCAATGGTTGATACACCCAAAGTAATCTCCTCAAGCACCTGAAGCAGTACGCTGACGGTCTCAAGCGATGTGAAGATAGTGACATTATTCTCAACAGCTGCACGGCGAATTTCATATCCGTCAAGGCGTGCGCTGTGCTGGTTAAGGTCAATGGTGTTGATAATATAGTTTACATGGCCGCGACACAGTGAACGATAGATGTCGTCGCTACCCTCAATAAGCTTGCTCAGCTTACGGGTGCGAATGCCGTGTGTGCGCAAAAAGTCGGCTGTACCCTTTGTAGCCTCAATATTAAAGCCGAGGTTGTAGAAGCGGCGAACCAGTGGCAGAGCCCTCTCCTTATCCTTGTCGGCAAGGGTCACAAGCACTGTTCCGTAGTTCACTACATCCATACCAGAAGCCTGCAGAGACTTATAGAGTGCGCGGGTCATAGAGTTATCATATCCGATAGCCTCGCCGGTAGACTTCATCTCTGGAGAGAGGTATGTGTCAATACCCTTAATCTTTGCAAATGAGAATGCAGGAGTCTTAACGAAGAAACGCTTGCGCTCACGACCGTAAACCTCTGTAATACCCTGCTCCTTAAGACTGTGACCGAGCATTACGCGGGTTGCTATCTTTGCCATAGGAACATTGCAAGACTTAGAGAGGAACGGAACAGTACGAGATGAACGCGGATTAACCTCAATAACATAGACCTTATCCTCATTGTCTACAATAAACTGAATATTGTACAGACCTACAATGCCGATAGCCTTACCAAGACGCACTGTGTAGTCAATCATCTTCTGCTTAACTGAGTCACTAAGGCTAAATGAAGGGTAAACGCTGATACTATCGCCTGAGTGAATACCAGTTCTCTCAACATGCTCCATAATACCAGGGATGAATACATCCGTGCCGTCGCAAATAGCATCTACCTCAGCCTCCTTACCCATAATATACTTGTCTACAAGCACTGGAGAGTCCTCGTTAATCTCTACAGCGTTGTGCAGATAGTGGCGCAGAGCCTGCTCGTTACCTACAATCTGCATCGCACGGCCACCAAGCACAAAGCTTGGACGAACAAGCACTGGATAGCCGATAGTCTCGGCTGCTGCAACACCCTCCTCAATCTCTGTTACGGCCTTTGCCTGTGGCTGTGGAATACCCACCTCGCGCATAATAGCCTCAAATAGTTTACGGTCCTCAGCCTTGTCAATAGCCTCAAGGTCTGTACCGATAATCTTTACACCCATCTGCACCAGAGGCTTTGCAAGATTGATGGCTGTCTGACCACCGAGGGTAACGATAACTCCCTCTGGATTCTCGTGGTGGATAATGTTCATCACATTCTCCACAGTCAGAGGCTCAAAGTATAGCTTGTCAGATATTGTGTAGTCTGTAGAGACTGTCTCTGGGTTGTTGTTGATAATAATAGCCTCATATCCCGCCTCGCGGATAGCCCAGATGGCGTGTACTGTAGAGTAGTCAAACTCTACACCCTGACCGATACGGATAGGACCAGAGCCAAGAACAACAATCTTCTTGCGGTCTGATACTACTGACTCATTCTTGCTCTCGTATGTAGAGTAGAAGTATGGAATATAACGGTCAAACTCGCCAGAGCAAGAGTCAATAATCTTGAATACAGGCTTAATGTCCATACTCTCGCGAAGAACAATAACCTCGCTCTCGGTCATACCCCACAGCTGACCGATATACTTATCGCCAAAACCAAGACGCTTTGCCTCAAGCAGCACAGCGCGGTCGCCCTTGTTCTGAGCAACCTTACGCTCCATGCGCACAATATTCTTAAACTTCTCAAGGAAGAGCATATCAATCTTAGTGCGGTCGTAAATCAGTGAGCGGTCAATGCCTCGGCGCAGAAGCTCTGCAATGGCATAAATTCGGTCGTCAGTGCCGCGAGTGATATATGCAAGCATATCCTGTGTTGGCATCTGGTCAAACTTCTTGTTATGGATATGGCATACACCGGTCTCAAGAGAGCGAATAGCCTTCAGAAGGCTCTCCTCAATAGTTCTGCCGATGCTCATAGCCTCGCCCGTAGCCTTCATCTGTGTGCCAAGCTCGTTGCTTGCCTCGCTAAACTTGTCAAATGGGAAGCGGGCAACCTTCGTAACGATATAGTCAATAGCTGGCTCGCAGCATGCAGGCATACCCTCAATAAGAATCTCGTCAAGGGTCATACCTACAGCAACCTTTGCTGTCACGCGAGCGATAGGGAAGCCACTGGCCTTTGATGCAAGGGCAGATGAACGAGATACGCGAGGATTAACCTCAATAATGTAGTACTTGAATGAGAGTGGGTCAAGGGCAAACTGAACATTGCAGCCTCCCTCAATCTTGAGCGCGCGGATAAGTTTGAGTGCGCTGTCGCGGAGCATCTGAAACTCCTTGTTTGACAGAGTCTGCGCAGGCGCAACAACAATACTATCGCCAGTATGGATGCCCACAGGGTCTACATTCTCCATACTACAAATAGCAATGGCAGTGTCGTTCTTGTCACGCATTACCTCAAACTCAATCTCCTTATATCCCTTGATACTCTTCTCTACAAGCACCTGATGAACTGGAGATACGGCAAGGGCGTTACGCATAAGCTCGCGCAGCTGCTGCTCGTTGTCAGCAAAGCCGCCTCCAGAGCCACCGAGTGTAAATGCAGGGCGGAGAACTACTGGATAAGATATCTTCTTAGCAACCTCGACAGCCTCCTCTACAGAGTAGACAATCTCTGAAGGGATTACTGGCTCGCCGAGCTTAATACAGAGCTCCTTAAACAGCTCGCGGTCCTCGGCCTGCTCAATACTCTGGAACGAAGTACCTAAAATCTCTACCTGACACTCCTCAAGGATGCCCTTCTTGGCAAGTTGTACGGCAAGGTTAAGACCAGTCTGGCCACCAAGGCCTGGAACAATAGCATCTGGACGCTCGTAGCGGATAATCTTTGCTACATACTCCAGTTTGAGCGGCTCCATATATACCTTGTCGGCAATAAATGTGTCGGTCATAATTGTTGCAGGGTTTGAGTTTACGAGGATAACCTCATAACCCTCCTCCTTAAGAGCAAGACACGCCTGTGTACCTGCGTAGTCAAACTCGGCTGCCTGACCAATAACAATCGGACCAGAGCCGATAACCATCACTTTCTTTATATCTGTTCTCTTAGGCATTGCTATTTCCCTCCATCAGTTTAATGAATTTATCAAAGAGATAGGTGCTGTCATTTGCTCCCGGAGCACCCTCGGGGTGATACTGCACAGAGAAGAGCTTGTCCTTGCGACACTCTACTCCTGCTACCATATTGTCAAGCACACCGCTGTGGCTAACCTCAAGGCCTGTACCCTCAAGACTCTCTCTGCTAACGGTATACTCAAGGCTCATACCAGTCGTCTCAATGCGATTTGTTATTGTGTTGCGCACTGGACGGCTAACACTACGGTTGCCATTCTGCTGACGCTCACACTTAGCACCATATGCGAGTGCTACGAGCAGATGTCCAAGGCTGATACCCATAATTGGCAGAGTGCCCTTCAGCTCCTTAATAAGCTCTACAACCTCTGGTACGCAGTATGGCGAACCTGGACCGTTTGAGATAAGTATGCCGTGTGGATTAAATGCGCGAATCTCATCAGCAGGAGTGTTGTAAGGTACTATAATTACATTGCAACCGCGACGGTTAAGCTCCTCAATGATTGTACGCTTAACACCGCAGTCAACAACTACAACATCGTACTTATGATTTGGAGTACGAGAGTACCAACGCTTGCGGCAGCTAACCTTTGCCACTACATTGCCCTGCTCTGGAGTCTTCTCAATAAGCTCTAAAGCCTGCTCGACAGTAACATCTGCGTCTACTATAGCTGCACGCATAGCACCCTTCTCGCGCAGCAGAAGTGTTAGGGCGCGAGTATCAATGCCGCAAATGCCAGGTATGGAGTTCTCCTCCATAACCTCGTCTATGGTCTTGGTAAAGCGGAAGTTGCTCGGTGTTGTGCAGTACTCACGCACCACAAGCGCTCCAAGAGCCAGCTGCTTGGACTCAAAGTCCTCATCTGCAATACCATAGTTGCCAATAACAGGATAGGTCATAACCACCATCTGATCAGCATATCCAGGGTCTGAAAGAATCTCCTGATAGCCCACTACAGAGGTGTTGAAAACGATGTGGCAGACAGCCGTGCGGTTGGCTCCAAAACCATAACCGTAGAACTGCTCACCGCTCTGCAATACTAATTTTTTGTCGGGTTGTGTCATTGTATATTATTGTTGTTTAATTTCTTACGCTCTCCAAACTGCTTTACCACCATAGAGTGTTAGTACACACTGCCCATAGAGTTCCCAGCCCTCAAATGGGGTAGCCTTGCCCTTTGAGAGGAAAACAGCGGGGTCTACGGTAAATGGGGTAGTGGTGTCAAAAATAGCAATGTCTGCCCTCTCGCCCTCCTTGAGCGCTCCGCCCAAGTTGAATATGCGACGAGGATTTTCACTCATCAGCTCAATAGCCTTCTCAATAGTGATTATGCCCTCGCGGACCAACTTTGTGTAGATAACCGCAAAGCTTGTCTCAAGGCCTACAACACCCATTGCGCTACCAGCAAGGCCCTTGCCCTTCTGCTCGGCAGTGTGAGGTGCATGGTCGGTGGCAATAACCTCAATAGTGCCATCCTTAATACCCTCAATAAGCGCAGCGCGATCTACCGCCGAGCGAATTGGTGGATTCATCTTAAAGCGGCCATTCTCCTCAATATCCATATCGGTCATTGTAAGGTAATGAGGACCCGTCTCTCCAGTCATCTGTAGTCCGCGACGCTTTGCATTGCGCAACGCCTCCACGCTACCTGCCGCAGACATATGGCAGATGTGGTAACGACAACCGCTCTTTTCAACAAGCTCTGTATCGCGTGCTATTGGTCCCCACTCGCTCTGACAGCAGATGCCCTTGTGATTGTGCACTGCTGCATACTCTCCTTCGTGGATATATCCACCAAAGAGTAGTCGCTCATCCTCGCAGTGTGCCGCAATAATGCCGCCCGCAGCGGCTATGCGCTTCATTGCAACGAGCATAGTATTTTCATCCTGCACACCTGTGCCGTCGTCAGAAAATCCTACGCAGTGTGGCATTAGAGCCTCCACATCAACAACCTGACTACCAATGCGGCTCTTTGTGATTGTGGCAAATGGGCGCACCTCAATCAGTGCTGTGCGGTCAATAATATCCTGCTGGATGGCAATGTTCTCTACACTATCAGGTGCAGGGTTGAGGTTTGGCATAGAGCAGACAGTTGTAAAACCTCCACGGGCAGCCGCCGCTGTGCCAGTGGCAATAGTCTCCTTTTCAGAGAATCCTGGCTCGCGAAGATGTACATGCACATCGGCAAGACCATAGGTGACAATGCAGCCTGAAGCGTCAAAAATCTCGGTCTGATTGTCCGCCTCAATATGCTCTGCAATACGGGCTATAACACCATCCTCAACAAGGATGTCAGCGGTAGTAGAATTGCCTTTACATACTACTGTGCCACTCTTTATCAATAACTTGCTTTGGCTCATAATCCTACACTATAAAAAACAAGCGACCCTATAAGGTCGCTTGATAAGTAGACAATAAATCTAAAACAGAGTAAACATCACCCCAATTCTGAGGCTGTAATACGGGCGGTATGTAATTATTAGCTCTCACCGTTTGACTCTGTTTTATTGGGTGCAAAGGTAATAAAACTTATCTAAATCGCCAAACTTTTAGCGAGGTAAAATAGTATATTTTAACTTTGCATACGCTCTTTCAGCCTTAGCCAGTGCCTTCTCTACAGTCTCGTCTGTCGCAAGGATAACTCCAAAGCGGCGATGGCCCACAACCTCAGGCTTTCCAAAGAGGCGAATCTGCACACCATCCTCAGCTACTACCTGGTCAAGATTCTCAAAGACAACTTTGTCTGTATCTCCCTCGACAACAATAGCTTTTGATGCGCTTGCACCATAAAAGCGAACACTTGGGATTGGTAAACCTATCACAGCGCGAGCGTGCAGAGCAAACTCCGACAAGTCCTGTGAAATCATAGTTACCATACCAGTGTCGTGTGGGCGTGGAGAGACCTCGCTGAAGATAACCTCATCGCCCTTGATAAACATCTCTACACCGAAAATGCCATAGCCGCCAAGCGCGCCGGTAATCTTGTGTGCAATCTCCTTTGCCTTAGCCTTTGCAGTTTCGCTCATAGGCTGAGGCTGCCAAGACTCACGATAGTCGCCATCCACCTGATGGTGTCCAATAGGCTCAAGGATTGTTGTGCCTGCGCTGTGGCGCACTGTGAGCATTGTAATCTCGTAATCAAAGTCCACAAAACGCTCAACAATCACACGACCAGCACCAGCACGACCACCCTCCTGCGCAATCTGCCAAGAGCGGTCAATGTCCGCCTCGCACTTTACTGTACTCTGACCGTGACCTGAAGAGCTCATAATAGGCTTTACAACGCAAGGAATACCAACCTCAGCAATAGCTGCATCAAACTCCTCACGGCTCTCTGCAAAACGGTAGAAAGATGTTGGGAGACCAAGCTCCTCGGCAGCAAGGCGACGAATACCCTCGCGGTTCATTGTAAGCAGTGCGGCCTTTGCTGTTGGAGTGACGCTATAACCCTCTGCCTCAAGTTCTACAAGTGTTGGAGTGGCAATAGCCTCCACCTCAGGGATAATATAGTCAGGCTTCTCAGCCTCAATAACCTCGCGAAGAGCCTTGCCGTCTAACATTGAGAATACATAGCTCTTGTTTGCAACCTGCATTGCTGGTGCGTTTGCATACCTATCGCATGCAACGACCTCAATGCCATATCTCTGCAATTCAATAGTAACCTCCTTGCCAAGCTCGCCAGAGCCACAAAGTAGCGCCTTTTTACCTACCGCCGTCATTGGCGTACCAATCTTTACCATATATAAAAAAATAAGTATGTGTTATATTTTTGACAAAAGTAATAAAAGGTTAGATTTTTTGCAAATATATATCATCTATAGTGCGGATAACAACTGGTAGAGTAGATATCCGAGGTAGTTGCCGACTGCATAACCTGCCAAGCCGTTTGTAATGCCCACAACAACTACATCACGATTCTTCATTGTAGCTGCAATCATCGGTACGCATACTGGCGAGTTGACAAGTGTATTTGATGTAATAACGGCAGTATCTGCGTCAATGCGCAGAGGACGGGCTAAAAGGATGGTGATAAAGAGCGAGCCAAACACAATAACCGTCTGGAACATCAGCACAAAGACACTCTGCTCCCAGTTGATTATTGATAGGTCTGCCATTGTCGCCATAACAAGACAGAAGACATAGATAAGATACATACCCGCATCGTAACTCTTGTCCCAGCTACGCACCTGTTTAGACGCTGTCATAAGTAGCGAAAGGGTGGTAATAGTCAGAATAAGTGCTACCATTGAAATACCAGACTCACCACCAACATACTTTCCAACAACAACAGAAATACCCATTACAACAACCGATGCTACAAAAACCTTAAGTAGTTGAATGATAGATGCTTTGGTGGCAAAATCGCGGTATGGATTATCGTTGCTGTTATCAATCTCAACCTCCTGCTCAATATGGTTGTTTTTGCCGACAATTTTGCGCGCAATGCTTACGCCACCACCCATAAGGAACATAAGGTAGAAGAATGATACTATAAGGTTACAAGTAGATAGCATTACAAAATTTTCGGTACTTAGTCCAACCATCTGCTTTACCGCTGCGAGGTTTGCTGCACCGCCGGTATATTGCCCCGCCAATGAAGCTGCCATCTTTGGAGCTTCACTGCCGAGTTCGTCGGCGAACAATAGATAGCTCACCACGACAATGGCGGCTACGGATAGAACGCCAATAATTAACGCGCCAAGGCTCTTACCCACAGAAAATCTTCTGAAGTTGCAGCCAAAGAGCATCATCGGTAGTGCAAGCGGTACGAGTATCTCTGAAATGCTCTCTTGAAAACCGAGAAGAGAGCTATGTGCCTCAGGGTCAGATGGAAAGATGCCGATATTAGCGACTACAACACCGAGAATGTATAGTGTAAGTACAGGCCCAAGGCGACGAAGTAGGTCAAACTTATGCGTTGCCCATAGTACACCAGCCGGCGCAAGGAGATAGAATAGAATTAGTAGTATTTTTGCAATCATATATTATTAGGTGAGTAGTTTAGTAGCGCAAAGATAGGTAAAATATCGTAAATCGGACAAAATATGTGCATTTTAGTGCTGTGTATACAATGTTTACTCGTGGTTTTTGGTTGTAAAGTGCAAGATTTAAGTGCTTTTTTTTGAAATTTTTCGCAAAAGTTTCTATATTTATAGTCGCATACTATGTAATAGTGAAATTCACAATAAAATAGGACATAAAGATATATAAGCCTATGGCACTGCCCGAGCAGTTGCACGACAAAATTGTTGAACTTGCACCCGAGAAGAACAAAAGATAATGAGTTTTAGAGATTTATTAGACAACATTCGCCTGCATAAGAGTAGGGCAAAAAGGGTGGTAGATGAGCTTGAGCAGAGCGCATTAAAACCATATCGCGCCAAAGCCAAGCAGTTTATGAAGGAGGAGAACCGCATAGCGATAATCGTGCTGTTTGTGATTATCGTCGCAGCGATTGTGGTTGGGGATGCTATACCACCACTCGTTTTTGCACTTCTTTGTGCTGCTGTGGGAGGTGGGGTTCTTTGTTATATTATTGTTAAAAATGATTTGTGGTAAATTATTTTAGACTTACGAGCTATTATGACTAAATTTTGGAGAATTTTTAGAACTGTGCTATTTATTGCTCTCTTTGTCGCTATTTATGCAGTGGCTGTAGTTGCGGCAATAGATGGAACTACGGAGTATAAAGTTGGGCTTGGTATTTTTACCATCGCCGCAGTTTTCGGACTGCCTAAAATTATAAAGACTTTAGCCTCGCCGCTAAAGAGTAGCGCAGAGTCAAAAGCCAAAGTTAGAAGAAGGTTGACTATCTACTTGGTGCTCTCGGTGCTGCTCACAGTTGCAGTCTACTTTATGTTAGCCCTCTCGCCAACACCTGTTGAGGATGTATGGATGACAGTTGTGGGTATATTTGTAGGGCTTATAGCCTGCTTTGGTATAATTGAACTATGTATGTTCTATCTGCCTCGCTCGCTTGGCTTTGATGAGGATTAATGATAATTAAAATTTAGAATTATGGCTAATTGTGGATACTGTTCGATTATCGTTAAGCAGAAAGATTCTATTAATGAGCTGCTGGAGATTCTGGACAAAAATTACGATGAAGAGAGAGATAGCAATTATTTTAGTTTTTTGTATTCGGGTAAGGATTTTAATTGTTATCTAATCAGCGAAGTTGTAAAAGTAGAAGATACCGATAATTACATACGACTAAATACACACTTTAGAAGAAGTGATGCAGTATGTCATTATCTTAAATTGAAGGGTATAGATTTTATATACAGATTTTCAGATGAACAACATGGTATGGGCGGTCTTACAAATGATGCAACAGGAGAGTTCTTCAAAACCCGCCTATATGTTATGTTTGATGAATTAGACGAAGTGGTAGTTGACATACCGATTGACGCTACTCAAGAGTATATTGACGCAAAAATAAAAGAGATAGAGACAGAGCGTAATATGGAGTCTATACATTGGTACACCTATGAGTATTGTGATGATAGTTATTTTGATGTAAATGATACTAACCGAGCGAGTTTTGAAAAGCAGATAAAAGAGATGTTAAGTGGCGAATTGCAGTGTTAAATAAAAAGATTTATTCTGGGGCACACGATATAAATACTTGTCTTAGAGATTTGAGTGTCCCATAATTAACAAGAAGTATCACGGATTGATTATTTATTATATCTGTAGAAAGTTAGGTCTTAAAAACTATAAGATTATGAGTGAAAAAGAGTTAATTATGAACAAAGCTGTCGAACTTAATAAGAAAATGAACGAAGTTGTCGAACTTAATGAGAAAATTAAGGCTCGACTGGAAGAACTTGGTTTAGAGGAGTTCCATTTTTCTGAATTTTACGGCAGTAGTGAATGTGATTGGCGTGATGAAGAAATAGATTCAGGTATATCTTTCGATAACGATGTTTATGACTATTACGAATTGGGTCTTGATTTTAGATATTGGAGTACTGATGTACCAATTAAAAACGAGAATATCTGTGTCGATTTGAGAGCAATAAAAATAGTTAGAGAAACAATATTGTATTGTTTCGAATTGCATTGTCAGGATGATAATGGTCTGTTTACAACAGAGGCTAACTTTCTGGAGTTTGAAGAGTTGTTAGATATGGACTATTGCAACGACTATAAGTACATTAAATCTTTATTAGAACGTATTTTACGTGGTTTAACTGAAGAAGGTTATTTCAAACTAATTAAAGCAAATAAAGAGTATTTTAGAAAAGATTAAGATTATGAGTGAAAATGAGTTAATTAAGAACGAAGTTGTCGAACTTAATGAGAAAATTAAGGCTCGACTGGAAGAACTTGGTTTAGAGGAGTTCCATTTTTCTGAATTTTACAGCAGTAGTGAATGCGATTGGTGTGATGAAGAAATAGATTCAGATATATCTTTCGATGACGATTTTAGTCTTGATTTTAGATATTGGACTGCTGATATGCCAATTAAACACCAGAGTATCTGTGTCGATTTAAGGGCAATAAAAATAGTTGGAGAAACAATATTGTATTGTTTAGAATCGTATGTGGATTGTTCTGAAGGCCCGTCTGATGAAGAGGCTAACTTTGAGGAGTTTGAAGCGTTGTTAGATATGGACCATTACGCCGACTATAAGCACGTTAAATCTTTATTAGAACGTATTTTAGAAGACGGTTTAGGAGAAGAAGATTCTTACGGACTAATTGAAACAAATAAAGAGTATTTTAGAAAAGATTAAGATTATGATTTACAGAGTTATTCGCACCTACAGTTATCGAATGGGAACCGTTGTTGAGGCTTCTTCAGAGGAGGAGGCTATGCAGATTGTTTGTAGCTGCCCAAGTGATTATGAATGGGAAGATGAAGATGGTGGAGAACATATGTTGGAAGACACCTATTGTTATGTTGGTGTAGATAGAAACGGAGACCCAGCAGAAACAGTAGATGATGTTGTGGAGTTTGAGGCTTAGTCCGATGTAATCGGCTACCCTCGCAGTTGGGATATAGACAAAAAAAGAGGCTGAATAAAAAGTGTATTTTGTCGTTACGCTTGCCCTCAAAATGCTCATTTACGCCAAGTAAACTCCGCTTTTTCGGGCTTCGCAAGCCTAAAACTACATCTTTTTATTCAACCTCCGAACAAAATGTGGGTGACTATTTTACTTTTTAGTCACCCACTTTGGTGCGGTGCGTAGGGGACTTGAATGTCGCGCTGTAGCTTTTGCTACAGCGCGTCATCACTGAGGGAGTGCCGCAGTCGCAGAATGCGGAGCGGAGATACACGACCGATGTAATCGGCTACCCTCGCAGTTGGGATATAGACAAAAAAAAGAAGACAATCGAAAGATTGTCTTCTTTGGTGCGGTGCGTAGGGGACTCGAACCCCTGACCCCGTGCGTGACAGGCACGTATTCTAACCAGCTGAACTAACGCACCAAGAACCTTTGCTTTCAGAGGTGTTTTCCTTTCTGATTGCGAGTGCAAAGATAGGGCAAAAATTTTATTCTGCAAACTTTTTTGCAACTTTTTTTCAAAAAAAATACTACTTTTTGAAGAAGGTAAATTGTACGCTGCCGTAACTTCTTGATTGCCAAAATAATGGATGATTTTCAAAATTGTACTTATCTGAGTGCTCAAAAATGAAAATTCCATCTTCACGAAGTATGTTTTCGCTTAAAACAAGCTCTACAACCTCTACAAGGTTCTCTAAATCGTATGGAGCGTCCGAAAAAACGATATCAAAACTCTTTGGGCAGCTCTTTAGATAGAGGAAAACATTTGCCTTTACGGGGTAGATATTATCTGCTCCGAGGCTTTTGGCTGTTGTGCGGATGAAGTTGTGGTGTACGGCATTTATCTCTACAGATGTGACGCTATTAGCTCCGCGAGAGGCAAACTCATAGCTTATTGAGCCAGTACCTGCAAAGAGGTCCAGCACATCGCACTGCTCAAAGTCAACAAGGTTTTGGAGAATGTTAAATAGGTTCTCCTTTGCAAAATCTGTTGTGGGCCTTGCACGAAGATTCTTGGGCGGGTTGATTGCTCGTCCGCGGAATTTGCCACTTATTATTCGCATATCACTTTATAGTACTTTTTGAGTGCTTTTATATACTCTTTAGCCCCTATAATATATATAGGTATATCAGTAGGGGTAGATGTTGTGCTTAAAATATTTGTAATATAGAAGACCAACTCGTCGCTGCTTGCCACCTCTATGGCCTCTGCAACCAGTAGTGTAGGATTGTATAGGCGGATGTAGCTGATGCTCTCTACAATCTCTACGGCTATGCACCGCTCGCCACGATGAGCGATAGATAGCAGTGGGGTAGTGATATTGAGTCTTGAGCCGAGTGTGTCCACAAGAGTCTGATAGCAGCTGCGTGATATAGCAATAGCAGCACAGATGTTTCCGAACGGCTGGCTGTAGATTGCCACCTCATCATCAAGCGCAGCCTGGCCTGTTATAGCGAGCGCATTGGCGGCAGAAATTTCTGCGGTAAGAGCCTGAGGCACGAGAGTTACGCGTGGGGTATCTATGCAGACAACCACATCTCCACTTTGGGGGATAGACCCAAGTGTAGTTGCAGAAAAAAAGCGTCCACCCGAAGCAAGACGGATGGACGCTTTTTTTTCGGAGTTATTAGAGCTCCTCCCAGTTACCTGCCTCATTGTTACCTCTCTCCATTGAGCCGAACTTGATGCCCGGATACTTATTGAGAACATTCAGACAGTTGTCTACAAGGTTGATAACCTCCTGGCGGTAAACAACAGTGTCGAGGAAGTTGATATAAGGAGCGCGGCACTCAACTGTAGGAATCACAATCTTAGACTCTGTAGTAAGGATAGCTGCCTCGAGGTAGAACTCCTTATTGTCAGAGTAAGGGATGTAACGAAGGTTGCGAACATCCTCCTCAGTAAGGTGCTTGAACAGAGAGTCCTTAACAGAGTAGGTGAACTTCTCTACATTCTTAAACTTGCGGCCATACTTCTTGCGAGCCTGAGCCATAGCAACAGAGTCATCCTCGTCAATCAGACGACGCTCACCCTCCATAGTCTCATTGAGCACGAAGTTGATAAGTGAGTCAAAGTCAGCTGTAAAGTGCTGATACTTACTCTTGAACTGACGCTCTGCGGTACGGATGTCCTTGATGCGAGTGATAACCGCCTTCTCGCGAACTTTCTGCTCCTCGTCAAACTTGATAGGGGTTGAGATAAGTACATAGACATAGAATCCCAAACCTACTGCTACTAGAGCGAGCAATAATTGAAGTAGTTTCTTTCCCATTTTGAATTAATTTTAATTTATATTTTTTTTATTTAGTTGCAGAGCTACGAAAAAAATGCTATGTTTGTAGCCAATTAAAACAACTGAAAATGCAAAGCACCACAATTGCGACCCAAATTTACGAAAAATTATTGTTCCAACCAACGGAAAATCAAAAAAAAATCATCAATTCTCTCTCTGAGTATCTTTCTGATGATGATTCTTCAAGATTTTTTGTGCTTAATGGCTATGCTGGAACGGGTAAAACAACGCTAATTGCTGCTGTTGTCTCGGCTCTTAAGTCGTTGGGTATTAAGACTATACTACTTGCTCCTACGGGTCGTGCGGCAAAGGTGTTGTCGCAATATACACAAGAAAAGGCCCTGACAATACATAAAAAGATATATCGTGAGCAGACAAACGCACAATATGAGTCTAAATTCTCGCTAAATCTTAATCGTGAGGTAGATGCGCTCTTTATTGTAGATGAGGCTTCTATGCTCTCTACGGGGAGTAGTTCGGATAAGACTCTGTTTGGAAGTGGTTCACTGCTTGAGGATTTAATTCAGTATGTCAGAAGTGGAAAACATTGTAGGCTGATGCTTGTTGGTGACTCGGCACAGCTTCCTCCAGTGGGGGATGACTTTAGCCCTGCGCTCTCGCCTGCAGAGCTTCTTCCATATGCCGATGTTGTGTACGAGACTATGGACGAGGTGGTGCGTCAAGAGCAGAACTCGGGTATACTTTTTAATGCTACGCTTGTTAGGTGTATGCTTGAGAATGGTATATATGAGATTCCGAAACTTGATACTTCGTATGATGATGTGGAGGCTCTTAATGGTGGCGAATTTTTAGAGCGACTGCAGGAGTGTTACGACCGCTATGGGCGTGATGAGACGATAATTATTACCCGCTCAAATAAGCGTGCAAATAGATATAATGAAGGTATTAGACGCAATACTCTCTTTGCTGAGGAGGAGATTGAAAGTGGCGATATGCTTATGGTTGTTAAGAATAACTACCACTATACCGAGCGCATAGAGAACTGTCCGATGAGTTTTATTGCCAATGGAGATATTGCCAAACTCAAGCGCATACGCCGTTTTGAGTCTCTGTACGGTTTTAGATACGCCTCGGCGGTGTTGGAGTTTGCGGACTATGACAATACTGAGATAGAGTGTAAAATTCTGCTTGACACACTTAGTTCGGAGTCCCCATCGCTTACATATGAGCAGTCGCAACAACTCTTCTATGAGGTGGAGAAGGACTATACGGATATAAAGAGTAAAATTAAGCGTTTCAAGGAGATACGCGAGAATGAGTACTACAATGCTCTGCAAGTAAAGTTCTCCTATGCAGTCACTTGTCACAAGGCGCAAGGTGGACAGTGGAGCGCCGTGTTTATTGATAGATTTCTCTTTGGCGATGAGATGATGTCAAAGGATATGCTCCGTTGGCTCTATACTGCCATTACGCGAGCGACAGAGAGGGTATTTTTCGTCAATTTTGACGAGAGTTTCTTTGAATAATCGCCAAAAATAGCTATCTTTGCCAATTATGGCAGTAGAGAAAAAATATGTAGAGACACCCTTGATGAAGCAGTATTATCAAATCAAGGCTGTCCATCCTGATGCGATACTTCTTTTTCGTGTAGGAGACTTTTACGAGACCTTTGGAGATGATGCAATCCAAGCATCGTCTATTCTCGGTATAACACTTACAAAACGAGCAAATGGCGCAGCCTCCTCTGTGGAGTTGGCGGGTTTCCCGCATCACGCTGTGGAAACCTACTTGCCAAAACTTGTGCGTGCGGGTAAGCGAGTGGCTATCTGTGAGCAGTTAGAGGACCCAAAGACCGTAAAGGGACTTGTCAAGCGAGGTGTTATAGAGCTTGTTACACCTGCTGTGACTCTAAGCGAAAATCTTGTTGAGAATAAAGAGAATATATATCTTGCAGCTATAAGTTTTGGTAAGACAAGCACTGGTGTGGCTTTTCTGGATATCACTACGGGCGAGTTCTTTGTTGCTCAGGGTGATGATAGATATGTGGAGAAGCTCATTTCAAGTTTTGCTCCTAAAGAGATTGTCTATCAACGCGGTTGTGAGGAGCGTTTTAGGTCTGTTTTCGGCACAAAACACTACACTTATCGCCTTGAGCAGTGGGTATTTTCGCATCAGGTAAATGTTGAGAAACTATGCACTCAGTTTGGTGTTCAGTCTCTGCGTGGCTTTGGCGTGGAGGAACTTACTGAGGGTATTACCGCTGCAGGTGCTATTCTCTACTACCTTGAGTTTACTGAGCATAAGCAGATTGCGCATATCAGCTCTATTGCGCGCCTTGACCAGAACGACTATGTGTGGGTAGATAAGTTTACTATCCGCAATCTTGAGCTGTTCCACTCAAATGGTGGCAGTGATACATCCTTTGCGAAGGTTATCGACCGTACATCAACCCCTATGGGAGGTCGTCTGCTGCGTCGTTGGATTGCTATGCCGATACTTGATATTGAGCGAATTACGCGCAGACAGGATGTTGTCAGTGCCTTTGTTTCGGATAGGGAGTTGGCTGCTTATGTCAAGGAGCAGATATCATCTATTGGCGACCTTGAGCGTATAGTCTCTCGCGTAGCATCTATGAGGGTTACCCCGCGAGAGTTGGTACAGCTGAAGAGTTCTCTTTCTGCTGTCGAGCTACTTAAGGCTGCTCTGGAGTCTACAGACCTTGCGGTGCTGCATAATATCGCGGCTAAGATTGACCCGCTGACAGCAGTCCGTGATCGTCTTGCACACGACATTTACCCTGACCCCGCTAACAATCAGATTCAGAAGGGTGGCATTATTGCCGATGGTGTAAATGCCGAGCTTGATGACTTGCGTCGCGTGGCTCTGCATGGCAAGGATGTGCTGCAAGCAATACAGCAGCGCGAGAGTGAGGCTACGGGCATTCCGTCGCTTAAGATTAGCTATAACAATGTCTTTGGTTACTACATTGAGGTTAGAAATACCTATAAAGATAGAGTGCCAGAGAGTTGGATTCGCAAGCAGACACTTACTGCTGCAGAGAGATATATCACAGAGGAGCTGAAGGAGTATGAGAGCAAGATTCTGGGTGCTGAGGAGCGTATGCTCATTCTTGAGCAGCAGATTTACAATGACCTTCTTGCATATATCTCGCTGCACCTCAAACAGTTGCAGGCGGATGCTAAGGCTGTGGCTACTGTAGACTGTCTGCATAGCTTTGCTACTCTTGCCGTTGAAAGAAACTACTGCCGACCAACGCTTGACGATGGGCTGAAAATAGAGCTCAAGGCGGCCCGTCACCCAGTTATTGAGACGCTGATGGATGTGGGCGAGCAGTATATTCCAAACGACCTTGCGCTCGACTCAAATGGCGAGCAGATAATTATTATCACTGGTCCAAATATGTCGGGTAAGTCGGCACTCTTGCGACAGACGGCACTCATTGTGCTTATGGCTCAGATGGGCTCGTTTGTGCCTGCAGATAAGGCTCATATCGGTATTGTAGATAAGATTTTTACGCGCGTGGGTGCAAGTGACAATATCTCGCAGGGCGAGTCTACATTTATGGTTGAGATGTTAGAGAGCGCGAGCATTCTTAATAATATCTCAAAGCGAAGCCTTGTATTGCTTGATGAGATTGGTCGTGGAACAAGTACCTATGACGGTATCTCTATTGCATGGTCTATGGTTGAGTATCTGCACAACTATAAGGAGATACATCCTCGTACTCTCTTTGCCACTCACTATCACGAGCTTAATGAGCTTGAACAGATGTGTCAGCGCGTGAAGAACTACCATGTCTCTGTAAAGGAGGTTGATAATACTATTGTCTTCCTTCGTAAACTTGAAAAGGGTGGTACAGAGCACTCATTTGGTATTCATGTGGCGCGAATGGCTGGTATGCCGGTATCTATTGTTGACCGCGCAACGACAATCCTCAAAAACCTTGAACAGGTCTACGGAAATAATGAGATTGTGCCATCTGTATCTCCTTCTGCCCGCAAACGAGGCCGTAAACCTTCGCCATCTGTTGCAGAGGTTACTCAGCCAGCTGCAGATGCTATACAGCTCTCTATGTTTAAGATTGACGACCCTGTTCTGATTCAAATCCGTGACCAGATTAAGGATTTGGATATCAACTCATTAACTCCTCTTGAGGCTCTTAACTTGTTGAGTGAGATTAAGAAAATAGCCGAGGTGTAGAGATAATAAAGGACTGCTTCTGCAGTCCTTTATTATCTCTATGAGGGTTGTACTATTTCTCTACTATAGAACGGATATTCTGAATAAGCATCTGCACGGCCACAGAGTTAAATCCACCCTCAGGGATAATCACATCGGCATAACGCTTTGATGGCTCTACAAACTCCTCGTGCATAGGTTTTACCGTTGTGGTGTATTGGTCAATAACTGACTCCATACTTCTACCTCTCTCGCGTACATCGCGCAGAATACGGCGGGCGAGGCGTAGGTCGGCATCAGTATCTACAAAGACCTTGATATCCATCAGTTCGCGCAGCTCCTTATTCTCAAAGATAAGTATACCGTCAATAATAATAACCTTTGAAGGCTTTACGGGTACTGTCTCCTCGGTGCGATTATGGTCTACAAAGGAGTATACAGGTCGCTCAATAGGAACATTGCTCTTCAGCGCACGGATATGCTCTACAAGCATATCGGTGTCAAAGGACTGAGGGTGGTCATAATTGAGCTTTGTGCGCTCCTCGTATGTCAGCTCCGGATGAGCCTTATAGTAGTAGTCGTGGCATAGCGTAGCCACATCCTCGCTGCGAAAAGCCTCCTCAAGTCGCTTTACAAGGGTGCTCTTACCCGAACCTGTGCCACCAGCGACACCAATAACAGTTACCTCCATAGTATTAATTCGTTTAAGGGTATAAAAATAGCGGGTATAAAAATAGCGGGGTGGTGTTCAGCTAAATCAGACTTACCCCCCCCCGCTTAAAAATTATGCATCAATGTTTGCGTATGTTGCATTTGCCTCAATAAACTCACGGCGAGGGCCAACCTCGTCACCCATAAGCATTGAGAATATACGATCTGCCTCAATAGCGTTCTCGATAGATACCTGGCGAAGGATACGGGTCTCTGGGTTCATTGTTGTCTCCCAAAGCTGTGTAGAGTTCATCTCACCAAGACCTTTGTATCGGGTAATCTTAACACCCTTGCCCATCTCCTCAACAAGAGCATCACGCTCCTCGTCAGACCAGCAGTAACGCTCGCGGTTACCCTTCTTAACAAGGTAGAGTGGTGGGGTGGCGATGTAGATGTGTCCATTCTCAATCAGCTCACGCATCTTACGGAAGAAGAATGTAAGCATAAGAGTTGCAATGTGCGCACCGTCCACATCGGCATCGGTCATAATGATAATCTTGTCGTAACGCAGACCCTCAAGGTTGAGGGCTTTGCTATCCTCTGGAGTACCAATCTTAACACCCAGAGCGATAAACATATTCTTAATCTCCTGATTGTCCCACATACGGTGCTCCAGAGCCTTCTCAACATTGAGAATCTTACCACGCAGAGGCATAATAGCCTGGAAGTTACGGTCACGCCCCTGCTTTGCAGTACCACCCGCAGAGTCTCCCTCCACGAAGAAAATCTCAGCTATAGAGCGGTCGCGGCTTGAGCAGTCAGCAAGCTTACCCGGAAGACCTGCGCCAGAGAGTGGAGACTTGCGCTGTACAGACTCGCGTGCAGCACGAGCGGCGTGGCGAGCAGTAGCGGCAAGGATAACCTTCTCAACAATCGCGCGAGCATTCTTTGGATTCTCCTCAAGGTAGTTCGTAAGTGCTGCCGACATTGCCTTATCTACCGCTGCAGCAACCTCGTCGTTACCAAGCTTGGTCTTTGTCTGACCCTCAAACTGTGGCTCGGCAACCTTTACAGAGACAACAGCTGTAAGACCCTCGCGGAAGTCGTCGCCCGAAATCTCAAACTTGAGCTTAGAGAGCATACCACTCTCATCGGCATACTTCTTAAGAGTACGAGTAAGTGCACGACGGAAACCAGTAAGGTGAGTACCACCCTCAATAGTGTTGATGTTATTAACATAGGAGTGTACATTCTCGCTAAATGAGTTGTTGTACTGCATAGCAACCTCTACAGGAACTCCATTGCTCTCTGTGTCAAGATAGATGATTGACTCAATAATTGGCTCGCCACGATTTGTGTCAAGATACTCCACAAACTCCTGCAGACCATTCTCAGAGTAGAAGGTCTCAGACTTTGGATTTCCCTCTTCGTCAACATTGCGCATATCTGTAAGGGTCAGACGGATGCCCTTGTTAAGGAAAGCAAGCTCACGCAGACGATTCTCAAGAGTCTCGTAGCGGTATGTGGTCGTTAGGGTAAAGATTGTATCATCTGGCTTGAAAGTGATAATGGTACCACGATCCTCACACTCGCCAATAATCTCTACATTTGAAGTAGGGAAGCCCTTAGAGTAGCTCTGCTTGTAAATCTTACCACCGCGGTGAATCTCTGCAATCAGAAGGGTTGAAAGAGCGTTTACGCACGATACACCTACACCGTGCAGACCTCCAGAGACCTTGTAGCTACCCTTGTCAAACTTACCACCAGCGTGGAGCACTGTAAGCACAACCTCAAGCGCGCTCTTGCCCTCCTTCTCGTGAAAGTCGGTCGGAATGCCTCGTCCGTTATCCTTGACAGTTATTGAGTTGTCCTCATTGATGGTCACATAGATGTCATTACAATGACCTGCGAGAGCCTCGTCAATTGAGTTGTCTACAACCTCGTAGACAAGGTGGTGAAGACCCTTTTCGCCAATGTCGCCGATGTACATTGCAGGACGCTTACGAACAGCCTCAAGACCCTCAAGCACCTGAATATTCGACGCGGAATACTCCTCCTCGCCGACTCTCTTTACATTTTCTTGTTCAGTACTCATATAAGTGATTATAATTCTCTTCTAAAAACACACAAAGGTATGAATTTTTTCTTAAATAACCAAATCTAAATCATAGATTTAGTCATCAAATTCAACCTCTTTGACCTCACCCTTGCTAAATAGCATAGTGCGTGCTGGATAACTCTCAATAAGAGTAGTGTTGTGGGTTGCCATAATTACAGCAGTGCCTGTTGCAGCAATAGAGTGAAAGAGCTTTATTATGCTCTCTGCAGTAATGGGGTCAAGGTTGCCCGTAGGCTCGTCTGCAAGTATGATTTTAGGTCTATTTAACAGTGCGCGAGCAATCATCAGTCGCTGACACTCTCCGCCAGAGAGCTCAAATGGAAACTTGTGCTGCTGATTCTCAAGTCCAACCTGTCTAAGAACCTCATCTACACGCGCTCCAATATCCCCATTGTCGCTCCAACCAGTTGCGCGAAGTACAAAGGCGAGATTTTCGTATACATTGACCTCAGAGAGTACTTGTAGCTCTTGGAAGACTATGCCCATATTTCGCCTTAATACTGGAAGCTTGCTGCGCTTGAGCCTCTTTAAGTCTATCCCAGCCACTTTGCCACTGCCCTCAAAGAGGGGCAACTCTCCGTAGAGGGTCTTCAGTAGCGAACTTTTACCACTGCCAACACGACCAATAAGGTATACAATCTGACCCGAATATACCTTCATATTGACATTGTCCAGCACCCTCTCGCCAATCTTGCGGTAGTTCTTTGCCGTTAGCTCTTTGTATGGGTCGGTGCTGTGGTATACAGCCGCTCCAGATAGCTCTACAACGCACTCTTTGTTTAGATTCATAAAAAATAGAATTTGAAACCCAAAGGTAGTAAAAAATGGCGAAAAAACAAAGAAAGTTTTGACATTTATTCAAAATGCACTATCTTTGCACCACTTACAATCGGGGGTGACCGGTTTTGACAGCAGGTAGAGTTTGATTGTAAGCACGCCGAGCATTGTGTGGGGTCTCGTAAATCGCAACACTCAAACTACAAATGGCAATAATAGCTATGCACTCGCTGCTTAATTTTCCAGGAAAATTAGCTTAATTGATGCACACAAGGTTTGCGTCAACGAGTATCCCGAGCGCTTGTCCTGCTCTCTGACAAGTTGTTCATATGGGGTATCATCAATGGAGGGATAGTGCGATATGTGTTTCGGTTATCGTGCGAAATTTAGAGACTGGGGTTAGGGTCTTGGCTGTTGTCTGCCGAACTCTAACAGGAGGATTAAACGACAACTAAGCGTGTAGAAAGCTTTTGGGTTCCTTGTTTGGACGCGAGTTCGACTCTCGCCACCTCCACTACAAAAAGACGGAAATTGTTTCCGTCTTTTTTTGTTTCGGTGGCTCGGCCGCTTAATCGGTGGCGGTGTGGCAGAGTTGTCTGCGGATAGAGATTTGTAGAGTTGCAAGCAACTGTCGGTTTGCGACAGTATTGCTTTTGAGCAAGCTCAACAGATATTCTGTCACAAACCTGCGACTGTGTCGCCTACAAATCTTTGACCTTGCTCTGCTCAAACCTGCGGCGATCACTCGACTCTCAATTTTATTAACTAATTCTCCACTGCTGAGGCTGAATAAAAAGTGTATTTTGTCGTTATGCTCGCCCTCAAAATGCTCATTTACGCCAAGTAAACTCCGCTTTTTCGGGCTTCGCAGCGCCGCGATTAAGTGAGAGCAGAGGCTGCTTTCAGACTATGCCGAGCGTGAGCGGTGAAAAGGAACTTAAGCCTAAAACTACATCTTTTTATTCAACCTCCGAACAAAATGTGGGTGACTATTTTACTTTTTAGTTACCCACCTTGTTTCGGCGGCACGGTCGCTTAATCAAAACAATTGTTCGTATTTGTTGCGGATTTTCTCCCAGGTGTAGTGCTCTCTGGCTATGTCGGCAAGGATTTTGTTCTCAACTGATGGTTTAGTTAGGGCGTTGGCAAGCGACTCTGAATCACTGAAATATACAGCTTTACCTAAAGTTGTTTCGCGATTGTATACAACATCGTAGGCGATAATCTCTCGTCCGAAGAACATAGCCTCTACCAATGATGGATTTGTGCCCCCTGCACTATGTCCGTGGATGTATCGCGAGGCGTTATTTCGCAGTGTAAATAGCTCTTCAAGCTCATATACAGGGTCGTGGAGGATGATGTTGTCAAAATTTGCATATTGAGCCTTTAATTCGCGACCATATTCGCTGCGATTCCAGTTGCCAACAAAGAGTAGTTTGACCCCGCTCTTTGCTGCAGCTTCAAGTATTATGTGACAGTTGTTTTCAGGCTCAATCCTACATAAAGCAAAGCTATAGGTACAAGGGGCAAGATTGTATTTTCTAAGTATTTGCAGCTGGTTATCTAAAGTAATACTTTGCATTACATGGTCTCCGCCATAAGCAATCATTTCTGACTCTTTGTTGTAGGTTTGAGTCACATAGTCTGCTATGCCTTTGTTGTCAGAAATGATAGTGTCAGAGAATTGTACTGCAACCTTTTCTGATAGGCGTAAAAACCAGCGAGCTGCCCCTCCCCACTTCTGTCTGCGGTGCTCTAAACCATCAATATTTGTGACAATCTTTGCACGGCTGAAGAGTCGGAAAATTGGTAGAAATATAGCCCCAGAAACACCTAATATCAGTACTGTATCATATCCATCTATAGCTCTGACAAGTGAAATGATATCGTATGGAATACTCTGTATGCCATTGGCTTTCAATGGGATATAGAGTAGTCGTGCACCTTTGTGGTGTGTAGGTCTGCTGGGCATATCCTTAGAGCTACAGAAGACTGTATAATCAATATTCGCATTGCTCTCAACAAGGTTTTCCACAAGCGACTCAAAGCCTCCATAGCGAGCGGGAATGCCCTGTGTGCCGATAATGGCAACCCTCTTTGCACGCGCGCAACTGTTGCACTCCTTGCTGGCGCAACCACGACAAGGGTCTGTAAGCTCGCGGGAAATATAGCGACATATAAAGAGGATTGCAAGCGCGGTAACAACCACAATAACAGCTACTTGAATCATATTACTTGAACTATTTGATAAACAATGAATGCTAATATCCAAGCAACAGTAGTAGAGTAGACAACCGAAGCTAAAGCCCACTTTTTGCCATACTCTGAACTGATTGCAGCTATTGTTGCAAGACAAGGGAAGTACAGCAGCGTGAAGACGAGTAGCGCAAGGACTGATGCACGGCTGAAGTCGCCACTACTAACAAGTCGTGTATGTAGATTGTCGTCGCTCTCTGTCTCTGTGCTTTGGTTGTCGGTATATAGCACGCCGATAGTGCTTAGCATAATCTCTTTTGCAGGTATACCGGTGACAAGAGCAACGCTACTCTTCCAGTTTAGTCCTAAAGGTTTGAATATTGGTTCGCAAGCCTTGCCAATCTGTCCGATATATGAATTTTCGTAGTGCTGTTGCTTTGTCTCTCCCTCTTTCTGTAGCGGGAAGTAGCTCAAAAACCATACGACAATAGAGGCAGCGAGGATAAGGCCTCCCATTTTGCGTAGATACTGGGCGCACTTCTCCCACATATGTGACAGTGTAGCTCTGGCTGTGGGTATGCGGTACGGTGGTAGCTCCATAACAAATGGGGTCTCGTCCGAGTTGTTGTTTACTCGTCTCATAAGTCGTGCGGTAATAATGGCGACAAGTATGCCGAGCAGATAGAGTCCAAAGAGTAGAGTTCCGGAGCTGCTACCGAAGAATGTGCCGAGGAATAGTATATAAATAGGTAGACGCGCGCTACAAGAGATAAATGGGATAATGAGAGCTGTAATAAGCCTTGAGCTGCGGCTCTCAATGGTTCGTGTAGCCATAACAGCGGGTACATTACAACCAAAGCTCATAACGAGAGGAATGAAAGATTTGCCGTGCAGACCAATCTTGTGCATCACCTTATCCATAATAAACGCTGCGCGAGCGAGATATCCCGAGTCCTCCATAAAGGCTATGAAGAGGTATAAAATCATAATGTTAGGCAGGAAGACAATTACGCTGCCCACTCCGCCAACAACACCATCTACAATAAGGTCTTTAACTACTCCGCTTGGTAAAATAGCGTTTAATCCATCGCCAATCAATGATACCCCCATCTCTAACCAATGTTGAGGGTATTTGCCAAGGCTGAAGGTGCAGTAGAACATCGCCCACATAATAAGGAAGAAGATAGGGTAGCCCCAAATCTTGTGAGTGACAATCTCGTCAATGTAGTATGATAGGTCGCGCCTATTATCCTTGTGGCGATGGAAAGTCTCGCGCAGTGCGCCAGAGATAAATCCGTATTTCTGATTTGCAAATGTTGTCTCTATATCCTCGCTGCTATCAAGGTCGTGCTTCAGGTGGTCTTGCTCACTCTTGACAACCTCCATCCAGCGGCTGAAGTCTGGCAGACCCTCTAACATTGATACAACCTCGCGGTCGTTCTCAAGAAGTTTCATTGCAAAGTAGCGCGGAGGAAAACATTTTGGTAGCGACTCGCGACTGGCTTTTAGTACTGCGCCCAACTTGCTAACACTCTGCTCTACAATGCCTTGATTGATATGTATGTGGCGAGAACGAGGCTCAGTGCCCTCATATACGGCAATGATAGTGTCAAGAAGCTGTTCTACACCTCTGCCTGTGCGTGAGACAACGGGAATCATCGGCGTGCCCATCATCTGCCCAAGTAGTTCATAGTCTAAGCTGTCGCCAGACTCCTCTAACTCGTCGTACATATTGAGCGCCACGACCATATTCTGGCTCATATCAATAAGCTCGGTGGTAAGGTATAGATTTCGCTCAAGGTTTGACGAGCAGACGACATTTAGAATTACATCGGGAGTGCTCTGTGCAAGGTGTGCGCGAACAAATCGCTCCTCGGGAGAGTATGCCGATAGGGCGTAGGTGCCAGGAAGGTCTGTGATATGAAACTCGTAACCTTTGTAGTTGTGTCGACCAGTCTTTGCATCAACAGTCACACCGCTGTAGTTGCCAACATGCTCATGCGCGCCAACAATGCGGTTGAAAAGTGAGGTCTTGCCACTGTTTGGATTGCCTACAAGGGCGATGTTTATATGTCGCTTGCGCTTTGTGATAATACCCTCAACACTTTGGTCGTCTTGGCTACCGACTTTTCCGATTTGGGCTTTGAGTCGCTCAATAGCCTCAGCCTCTGTGATAACCTCAATCATCCTTGCCTCGCTACGGCGCAGAGAGATGTTGTATCCAAGAATCTGATACTCAATAGGGTCGCGTAGAGGTGCGTTTAGCACAACAGTTACGGCCGAGCCTCGGATAAATCCCATCTCCATAATTCGGCGGCGGAATCCTCCGTGTCCCAGTACTTTAACCACTGTGGCACTCTGTCCTGTTTTGAGCTCTGATAGTCGCATAACATGTGCAAAGGTAGTAAAAATTTGCAATTTTTACAAAATAACACTACCTTTGCTTGATAATAGTAACGCTACAAACAACTTAACAACTACTTATATGAGAAAAAATCTATTGGTGCCTATTATCCTTGCACTCTTTGCTGTGGGGTGTAAGGGAGATAATGGCGAGATTGATGATCAGGAGCCTGTAGTGACTCCAACAGCCATTACACAAGTTACAGCGACTATCGATTGCTCTACTCGCGCAAGTGCACTTATTGGTGCAGATGACGAGGCTTCTATGTTCTGGAGCAGTGGCGATAAGATTGCTGTGACTAACCTTAGTAAGAGTGCAAATTTTACAATTAAGCGCGGATTGGGTAGTGTGACGGGCGAGTTTGCGGGAACTTTGAATGTTGCAAAAGGTCCACTTTATGTTCTATATCCCGCATCGTCTGCTGCTCTGACAGATGGTAAACTTTCAATGACAATCCCTATTGAGCAGAGCTATGCTCCTGCTCGTGGGGCTAACTTGGGTGATAAGATTCTTCTTGCAGGCTCTGCTGCTGAGGGTACGGAGTTTACTGTTTGTCCAGCGGCTGCAATGGTGGTGTTTGATATCACTCTGCCGCAGGAGCGTACTATTAACGCTGTGACTATGACAAGCGAAGATGTGGCTATTGCGGGTAAGGGTCTTATAAATCTTGAGTCTGGCGTTGTTACAGATACATATAGCAAGACACTTACTTTGAACTATACCTCTCCTTCTAAAGGAAAGTCGGCTGATGGTTGGGCAACAATCGCTGCAGTGGACTTCAAGAGCGCAACGGGTAAGGTTACTTATGCAGTGCTTACAGATGAGGGTGTATATACATTCTGCTACAAGCCAGAGCAGAAGTTTGAGGCTGGCCAGGTGTATACCGTAAAACTCTCTGTAGAGGACTTTGTGCAGGTAACTGACCTTGAGAAGATTAAGCAGGGTGAGTACTACTATAACCTTGGTAGTGCTACTCCAGAGCCAGAGCCAGACCCTACGCCAGAGGTTGATCCAAAGCTTAATGTTCGCGCGGTGCGTGTGACAGACTCAACTATCGCTATTGGTTGGACAATTACTGAGGCTAATATCCCTTATATTGACCAGATTATTCCAAATCCAAGTGCAAACTATGCTACAGATATCACAAAGCAGTATAAGGTTGCCCTCTATCGCGATGAGGCTTGTACAGACCTTGTTGTCAGCGTAAGTCCTGTGCAGAAGAATCTGGCAGATAATAAGGATTTGTTCAATGCAACAACTTGCCCTCCACGCTTTGTCTTTAGTGGTCTTGAGCCTGCAACATCTTACTATGCAAAGGTTACTAATATCACCGATAACTACTCAAATACAAAGCCTGTTCAGGTGACTACAAAGGCTCCTGTAGCAGACAAGAATAATATCGTTACTGCAAATGCCAAGGCGGGCGATATGATTGTATATGAGAACTTCGCAGGACTTGTCTATGCGGGCGAGGGTGGTGCTCGTGCAGCGGGTATCTCTCGTACTGACCGTAATAAGCTGACAAGTTTTGACGGCGCTGATGTTAAGGGTGAGATTACTGCAAGTAACAGTGGCTACTATACCGTAGACGGCGGAACAGAGATTGGTCTGTTTAACACTCTTGCAGGTCTTGTTGATGAGATGGGCGTTCAGGATTGGGGTTGGATTGGTAGCAAGGCTGGCTCTATCTGCGCTCGCTCTGGCTTCTTGAAGATTGGTACATCAAACAATCGCTCATTTGTTTGTACTCCAGTGCTTAATGCTATTCCAAAGGGTAAGTTGGCAACTCTGAAGGTTGTCTTCAATGCTGCCCCTTATGGCTCAAATAGTGCGCTTACTGTTGAGGATTACGATGCCGAGCGTTATATGGCTGTTAAGGCACTTGCGGGTGTGACTATGGCAAGCGATAACTTGGTTTCATATTCGGATGTGGCTGATGAGCAGCAGCTTACACTGCAGGGAAATTATGTTTCTGACTGGAAGGAGTACTCTGTAACACTTTCTGGTGTGCCTTCAGGTGCATCTATTGCTCTTGGTGGCGCACTGGATGCAGCGACAACAAACCGTATGTTCCTGGATGATATCCGCGTATTTATTACAGCCCTTGAGGATGCACCATCGGAGCCTATTGCAACGGGTAAGATTACATACACTGATGGTACTCCTGCTGCGGGTGTAAGTGTATCAGATGGTTATACCGTTGTTCAGACTGCTGCCGATGGTACTTATACCATTGAGCACCCACATCAGGATGCGTGGTATATCTACTACTCTGTTCCAGCGGACTGTAATGTTGAGGTTAATCAGTATGGTCAGCCTGCATTCTTTACAAAGTATAGCAAGACAAAAACAGTCTACAACTTCACACTTGAGAAGCTGCCTGGCGGTAAGGAGACCCAGTTCTCACTCTTCTGCCTTGCTGACCCACAGTGTCACGGCTCAAAGCGTTCTCCTCAAGTTAAAGCCGATACATATCGTTTTGATAACGAGTCTGTACCTGCAATCAAGGCACACGCTCAGACTAAGTCGGCTCCTTGTTATGGCGTAACTCTTGGCGATGTTGTATATTCTGAGGGTAGTCGTAATTCAACAAGTTATATGGATGAGATGCGTGGCTATATGGCAAAAGATAAAATAGGTATGCCTATCTTCCAGACTATGGGTAACCACGACTATACATATTTCTACTCTTCAAAGCCAATCGCCGCAGACGAGACCTCGTCTACCTATAATATCAAGGCTCAGCGTGCATTTGAGGATGTGTTTGGTCCTATTAACTACTCTTGGAATCGTGGTGATGCTCATATCGTTTGTATGCGTAATATGCAGTGGAGTAGTAATACTGATGCAGGTAAATATACCTCACCTACCTTTACTTCTGAGCAGATTGCGTGGCTTAGACAAGATTTGTCATTTGTTCCAAAAGATAAGCTTGTTATTTTCTGCGTTCATGTTCCTCTTGTAAATTCATCAAGGACTGGTGTGCAGGATGTGATATCACTGCTTAAACAGTACAAAGAGGCTCATATTATGTCGGGACATACCCACTATATGCGTAACGAGCCTACAAGGTCTGGTGGAATTTATGAGCATGTTCACGCCGCAGTTTGCGGAAACTGGTGGTGGTCTAATATCAATGGCGATGGCTGTCCAAATGGCTATGGAGTCTACGATATTGATGGCAATACTATCAAGAATTGGTACTATATGGGTGTGAACCCTGGTATGAATGATAGAGATTATCAGATTCGTCTATATCGCGGCGACCTTATCTGTGGTGGTCCAAAAACATACTTCAACCTTCAGCACGGTAATAATGTGATTATTGCCAATGTCTTTAATGCAGATAAGAATTGGAAGGTTAAAATCTATGAGGATGAAACAAGCTACGATATGATAGCTATTGGCGAGAAGAAATATTCTCCGGGAACAAGTAATTCAATCGGAACAACCAGCCCTGTATCAGTGCCAACAGACTCTGGTCAAGATTGGTGGGCTATCGGCTACCATATCGGTGTGGTAGGAAGAAGTGGTACAAGTGGTAGTTACCATTCAAACTGCTTCCATATGTACAAGCACACTTTGAGGAACACTAATGCAAAGATTCGCGTTGAGGCAACAGACCTCTTCGGCAGAACATATATAGCAACAGATATCCTTTCAAACACAGCGAGTGGTGGATATAATAGTGCTATTTACACAAATGTTCCGTGGAATTATTAGCATAATATGTTAGTCAAACTTTTGATAAGGCGGGCCGTTGTGTCCGCTTTTTTGCGCTGTTATGTGGGGCGTTCTATGTTTTGTAAAAAGAGAAAAAATAGCTATATTTGTGAAAAATTATAGTATCTATGAATTTTAGAATAGGTCACGGCTACGATGTGCACGCATTAGGCGATGGATTGCGCTTGGTGTTGGGAGGGGTGGAGATTTCACATACAAAGGGATGTGTTGCCCACTCTGATGGTGATGTACTGCTCCACGCTCTTTGTGATGCGCTGCTTGGCGCAGCTGCGCTTGGCGATATTGGCAAGCACTTTCCAGATAGCTCTGCCGAGTTTAAGGGTATAGACTCTACAATACTGCTCAAAAGGGTGGTGGAGTTGTTGTCTAAGGAGGGCTATCGCGTTGGTAATGTGGATATGACTATTGCAATGCAGCGACCTAAGCTGCGCCCATATATAGACACAATGCGAGAGCGTATCGCCTCTTGTATTGGCATAGATGTTGACTCTGTGTCTGTCAAGGCGACTACGACAGAACATCTTGGCTTTGAGGGCGAGGAGAAGGGAGTTTCGGCAACTGCTGTGGCACTAATTTATAAGGAGTAATATGACTATTAGAGATTTACAACCAAAACTTATCTGGGAGATTTTTGACCAGATTACAGCTGTTCCTCGTCCATCAAAGCGCGAGGAGAAGATTATTGAGTATCTGCTAGACTTTGCAAAACAGCATAACCTTGAGGCTGTTAGAGATGATATTGGCAATGTGGTTATCCGCAAGGGTGCTACTGCGGGCTATGAGGCTCTGCCAACAGTTATCCTACAGTCGCATATGGATATGGTGTGCGAGAAAAATTCTGATACCGAGCATAACTTTGATACTGACCCTATCCGCACAAAGATTGTTGACGGCTGGGTAAAGGCTGAGGGTACTACTCTTGGTGCAGACTGCGGTATCGGTATGGCGGCCGCACTGGCTGTGCTTATTGATCCGACAGTTGAGCATGGTGCTATTGAGGCGCTCTTTACTGTAGATGAGGAGACGGGCCTTACTGGTGCATTTAACCTTGGCGAGGGTATGCTTACGGGTAAATACCTTATCAACCTTGACTCGGAGGATGAGGGAGAGATATTTATCGGTTGCGCTGGTGGCGTAGATACTCTGGGCTATTTTGATTATACAACACAGACTCTGCCTGCAGGCTATGAGTACTACCGTATAGGTGTTTCTGGCCTTAAGGGCGGTCACTCTGGCGACGATATTGACAAGGGATTGGGCAATGCAAATAAGATTTTGGCTCACTTCCTCTACGATGCCGAGCGATTTGGTATTCGCCTGGGTATGTTTGATGGCGGAAATCTGCGCAACGCTATCCCTCGTGAGGCGTATGCTGTAGTGGCTGTTCCAGAGCATACGGCGCTGCTTTTTGAGACCTCATTGGCAACATATGTTTCGGCAGTAAAAGCTCTTTATGCAGCTACTGAGCCAAACCTCAAAATCACTTTAGGTCAGGCGGCTGAGCAGCCTGTTATTGATGAAGATACACAGTCTTCACTTCTTGCTGCTGTTGTCGGCCTTCCAAATGGTGTGCTGGCTATGTCACAGGCAATGAAGGGTCTTGTTGAGACCTCTACAAATACTGCTTCAGTGAAATTTGTAGACGGCAAGATTGTTGTTACCACTTCGCAGCGTTCAAGCGTTGAGTTGGCAAAGAAGAGCGCTATGCACGGCGTTGAGGCGGTGCTTGCGCTGGCAGGCGCTGATGTAGAGCACTCTGATGGCTATCCTGGTTGGACTCCTAATCCAGAGTCGTCACTGCTACGCTGCACAGTGGAGAGCTATAAGTCACTCTTTGGTACCGAGCCAAAGGTTCGCGCTATCCACGCAGGTCTTGAGTGCGGACTCTTCCTTGAGAAATATCCACACCTTGAGATGGTCTCTTTTGGTCCGACATTGAGGGGTGTTCACTCGCCAGATGAGCGATTAGAGATTGCAACGGTTGATAAATTCTGGCAGTTGCTGCTTGATGTGCTGAAAAAAGTTGAGTAGATAGTTCGAGGAGGTTAAAAACCTCCTCTTTTTTTGTGAAAAGATACCTTTATTTTGTATCTTTGTCACTATGAAACAGATTTTACGAAAAATAGCTATATTAGTTTTGTTCTTTGTCCTCTGTAGTGATACTATTGCGGCGCCAAGGAGTGTTGTTACAGACCAACAGAAAACGGCTATCACTCAGACCCTTACGCGAATTGTGCAGCGTGAGATTAAGGGGGTGCCTGCCAATGTTACCTCCGTTACTGTCAAGGGTAATAAGGTTAGGATTTTTGTCTCGTCCGGTCTATCATACTATCCTGTGCGAGAGGATAACCTGAAGGCTATGTGTGACTCTGTTAGACCTCTTTTGCCTAAAAAGTTGCGCGGTAAGCAGATTGAATTTTACTCTGAGGGTCGCTCATTGGCGGACTATATCCCGTATGGCTATCGCTCCTCTACAAAGAAGATTATCCCCTTTAGAAACAGCTCACAGGGTGGACAGCTTGTACGCCCTGAGCGTCCATTTAAGATTACTAAAGGCCTTAATGATAGACATATAGCTATGTGGCAGAGTCACGGCCGCTACTTTGATGTTAAGGCTAATGAGTGGCGTTGGCAACGCTCGCTGCTCTGGCAGACGGTGGAGGATTTGTATACTCAGAGCTATGTGCTTCCATATGTCGTGCCTATGCTTGAGGCTGCGGGTGCAACGGTAATGCTTCCTCGCGAGCGCGACTTTCAGACCGCTGAAATAGTTGTAGATAATGACGGGGTGGGATATGCAGAGAGCGCGGGATGCTATGGTTGGAGTTCTGCTGGTGTGGGTTTTGCTCATAAGAAAGATACCTATCTCTCTGGCGAGAATCCATTTAAGGATGGCACTTGCCGTATGGTGCAGACTACAAAAGATAGCAGTAAACAGAGTCTTGCAAAGTGGTCGGCGGCCTTTGAAGATAGTGGTGACTACGCTGTCTATGTAAGCTATAAGTCACTACCAAATAGCCTTGATGGCGCTCTGTATACCGTCTACCACGCAGGAGGTATAAGTCGCGTGAGAGTCAATCAGAAGATTGGCGGTGGTACATGGATTTATATAGGTACTTATCGCTTTACTTCAGCTAAAGAGAAGGTTGTGGTAACGCTCTCAAATGTTTGTTCCTCAGAGGATTGTGTTGTCACTGCAGATGCTGTAAAGATTGGTGGTGGTTATGGAAATGTTGCTCGTACGGTCTGCGATTCGCTCCGTACAGAGGGGTGTGATTATACGCCAATAACAAGCGGTATGCCGCGCTATTGCGAGGGCGCAAGGTATTGGCTTCAGTGGGCAGGTTTTGATAAAGATGTATACTGCAAGCACGACGACTGTAACGACTATAATGATGACTATAAGTGTCGTGGTGAATGGGTAAATGCCCTTATGGGTGGTTCTGAAAGGTTAGAGAAGGAGTCGGGGCTTGGTGTCCCTATTGACTTGTCGCTCGCTTTCCACTCCGATGCGGGCATTACTGATAACGATGCAACTATCGGAACGCTTGGTATTTTCTATACGAAGTTTAAGAAAGGTCAGTTTGAGGGCGGAGCAAAGCGCTACCTCTCGCGAGACCTTACAGATTTGATAATGACGCAGATAGCTGGCGATATCCGTCGTACATACGAGCCTGAATGGCGCCGTAGAGGTATGTGGAATAAGAGCTATTTTGAAGCCCGCGTGCCATCTACGCCGACTATGCTACTGGAGCTACTATCGCATCAAAATCTTGCGGATATGCGCTTGGGTCACGATCCAAACTTTAAGTTTGTGGTCTCTCGTGCTATTTATAAGGCGATTTTGCGCCATTTGTCAGCGCAGTATGGCGTGCAGTATTGTGTAACTCCGTTGCCTGTGAATAGTTTTGCTACGGCCCCTGCAGGAGATGGTGCTGTCTGCTTGAGTTGGAGAGCTACCGTAGATAGCCTTGAATTTACTGCTTCACCTACGGCTTATGTGGTCTATACTCGTAGGGGTGATGGTGGTTTTGATAACGGTAGAGTTGTGGCATCTAATTCACTGATTGTTAGTCAGGAACCGGATGTTATCTATAGCTATCGTGTAACTGCGATTAATGCTGGAGGAGAGAGTTTTCCGAGTGAGACTCTTGCGGTTTGCCAATCTTCAAGCGCCAGTGCAACGGCTATGATTGTCAATGGTTTTGATAGGGTCTCTGCTGCCGAGTGCCGCGAGGATGGCTTCCATAATGAGTTTGATAGCGGCGTGGCTTACTTGCGTGATGTGGCATTTATTGGCGAGCAACGCGTGCATGATATTTCAAAGCGTCGTGAGAAGAGTGAGCCTCGCGCCTTTGGTGTCTCATTTAGCGACCACGCGGGCGAGATTGTAGGCGGTAATAGCTTTGACTACCCATATCTGCACGGTAAGAGTTTGCTTGCTGCGGGGTGTTCATTCTACTCCGCAAGTGTGGCGGCTGTTGAGGGTAGAGAGGTGGATTTGTCAGGTTTTAATCTTGTGGATATCGTTCTTGGTAAGCAGCGCACAACAACCGTTGGACGAGGAGTAGCTGGTAAAAGATATGAGTGTTTTTCTGATGATTTACAGGGCGTTATCGCTGATTACTTAAAGTCAAATGGAGCTTTGTTTGTCTCTGGTGCATATATCGGAACAGACCTTCTTAGTTCAGCGACCTCTGATGAGGATGATAAAAAGTTTGCGCGCGAAGTATTGCGTATCTCTCATATGGGAAATAGCAGCACGGTGACAAAGCAGAACTTTGTTACAACGACCAGTCGCGCAGCGGTGCGATTGAGCGGTCGTAAGTACTACTATTGTCGTGAGTATCGCCCTGATTACTATACTGTTAACTCTGTGGATGGCTTTGCTGCTACTGGTGGAGCAAAGGAGCTTATGCGCTATCCAGATAGCAACCTTGCTGCGGCAGTCGGTTATCGCGGAGAGGGCGGCTGTGCTACATTTGTTATGGGATTTCCATTTGAGTCTATAACGGATAGCGAGAGTAGAGACTTTTTGATGAAAGATATTGTTGATTATTTAATACACTAACCTATGAAACGAATACTTTTAGTAATTTTTGCAATCGTTTGTACGACAGCTGTTTATGCAGTTGATTATACAAATGTTATCGTGCCTCGTCCAGTAAGCTGTGAGTCTGGAGAAGGAGAGTTTGTTCTATCTGCAAAAACAGTTGTACGCGCAGAGAGTGTAGGCCTTGTTCGTGCGGGCGAAATTTTTGCTGAAGACCTTGAGAGGGTGCTTGGCAAAGAGTTATCTGTCAAGAAGTTGTCGCCTCGCGCGGGTGCTATCAACCTCTCGGTAGACTCCACTCTTGAGTTAGAGCAGTATATGCTTAAGATTACCAAAGCGGGTATTTGGATTGTTGGAGGCTCGGAGCGTGGTGTATTCTTCGGCTTGCAGAGTCTTCTGCAGATTGCTGCTGCATCGCCAGTTATGAAGGACTCATTTGTCCTATCGGCTGTAACTATTTCAGACAAACCTCACTTTGAGTACCGCGGAGCGATGTTTGATGTCTGCCGTCACATCTTTACTGTAGATGAAGTAAAGCGTTATATAGACATCCTTGCACTCCACAAAATCAATAAGTTCCACTGGCATCTTACAGAGGATCAGGGTTGGCGAATTGAGATTAAGCGTTATCCAGAGCTTTCGCAGGTTGGTGCTTATCGTAATGAGACTCTTATAGGACGAAATCGCAAGTCAAAGGTCTACGACGGCACTCGTTATGGAGGTGTATTTACTCAGGATGAGGTGCGCGAGGTTGTAGCTTATGCTGCCGAGCGATATATTGATGTAATTCCAGAGATTGAGATGCCTGGCCACGCCATTGCGGCTCTTACGACATATCCGCATCTTGGCTGTACTGGCGGTCCATATGAGGTGTGGACTCGTTGGGGCATTAGCAAGAATGTCTTTTGCGCAGGTAAGGAGAGTACATTTGAGTTTATAGAGAATGTGCTTACAGAGGTGCTGGAGCTCTTCCCATACAAGTATATACATATTGGTGGAGATGAGGCTCCGCGTGATATGTGGAAGAAGTGCCCACATTGCCAGAAGCGTATTAAGGATGAGGGTCTTACGGGCGAGGACCAGTTGCAGAGCTACTTTATGGAGCGTGTAGAGAAGTGGCTCAATGAGCGCGGTCGCTCTATTATTGGCTGGGATGAGATTCTTAAGGGTGGTGTTTCAAAGAGCGCGACAGTGATGTCTTGGCGTGGTAGCAAGGGTGGTATTGCTGCTGCAAAGCAGGGTAACTATGTTATTATGACGCCAAATACCCACTGCTATATTGACTACTACCAGACATCAAACCCTGTAGAGAATGGCGAGCCGCTTGGAAATGGTCGCTTCCCAGTAACACTGCGTAAGACCTACTCTTTAGACCCATATGCAGGTCTTAATGAGCAACAGCAACAATATATTAAGGGAGTTCAGGTGAACCTCTGGGCAGAGTATATCGCTACCTTTGACCATATCCAGCATATGCTTCTGCCACGCTTAGCGGCACTTGCAGAGACTGGTTGGTCGTATGGCAATAAGGATTATGATGATTTTGCACGCCGTATGCACATCCTGCGTAAGCTTTACGACAAGAAGGGTTTTGTTTACGCCCCTTACTTCTTTAACGGAATAGAGTAATGCAGAGGCTTTCGTCACATACATTGCGTACTATATCTATGCCATTTGGTATGGTTGTAGGCGCGCTGTTGTGTCGTCAGATTGTGGCTGTAGATAGCTGGAGCGGCGGAATGCTCACTCCAGTGCTGATATTTGCAATGCTCTTTTTTACCTATTGCAGGGTAGATATTACCAAGATGCGCATTACGATGATGCACTTTTGGCTCTTCGCAGCGCAGATTGTCGGCGCGATGTTGCTATATACCCTTTGTCAGCCTTTGGGCGAGAGTGTGGCTCAAGGAGCAATGATTTGCGCCCTTGCTCCTATCGCTATGGCGGCGGTGGTTATCGGTGGAATGCTGGGCGCAAATATTGAGAATATGACAACCTACAGCCTGCTGTGTAATATCGGAACGGCCTTTGTGGCACCATTCATCCTTTCGTGGGTGGGTAATGGCGAGTGTACACTTATGCAGATACTTACGAAGGTTGCGCCACTGCTTATTGCTCCCTTTGTGGCTGGGCAGTTGTGTCGCTTTGCACTGCCAAAGGTGGCTCTGTGGGTGGCGGATCATAGCCGAATTTCGTTCTATATTTGGCTCGTCTCGCTTGTGGTTGTTGTGGGTAGAACGACGGCATTTGTTATAGACCATAGCGCAACGGACCTTACAACAGAGATTATTCTTGCAGCGGTTGCTGCGATAATATGTGTTGTGCAGTTTATGTTGGGTCGTAAGATAGGTGCAAAATATGGCGATACGGTAGCAGGCGGACAATCTTTGGGTCAGAAGAATACTGTTCTGGCTGTCTGGATGGCCCAGTCGTTTCTAAATCCTATTTCGTGCGTTGCGCCAACGGCATATATCGTGTGGCAAAATATAGTTAATTCGTATCAGATATATAGAAAGAAGTGATGAAGATTGCAGATATATCTCTACAGGATAGAGCTCTTTTCCTTGCACCGATGGAGGATGTTACCGACCCTTCGTTCCGCTATATGTGTAAACTCTTTGGAGCAGATATGGTTACTACGGAGTTTATATCCTCTGATGGACTTATCCGAGATGCAAGAAAGTCGCTGGCAAAACTTGAAATTTCGGACTTTGAACGCCCTGTAGGCATTCAGATATACGGAAATCAGATAGAGCCGATGGTGGAGGCTGCAAAGATTGCCGAGGCTGCTAACCCCGATGTTATTGATATTAACTTCGGCTGCCCGATGAAGAAAATCGCTGGTCGTGGTGCGGGTAGCGGTATGATGCGCGATGTGCCACTGATGGTTGAGATGACTCGCCAGATTGTAAACGCAGTCCGTAAGCCAGTGACCGTAAAGACACGCCTTGGCTGGGATGATGAGAGTAAGAATATAGAGGAGATAGCTCATAGACTGCAAGATGTTGGTATTTCGGCGCTGACAATCCATGGCCGTACGCGCTGCCAGATGTATACGGGCGAGGCGGACTGGACTCTTATAGGCAAGATTAAGAACGACCCGACTATCCATATCCCGATTATCGGAAACGGAGATATTGACTCGGCTGTAAAGGCTAAGCAGATGTTTGACCGCTATGGCGTGGATGCGGTGATGATTGGCCGTGCAACATATGGTCGTCCGTGGATTTTCCGCGAGATTAGACACTATCTTAACACTGGTGAGATTCTTCCGCAACCATCTGTCCTTGAGCGTATTGCTATTGCAAAAGAGCACCTTGCTAAGTCGGTTGAAATTAAAGGCGATAGGGTAGGAGTGTTTGAGATGCGCCGTCACCTGTCTAACTACTTCAAGGGTCTGCCGAACTTTAAGGAGACCCGTATGAAACTTGTTACACTTACAGATGTGGACGAGCTGCAAGATACGATCTCTTCTATCGCAGACCGCTGGGGAGACTATGATTTTGGCGAGGTTGTTCCGCCACCATTATCTCACGATATATAAAAAATGCGAGCCACAAAGCTCGCATTTTTTATATACTACTCTCTTGGTCCTCCCTCGCCTCTTGGACCACGGCCTGGACCACCTTGTCCACCTTGAGGTCGCTGTGGGCGCATAGCCTTCTTTTCTACCATAAAGATTTTTGAGAGCTGCTCTGATGTTAGGTAGTTCTTAAATACGCGCATATACTCCTTCTTGCAGGCGATAATATCTGCATCGGCATTGAGCTGATCCATAACCATACGGAAGGCGAGCTTCTCGTTAATCTCCTTGCCGTTGTAACCATCCATAAGGGTTTTGAGGTCTTTGCGGATTTTGCGAATCTCGCCCTGATATGCAAGATATACAGGGGCAAACTTCTCAGCCTGCTCTGGAGTGAGCTTAAGCTCCTCTACAAGACCAGCGATGCGCTCTACAGGGGTTTTCTTTGGACCTTGTCCTCTACCGCCACCCATTGGTGGCTGAGCCATGGCCATATTTACAGCGAGTGCTGCACAGATAATTGCTAAAATCCTCTTCATACTCTTTTAGTTTTAATGTTCACACGACAAAGATAGTAAAATTTTGATTAATATGTCATATCTGGTATAAACATTCTATTATTGCTCAAAGCATAAATGTTCTGTTTAGTCTATAAAATGTTGAAAATAGGTAATAATACTTACTATTATCTGTAATATATATCGTATATTTGCTCATTAAGTATATTTTATATGGCAATTAAGGTAGATATACGAGGTATTATCAAGGCGCGTTCTGGCAAGACTCTGCCTGGTTTTATTGCCCGACCTCTCGAGCGACTGATACATCAGCAGGAACTGAATCAGATGTTAGAAGAGGTTGATGGTATGGACCATAAGCAGACCCTTGACCATATTCTTAATAGCTGGAGGATGACTTGCTCTGCAATTTTCACTACTCCGTTAGATAAGAGCGAACGCTACATTTTTGCATCCAACCACCCCTTTGGTGGTCTGGATGGAATGTTGCTGATACAGCTGTTGCAGCGTGAGTGGGATGATGTGGGGGCGATAGTAAACAATCTGTTGATGGCAATTGCTCCTCTGTCTCCATATTGGGTGCCAATTAATAAGTTCGGTCGCCAAAATAGCAACGCTTCACAGATTTATGATGCAGCATTAAGCTCTCCGACCAAGCAGATTCTCACTTTTCCGGCAGGTGCTTGCTCAAGACCTATTGATGGAAAGGTAGTTGATACAGAGTGGAAGTTCCGCTTTGTTAAGGATGCTGTGAGATATAAGCGTAAGGTTGTGCCTGTCTATGTAGAGGGTCAGCTGTCGTGGCGTTTTCACACTCTCTACAAGTTGAGAAAATTCTTTGGTATAGGCGTAAATATTGAGCAGGGATTGCTCGTGGACGAGATGTTCCGTCAGCAGGGTAAGCATATCCGTGTTGTCTTTGGCGAGCCTATAGATGTTGAGTCTTTTGAGGGTACTGTTGCTCAGAAGGCTCTGGAGATTAGAAAAAGAAGTTACGAACTGCAAAAATACTTAAATGATGAAACCGATAATTCCGCCCGTTGATAAAGAGTTGATTCTTAATGAATTATCTCAGCTTGAGAAGGTCCGTGATACCCACTACGGAGGTAATGAGATATATGTTTTTGATGCGCAGCACTCTCCAAACCTTATGCGCGAGGTTGCTCGTCTGCGTGAGGAGGCGTTTCGCTCTGGTGGTGGCGGCACGGGCGAGGCGATGGATGTAGATGAGGATGATACGGCTTTAGATGGATACAGCCAGCTAATTGCGTGGAGTCCTAAGGATCAGGAGATTATCGGTGGTTATAGGTATATTATCAGCCACCAGAAGCACCCCGCACATATGTCTACAGAGCACTATTTTAGGTTTACAGAACTCTTCCGCGATAACTACCTTCCTTATACTATTGAGCTTGGTCGTGCCTTTGTGCAGCTTAAGTATCAGGCTGCGGGCGATGCCCGAAGCATCTATGCTCTGGACAACCTCTGGGATGGTATCGGCGCACTTATAGCTCTGCATCCAGAGGCCAAATATCTGCTTGGAAAGGTTACCCTCTACTCGTCATATAATGAGGAGGCGCGAAATATGCTCTTCTACTTCTTGCATAGGTTCTTCCCTGATAATCAACATCTTCTTGAGGGGCGACATATCTTGAAGATGAATATTGACACTGAGAAGTTTAATAAGATTTTTACTGGCGAGACTTATGCCGAGAACTATAGCATCCTTCGCCACGCCATAAGGGAGTATAAGGAGATTATCCCGCCGCTGTTTAATGCCTATATGAACTTGTCAAGCTCTATGAAGACCTTTGACACAGTTCTGAACGAGGAGCTGGGCGGAGTCTATGAGACTGGCATCCTTATAAGTATTAACGATATCTACCACGAGAAGTATGATAGATATACCAAGTGGTAGTTAGATTGAGAGTAGGAAATTCATCACATCAACCTCATCTGCGTAGTCATTTAGACGGGGATATTGAGCCCTGCCGAATGGTACGCTGCGAGAGTGAATCTTTTCAGCCGACACAACACACTGTAGTCGGCTGTCGTTTTTCTTGAGCCAATCTTCTACCTCGTGAATGTTGTTGTAGTGGCAGATGTTTATTGAGCTTATAAAGCGCGGGAAACTTGCCTCGCCCTCAATCGCCAAAGCACCACCCCAGTCTGTGAAATTTTTACCTTGAAGGGTCATCAGCGCGCGGGCGTGACGGTAGTTGTTGCTGAAGCCCGCTGGCATCTGCGGTACTGTGAGGCTGAAGTTAAAACCCTCTGGTGCGAAGATTAACGACACATTTCTACAGCCTAATCCAGAGTAGGTAAAGATGTCTTTTGATAGATTGGCAATATCAGCCTCGCTCTCTCTGCCAGTAAGTACCGCTACCGAGTGGCGTGAACCGCGAATTAGTGTAGGGATGTCGCCAAACATAGCCCTAAAGTGGAGTGCCGCGCTGTCACTGCCTGTGGCAATCACTGCATCTACCGCCTGCCCGCTGTACTGCTCTATTATAAGCTCTGGCTCTATCTCTGTGAGCTGACCTACAATGTACTCCATTATCACTCGGTCCTTTGAGGAGTACTTTACAACAGCAATGTTGCCACTTGCAATGGTGTAGAGAAGGTCTGCAAAACCTACAGCAGGGATGTTCCCCGCCATAATTATTGCAACTCTCTTTGGTGCGTGAGGGGGTATAGTGTAGCCGTTAAGCCACGAAGTGAGCTTACTGCTGTCTAACATCTGCTCGCATATAGCAGCTATGGCAGTGGGTATCTGACAAAACCAACTGTTCTGCTCCTGCGCACGGTCAATCACAGAACGCGGAATACCCTGTAACCGCACCGAAAGCTCCGAAAATATCTCTACAACGCTTTTCATACAGCAAAGTTAGCAATTTATTGCAATATCTCAAAACAAAAGGAGGTCGCCATTGACGACCTCCCTCCCATTAACTTTTTAACAAACAAAGCAGACTACTAAGACCGTCTGCTGGGGTCTTTTATAGTTGTTTACTTTGCTACATAAGGATATGCGTCCTTTGTTGCAGCGTCTGTATTTTCTGTTACGAAGGTTGCAATGCCACCATTAGTGTTGAATAAACCGCCTGTAACATTGATTGTACCACCGTAGTAAGACTCAAATATACGATTCACAGAGCCACTTGTCCACAAGCTAGTGAACTTACCACCCTTGACCTGTATATCGCCACCATCAGCTGCACCGCAGAAGAAGCAACCGCCAGCGCTGCTATTAGCTTTTCCGTAGAACTCACCGTCGTTGATTGTGATAAGAGCAGATACATATGCAAAGTGACGAGTCGTTGATTTCTCAACGATGTTCTCAAACTTACCACCATTAACAACAATCTCAGAACCTACATTAAACATTCCGTTGCCAGACTTAAATTCACCACCGTTGATAGTAATCTTACCACCCTCGCGGCTGTCTATAGCATAACGATATGTAGAAGGGCTATCAACAGCAGTACCAGTCTGAGTGTACTCACCAGACTCAATTATAACCTCGCCACCGACTGCTCTAACAACAGACTCGTAAGCAACAACTTTACCATTTTTGATAGTTAATTTACCACCCTCATTTGCCTTAAATGCGCTAGAAGCAGGTGCAGTTACAGTCTTGCCGTTGAGGTCGATAACTACTGTGCCATCGATGTTGAGAGTCTCTGAAAGCTCAATGTTGCGGAGAAGAACGACAGTTGCGGTTGGATCATTAGTTGCCTTAGCAATAGCGGCCTGGATAGTTGGCTCTGTGTAGAACTCGCTATAACCGGCATATCGTACAATAGCTTCATTCTCTTCGCGAATACCAGTAACTACAGTAGACTCGCTAATGTTTACTTCTGCTGTTAGGGTTGCATTTCCAACAGCAACCGAAGGATTACCATTTTCGTCAAGAGCAGTAATTGAACCACCCACGATATTAACTACAGTACGCTCTGCGCTTGTAGTGCCATTGTTGTTGAGCTTAATAGCAGTGTAGTTCTCATGGGTTGCTTTGTCAACAGATGTGAAATTAGAGCCCTCTGCGTTAACAACAACATCCTCACCCCACACATTCAGAGCAATGAGACCTTTGATGTTAGAGTCTTTGATTTCAACCTTAGCATTATTAGATGCGCCAGAGAGGTTTACTGCGTAAGTAACATAGTCACTCTCAAGAGTTACGCCGTCAAGGGTAAGAGTTCCGTCGCTGCCGAAGTTTATACCTCGCTCGCAGTAGCTATCGTTGAACTTAAGAGTTATATCCTTAAGAGAAAGACTTGCTCCATTTGTAACACCAATAGCGCGCTTGGTACCACTGTATGTAAGTGTCTTACCGTTACCGTCAAGATTAACAGAACTACTAATAGCGATAGGCTCAGATGTGTTGACATCGCTAAGAAGACGGATACCAGACGCATTTGACTCAATAGCTCGTTCAATAGCATCCTCAATAGTGTAGCAACCATAGAATTCATTATAACCATCGTAATATACAGCTGCAATAGGAGTGAGAACATCACCAACTACATATGTTGTATCGCTAATATTGACTACTCCTGTAGCAGTTGAATTTGTAACGGCTGCAGAAGGTTGATCATTTTCGTCATAAGCAATAATTGAACCACCCTCGATGTTGATTACACTATTCTCAGCAGCATTACCTGTACCATCGTTGTTGAGCTTAATAGCAGCGTAGTTCTCATGGGTTGCTTTGTCAACAGATGTGAAATCAGAGTTCACTGCATTAACAACAACATTCTCACCCCATACATTCAGAGCAATGACACCTGTGATGTTAGAGTCTTTGATTTCAACCTTAGCATTATCAGAGCCGCCAGGGAGGTTTACTGCGTAAGTAACATAGTCACTCTCAAGAGTTACGCCGTCAAGGGTAAGAGTACCATTGGTGTTGTAATTAATACCTCGCTGGCAGTAGCTATCGTTGAACTTAAGAGTTATATTCTTAAGAGTGAGGTTTGTGCCAACAGCCTGATTTGTAACATCAATAGCGCGATCACTACCCTTGTATGTAAGTGTGTAGCCGTTACCGTTGATAACAACATCAGCATTCTCTGCAGAGATTACAAGGTTGTCAGTTGCACGAGTAAGGTCTGAGAGGTCAATGTTGCCACCAAGAGTAATCTCAGTAGTCTTACCCTCCTCAGCGTTCTCGATTGCGTTCTTCAGCTCGCTTGCAGTAGAAGCATTTACTGATACAATCTCCTCTGCTGGCTCAGTAAATACAGGGTTAATAGTAACAGTAAAGTCTGTTGGCTTAGTAAGCAGAGCGCCGAGGATGTTTGTACGGAAGTTCTGCTTGAGAGGAACATCGTTGTATGATGTGCCGGTGAAAGCAAATGCTCCGCCGTTCTTTGTTGCGTTGAGTGTAAATGTTACATTGCTAACCATACCAGCCTTTGGTACAAGCAGATAGTTCATAGATACATAAGTGTAGCCACTCTTAAGCTCCTCTGCAGGGTTAAGATTGCAAGGCATTGTAGTAGCCTCAAATGTAACAGTACTCTTGTTGCCAGTGACATCGCCAGTAGAGATATCAAAACCGGTGTAGGTGTCAACAGTAACAGTACTTGTTGTAAGAGTAACCTCGTTCTTGTCAACAGCCTCCTTATCAGCCGCACTTACAGCAGCGTTGAGCTGTGCAAATGGACGATAGAGAGTAAATGTTGTTGTACGAGGGTTTGTTGGGTCAAAGTTAGGCTCGTAGTGGTAGAACGCATCGCGGTCGTTGTCGTTAGCGTTAACATAATTTACAGTCACAACCTTGCCGTCAAAGGCGTAGAAACCCTGTGGAGCCTCAGCAGTACCAACATTCTTATCAGCCCACAGAGCAATGTTGTACTTCATACCCTTAAGCAAAGGCAGGGTAAAGGTAAAGTTACCAGATGTTCTTGTAGCTGTACCGCGAAGAGCCTCAAGCTCTGCACCGTTAGCTGCATCAAAAACATAGTAACGAAGAAGAGTAGCGTTAGCACCATTGCCATAAGTGTTGGCACGGGTACCAAGCTCTGGAAGATCAACGGTAAAGGTCATCTCAACCTCTCCGCCACCTACGATAGAAGACGAGATGTCCTCCTTCGCACACGATGCTGTGAACAATACAGCCACAGCCATCAGAAAACGAAAAATGTTTTTCATAATTAATAAAATTTGGTTAAAATGTTTATATATGTACATAGCAAATCGGGCGATAAGATGTCTTGTCGCCTGAATATTTGTATAAAATGCTGTTGGTTAGTGAGTTAAGAATGCAAAAATCCCCCCCCCGATTTTTCGGAGAGGGAATATATATGCAACCATATGTATTCTTGCTGTCATATCTCTATTAATACGAAGCAAAGATAATATTTTTGGTCGAAAGTTCCAAGACTTTTTTGTCTTTTTTTATTTCTTTGCCTCAAGAATTGGCAGATTTGCCTCGGTAGGGATATAGACAACCTTGTCTGGAATATTGTTCTGCTGGCGCACCCATAGGTACTGGATATAAGTTGTTGTCAGTGAGCCATTCTCAATGCGGATAGCCTCAGCAGCACCCTTTGCGCGCTCAATCTCTGCCTGAGCGTTGAGCTTCTCAGCCTCAAGGTTTGCCTTTGCCTCCTCAATCTTAATCTGGCGGTTCTGCTCTGCCTTTGCAAGCTCTGCGCGGCCGCTCATCTCCTGCTGCCATACATTATACATAGGTATACCGAACATAAGTCCGAGGATTACGCCAAGAGCGATAAGTGCAAGAACAACAAGTCCCCAGATTGTGCTTGCAGTAGCGTTGTTTTGGTTTGACATAGTATTTAATGTTTAAGGTTTATAAAAAAAAGGCTGCCCGATTGGACAGCCTTGACTTTGCTACTCAGCCTCCTCGCGGTGAAGCTTCTCAACATAGATAGCGTGTGCCATCTTCTCGCGCTTTGCGATTGAAGGCTTTGTGAAGTACTGACGAGCGCGAAGCTCCTTCAGAACACCTGTACGCTCATACTTACGCTTAAACTTCTTAAGGGCGCGCTCGATATTCTCGCCCTCCTTAACTGGCATAATAATCATAATATCTTTCCTTTTTTAATTTGTTGTTCTAATTTTTGTTTTTGTTGCATCTCCTCTTTCGGAGTAACATCGTTCACTCCTACTCAAGAGGCCTGCCGGCTTTTGGATTACTCACTATTGAAAATTCGAAGGAATTTCGCCGAAATGAAGATATGGTGCAAGCTTTGCTGCCTGCTCCTCAGTAAATATGTCATCACTTACAATATCCTCAAACGACTTCCAGCCTCCTTTCGATTTGCGTAGTTGAATAATCTTGTTTATCGCCTTCCGAGTCATATATGGATGATACTCCAACTCCGAAGCGGGTGCAAAGTTAATATCAATTTTTGAAAAAACACAACTATCGCAGCAAATTTCTTTAGAAAATCGTGCAAAATTTTCACTTGTAACGCATTTTAGCTCTGAAAGTTGGTCTATACTGACAAATCCTCCCAACAATTTGCGGTACATAACTATCGCACCCGCCGTTTTTGGACCTATGCCACGCACCCCTACAAGGGTAGTGCTGTCGGCAGAATTTATCTCAACCTTACCGCCATACGGCTTGGGCTCAGGGAAAATCACATAGCGCGCAAGCGAGTCTGCCATCTCGGGCGATACAGCCCAACAGTCCGCAAGCTCAGCCATATTACGAATACCCTCTTCTCCTTGGTCGCGATAATCTATCAGAGCCTCGGCCTGACGATATGTAAAGCCTACCCTCTGTAGATAGTCAATGCCTACGGTGTCTATCCTAAACTTCTCATAGGGATGCGGAACGCGTTCAGCTCGTTTCTGCTCCCACCTCTGCCGTCTGAGTTGCTTTAGGGTATCTACTTTTGGCTCATCACGCTTTATTGGCTTAGCCTTAAACTGCTCGCCAATAATGATATAGGGTTGTAGAGCATTAAACATTGAGTCCGTTACTCCATAGCAGAGCGCAAACTCTTCGGCAATCTCAAAGACCTTGCCCCTTGCGCGATATTTGAGCAGTGATACGGCTGTGTGTTTTTCAAAACCAAGAGCAAGCAACTCTTGATAGGTTACAGTATTTGGGTCAAAGGTAAATAGCGAGTCCCTCTGCTCCTTGTTAGACTCTTGCTCGGCCACAATATGCTCTATAGCCCTATTGGTACTTATCTTATCGGCTATAACGACTACGGCTGTAATTGCCATAATCATCACGATAAGTGCCACTGCGCCTGCTGCCTGTTGCTTGTCTATCATCACCACTCGGCTTTGTCGTTAAATGTCAATTTGCGGTATTTGAGCGACGGCGAGGCGATAAACTCTCCAATGCCATACTCCTGCCAACGCTTGTCTACAGCCTCAATAACCTCTGGCGTAGATGTTACAACATTTGGGAAGCGAGCGGGGTTACCCTCACTACCAGGGATTTTTACGCGGGCATCGACAACAATCTTGTCGTTGCTCAGGGTTATATCTCTGCTTGGGTCGGTATTTGCTGCAGCTATCCATAGCAAATCCTCAGCCTCAAATCCCTCGGCGCGGCAGTCAAAGAGTACAATGTAGTTGCAGGCAATACCCTTCTGACTGACTATTGCTTGTAGGTCTATTTCGGCACTATTATCCGCAAAAAGTAGCAGTGTGCTCCACTTATCTACTAACGCCTTACTCATTGTAACTCCCTCTGGTAGAGTAACTTCGCCAACGGTTGGTGTGGAGGCTATATCTTGTACCTTGGTAAGGTCTAACGCCATCTTGCCGCCGTAACCACAAGTGGCAGTAGCGTGGTCAAGCACATCGTAGATGCCCTCGCTGCGGATTATCGCCTCCTTAGGGTTGCAGTTGCGCAGTAGAGCGGCTATTTGGTCACTGTTGCGGACAATAGTACACTCTGGAGTGAGTAGCAGATACTTGTTAAACATCATTTGTCCTGCACTCCACATACCAAGTGCTACTTTTGCTGACTGTCCAGTATATCTGCTCTTGAGAGATATAATGGCGATGTTGTGCGATGTGCCAGCCGTTGGCATTGTCATATCAACAATCTCGGGCTGCATAACAAGGCGTATTGGTGCAAGGAAAATTCGCTCTGTGGCGATAGATATATAGGCATCCTCCTGCGGCGGAATACCCACTACTGTAGCAGGATAGACAGCATCCTTGCGATGTGTGATAGCTGTGACATGGAAGCGAGGGTAGAGCTCTTTAAGAGAATAGAAACCAGTATGGTCGCCAAAATCTCCCTCTACAGCCAGAGGCTCAGTTGGGTCAACATATCCCTCAATTATAAAGTCGCAGTCAGAGGGTATATAGATATCGTTTGTAATGCACTTGACGAGCTTTACGGGCTTGCGGCGCAAGAAACCAGCCAACAGATACTCGTCCATATTGTCTGGCATCGGTGCTGTAGCGGCATAGGTATAGACTGGGTCTCCGCCTATTGCTACAGAGACTGGCATACGCTTTCCTAAAGCCTTGTAGCCGTCATAGTGGCGCGCACCAGTCTTATGGCGGTGCCAGTGCATACCCGTTGTGTGGCTGTCAAAGACCTGCATACGGTACATACCCACATTTCTAACACCAGTACATGGGTCAAGGGTATTTACCATCGGTAGGGTCACAAATCTGCCACCATCACATCCCCAACTCTTGAGAATAGGTAGTATATCAAGTGAAGCCTTCTCGCCCTTAAGAACGACCTGCTGACACTCCCCCTTGCCCTTTAGCTTGCGCGGAAACCACTTTGCCACCTCGCCCAGCAACGGAAGCATCTTCAGCTTATCCATAAGCCCCTCTTTTGGCGAGAGTACTTGAGACAGTAGTGAGTCAATACGGGTAGAGATATCCTCGCTCTTCTCAACACCCAAAGCAAGAGAAATGCGCCTCTCAGAGCCCATCATATTTGTTAGAACGGGGAACCCAGTGTCCGTATTCTCAAACAGCAGAGCCTTGCCACCACCTTCGCTCTTTGCCTGACGGTCGGTGAGCTCTGCAATCTCATAAAGAGATGAAACTGGAGTGCCGATGCGAATCAACTCACCGGCACTCTGAAGTGTTGCAATATATTCTTGTAAGTTTTTGTACATACTACTACTTATTAGCTGCAGCAATGCGCTCCTCCATCATTCGCTTCTCCTTACCCCAAGAGATAGCGCAGATTACGGCTGCTAAGAGTGCACCGACAACAAATACCCAGAAGGTTGCGTTCCAACCCAGTGAGCTCTGTGCAATGTTACCCAGTACAATCTTTGACAGCACTGCATCGCCAAGCAGGTAGCCAAATAGACCCAAGAAACCAGCGGCAGTACCAGCAGCATTCTTTGGTACAATAGCCAGTCCCTGAACACCAATCATAGCCACAGGTGCATAAATTGCACCACCGATAATAGCCAGTGAGGTATATATAATCCAAGTAATCGGAATATGTGTTACTGCGGCAACTACATCTGCCTGCCAATATCCAAGAATACCGATTGTAACAGCAATAAGAAATATCACATTTACTGGAGCACAACGACCATTGAAGAACTTTGTAGATATCCAACCGCCGAGGATTGTTCCAGGAATACCTGCATACTCACGAACTGCGTAGGCGATAGATGCAGAGTCTTTGTCCCACTGGAAGACCTCTGTAAGGTAAGTAGGCGACCAGTCGGCAATACCATAGCGGATAAGGTATACAAAGACATTTGCAAAGGCGATAAGCCATAGCATCTTATTCTTCAGAATGTAGTCTACAAACAGACGGCGGAATGGAATCTTATCCTCCTCGCCCTTTGCAGCCTTTGCACCCGAGTGGTCATTTCGATAATCCTCAATAGCAGGCAGACCACAAGACTCGGGAGTGTCGCGTATAGCCCACCAGCAGAAAAGTGCCAACAGTAGTGCCACGGCAGCAGGAATTATAAATGCTGCACGCCAAGTATCGGCAAATCCCAAAGTTGTGAAGATTATAATACCAGCAGGGACGAGTAGACCCAATGTGCCATTGCCTACATTGTGCGCAGTGTTCCAAACGGACATCTTAAAGCTTCGCTCATTTGTTGAGAACCAGTGTGCAAGCACTCGTCCGCATGGAGGCCATCCCATACCAGAGAGCCAGCCTGCAAAGAGCATAAAGACAAACATCAGTCCAACGGTAACAGAGTAGTTACCAGCAACGCCTACAGGATAAGGTAGAATACCTGCCAAAATCATCACAAGCGAAGAGAGAATAAGACCTACGGTCATAAATTTGCGTGCATCGGAACGGTCAGAGATACTTCCCATGATAAACTTACTTACTGCGTAAGCAATAGGAATACCCGACATTGCCAGACCAGCACCAGCCTTGTCAATCAGCCCCTCCTCAATCATACCTGGAGCGGCGAGTGAGAGGTTCTTGCGTACAAGATAGTAGGCAGCATAGCCAAGGTAGATGCCTAAAAAGACCTTGAGTCTCATCTTCTTGTACTCCTTGTCAATTTTGTCTGACGGTAGTAGCGGCTTTTTTGCCGGAGGTGTTAGAAAGCCCATAGTTAGATTTTTTAGGTTATAAGTATGTTCTGAATTATAGTTTAATATCGTAAATCTGAATTACACCCACTAAATGTTTGTCGCCATCTACAACAAGTAGTGAGTTAATCTTGTGACGAGTCATCATCTTCTCTGCCTCAATCAGTTTCTCCTCAGGGCGAATCATCTTTGGCGATGGGGTAGCGATATCCATTGGGCGGATGTTGAAGAACTCAGCCTGCTTACTCTCCATAGCTCGGCGAACATCTCCGTCGGTTACAATGCCTAAAATCTCATCTTCGCGACAGATGACAATAAGTCCAAGACCTCCCTGCGAGATGCGCTGAATCATCTCTGTGGCAGAGCAGCTCTCGTCTACTATTGGTAGGTCTGTGCGGTGCATAACATTGCCTACAGTCATTAGTAGTCGGCGACCAAGGCTTCCACCTGGGTGCAGACGAGCATAGTCCATAGATGTAAAGTTGCGTACCTTCATCAGCGCGCATGCAAGCGCATCGCCCATAGCAAGCTGTGCGGTTGTTGAGGTTGTAGGAGCAAGGTGCAGTATGCACGCCTCGCGCTCAACCTTCACATCAAGGTGTATGTCCGAGTTCTTTGCCAGTGAAGAGTTGCTGTTTCCGGTCATTGAGATAAGGGTGTTGCCGTTGTCGTTGATAAATGGTACGATTTTCAGCACCTCGTCTGTCTCTCCAGAGTATGAGAGAGCAATCACCACATCGCCCTTTGAAATCATACCCAAGTCGCCGTGAAATGCCTCTCCAGGGTGCATATAGAAGCTTGGTGTGCCAGTACTTGCAAGGGTTGCTGCAATCTTCTTTGCAACAAGACCCGACTTACCCATACCGGTCATAATAACCTTGCCGTTGCACTCTAAAATAATCTCAACTGCGCGCACAAACTCATCGCCAAGGTCTCGCTTAATTCGCAGAAGCGCATCGGCCTCTGTCTGTAGTGCGTCTTTGGCTACATCGAGTATCAGTTGTTTTTTGTCCATAGTTATAAAAGCGTTTTAATTACATTCTCAAGATTGTCAAGGCAGAGCATATTTGGTCCATCGCTCAGCGCATTGTCTGGGTCGGGGTGTACCTCAAAGAAGTAGCCAGTAGCACCAAAAGCCTTTGCTGCCAGTGCCATTGCGGGTACATACTCTCTGTTTCCACCCGTCTTACCACCTGCAGCACCTGGTCGCTGAACAGAGTGTGTGCAGTCCATAATCACGCGTGGTGCGATAGCAAGCATATCGGGAATGTTGCGGAAGTCTACAACAAGGTTGTTATATCCAAAGCTATTTCCGCGCTCTGTAAGCCAAACTTCGCTTGCGCCAGACTCTACCGCCTTCTGATATGGATACTTCATATCTACACCAGAAAGGAACTGCGCCTTCTTGATATTCACGATTTTACCCGTCTTTGCAGCAGCCACAAGTAGGTCTGTCTGACGACATAAAAAGGCTGGAATCTGTAGTACATCTACCACCTGACCTGCAATATCTGCCTGCCAAGCCTCGTGGATGTCTGTAATAAGCTTTAGCCCCCACTTACTCTTTACATCGGCAAGCATCTGCAATCCTCGCTCTATGCCTACGCCGCGATAAGATGATATTGATGTGCGGTTTGCCTTGTCAAATGAGGCCTTGAAGATAATCTCCGTACCAAGACGGTTGTTGATATCCACAATACGCTCGGCTACAGTATCAAGAACTTCCGCGCTCTCAATAACACAAGGACCCGCAATGAAAATTGGTTTCATTATTTGAGAAGATTTATTATTTCTGTGTTAATCTTATTAACCTTTGCCTTATCCATCTTGACAACCTTACGGTCGTAAGTCACAAAGCCGTTTACCTCACCCTCTACATCGGTAGTCTGAGTGTAGATAGCAGCCGACATACCTTGTGGGATGAAATCCTTTAACATTGTAGCGTACTTAACATACTCTGCTGTAACCTCATCTGTGTTGTTAAACTGGATATAACCCCAGTTGCGCTTGTTCCACCACAGATGCTCCTTGATAGGAAAACCGATACCGCCATACTCGCCAAGAACTACAACAAAATCTGAGCTGTGGAATGGCATAGATGGAGCAGGGTAGTTGTGGATGTCAAGAATATCGCCACACAGACGCAGGTTTCCACCGCTGGCTGCATTGATAAGTCTTGTAGGGTCGTATGCGGCTGTCCACTCGGCTACAGTCTCAGTATCAAACTGACCCCAGGCCTCGTTAAATGGTACCCATACGCCGATAGAAGGGAAGAAACTCAGTGCATCCATAATCTCTTTCCACTCCTTGTAGTAGGTATTCTTCTCCTCGCGAGTTACAGGCGAGTCGCTACCGCCACCTATATTGTTGCGACCCCACATACCGCCCTTGCTATTTCCGTTGTAGAGTGCAAGACAAGGCATATCCTGCCATACGATAATACCCTCGCGGTCGCAGTGGTAGTACCAACGAGCAGGCTCAACCTTGATATGCTTGCGGATAGTGTTAAAGCCGAGCTCCTTTGTAAGAATTACATCGCTCAGCAGAGCCTCGTCAGTAGGAGCAGTATAGAGACCATCTGGCCACCAACCCTGATCTAATGGGCCATACATAAAGATTGGCTTGTCGTTGAGTGTCATACGCAGATGGCCCATATTGTCACGCTCGGTAGAGAACTTACGCAGTGCAGCATAAGACTTTGCGCTGTCTATAACCTTACCGCCCTGCTCAAGGGTTATGTTAAGGTCGTAGAGGTGCGGCGTCTCTGGACTCCAGAGCTTTGCATCCTTGATTGGCAGGGTAGCGCGTGCACCGCAGACAACCTTTGTTGTGCAGACAACTTTGTCGCCATCCTTAACCTCAATGTTTAGTACGCCACTGTTATTTGCGCACTCAACATCTGCATAAATCTCTCCACGAACAATGTCGCAGTCGGTTGTTATACCTTTTATATTATTAACCTTTGACACTGGCTCAATCCATACAGTCTGCCAAATACCAGATACGGCAGTATACCAAATGCCGCTTGGGTTAAGACGCTGCTTGCCCACGGGGTGGTGAACAGTGTCTGATGGGTCCCAAACACGAACAGTAAGCTTCTGCTCGCCCTTCTTCAGTGCAGCAGTAATATCCATAGAGAATGGAGCATAACCGCCTGTGTGGCTACCTACAAGAATATCGTTTACATATACATCTGCACTCCAATCTACTGCGCCAAAGTTGAGCATAACGCTCTGTGAGGCCCACTTTGTTGGTACTGTAAAGGTGCGCTCATACCAAAGAATGTCTGTTGGTTTAAGGGTTTTCTGTACGCCAGAGAGAGCCGACTCAATAGCAAATGGTACGAGAATCTCGCCCTCAAAGCTGCTTGGCTTTGCCTCGGCAAGGGGTGTTACGGCATAGTTCCAAAGTCCGTTGAGGTTCTGCCACTCGCCGCGCTCAAGCTGTGGACGAGGATACTCTGGAAGTACATTCTGTGGGTCAACACTCTCTGCCCACGATGTTCTAATCTTGTCGCCTGCGATTTTCCACTCTGCGCTTGCTGTTGCCACCACAGCCACAGCCAAAAGTAGTGTTAAAAGGTTCTTCTTCATAATAGGTATTTGTTATTTTAGGTTCTTCAAAAATTCTTCTGCTCGCGCAAGGTCCTCTGGCGTGTCAATGCCGATGGTCTCAACATCAGAAATGCCAACGCCAATTTTGTATCCATTCTCCAACCAGCGCAACTGTTCTAAAGACTCAGCAATCTCAAGCGATGATTGTGGTAGGGCAGTAACCTCACCAAGTACCTTTGTGCGGAAGCCGTAGATGCCAATGTGCTTGTAGAATGTGTGGCGAGTAAGCCACTGCTCTTTGTCCACTCCGCGCAGATGTGGAATTACAGAACGGGAGAAGTAGAGCGCGTGCATTGTGCTGTCTACCACAACTTTAGGAGAGTTTGGGTTCTCTAAAGCGGCAAAGCCATCCTCTGCTGAGAATGGCTTTACAAGTGTAGCAATATCGGTACTTGGATTGTCAAAGCAGGCCTTTAGAGCGAGTAGTTGTGAAGGCTGAATAAAAGGCTCATCGCCCTGCACATTTATCACAACATCTGCCTCTACGCCATACTTCTGATAGGCCTCCCAACAGCGGTCTGTACCACTGCGGTGGGCAGTAGAGGTCATCTCTACCTTGCCACCAAAGGCCTTTACGGCATCATATATTCGCTCATCGTCTGTGGCAACTACAGCATCGTCAAGAGTGCCGACAACCTGTTCATATACGCGCTCAATCACGCGCTTGCCACCGAGCATTGCAAGGGGTTTAGCCGGAAAGCGTGTGCTGGCGTACCTTGCAGGGATAATTGCTATAAACTTCATACTACTCAAGTGCTAATTGAAGTACCTGCTCATTTGTGCGAACATAGTGGAATGTCATACCCTCCAGATATTCGCTCTTAATCTCCTCTACATCCTTGCGGTTCTCCTCTGGAATAAGGATTGTGTTGATACCTGCGCGCTTTGCAGCAAGTACCTTCTCCTTTACACCACCAATAGGTGTCACGCGACCTCGCAGAGTTGTCTCGCCGGTCATTGCAATGCGCTCACGCACCTTACGACCCGTATATGTAGAGACTATAGATGTTATCATCGTTATACCCGCGCTTGGGCCATCCTTTGGAGTAGCTCCCTCTGGAACATGGATGTTAAGGTCATTCTTCTCAAACATCTCTGGGTCAATATTGAGCTCCTTGTGGTGAGCCTTAACCCACTCAAAGGCTATTGTTGCCGACTCCTTCATCACATCGCCAAGGTTACCCGTAAGCGATAGCTTGCCCTTACCAGGGGTAAGTATTGACTCAATGTAGAGGATATCTCCGCCAACGCTTGTCCACGCCAGACCAGTAACTACGCCGACCATATCCTTAATCTCGTACTGGTCGTTGATATACTTAGCCTTGCCAAGAATGCGAACAACATCTTCTGCTGAAATGGCTGGTGTAAATTGCTCGTCAAAGGCGATATTCTTTGCACGATGGCGGGCAATCTTTGCAAGAGACTTATCAAGTGCTCGCACACCAGACTCGCGCGTATAGTCAGAGATAATCTGCTGTAAAACCGCGTCTGTGAAGGTCATATCTCCCTCTTTTAGGCCGTGCGCCTCGCTCTGCTTTGCAACAAGGTGGTTCTGAGCAATCTGAATCTTATCCTCAAGGATATATCCAGAGATGTTTATCAGCTCCATACGATCGCGTAGGGCAGGATTGATGGCATTGATATCGTTTGCCGTAGCGATAAAGAGCACCTTTGATAGGTCGTACTCTATATCGAGATAGTTGTCGTGGAAAGTGGTGTTCTGCTCCGGGTCAAGCACCTCAAGCAGGGCGGATGATGGGTCTCCGTGGTTAGAGACTGTCATCTTATCTACCTCGTCAAGGATGATTACAGGGTTTGATGAGCCGCAACGCTTGATGGTCTCAATAACGCGACCAGGCATAGCACCAATATATGTACGACGGTGACCGCGAATCTCCGACTCATCGTGCAATCCTCCGAGGGCTATTCTGCCAAACTTACGACCAAGGGCAGTGGCAACACTCTTGCCAAGTGATGTTTTACCCACTCCTGGAGGGCCGTAGAGGCAGATTATTGGCGACTTAAGGTCTCCCTTAAGCTTTATTACTGCAAGGTGCTCAAGAATACGGTCCTTAACCTCCTCAAGGCCAAAGTGGTCGGCATCAAGCTGCTCGCGAGCGCAGTTAAGGTCAAGGTTATCCTTTGTATGTTCATCCCACGGAAGGTCAAGCATAAGGTTGAGATATGTCATCTGTATTGAGTACTCAGCAATAGCTGGGTTGAGTCGCTCAAGCTTAGCAACCTCCTTCTCAAATACCTCGGCAACCTCCTTCTTCCAAACCTTCTTCTTTGCAGCCTCGCGCAATCGCTCCACATCGCCATTTACATCGTCGCCAAGCTCCTCCTGAATTGTTCGCATCTGCTGCTGGAGGTAGTAGTCGCGCTGCTGCTTGTCAATCTCGGTCTTGACCTTCTCCTGAATCTCCTGCTTGAGCTCAAGAAGCTGCTGCTCACGAATAAGAATCTCAAGAAGCTTGCGAGAGCGGGCAAGTAGGCCTGGAGCCTCAAGCAGTGCCTGTCGGTCGTCATCCGAGAACTCAAGGTTAGAGCAGATAAAGTTAATCGTGCCACGGTGAGAGTCGATGTTCTTGATTGCAAACGACGCCTCCTTTGGCATAGTCGGAGATATGCTGATAATACGCAACGCCGTGTCACGCACAGCCTCGACAAGGGCGTTGAACTCTGGATTATTCTTGTCTGGCGCAGAGTCAAGCAGGGTAGTTACCTTCGCCTTGAAGAATGGCTCGGTAGAGATATACTCGCCCACCTCAATCTTCTCTAATCCTGATAAAATAACTGTCAGATTGCCGTTAGGCATCTCAAGAATCTTCAGAATGCGCGCAGCAGTACCTATGCGGTACATATCGTCTGGTGTCGGTGTCTCAATCTCTGGATTGCGCTGAAGTACCGCGCCGAGTAGTCCGTCGCCAGCATTTACGGCACGCACAAGGGCAATGCTCTTCTCTCTGCCCACGGTGATAGGTGTTATAGCACCTGGAAAGAGGACGGAGTTTCTGAGTGTCAGTATTGGAAGTATCTCTGGTAGATTGACTTGCTCAATGGCATCATCATCCCCAGATACAATCGGGATTGCTTGGAATTTTCTGTCTGCAAGGTCTGCAGGCAAACCCTTGTCATCAAATAAATTATCGAAATCTTCTTTTTTCATACTCTTGTCTATCAACTACCCATGTATGGGTACGGTTATAATCGTACAAAGATAATACTTTTTATTTGTTCTTCAATGCCTAAACGGCAAAAAATATCCTTTAAGTATAAATAGTTGTATAAAAAGCACTATTTTACAAGAAAAATTTCTATCTTTGCAGTTTGAATAGTTGTATCGATTGAAAATACAAAAAACACTATAGATATGCAGATAGCAGATAAGTACACTCCACAGGAGATTGAACAGAAGTGGTACGACTACTGGGTTGACCACAACCTTTTCCATTCAGAGCCAGATGAGCGTGAGCCGTATACAATCGTTATTCCGCCACCAAATGTGACTGGTATGCTTCATATGGGTCATATGCTCAACAACACTCTTCAGGATGTGTTGGTGCGTCGTGCTCGTATGCTTGGTAAGAATGCTTGCTGGGTGCCAGGTACTGACCATGCAAGTATCGCTACTGAGGCAAAGGTCGTAGCAAAGCTTAAGGCGGAGGGTATTGATAAGTCCTCACTTACCCGCGAGCAGTTCCTTGCTCATGCGTGGGAGTGGAAAGAGAAGCACGGTGGTATTATCCTCAAGCAGCTCCGCAAGCTCGGTGCCTCTTGTGACTGGGACCGCACCTGTTTTACTATGGACGAGGCTCGTACAGAGGGCGTTATCAAGGTCTTCTGCGACCTCTACAACAAGGGTAAGATTTACCGAGGTGTGCGTATGGTACACTGGGACCCATCTGCACAGACTGCTCTTTCAGACGAGGAGGTAATATACAAGGAGTCACAGGGTAAGCTATACTACTTGCGCTATAAGCTTGAGGGTACTGACCGCAATATTATCGTTGCTACAACTCGTCCAGAGACCATTTTGGGAGATACTGCAGTCTGCCTTAACCCTAACGACCCTCGCTATGCAGATGTGCCAGAGGGCGCAAGAGTGATTGTTCCGCTTGTTGGTCGCTCTATCCCGATTATTCGCGATGAGTATGTAGATATTGAGTTCGGTACAGGTGCATTGAAGGTTACCCCTGCGCACGATGTGAATGACTATATGCTTGGCGAGAAGTATGGTCTTGAGACTATTGATATCTTTAACGATAACGGTACTATCAATGATAAGGTTGGCCTCTATGTAGGTATGGATCGCTTTGAGTGCCGCAAACAGATTGAGAAGGACCTTGAGGCTGCAGGTCTTATGGAGAAGACCGAGGCTTATACAAACAATGTGGGCTATTCAGAGCGTACAGGTGTTGCTATTGAGCCAAAGCTCTCTATGCAGTGGTTTATGTCTATGTCCGAGATTGCAAAGCCTGCAACAAAGGCTGTTCTTGAGGATGTAATTCGCTTTGTGCCAGAGAAGTATAAGAATACCTACCGTCACTGGATGGAGAATATCAAGGATTGGTGTATCAGCCGTCAGCTCTGGTGGGGTCAGCGCATCCCTGCATACTACCTTCCAAAGGGTGGTTATGTGGTTGCCCAGACTGCCGAGGAGGCTCTTGTTCTTGCCCAGCAGAAGAGTGGCGACAGCTCGCTTACTCTTGCTGACCTTCGTCAGGATGAGGATGTGCTTGATACTTGGTTTAGCTCTTGGCTCTGGCCAATATCTGTCTTTGACGGTATTCGCAACCCTGATAACGAGCAGATTCGCTACTACTATCCAACAAACGACCTTGTAACTGGTCCAGATATCATCTTCTTCTGGGTGGCTCGTATGATTATGGCGGGCTATGAGTATCGCGGTCAGATGCCTTTCCGTAATGTATACTTTACCGGTATTGTGCGCGATAAGATTGGCCGTAAGATGAGTAAGCAGCTCGGCAACTCTCCTGACCCACTGGACCTTATTGCAAAGTACGGTGCTGACGGTGTCCGCGTGGCTATGATGCTCTGTTCAAGTGCTGGTAACGATCTTATGTTTGACGATGCACTCTGTGAGCAGGGTCGTAACTTCGGAAATAAGATTTGGAACGCATATCGCCTTATCAATGGCTGGAATGTAGATGAGAACCTTGCACAGAGCGAGAATAACGCTGCTGGTGTTGCTTGGTTCCGTGCAAAACTCAACGCTGCCCTTGCAGAGATTGAGGAGAACTTCAAGAGTTACCGCATTTCAGAGGCTCTGATGGTTGCTTATAAGCTCTTCTGGGATGACTTTAGCGGTTGGTACCTTGAGGTTGTTAAGCCTGCATATGGTACTCCGGCTGATAAGCTCACTGTGGAGCAGACAAAGGCGTTCTTTGAGCAGTTGATGCTTGTTCTGCATCCATTTATGCCATTTGTGACCGAGGAGATTTGGCAGGACCTTGCTCCTCGCGCCGAGGGCGAGTCTATTATGGTTAGCCCGATGCCAAAGGCGGAGGCTGTTGATGAGACTCTCCTTGCTCGCTTTACTCTTGTTCAGGAGGCTGTTTCGGCTCTGCGTAATGTCCGCAAGCAGAAGAATATGCCACAGAAGGAGGCTCTGGAGCTTAAGGTTGTTGTGGATGAGAACTATCCACGCGAGCTGGAGGCTGTGCTTGTGAAGATGGGTAACCTCTCGGCAGTTACTGCTGTGACAGAGAAGAATCCTACAGATGCGGGATTTATCGTTAAGACAACTCAGTACTTCGTTCCTATGGGCGATAATGTGAATGTTGAGGAGGAGATTGCAAAGCTTGAGAAGGACCTTGCTTACTATGAGGGCTTCCTTAATTCAGTGATGAAGAAACTCTCTAACGAGCGCTTTGTAAACTCTGCACCAGCTCAGGTAGTTGCAAACGAGCGCGCAAAGCAGGCCGATGCCGAGGCAAAGATTGCCGCAATCCGCGAGCAACTTGCCGCATTGAAGTAGTGATAGCACAAAAATAGAAAGAGCCTACTTAACAAGTAAAAGTTAAGCAGGCTCTTTTGTATTTTTGTTAGTGCTTAATACAGTCAATAATAGTCTTCTGCAGGGCATCAACGATAGATAGTTTAACATATGTGCGGCGCACGGCAAGAGCAATCTTTCGTGAGTAGGCGCCCTTAATAAGTGACTTAACTTGACGAGAGTGTTCCTTGCCGATATACTCAATAGCCATCTCTGGAATGATTGTGATGTTGTTTGTGCAGTCTACAATACGCATAAGGGTGTCAAGTGAGCCAGACTCAAAGTAGTATCGCGACTGCGAACTCTTGTGTGCCTGACATAGCTCAAGGACCTGGTCTCGCATACAGTTTCCACGACTCAGAAGTACCAATTCGCGCATATCTATATCAGAGAGCATAATGTTACTCTTTTTGTAGAGAGGGTTTGTTGGCGACACATAGGCAAAGAATCGGTCGTCAAACAGCTCATACTCCGTAAACTCATCTCCACAAGTGCCTCCAGCCACAAGTGCCACATCAATTCGGTCGCGATTCATCTGCTCCACAAGCTGCTCTGTGTGCATCTCGCGCACCTCAAGCTCTACCTTTGGATAGCGAGAGAGAAATTCTGGAATAAACTTATGCAAAAGATATGGTGCGATAGTCGGGATAACTCCAAGACGGATTCTTCCGGCAATCTCGCCCTTGAATTGCTGAACTACCTCCTTAATAGAGTTATACTCCCTCAGAGCCTCGCGCGCCTGCTGAAGTACGACCTCGCCCGCCTCTGTAGGCACTACTGGCTTTTTAGAGCGGTCAAGTAGCATCACGCCAAGCTCGCTCTCTAATGCCTTAATTTGCATACTGAGCGATGGTTGGGTGACAAAGCAGTGGTCTGCTGCAATAGAAAAACTACCGAAGTTAGCAACGGCAAGAAGATACTCAAGTTGGATAATGGTCATTGTTGTGTGCTTATTATTTAGAGCAAAGGTATAAAAATAATTGATATCAAGCAAATCTTTGCATCAATTTTACAATAAATATTATGAATTAGGTATAACCCTTTGATATGCAGAAAACTTTTCATAAATTTGCATTCTGAACTAAAAACTAATCTAAATAACACAATGAAGAGATTTTTACTTATCATTTCACTCCTTTTTGCATCTTCTGCACTTGCTCAGACTATGCGCGAGCAGATTGTCCAAAATCCTAACTTAGCGGGCGGTATCTATACGGCGTATATGGTGACCGAGCAGGCTCCAGTTAAGGCTCCAAAGGGTTATAAGCCCTTCTATATCTCACACTATGGTCGTCACGGCTCTCGCTATCAGACTGCGCAGGAGAAGTACGACCAACCAGCTGTGCTTTTAGAGCAGGCTTATAAGGATGGTAAACTTACAGAGCTTGGCGTTAGCCTTATGCAGCGCGTAAAGGTCATTGCTGAGGATGCTCATATGCGTGCTGGCGATCTTTCTGCTCGTGGTGAGAGGGAACAGAGGGGTATTGCTGAGCGTATGGCAACTCTATATCCGGAGGTCTTTTCTGGTAAGAATGGCAATAATATTACCTGCTTTGCCTCTCCATCTGTTCGTTGTGTGATGAGTATGGCTGCCTTTACAGAGCGACTGAAGGAGTTCTATCCAGAGTTAAACATTGCTCGCAATGCGTCGTCTCACGATATCCATATTACCCGTCCAGAGAAGAATATGGAAACCTTCTATAAAACCGCCCGTACAATAGCAAAGAAATATCAGCAACAACAGACCGATGATAAGGCGTTTGTATGTCGCATTTTTAATGACTACGACTACGCCTTTAAGCAGATTTGCAAGGTCTATAATAGTACTGATACTCACCTGTTTATGGGAAATATGCACGACTTGGCTATGATTATCCAGAACTTTGACTCTCTGCCAGAGTTGCACGATATTTTTACCGAGGCAGAGAGATACCAGATGTGGCATCTTTTCAATATCCGCCGCTACCTCACTTATGGACCTTCTGTAGACTATGGCGATGTTCGCAATGAGGATGGAAAACTGCTTCTTCGGGATATTATTGAGCGTGCGGACGATGTTATCTCTGGTAAGGCTGCCGACCAAGTAGCAACACTCCGCTTTGGGCACGACTCGGCAGTAATTCCACTGCTTGCAATTATGCATGCCGAGGGTTGTGATGGTCGCGTGTCGTTTGCAGAGATTGAGAGGTTGCCAGAGGTGTGGTGTGACAGCCGAGTTACATCTATGTCCGTTAATGTGCAGTTTATATTCTATCGTAATAAAAAGGGCGATGTGCTTGTTCGCCTGCTCCATAGCGAGCGTGATATACGAGTACCAGTGAAAACAGATAACTATCCATTCTATCGTTGGGATGATTTTAGGGAGTATTGCTTGTCGCAGTGCCGTCCAGAGGCGAGATAGTTACTGTTCGTCTTGCATTTTTGAATTCTTATATTTATCTTTGTAGTTTAATTAGATTAATTCAATAGAGATAGTTATGGGAAAGATTATACTTACAGGTGACCGTCCAACGGGTCGTCTCCATTTAGGTCACTTTGTTGGCTCACTCTCTCGTCGTGTAGAGTTGCAGAACTCTGGCGAGTTTGAGAAGATTTTTATTATGATTGCCGATGCTCAGGCACTGACTGATAACGCTGATAATCCAGACAAGGTGCGTCAGAATATTATTGAGGTTGCTCTTGACTACCTCTCTTGCGGTATTGACCCGAAGATTTCAACAATCTTTATTCAGTCGCAAGTAGCCGAGCTTTGTGAGCTTGCTTTCTACTATATGAACCTTGTAACGGTCTCTCGTCTTCAGCGAAATCCTACCGTCAAGACAGAGATTAAGATGCGTGGTTTCTCGGAGGATGTCTCAGAGGGCGATACAACGCAGAAGAAGGGTATTCCAGTAGGTTTCTTTACATATCCAATCTCGCAGGCTGCAGATATTACCGCCTTTAAGGCCACTACAGTGCCAGTGGGCGAGGATCAGGAGCCTATGATTGAGCAGACTCGCGAGATTGTGCATAAGTTCAACTCAATCTATGGTCAGACCCTTGTCACTCCAGAGATTCTTCTGCCATCAAATAGCGCATGTATGCGTCTGCCAGGCACAGATGGTAAGGCAAAGATGAGTAAGTCACTGGGTAACTGCATCTACCTCTCCGACTCGGAGAAGGAGGTTAAGCAGAAGGTTATGGGTATGTATACCGACCCTAACCACCTGCGTGTAGAGGACCCAGGTCAGGTTGAGGGTAACTGCGTCTTTACATATCTTGACGCATTCTGCCGTCCAGAGCACTTTGCACTCTACTTGCCAGAGTATGAGAACCTTGACGCTCTGAAGGACCACTACCGTCGTGGCGGTCTTGGCGATGTTAAGTGTAAGAAGTTCTTGATTGCTATCCTTAACGAGTTACTCGCTCCATTCCGTGAGCGCCGTGCTTACTGGGAGCAGAATATTGAGGAGGTATACCGCATCCTTGAGCAGGGCTCGGCTGAGGCTCGCGCTGTTGCGGCTAAGACGCTTAATGATGTGCGTGATGCGATGAAGATTAACTACTTTGCAGATAAGCAGCTTATCGCAGAGCAGGCTGCACGCTATAAGGCAGAGCATAAATAGTAGACAATGGAGATTATTGAAGAGTCCAAATATATCAAACCCGCTGGTAGAGAGAAAATCTATAAGTGGTTTTTGCGCCTGACAAAGCGACTGAGTGAGCGACAGATGCTCGCTATACTCGCCATTATTGTCGGTGCGCTTGCTGGCTTGGGTACCTATCTTTTTGAGGTGCTGCTGCACTTTATCAAGAGCTGCCTTGTAAATTGGTTTGATGTAGACACTTTTCATATTCTCTACCTTATCTACCCAGGTATCGGTATTGTCCTTGCAACGCTCTTTGTGAAGTATATCGTAAAGGATAATATCTCGGAGGGTGTTACGCGAGTACTCTATGCAATGTCAAGCAGAGGCTCGCGCATTGCTGGACACAACTGCTGGACATCTGTTGTGGGTGGTGCTACAACAATCGGTTTCGGAGGCTCTGTGGGTCCCGAGGCTCCTATTGTGCTTACGGGTGCGGCCATAGGCTCCAATGTGGGTAAACTGGCTAAGCTGAACTATCGAAATATTACGCTGCTGCTCTGTTGTGGTGCGGGTGCAGCTGTGGCATCTATCTTTAAGGCTCCAATTACGGGTGTGGTATTTGTGTTGGAGATTCTTATGCTTGATATCACCTCGGCAAGCGTTATTCCACTGCTTATCTCGTCTATTACGGCTACAACTCTTGCTATTGTACTGCGTGGTTGGGATCCGATAATCTCTGTGACTCTTTCTCCAGCAGATGCCTTTCAGATAAAGCAAATACCACTCTTTATACTCCTTGGATGTATCTGTGGAGTGATGTCCTACTACTTTACAAGTGCTAATGCGGCCATAGGAGAGCGTGTAGGTGCAATAAAGAGTCAATATAAGAAGTGGATTGTCGGTGGTAGTGTGTTAGGCCTTTTGATATTCCTCTTCCCTCCACTCTATGGCGAGGGCTATGAGGCCTTTGTGTCACTTATGCACGGCGATAAGCAGACAATATTTGAGAACTCGCTATTCTACGCCTTTAAGGATATCGACTGGGTGGTGCTGATATATATTATCGCCACAATGTTCTTTAAGGTTATCGCAACGGCTACAACAAATGCCGCTGGTGGTGTTGGTGGAACATTTGCCCCTTCGCTATTTGTGGGTGCGTTTACGGGTGCATCACTTGCTCTATTCTGCCAGTTGTGCTTTGGTTGGGAGATATCAATCGCGACATTTACCCTTGTCGGTATGGCGGGTGTTATGGCGGGTGTTATGAATGCTCCACTGACATCTATCTTCCTAATTGCCGAGCTGTCAAATGGCTATGGACTATTCATTCCGCTGATGATTGTTGCTTGTATTGCCTTTGCTGTGGGTTACTACCTTGACCCAGACTCAATTTATACTAAGCGACTGAGAGCTAAGGGAGAGCTACTGACTCACGATAAAGACCAGTCAGTATTGGTCTTTTTGAAACTTGATGAGCTTATGGAGACCGACTTTGTGCGTCTGCGTGAGGGAGCTACACTGGGCGATGTGGTCTCTATTATCACTACCGCTCGCAGAAATATATTCCCAGTGATTGATAACTTCGGTCATCTTCTGGGTGTTGTCCAGCTTGATGATTTGCGCGAGGATATGTTCAAGCACGAGAAGTGGGGTAATCCGATAACCTCATATATGATTCAGCCGCCTGATAGAATCATTGAGAAGGAGCAGATTCAGGAGGTGCTTCCGCGTTTTGACCAAAATCATACTTGGATGCTGCCTGTGGTGGACAAGGACAATAGATTCAAGGGCTTCATCTCCAAATCACGCATTCTTAATGCTTACCGCGAACAACTTGTAAATATTACACAATAACTATGAGTGATATAAAACTATTGATGCTCGATTTTGATGGCACAACGGCAAATACTCTTCCAAGCATCCTCTATTGCGCAGAGAAGGTCTGCAATGAGGAGGGATATACCCTTGATAGAGATTTGCTTGCACAAAATATGGGCTTTACAACAGAGGAGGCGTTTCGCTTTCTTACGGGGCGTGAGGATGAGGAGTTTATCGCTCGTGTTTCGGCTCGTTATCGCGAGATATATGTCTCTGAGAGTCTTGATATGATTACGCTCTTTGACGGCGTGCTTGAGACTATGGAGCGCCTTACTGCTGAGGGAGTTAAGTTTGCAATTACTACAAATAATGTTACTCCGATTATTGAGTATACTGCAAAAAATCTGGGTATGGCTCCATATCTTGATAATATCGTCTGCCTTGATACTGTCTCAAAGGGTAAGCCTGCTCCAGATATCGCTCTTGAGTCTATTCGTCGTGCGGGTACGACTATAGAGACCTCTGTTGTTGTCGGCGACTCTACTTTTGATATGGGCATGGGCAAAAATGCAGGTTGTCGCTGCTGTGGTGTTACCTATGGTAGTCACGACCGTAAAACCCTCTATGACGCTGGTGCAAAGTGGGTTGTTGATGACTTTAGGGAACTTATAGATATTGTTCTTGGCTAATGGCAGCACCACATATTACTATATATACCGATGGCTCATCGCTTGGCAATCCCGGAAAGGGTGGCTATGGTGTTGTGCTTATCAGTGGACCACACCGTAAGGAGCTCTCGGCGGGCTTTCGCCTTACGACAAATAACCGTATGGAGCTTATGGCTGTCTGCGTGGCACTTGAGGCTCTGAAGTTTGATGGCTCGGAGGTCACAATATACTCTGATTCTAAATATGTCGTAGATGCGGTGACTCAGCGCTGGGTCTTTGGCTGGGCAAAGAAGGGTTTTAAGGGGAAGAAAAATCCAGACCTTTGGATGCGCTTCCTTACCGTATATCGCAAACATACAGTCCGCTTTGTCTGGGTTAAGGGTCACGCTGAGACGGTAGAGAACAACCGATGCGACACCCTTGCTGTTGCAGCTGCAAATGGAGCAACACTTCTTGAGGATACGGGGTATCAACCAGAATAAAAGATTAAATACACTTTTCTTAACCAAATTCATACTTTAAGAGACTATCCAATATTTATTGTGATGGTCTCTTTTCTCTATGCGCAAATATTTGCAGTTAGAATAGATTAGTAGTTGATTAAGAGATGTTATATAGTAAAGATTAGAAATATTTAGGCCTAATTATTTGATATTTGCTCCATTTTGTCTATATTTGCGTAATAAAACAGTTTGCCTATGGGAAATTAGCGTATTTTTACGCACACATTTTAAATATTTGGAAAAAGCGTTAGCTTTTGTTCTTGGCTATTGAAACTTCGACACTTTCATTGTAACCTAAGGAATAAGAGTTGATGTTCGTACCGATTTATCGGTGCGGATATTACTATATATTTGGGTTACAGGTAGTCGAAGACCTCAATAGCAGATATATAAGTATTGTCCGCGCTTTTTTTATGTGTGCGATACAGGACAGAGTATTAATTTTTAAAACTGAACAAAATGAAGAAGATTTTATTGTTTATAGCTGTTTTGTCATTTGCTTCATGTGCAACAAGTGTTATTATCCCAAAGGCTGTTAATACGGTTGATGCTGTATCTCTAAGGGATTTGAATTTGCAGAAGGGAGATTATCAAATTCTTAACACAGTGACAGCAGAGGCAACAATTACATACGCTGAAAGTCAAAATGGTGCGATACAGAAGATAGTTGGAGAAAATAACGAATTTTCATTACGCTATGAGACCACAAAGCGTGGTAGGTATTGTATACATAGTGGAGTTGTTAAGTTGGGTTATCTCTCTAATGACTACGATCTAAACACTTCAATTCATGAGCTTACACCTGAAGATGTTGCTCGTCGATTGGCTATCTATCGTCTTATTAATCAGGTTATGCAGTATGGTGCAGACGGTGCTATTGAGCCTGTTATCTCAACAAATATAGAACAGAGAGGTAAGAATATAATTTATAAGACAGCTGTTAGAGCAAAATTGGTTAAACTAAATACAGATAATTAATATATTGGATTATGAAAGCTATTTTAAATTTATTGGCGGTCGTAGTTGCTGGTTCTGCATTGTTTGTCTCTTGTGGTGTTTCTAAACCTGCGCCAGTTCAACCCAAAATTATAAACCTTGCATTGGTAAAAGAGGCTCAGTCTGGAAAATATGTAAACTTGGATTATGGTATTCGCCTTAATGTGGATGATGCGCGTGCTGACCAGAGACTCGTCACTAAGTACGACGCTTCTGCCACTTCACTACCATCAGTGTCTGTAACTCCTAATGTGCGCTCTTTTGTGTCGGAGAGTGTTCGTAGATATATGCGAACAATGGGATTCAATCTTGATGCAGATGTTGCGACAGACTATATGATGAATCTCACAATTAAAGATTTTAATTTGGGGTATCTTTCAGGTATAGGTTGGTCTGCGACTGTTATGTTAGAGGTTTGTGTATATGACTCAAATCGTCAGTTAGTCTATCCAAAAGTGGTGGCAACGGGTCGTGCAAATATGCAGGCTTCAGCATATAACTTTATGTATGGCAATCAGGTGATTAACACTGCTTATGCAAATGCTTTAGAAGATATTGACTGGGATCGTATTGCATACTTCCTTAAAAAGGCGTCAACACCTAAATTAGAGGCTAACAAGCAGGTTCAGGGCGAGGGAAATACTGCTCTTGAGTCTACAGTTATTCGCTGGTTCTTTGACTCTACACCTCGCGGGGCAGATGTCTATATGCGAGTTATTTCATCTACGCCAGATGTTAAAAATACAAACTCAAACTATGTAGGTACAACTCCGTATGAGGCAACTGAGGCTTTTGATATCAAGGGCTTGACATATAATAATTCGGGAAATGTACAGATTGAGGTAATGGTAGAGAAGGCTGGATATGCTCCATCTATGAAGCGATTTAATTTGCGTCAAGTAATAGACCAAAAAGAGATTTCCTCAAAATTTAATCTCGTAAAGAATGAGTAGTTTGAAAAGATATGTTGTAGTTCTGCTACTATCCTGTATTTGCTCTGTATGTTATGCTGAGCGCATTACCTATTCTCAGGTTTCTAATGCAATTTCTATAAAGGAGTTCAAGAAGATGAAAATTTCATCTTATCAGGCTTCTAATGGAGATGTGTATTCGGTAGGTAGTACTGTTACGATAGGCCCAAAGTCTGATAGATTCTACCAGACGATTACCCCTATGTTTTTAGATTTGAATGGAGAATGGGCAGAAGTGAAGAAGATTTTTGTTAGCAAATCGAAAAAACAAGGTTTGTTTGTATCTATGCTATTGAGCATCAGTGCGGGGTCAAAGTTGCAGATATTTCCACAAATTACAGATATTGAGAGAGCATTGTCTATTGGTGAGATTGTATCAAATGTGGATAGCATAGTAACTACAAAGTCAAAAGATATGGCTTCTACTGTTATGTCTGATATACAGCAGTATACATTGCCAAGTGGTACAGAGTTGTTTATTAATAAAACAATGATTGAGATTCAGTGTACTACAGAGAAAAAGTATAAGCATCTATCTTGTGATACGCAAATAGGCGGCACTGTGGCAAAATTGATAGCCATAAAAGCTCAAGGTAGTAGTGCAAGGCTTGTACTACAAATGCCAAATGGAGAATTAATTACGGTGTTCGATGCTCAAAAAGCTCTTGATTTAGGGGAGATATATGTAGTTAAATAGCGAAAAGAGGCTATCCAATATTAATTGCGATAGCCTCTTTGCTTTGTGTTGTAGATATTTAGTCTATAATAAACTTTCGTGTGGTAGGGTTAAGAATCTCAATTCGCACGACCATAGTATCGTCAGGCAGTAGCTGCTCAACCTTCTCTGGCCACTCAACAAGGCATAGGTCGCCTGAGTAGAAGTACTCCTCATAGCCCATATCAAAGGCCTCGGCAACGGAGTTAATGCGGTAGAAATCAAAGTGATATACAGCCTCCTGCTCTGCTGTGTAGTACTGATTTACAAGGGCGAAAGTAGGGCTTGTGACCGTATCTTGTGAGCCAGTGCGCTCCATAATTGCGCTAATAAGTGTTGTTTTCCCAGCGCCCATAGGGGCAAAGAATGCCACTACATTACGGCCATTAAGCGACCCTAAGACAGCATCCGCAACCTTGTCAAGGTCAGAGAGCGAATCAATAACAATCTCCATATTAGAACATTATACCAATCTTAACCTGCACAGAGCTCATAGATGGCTTACCAAGGTCTATGTTGTTAACCTTCTGCATATTGTAGCCAACCTGCGCCTTGAAAACGCCCCATACAATACCAACGGCTGGTGCAATAGTTAGACCAGTGTCGTTGTCAAGGTCGCCAGTAACACCTACGCCCATACCTACATCGCAGCTGATAAACGGGCTAACCTTCTCAGAAACAGGGTAATAACCCTTAAGGTTGAGGTATACAGGAACCATAGCCTCACTACTGTCGTCAAAGTCGTAGTAGAAGTCAAAGCCAGTGCCGATACCTGTAGAGAAGTATTTGCCAACCTTAATACCCTGTATAGTGTGGATATTTATACGCTCAGCGGCAGACTTGCCAACGCCAAATGAGTAGCCTAAATCAACCTCGCCTTGATATGAAACTTTACCTTTGGCATTTGCCATGCCTACAGCCAAAGTGAGTAGTCCTAAAAGTAGATATATTCTCTTCATAACCTCAATATGTTAATGTTTGGGCAAATATAATAAAAATCGTGCAAAACACAAAAATCCTGCTACTAAAATTCCAATTCTACCTTGAAGTATGCCGCCCCTGTTGCCTCGGCAGCTGCAAGACCAATCTCAGAATCCTCAAAAATAATGGTCTCGGCAGGGGTTACTCCGGCAATCTCCATAGCTTTCAAAAAGCAGTCTGGAGCAGGCTTCGAGACTACAACATCATCAGAAGATAGCACTCCATCAAGCTGATTTTCAATACCCAAGTAGCGCATAACATTGGTAATGTTGTCAATATGGCCCGTTGAGACAATCATTGCTTTGCCGCCTTGTGCCCTAAATTGCTGAACAAAATCCCAAAGTGGACGGTTGAGCGTAACCATATCAAAGTGGGTAGGGTAGATGTCAACCTTGCGCTGGCGTATACGCTTCATCTGTGCGGGGTCGGTAATACCTATGTCGGCAAGGAACTCGGGGCAGCGTAGCCCAAAGTACTTTGTTCGATACTCATCCATTGATATTGTTATACCCTCTTCGGCCAGGGCCTCTATATACGATGTAGCGTTAGCTCTGCCAGTGTTTGCCAGCGTGCCGTCAAAGTCAAGTAGTAGTAGTTTTGTTCTCATTAATCAAATGATTGCATTCCCGACTGTGCTATGCGAAGTATCTTCTGATACTCCTCGGGCGTAAGTTCCATAAAAAAGTAGTGTGTAGGGTCAACTCTCATACCCTCATATCTAACCTCATAGTGTAGATGTGGAGAGAGCGAGAGTCCAGAGTTGCCCGAAAGGGCTATAATATCTCCTCGGCGTACCCTCTGACGACGCTTTACCTTCGCCTTTTGCAGGTGGCTGTAGGATGTTGTATATCCATTGCCGTGGTCTATGACAATAGTAATGCCAGAGGTAGAGGTCTTGCCCAGAACATCCTTTACCACGCCATCTGCTGTAGCAAAGATGCTCTCGCCCTCGGGGATTGTATAGTCCACGCCCTGGTGAGATTGCAGTGTACGGTAGAAAGGGTGCATAAGCATACCGTAGCCAGCCGTAAGCAGAGTGAGTTGGTGGTTGATTACAGGCTGTATGGATGGTATGTTGTTGCTCTTATTACCAAGTGAGTCAAGCTTGCCTTGAAGATTTGCATATGTGCCCTCTAATTGCAAAAGTGTCGCCTCAAGGTTGTCTGTCTGCGCACTTAGGTTTTTCAGCATACGACCTTTAGATTGTGATAGAAGCTTTTCGTGCAGTGTTACACGCTGCTGCTCATAGTCGGAGTTAAAGTCGTAAGGTGTTGATTCAAAGAGTATTCCGAAAATGTTCTTGTCGCGCTCAATAACATTATTTACTACCATATTCAGCGAGTCGTACCTTGCGCTCAGAGCCTCATATTCAGCCCTCATCTTATCGGTTGAGTGACGCAGTTCATACTCGGCAGGGGTGTCAAAAAGTAGTGAAAATATGGCAAAATATACCACCGCAGCACCTACCCAAGTGAGCAGCGTTGTGATAAATTTTGTAATCTTATTTTTAGGTTTGCGTGCCATATTTGTTACTCGATTTCAAGGTCAGTGTTGGTCTTCATCTTCTCCATTAACATCTTGTACTCCTCGGAGGTCATATTGCGGTTGAAGTAGTTTACTGGATTGACATTGCGACCCATATAAATAACCTCATAATGCAGGTGTGGACCCGTTGAACCTCCCGTAGAGCCTACCTCGCCAATAAGCTGACCTCGTGTTACGCGGTCGCCCTCTTTGACAAGTATCTTGTCAAGGTGGGCATAGCGAGTCTGATAGCCAAACTCGTGGTTGAGAAGTATCTGCTGCCCATATCCACGACGACGCATACCTTTGTCGGTCATCTGCACAATAGCGTCGCCAGTAGCGTATACTGGCACTCCGCGGTCACACGATAGGTCTACACCCTTGTGCATCTTGCGGGTCTTGTATATCGGGTGGCGGGCTCTGATACCAAAGGAGTAGAACCACTCTAACTGTGTTCTGTCAATAGGCCAGATTGCAGGAATAGCAAAGGACATTCGCTCCTTGTTCTTTGCCAAAATCTGTAGCTGGTCAAGTGATAGCGAGGCTGCATAGGTCTTTTTTGCTAACGCATCCATTTTTTTCCACGACTCTGTCATTAGTGGCGAGTACTCATCGCCCTGCAACCCTGCATACTTGCTCTCTGGATAGGGGGTGTATATACCCTCAATGGCAAGGGTGTCTGTAGAGAAGAGTGCGCGGTAGACATAAGTATCGCGGTGGTGTATCTCGTCAATCTTACTCTCAAGAGTGCGAATTCGGTCTTGCAGGATGTTATACTTAAGGACAAGCTCGCGATTTTGGTTGTCTATAGAGTATAACTTTGGGGTGTAGAAGCAGTATGAAATAATGAGGTTGAGCAGCGATATAATGATAAAACCAAGCAGCAATTTGCGCAGTAGGGGATATCTTCCTATGCGAACTTTGCCTGTTGAATTGCTCTTATCTACGCTCATATTGACTGTTTCGTTAAAATTCTTATAAATATAGGTGCAAAAATAGAAAAAATACACTAATTTTGCAACCTGAATTGGTGAAACCTTTTTCGCCTACCAAATAACGCAATAAGAGATAATTTATTATAGGTAGGTTCTATAAATTAGGGCGAGATGATTTAGAGAATTATTTTGAGCAGGTTTTGCTGCTTTTTGAGGGCACAATAGCCTATTGTAACCGAGAAAAGCATAAAAAGATGCCAAAATAGGCTCTAAAGCAGCCGCAATAGAATCTACCCAAGACCGAAATAATATTTTTAACTAATTTATAGAACATACCTACAGTATGGAATCAAACAAAATTCGTCAAGCATTTTTGGACTTCTTTGCCTCTAAAGAGCATGAGATTGTTCCATCTGCACCAATGGTCGTAAAGAACGACCCAACACTGATGTTTACAAACGCAGGAATGAACCAGTTTAAGGATATCTTCCTCGGTAATGCCCCTCGTCGTACTCCGCGTGCAGCCGACTCGCAGAAGTGTCTGCGTGTATCTGGTAAGCACAACGACCTTGAGGAGGTAGGCCACGACACATACCACCATACAATGTTCGAGATGCTGGGTAACTGGTCTTTCGGCGACTACTTTAAGAAGGAGGCTATCGCTTGGGCTTGGGAGCTTCTTACAGAGGTCTACGGCCTTGATAAGTCAAGACTGTACGCAACAGTCTTTGAGGGTTCAGAGTCTGATGGCGTGCCTTTTGACCAGGAGGCTTACGACTACTGGAAGCTGTATTTGCCAGAGGATCATATTATCCGTGGTAACAAGCACGATAACTTCTGGGAGATGGGCGAGACTGGCCCTTGTGGTCCTTGTAGCGAGATTCACTTTGACCTTCGCGATGAGGCGGAGATTGCAGTTAAGTCTGGTCGCGAGATGGTAAATATGGGTCATCCGCAGGTAATTGAGATTTGGAACCTTGTATTTATGCAGTTCAACCGCAAGGCAAATGGTTCTCTGGAGAGCCTGCCTGCAAAGCATGTTGATACAGGTATGGGCTTTGAGCGTCTGTGTATGATTATGCAGGGCAAGAAGTCTAACTACGATACCGATGTCTTCCAGCCAACTATCGGCGTTATCTCTCAGATGTCTGGTAAGAAGTATGGTCAGGATGAGAAGGTAGATGTGGCTATGCGTGTTATCGCTGACCACCTCCGCGCTATTGCGTTCTCTATTGCTGACGGTCAGCTGCCATCAAATGTTAAGGCTGGCTATGTTATCCGCCGTATCCTCCGTCGTGCTGTTCGTTACGGATATACCTACCTTGGCTTTAATACTCCATTTATCTGCCGCCTTGTAGCAACTCTTGTAGAGCAGATGGGTGGTCAGTATCCAGAGCTTAAGGCGCAGCAGTCACTTGTTGAGCGCGTTATTGAGGAGGAGGAGGCTTCATTCCTTCGCACCCTTGCAACGGGTATCAACCTTCTTGAGGGTGTTATCTCCAAGCTGGACGGTGGTAAGATTTCTGGTAAGGATGCCTTTGTGCTTTACGATACTTACGGATTTCCTATTGACCTTACCGAGCTTATTGCAAAGGAGAAGGGGGTAGAGGTTGACCTTGCAGAGTTTGAGGAGCAACTCAAGGCTCAGAAGGAGCGTTCTCGTAACGCTGCAGCTCAGGATATTGACGACTGGCAGGAGTTTGTAGAGGTTAATCAGAGCGAGTTTGTCGGCTATGACACTCTGGAGTGCGATGTTAAGATTGCTCGCGTGCGTCGTGTGCAGAGTAAGGGTAAGACCACTTACCAGATGGTATTTGACCGCACACCGTTCTATGGTAACTCTGGTGGTCAGGTTGGCGATACTGGTTATATTGAGAGTGCAAACGAGAAGATTGCTATTGTGGCTACAGAGAAGGAGAATGGCCTTACTATCCATATTACAACGGCTCTGCCAGAGAATATGACAGCCACTTTCCATGCCGTTGTAGATGCTGAGAAGCGTCAGAAGGCTGCAAACAACCACACTGCAACCCACCTTCTTCACGCAGCGCTGCGTACTGTACTTGGCGAGCATGTTGAGCAGAAGGGTAGTATGGTTAGCCCAGAGTCTCTGCGTTTTGACTTCTCACACTTCCAGAAGGTTACTCCAGAGCAGATTCGTGAGGTTGAGCGTCTTGTAAACCGCGCTGTTAGAGCAAACGACCCACTTGTTGAGAAGCGCGATGCTACACAAGAGGAGGCAAAGGCTGCAGGTGCTATGATGCTCTTTGGTGAGAAGTATGGCGATAAGGTTCGTATGGTACGCTTTGGTAGCTCTGTAGAGCTTTGTGGTGGTACTCATACATCGGCAACGGGTAATATCGGTTTTGTGAAGATTGTTAGCGAGAGCGCAATTTCAGCGGGTGTTCGCCGTATTGAGGCTGTTACTGGCGAGGCTGCCGAGAAGCTCCTCTATGTTGCTGAGGATACTATCCACGCAGCAGCAGAGGTTGTTGGTAATCCAAAGCTCGTTGATGCTGTTCGTCGCCTTGTAGAGAGCAACGAGAGCCTTAATAAGGAGCTTGAGGCTGTTCGTAAGGAGCAGGTGGCATCTCTTGCCGATAGTATTCTTGCTACAGCTCCAGATACAGAGGAGTATACTGTTGTATCTCGTCAGCTACCACGCGCAACAGAGTTCTTAAAGGATTTGGCTTATAATTTGCGTGCAAAGCGTGAGAATCTTATCCTTGTTCTTGGCTCAAATGCTGGCGAGAAGGCTACGCTGATGGTTATGCTTGGCGATAAAGTCGTTGCAAAGGGTATTGATGCAGGAGCTGTTGTTCGTGAGGCTGCAAAGCTGATTAACGGTGGCGGTGGCGGTCAGAAGTTCTTCGCTACTGCTGGTGGTAAGAACCCTGATGGCCTTCAGGCTGCAATAGATAAGGCTCTTGAGATTATTAAGGAGAAATTGTAATATAAATCAAACATAAATATGGCAAACAAAGTATTATTGATGATTCTTGACGGATGGGGAATTGGCAACCACACAAAGTCGGATGCTATCTACTCAACCAATCCGCAGTTTATTAACGACCTTACTGCAGCCTATCCACACGCACAGTTGCGTACTGATGGCGAGAATGTAGGTCTGCCAGAGGGCCAGATGGGTAACTCTGAGGTGGGTCACCTCAATATCGGTGCTGGTAGAGTTGTATATCAGGACCTTGTGAAGATTAACCGCGCTTGTCGTGATAACTCAATCCTTAACAACCCAGAGGTTGTTGCTGCTTTTGAGTATGCAAAGGCAAATGGTGTGAATGTTCACTTTATGGGCCTTACCTCTGACGGTGGCGTTCACTCATCTCTTGACCATCTCTTTAAGCTCTGTGATATCAGCAAGCACTATGGCATTGAGAATACATATGTCCACTGCTTTATGGATGGTCGTGATACCGATCCAAAGAGCGGTAAGGGCTTTATTGAGGCTCTTGAGAACCATATGAAGAGCTCTGCTGGCACTATCGCCTCTATTATCGGCCGTTACTACGCTATGGACCGCGATAAGCGTTGGGAGCGCGTTAAGGTTGCTTACGACCAGCTTGTTGAGGGCGTTGGCGAGAAGGCTACAGATATGGTTGCAGCAATGCAGAAGTCATACGACGAGGGTGTTACTGACGAGTTCGTTAAGCCTATTGTTCGCGTAGATGAGAATGGTAACCCTGTTGGTACTATTAAGCCAAACGATATGGTTATCTTCTTTAACTACCGTAACGACCGCGCTCGTGAGATTACCGTTGCCCTTACGCAGCAGGATATGCCAGAGCAGGGTATGCACACAATGCCGCTCTACTACTGCTGTATGACCCCTTATGACGCTTCATTTACTGGTCTACACATCCTCTTTGATAAGGAGAATGTAAATAACACTATCGGCGAGGTTGTCTCAAACCTTGGACTCAAGCAGCTCCGTATTGCCGAGACCGAGAAGTATGCCCATGTGACATTCTTCCTCAATGGTGGTCGTGAGGCGGAGTTTGCTGGCGAGAGCCGTATTCTGGTTGCCTCTCCAAAGGTTGCTACTTACGACCTTCAGCCAGAGATGAGCGCATATGAGGTTGCCGATAAACTTGTTGTTGCTCTTGGCGAGCAGAAGTATGATTTTATCTGCCTAAACTTCGCTAATGGCGATATGGTGGGCCATACTGGTATCTACGAGGCTATTGAGAAGGCTGTCAAGGCTGTTGATAGCTGCGTGGAGAAGGTTGTTACCGCTGCAAAGGCAAACGGTTATGAGGTTGTTATGATTGCAGACCACGGAAATGCTGATAACGCTATTAACGCTGATGGCACTCCAAATACAGCGCACTCACTCAACCCAGTGCCAATCGTTGTCGTTTCAGACCGCGTTGCAAAGGTTGAGAATGGTATTCTTGCCGATGTCGCTCCTACAGTGCTTACCCTTATGGGCGTTGAGCAGCCTGCGGAGATGACGGGTCACTCACTTGTTGAGTTGAAGTAGTAGTTATACAATTTATATAGAAATGTGAGGTGCAAAAACACCTCACATTTTTTTATGTGCCTACAAAAATAGAGGTCGCCAAAACTGACGACCTCTACCGAAAATATTGATGTTTGACTATTTGTTAGCCTTGTAGATAACATCGTACTGGTCGTTCTCCAACCACTGAAGAACATCGTACTCAAATACACCGCCGTTGATAGTAAGTGTAGGAGCATCGCCCTTGTAACCACTACCGATTGATACAGTACCACCGAGGAACTGACCGCCATTGATAGTAATGTTAGTATTAGCGTGGCTGTTACCGTATGAGTAGGTGTACATTGCGTTGTTATCAGCGCTTGACTCCTTTGTTGAACGGAGAATACCGTCGTTAATCACTACAGAAATATTTGGAGCAACTGCTGAATTGCTGCCTGGAAGCTGAATCCACGCTGGAGTCATTGCCTCAATAAGACCGCTCTCCATTGTGAAAACAACATCAGGATTGTTGTATTTTGCAACACGCAGTGCGCAGCGATTACCAACAAGCTTACCACCGTTAAGTGTAAATACACTGTGGTTATCTACAGCATAGCTTGCACCACCATCGCTACCGTTTGTTACAACAACATTCTCACCAATAGTAAGAATACCAGTGTTGGTAATTGTGTTAGTAGCATATGCAGGAATAGAACCAAGGTCAGGGTTAGCTGCTACGAATGAGATAGTAGCCTCTGCACCGCTGTTGCTGATGTTCAGCTCGCCCTTGTTGTTGATAATAGCAGTAGCACCTGAGTTCTCAACAGCATAGCTTACATTGTGGCCGTTAAGGTCAAGAGCAACCTTGCTACCCGCTGCAACAGTAGCAGTGCTTGTTGTTACTACATCGTTTCCAAGAACGATATCGATATCAGCATCTGCTGTAGCATAGTTGACTACATCAAGAGCAGAGAATGTTCCACCAGAGATACTTATAGCCTTTTTAGCCTTGTCTGCCTCACCGTAGCTATATACATCACCATAGCAGCCATTGAATGTACCACCAGAGACGGTTATTGTCTCAATGTTTGTCTTATTTGCACCACCTGTCAGTGCAATATCGCCATTGAATGTACCTCCTGTGATATCTATCTTGACATTCTTCATATCATTACCATAGCTGTATGAGTAGATAGCAAGCTTGTTGTCTGAAGAATCAAATTCAGAGCCTGTTAAAGTTCCACCGTTAATGGTGAGGTTAATAGTTGGAGCTACAGCGTTGTTAGAGCCAGGGAGCTGAAGCCATATTGCACGAGTCTTACCAATAATCTCTCCGCCATTGATAGTAATATCACTTTGCTTGTTTGTAATAGCGCGGAATGCGTGACCATAATTGTTGATAATCTCACCACCATTAATAGTTAGAGAGGTGTTGCTATTGATAGCGTTGTCGTTGAGTGCATAAAGAGCGTGTTTTGGATTCTGGAGCATTACAACCTCAATAGAACCACCATCAATAGTTAATTTGTTGGTGTTATTTACAGCGTAATTGCCTTTACCGTAACTTGTATCAGGCGCACCAGCGTAAACATAAGTGAACTTACCACCCTTGATAGTAAGTGTACCCTTATTATCAATCATAGACTCATTCATAACCTCAGAGGTATATGTTACGCTCTTACCTGTAAGGTCAAGGGTAAGCTCCTCGTCAGCTGCAACAGTCAGAGGCTCAGAAATAGATATATTTGCGCCATCTGCAAGGAATGGAAGAACATTTGCAAGGTTAGCGAATGTACCACCGTAAACAGTGTATACATTTGAGTTGAACTCGCCAGAACCTACATAGTTTCTCAACTTAATATCGCCATTGAAAGTACCACCATATATGTTTGCTGTAAACTCATCAACATCAAGACCGAAGCCAAGAAGACGAGTAGCGCACTTTGTATAGTTGTCTGCATTGAAAGTACCACCATTGATAGTAAGAGTACCCTTATTAGCATTTGTGTTTACATTATGGAAATCAATACATCCATTAAATGTACCACCGTTGATAGTTACCTCTGTATTGTCGTCTGTTGTACACCAAATACGAACAGAGCTATAGTTAGTGTTGTTTGTAAGAGTACCACCGTTGATAGTAAGGTTAGCATTGTTATCAATAACATGTGGGTAACCATTTGTTGCAACATCTGCTGAACTGTTATTTACAAGAATACCGCTGTTAACAATCAGAGTACCATTGTTGAGGATTGTGTTAGAGCCATAATTTGCACCCTTACCTGTATCTGCATAGATAATCATACCATCTGCGTTAGCACTTGTATCCTCAATAGTAAGTTTACCATCATTGACAATCATTGCATATGCTCCAGTCTGCTCCTTGCTATGTGTTAATGTTTTACCATTAAGGTCAATAGTAAACTCCTTGCCTGCAGGAATTAAAAGACCGTATGTACCAGCTGTTGCTCGAGTACTGAGAGTTGAGCTATTGAAAAGGTCGTTAAGGTCAATGTCGTCAGAGAGTACGATGCTGTTAATATCTGGGTCAGCAAGAGCCTGCTGAAGCTCTTGTGCGTCAGCAACATTTACAGGAATCTGATCTGGCTGATTAAACTCCTCCTCAATCTCAACAGTGAACTGTGTTGGAGCGGTAAGCAGCGCGCCGAGGATGTTTGTACGGAAGTTCTGCTTGAGAGGAACATCGTTGTAAGATGTGCCAGTAAAAGCAAATGCACCACCGTTCTTTGTTGCATTGAAGGTGTAGATTACATTGCTAACCATACCAATCTTTGGAACGAGCAGATAGTTCATAGAGACATAAGTGTAGTCAGCCTTAAGCTCCTCTTTAGGGTCAAGATTACAAGGCATTGTAGTAGCCTCAAATGTAACAGTACTCTTGTTACCAATGACATCGCCAGTAGAGATATCAAAACCAGTGTAGGTGTCAACAGTAACAGTACTTGTTGTAAGAGTAACCTCGTTCTTGCCAACAGCAGTCATATCAGCAGCACTTACAGCAGCGTTGAGCTGTGCAAATGGACGATAGAGCTTGAAAGAAGGAGTGTCAGATGTTGGGTCAAAGCCCTCTACATAGCGGAAGAATGCGTCACGAGTGTCGTCGTTTGCATCAACATCAGTGTAGTCTACAGTAATCTGCTTACCATTGAGAGAGTAGTAGCCGCAATCCTTGTCCTGTGCCCAGAATACAAGGTCGTACTCCATACCCTTCAAAAGAACAAGTGAGAAGGTAAATGTACCTGTGTTGCTCTCTACAGAACCGCACAACTCTCCGAGTTGATTGTCGGTATCTGCCTCATAGACATTGTAGTAGAGAATGTCAGCATTAGCACCGTTGCCATAAGTGTTGGCACGGGTACCAAGCTCTGGAAGATTTGCAGAGAATGTCACTTCAACCTCTCCGCCACCTACGATAGAAGACGAGATGTCCTCCTTCGCACACGATGCTGTCAGCAGAACTGCCACAGCCATCAAAAAACGAAAAATGTTTTTCATAGTGTTTGTTAAGTGATTAATGGTTTAATAAAATAAAATGAGTTATGTAAATTGCATTATAGTTCGGATGACAAGAGTCTTGCCATCTAAATTATTACTATATATAGTTGGATTAAGAGAATTATAGGTACAAAAAGTCCCCCCCCCGAGTTTGGGTGAGCAGATTAATTTTATTATGGATATATTTGTCATAGCTATTCTCTTTCAAATGCAAATATATTAATAAATTGTTAATTAACAAAGATTTACGCAAAAAAAATAACGCAAAAAAATGGGATATCTAAATTTAGACATCCCATAATTATTTTAAGTTTTTCCTATTTGAGCTTACTTTCCGCAGTCGACACTTGTAGAACTTAGTGTTAGGTCGCTATAGCTGTTGTAATATTTGTTGTTGAGTCTAATATAGAGTTTAGGTTGGTTTGTGAATTTAATATTACAGCTCTTGATGCGTTTAGCGGCAACGCCATTCTCTTGGAACAGTGCCTTAATCTCCTCTGCGACCTTACGGTCTGCTTTGCTGTTATAGTTATAAGCTATACAGACATCTATGTTTCGCGAAGGGCTAATTGCTTGGCTCAGACCCTCTAATTTTACCAGCTCTGCTGCTCGCATCTTTGCTGTGCGCTTGAGGTTGTTCAGGTATATGTAATCGCAATAGTAGTAGTTGCTGAACAGCTCAAAAGCGGGCGGATTATCGTACTTTAGAGGCACTCTGCCTTTTGCCTTGTACTTTTTGCGCATATCCATATTGCGACTATCGAGCTTGCTGATTTGGGGCTCAATGAGTCTGATTAGTGGATGATGCTCAATGCCTGGCAAGTGCAGTGCTAAAATATGCGGATAGTCTGCTGTTGAGAGTGCAATCTGGTTCAACTCTTCTGTGCGCTGGTGCATCTTATCAGCCGTCTTGCTCTTGCGTCCATAGTAGCGTAGACGATTGGCTATATTGGCCCTATTGTTATGTAGTTCTGCAAACTGATTAGAGTTAGCAAGCTCTACCTGACTATAGCTCGCCTGCTCAAATGGTGTGCCGTATAGGCCTCTAATCTGAGGGTTGACAAAATAGATAATAACTCCAGCAATCATAAAGACTATGGAGATCTTAAATAGCACGAATATAGTGTTGAGAATTAGCCCAATAATCTTAAGTATCAGTGAACCAAACTCGCCAATAGTAGCCTCGACATCCCAAAAAAAGTTCTCTACTATGTGTAGCTTGTATTTGAAGTTGGACGCTTTTACAACCCTGCGTGACTTCAGATGGTAAAAGAAACCGATTTTTTTGCCCTTTGTATAAAATTCAACAAAAAACTTTAGTATATCTACACAATACTGATTAATTTTGCCGTTATTTAATATTCCATTGTGGTGTATATATGTGTTGCGAGCCGCTTCAAGCATATTTGGTACTTTAATTCCCTTGCTTTTTGCATAATCTAAGTATGCTCTAAGGTTTACTTTGTTGCCACAGTGATTTGTAACAAAACTATTAAATTGATTAGTCTCACCATTGTCATTGATAATGGCATCCATTATCCGTTCAACACTGATTATCAGTCTGCTATATGCTTTTGTAGTGTAACTATTACTTGCGCTCACAAGGGATTTGTTCACACACCTAATTGTGTCGTATGTAGAGTGTCCTAATGGCTGACTGCTGAACATAAACCTAAGAAAAGCGTATATAGCCCTGCTGCTAATGCCGCTATCTTTGAGCTGCTTTCTGATTTGCCTCATATTGGTCTACTTGGGTCTTTATCTGGTTGAACATCTTAATATCCTCTTGCATCTGATTGAGATATCTCTCTGTCAGTTGTTTGGTTAGAATTTTGTCATACAACTCTATTCGCTTGGTCTCGGGAACAGAGCTATAGTCTACTTGTGGTTTATCGCTTGCAATAACTGTGTAATAACCAATCCACAGCACCGACAGAACAAGTGCTACTATCATACACGGTAGACTTCCCAACCACTGTACTCCACCTATTACCTTTTTAGTTAAACCTATGCCCTTGTCTAAGGTCTGACCAGAGAGAAAATTCTCGTGAATCCAGTCAAATATAGTGTTGTTATTACCACTACCAGCAATCGTTGGACACATACTCATTGCCAGCGTCAAAATATAACGGGCGAATTTTTTACGACAGTCAAAATCATTGATATGCTTGTCGGTAATGTAGCCTTCATGAGCCACATTATTTCGCCATTTTACAGTATAGTCAAGGAAGTTATAATCTGGCTCGTATTTTTCAGTTAATAACTTCATCTGTAGAGCAAATGTACCCAATTTATTATGGGTGTTGGCATTCATGGCAACATCGTCACATATTTCATTGAATATATCATGACAATTTCTTAGAACATCTCTAATTGATTTTACCAAATTATCAGTAGAATTTGTTCTTATTTTACTATTGAAATCTTGAGTAACGGCATCATAAGTATCATGAGCATTCGATGTCTGATGGCTATTAATCATGGTTATTGCCTCATCTTGATATGCGTCTGCAAGTGCTAATGCTATTACACAGTAGTAGCACTCTGAGCCTTCAATAACTTGAATAGGTAGATAATCATTATGATAATTTGATGGTTGTGTGGCTCGTAATCCCAACTTTTCTCGTACATCAAATTTTAATTTGTCTATCTGCTGACAGGCAGTTCGTTTAGAAGTATGGTCGTTTATCAAGAATAGCAACATACTCTCAAGATGTACCAGAAAGTGTGCTATATCCATAGAGTCAAGAGTCTTGCTTGTTGAACAAGCACAAATAAAGTCATACCAAGTCTCTGCAAATCTATCACTATCTTTGCGTTGTTCAATATAAGTGGATAGATTTCTAAGCTTATCTTTATACTGGACGATATCCAATCCGAGCGTTTTGCAGATAAGTTGGGGATTTATTCTTTTCATAAATATGTTGGGTTTGCTAATTGATACAAAAATAATCTATTTTGTTAATATAGAGGGGAAAACGAAAAAAATATATTAAATTTTTATCTTTAATTTAATTATTACTACTTTTGTACTCAGCTATAATATCAATTTTAATCGGGAAGAGTGAAATGTTAGACTTTTTATTATATCTACTGTTGTCATCGTTTTATGCATGGCTTGGTACCAAACTGATACTTTGGCTTCATCAGTATGTCGACCTATACACTTTCACTCCCTTTATTTACATAACGAATTTTCTGCAAGGCTGTGGATTCTCTGTGCGAAAAGTAGTTTTTGCTGCTCTTATAATACTATTTATGTCTACTGGCATATGTAAAAAGTTTCCAAAGCTGACGGTTTTCGTTATTGCAATTACATTTGTTATTGGAGCTTGCGGTATTGTGCGTGAGATAGTTACTCATCTATTATAATTTAAGCCCTGATTGTAGGTATATGGGGCAATAGTTGTTAGTTCGTGAAATTCTTCATAATTTTGCAGTACGCAACTAAAATAGAGAAGAGTATGAAGCAATTAGAGAACAATAAAATATTCTATAGCGCCACAAAAAAGATAGATGTCAGTTCGTCTGGCTTTAATACTCCCATTCTTTCGCACGAGTGGGATGAGACTACGCAAAACGGAGAGATAACCTTTGAGGATAGTGTAACTTCTATTGAAGAAGGTGCATTTTATGGTTGCGAATCGCTTAAAAATATAGTTATCCCAGAGAGTATCACTACTATTGGAGAGTATGCATTTCGTGGTTGTACTGCACTTAAAAGTATAGTTATCCCTGAGAGTGTCACTTCTATTGGAAGTTATGCATTTTATGGTTGTACTGCACTTAAGAGAATAAATCTTCCTGAAGGAGTCTCATCTATCGGAGCGTGCGCGTTTGAGTATTGTACTTCGCTTAAAAGTATAGTTATCCCCGAGAGTGTCACTGCTATCGGATATAATGCATTTTATGGTTGTACTTCGCTTGAAAGTATTGTTGTCCCAGAAGGTGTTGCATCTATCGGAGAGTGTGCATTTAGTGGTTGTACTGCGCTTAAAAGTATATATGGAAAATATGCAACAGAGGATAACCGAGCATTGGTTATTGGAGAGAGGTTGATTGTAGTAGCGGGTAGTGGACTAACCGAGTATACGGTTCCAGAGTGTGTTAAGCAGATTGAAAATTATGCATTTAAGGGTTGCACTGCGCTTCAAAGTATAGTTATCCCCGAGAGTGTCACTGCTATCGGATATAATGCGTTTTGGGGTTGCACTTCACTTAAAAGTATAGTTATCCCCGAGAGTGTCACTTCTATTGGAGAGTGTGCGTTTTGTTATTGCACATCGCTTAAAAATATAGTTATCCCCGAGAGTGTCATTACTATCGGAGAGTGTGCATTTTGTGGTTGCACTGCGCTTGGGAGTGTTAATATCCCCGAGAGTGTCATTGCTATTAAAAGAGATGCATTTTATGGTTGTACTTCGCTTGAAAGTGTAGTTATCCCAGAGAGTGTCACTACTATTGGAGAGTATGCATTTCGTGGGTGTACTGCACTTAAAAGTATAGTTATCCCAGAGAGTATCACTACTATTGGAAAGAATGCATTTAATGGTTGTACTACGCTTGAAAATATAGTTATCCCAGAGAGTGTCACTACTATTGGAGAGTATGCATTTCGTGGTTGTACTGCACTTAAAAGTATAGTTATCCCAGAGAGTGTTGCTACTATTGGAAAGTATGCGTTTTATGGTTGCACTGCGCTTGGGGGTGTTATTATTCCTAAGAGTGTTAAGACGATTGAAGGTGGTGCATTTTATGGTTGCACTGCGCTTCAAAGTATAGTTATCCCCGAGAGTGTCACTGCTATCGGATATAATGCGTTTTGGGGTTGCACTTCACTTAAAAGTATAGTTATCCCCGAGAGTGTCACTTCTATTGGAAGTGCTACATTTTGTGGTTGCACTGCGCTTGAAAGTGTTATTATTCCTAAGAGTGTTAAGACGATTGAAGGTGGTGTATTTAACAGATGTATTGCACTTGAAAGTATAGTTATCCCTGAGAGTGTCACTTCTATTGGAGGTGCTGCATTTTGTGGTTGCACTTCACTTAAAAGTATAGTTATCCCCGAAGGTGTTAAGGAAATTAATAGTTCTACATTTGAAGGATGCTCTTCGCTTGAAAATGTAGTTATCCCTGAAGGTGTTGAGAGGATTAAAAAATCCGTGTTTGAAGGATGTACATCGCTTAAAAATGTTGTTATTCCTGATAGTGTGACTGTAATTTATTCTGGAGCGTTCGATAACTGTAGGTCATTAGAGAGTATTACGACTCCTCGGCAGCTCAGACTTATTGCAAATCCATTTCAAAACTGCACAGCGCTTAAAAGAATATATGGAAAATTTGCCACTGAAGATAATCGGGCGTTGGTTGTTGGAGAGCGGTTAATTGCTGTAGCGGGTAGTGGACTAACTGAATATACTATTCCAGAAGGCGTTACGGAGATTAGGTTAGGGGCATTTAGCGGATGCAATACACTTAGGAGCATTGTCATTCCTGAGTGTGTTAATGAGATTAACGAAGAGGCATTTGTCGGTTGTACTTCGCTTGAAAGTATATCTGGAAAATTTGCCACTGAAGATAATCGGGCGTTGGTTGTTGGAGAGCGGTTAATTGCTGTAGCGGGTAGTGGACTAACTGAATATACTATTCCAGAAGGCGTTACGGAGATTAGGGTAGGGGTATTTAGTGAATGTAATACACTTAGGAGCATTGTCATCCCTGAGGGTGTTAAGAAGATTGAAGAACAAACATTTGTTAGTTGCCCTGCACTTGAGAGCATTACCATTCCTGGGAGTGTTAATGTAATAGGAAGAGACGCATTTAGTGGCTGCACTGCGCTTGTGAATGTTACTATTTCTGACGGTGTAGAGAAGATTGGAGCAGGAGCGTTTAAGGATTGTACTGCGATTAAAAGTATTACTATCCCCGAAGGAGTCTCTTTTATCGGAAGTGATACATTTAAGGGCTGCACTGCGCTTCAAAGTATAGCCATTCCGGATAGTATCACTACTATCGTTTGGCCAGCATTTGATGGTTGCACTGCGCTTAAAAGTATATATGGAAAATATGCAACAGAGGATAACCGAGCATTGGTTATTGGAGAGAGGTTGATTGTAGTAGCGGGTAGTGGACTCACCGAGTATACTGTTCCAGAGGGTGTTAAGCAGATTGAATGTTATGCATTTAAGGGTTGCACTGTGCTTGAAAGTATTACTATCCCCGAGGGTGTAGTATCTATTGGTTGTCGTGCATTTGAGGATTGTATATCGCTTGATAGTGTTACTATACCCGATAGCGTAATATCTATTGCGTCTAGAGCATTTGCAGGTAGTAACAACCTTAAGAAATTTTATGGAAAGTTTGCGGCCGACAATGGTCGATGCCTAATTGAAGATAGTGAAATTATTGCCTATGCAGCAGGCTCTGGCACATCATACGCTATTCCTGATGGTGTAGAAAAGATTATAATAGGCGCATTTAGCGGTTACACTGCGCTTGAGAGTGTTACTATTCCAGAGAGTGTGACATGGATTGATGATTGTGCCTTTGAAGGTTGCGTCGCACTTGAAAAATTCTATTGCAAGGCTGTAAAACCGCGTAGGTTGCGCAATTTTATTTTCTCAAAAATGCCGTGCCCGAAAATTTATGTACCAGCAGAGTCTGTCTCTGACTATCAACGAGAATGGACCAACTATAAAGACTATATAGTGGGCTACGATTTTGAGGATATCGACAGATGATACTTTTCGGTTGAATAATAGGGGCAAGACAACAAAAAAATGTGGGTGACTATTTTACTTTTTAGTTACCCACATTTTATTCTGCCTCATTTACCATTACTCTTTCACAGGAGTAAATACATCCATAGCAATCTGACCATAGTTGCCATCTTTGTCGTATCCTACAGCTGCGGCTGTAACGGTTTGATTCCACGCACACTTGTCAAAAACACAAGGGTTAAGATTGTGGAACATCTGCTCGCGAATGATGTTGTTGAGAAGCGTCTGGCGAGATGCACCCGTAAGATCGCCTTGGAAGATTACATTGTAGAAGCCAGCGCATTTGCTATCTGGCTTTACAGTAGAGATAAGCACCGCTTTGCCATCGCTACCTGTCTCCCAGCTACCCTTAACAGTGATTTTGCAGTCAGAGATTGTGTCTGACTTGGTAGTAAAGCTATCGCCCGTAATAAATTCTGCCACTGCATTGCCTTCATTATCTATGCACACTGCCCATGGGATATACTCTGTACCCTCAGTAAGTCCATAGGTTGTTCCCTCTACACTTACATCGTCAAATGATGTGATAAACTCCAGAGCGTCGTACAGATTGCCAAAGTCGTGCGCAAATGGCGCGAGAGACTCCGCAAGAATGCTCTTCATCGCCTCATGAGCACCAACATCGTTAGAGAGCTGTTGCAGATATTGCTTCTCAACAACGCTCCAGAAGAATGGTGCGTGCTTTACTGTTGGGGTAACCTTCATATAGACTCGGTCATACTGGATATCGCTAACCTCAAAACTGAAGCTACATCCTGCAACATTGTCAGATATTTTTGTGGTAAAAGGAACCTTTGTAACGCCCGTAGTTGCAACTCCATCCTTATAGCCAAAGGCTACAAGGTAGTACTCTCTACCGGGAACACAGCTATCAAGAACGCCCGTCTGATTGCCAGTGACAACATAGTCATTAATATCGCTACGCGTCTTAAGACAGTGGTCAATAAACTCCGTGTCACTCATCTGGTCAACAACCTTCTTGTTCCATGCAATAAGCACATATGACTCGTTTGTAATAGATGGCTTGACAGAGTATGAAGTACCAGTGTATGTTGAAGTGCCGACGCTCATATCAAAGGTGTTTGCAGAGTGCTCAACCTCTAATGTTGTAAACTTGACGACATCTACATCTGTTGTCAGCAGTCCACTCTTTTCATCTACACCCATAGCTACTGCATAGTAGACAGAGCCTGCCACAAGACCAGTAAAACCGTATGAGTCATTTGCTGACGAAAGTATGCGCGAGAGTACATCCTCCTTGCTCATACTATTGCTTGTCATAAGTCCCTGGACTGTGTTGTCGAAAAAGTTCTGGAAACCCAATCGGTCGTTGTAGTTATTAAAGTACTCCTCGCGAAGAATGTCAAAGTAGAACTTACTCTTGCTATCCTTTGCGGCAACCGTCACGCGAGCACCAGTGGCACTAAGCTCTGAAATCTCAATGGTAAAGGCCGATTCAGGCTTTGGCTTGTCTGGGTCTACTGGCTCCTCTGTCCCGTCGTTATTGTTGTTGTTTGTAGGGATATCCTCGCCACCACACGCTGTAAAAAGTAGGGTAGCAAGGATAGTAACAAAGCTAAATAGTTGTCTTATAGTCATATACGATTTGTGTTATTTTTGCCATTTCTGCGTAAAACTTCTCATCCAGCGAAGAACGAACATTGGTAGATTCTCAAGCAACGGGATAAGTATTCTCATCCACCAGTCTGGTACTACGCAACGGCGGTGCTTAAACAGACTGTTCAGTCCACGGCGTGCGCAGAACTTAGGCGTTGATAGCGCGTGAATGTTAAGACCGATTTTTTGCCACTTCTTGCTCAGTCCATATAGGTCTGTAGCAATGCCGGCGGGGCATACGGCAGTTACATATACCTTTTTCTCCTTAACCTCCTTTGCAAAGGCAATAGAGAAGGATTTTAGGTAGGCCTTACTTGCACTGTAGAGCGATAGACCAGGCCACGGCATCCATATTGAGTATGAGGACATATTAAGAATGTGCCCTCCACCTCGTTCGGCCATATCGGCTGCAAATAGTTTGCAGAGGATAGTATTTGTAATGTCGTGCAGAGTAATTGCCTGCTTAATGCGCTCAATAGGGGTGTTTAGTATGTCGCAGAAGGAGAACATTCCTGCGTTATTTATCACTACATCAATAGTATATCCCTCCGCCTTAGTCCACTCAAACAGCTCCTCTGCGGCAGTTGTTGTGGCAAGATTTTTAGCAAGCACAGTGACCGCAACCCCCTCTTTCTCGCGAATTTGGTTAGCCACAGCCTCCAGTTGCTCACTATCGCGGCTAACGATAATAAGGTTATAACCTCGCGCGGCGAGTTGCTTGGCATAGCACTCTCCAATACCCGATGATGCACCAGTAACAAGGGCAGTCTGACTCCCTTTTTCTACATATCCACGCTTCATATTACTTAATCTTGCGCAACTCTTTCCACAATCGCTCTGGAATGTGCTCGGTACAGTTGTGACAGCACATCATCTTATCAGAGTACATACGGGCGATGCAGTAGTCGCGGTGGTCGCATCCTGCGCGGGTGGTAAAGTCTCCCTCGCGCAGCTTGTTGATAAATGCAGGGTCGTTAATCAGCGCGCGCGCCATCTGTACCATTTCAAAGCCCTCATCAAGAACACGCTCAATACCCTCGCGTGATACCAGTCCACCAACATAGACAAGTGGACACTTTAGCTCAGCGCGGAACTTCTTGGCATTCTCAAGGAAGAAACACTCCTTAAAGTCGTAGTCTTTAATCATCCACTGACCAAATAGGCTAACAACAATCTTCTGCAACCACTCGTTCCAGCCCATATAGTAGCCCATAGTCTTTGTCGGGATTCGTCCACGCATAACGGCCATAGGTGCGCGCGAGACAAAGCCTGATGAGAGAACAATGCCATGAACGCCGAACTTCTCAATCTCCTTTGCAATCTCAATGCTCTCTGGAACTTGAATACCGCTCTTAAATCCATCCTCCATATTGTGCTTAACGAGCACAGCCATATTGCACTTTGCAGCTGCCTCCATAACCTCTGTAAGGCACATCTTCATAAAGCGCATACGGTTCTCAAGAGAGCCTCCGTACTCGTCACGACGACGGTTTGTCCATGGCGAGAGGAACTGTGAAATAAGATATCCGTGACCTGCGTGTACCTCTACAGAGTCAAAGCCTGCCTCATGAGCAGTATGCACAGCCTTACCGAAATCCTTTGCTGTTTGAGCAATCTCAGCGTGGCTCATACGACGGTGGAAGGTAGGGGAGTAGAGGTTAAAGCCGTATGAAGCAGATACAGGGAATGAACCTGCGGTAGACCAGTGGGTCATATTTCCGCAGTGACCAATCTGAATACCTACGGCAGCACCCTCGTTATGCACAGCCTCGGTAATATCGCGCAACTGTGGTACAATCTCATCGCGTAGCCAGAGTTGTGAGTTAAACGACACGCCACTGCGGTTGATTGACGCGTATGCAAGGGTAGTCATACCTACACCACCGCGAGCAACGCTTACATGGTACTCCTTCAAATCTTGTGAAGGACCAAAATCCTTACCCATACTCTCAAAGGCTGCCGAGCGGATTACTCGGTTTCTAAGAGTTACGGGACCCATTTGATATGGGGTAAATAGCTTTGAATCGTCAAGATTCTTCATATATCAGTTTTTTAGTAAATAAACGGGATTATTCGCTTGCGACCGAGAGATGTAAACTCCTCGCCAAACTCACTTTCATATCTCTTGTAGAGTGATGCTGCGCGTGGACCAAGGTTTGCAAAGGTCCAAAGAGCAAATACAACGCCCGCCCAAGACCAGCTTGCAATAGCAAAACCAACCCACTCGGTAAACTCGCCAAAGTAGTTTGCCGATGATACATAGCGGAACATACCACCCTTTGGAATGTAGTGCTTTGTATCGCCTGGCTTGCGCAGGTGGCGGATGATGTAGTCCGAATGCAGATTGATAATAAAACCTGCTAACCAAATAGCTACACCAATGTAAATATATGGCTTGCTCATCCAATCGTCGTAGTAGTTCTGCTCTGGAGCCAAGTAGAATATCCAACCGCCCTGCATAAAGGCATTAAGGGTGTTGAACACCGCTCCCATAAGCATAATACCAAACGGCATCTTTGAATTTCCACGAATAAGCAACGGGAAGATGAACGAACGCTGGAAATAGTGCGTCTGGAAGACGAGAAACAGTACTAACGGAGCCACTTCAAACCTTACATCCGATAGCCACCAGAGAATTGTCATCACAATAAATACTGGGCACTCCATAATAACCCACGCAATGCGGTTTGGAATAGGAAATCCAAACTTCGGGTTAAAGAGATATCCATAGCCCGCATCTACAAAGTAGAGAGCAATAAATACCACTACGGCAACCACTGCCATAACGATAAGGAAGGTGTTGTATGTTGCAAGCGTAAACATAACTGCAAAGATATAGTTGTTTGGTCTATAAATCTATCTTAAATCACGCTTTATACATTGAAAAGGAAGTGCATAATGTCGCCATCCTGAACAACATACTCCTTACCCTCAATGCCAATCTTACCCACATCGCGGCAAGCCTTCTCAGAGCCAAGAGCCACATAGTCGTCATACTTGATAACCTCGGCGCGGATAAATCCCTTCTCAAAGTCTGTGTGGATAGTTCCCGCAGCCTGCGGAGCCTTTGCACCACGCACATATGTCCACGCGCGAGACTCGTCAGCTCCAGTTGTAAAGAATGTCTCAAGGTTGAGCAGTTTGTACGCAGCCTTAATAAGACGGCTAACACCAGACTCTGTAAGTCCCATATCCTCAAGGAACATCTGACGCTCCTCGTAACTCTCAAGCTCGGCAATGTCTGCCTCTGTAGCAGCGGCTACGATAAGCATCTCTGCATTCTCATCCTTGATAGCCTCTGCGACAGCCTCGGTATACTTATTTCCAGTTACTGCGCTCTTCTCGTCTACATTGCATAGGTAGAGTACTGGCTTGTCTGTCAGTAGGTTAAGGTCCTGCATAATCTTGCGCTCCTCCTTGTCAAGCTCAACGGTGCGAGCCGAAAGTCCCTGCTCAAGGGCAGCCTTATAGCGGAGAAGAATTTCATATTGACGCTTTGCGGTCTTGTCGCCACCAGTCTGAGCCTGCTTTGCAACCTTTGCAATTCGGTTTTCTACAGTCTCAAGGTCCTTAAGTTGAAGCTCTGTGTCAATAACGCCCTTGTCACGCACTGGGTCTACGCTGCCATCTACATGGGTGATATTTCCATCCTCAAAGCAGCGAAGAACATGGATAATAGCGTTTGTGTTGCGGATATTTGCAAGGAACTTATTACCAAGACCCTCGCCCTTTGATGCGCCCTTAACAAGACCTGCAATATCTACAATCTCAATAGTTGTAGGGATTACGCGCTTAGGTTTATCAATCTCTGCAAGGCGAATAAGACGCTCATCTGGAACGGTGATAACGCCTACATTTGGTTCAATAGTACAAAAAGGAAAGTTTGCTGACTGTGCTTTAGCATTTGACAGACAGTTAAAAAGTGTTGATTTGCCGACATTTGGAAGTCCGACAATTCCACATTGAAGTGCCATAGTTTTATCTCTCTTTAATTATTTAATCTCTTCTCCAAACAGGGTTGCTGATGAGCATCCTGTAATTTTTACCGTTACATAGTCGCCAGCCTTATGGTCGCCACGGTCAAAGACAACCATCTTATTCTGCGAAGTTCTACCACATAGCTGCTCCTCGCTGCGCTTTGATGTGCCCTCAACAAGAATCTCGCGTACAAGTCCCACCTCAGCCTCGTTGCTTACAACAGAGAGCGAGTTTTGTAGTGCGATAATCTCATTTAGACGGCGGGTCTTCTCCTCGTCTGCAATATCGTCAGGGTAGTGACGCGCAGAGAATGTCCCTGGGCGCTCGGAGTACTTGAACATAAAGGCTGAAGCATAGCCTACCTCTTGCATAAGGGTAAGTGTCTGCTGATGGTCCTCCAGAGTCTCGCCGCAGAAGCCAGCGATAAGGTCTGTAGTAATTGCGCAATCTGGCATATAGCGACGAATAGCCGCCACGCGCTCAAGATACCACTCGCGTGTATATTTGCGGTTCATCTTCTTGAGCATCTCGTTGCTTCCACTCTGCGCTGGTAGATGAATAGCCTTGCAGATATTATCGTAACGAGCCATAACCTCAAGTAGACTATCTGAAATGTCTTTTGGATGTGAAGTAGCAAAACGGACACGAAGCAGTGGAGAAACTTGTGCCACCATCTCCATAAGCTCAGGGAAGCCCACCTCGCCACACTTGTATGAGTTTACATTCTGACCAAGCAGTGTTACCTCGCGGTATCCATTCTCAAAAAGCGCGCGCGCCTCAGCAACAATGGTTTGAGGGTCACGGCTACGCTCAATGCCGCGAGTATAAGGCACCACACAGTATGCGCAGTAGTTGTTACAGCCACGCATAATGGCGATATATGCCGAAACACCATTCTTGTCAAGGCGTACAGGTGCAATCTCGGCGTATGTCTCCTCCTTTGAGAGCTCTACATTGATACCCTTGTCTCCACCCTCAGCTGAGCGTACAAGCTCTGGTAGTGAGCGGTATGAGTCTGGACCGGCAACAATATCGACGCCCGTCTGAGGCTCTATAAGTTGCTCCTTAAGTCGCTCTGCCATACAGCCGATAATGCCAATAATAAGACTCGGCTTGCGCTTCTTGAGCTGACGCATAGCAGATAGTCTGCCCCAGATTCTCTGCTCGGCATTGTCGCGGATTGAGCAGGTGTTTATCAGAATAATGTCAGCCTGGTTAATATCCTCTGTATATCGGTAGCCGTTATCCTGCATGATTGAGACAACAATCTCGCTATCTCCAGCATTCATCTGGCAGCCATAGGTCTCTATAAATAGTTTTCTACCCTCGCCTGTTAGAGGGCGCAGTGAATTGATTTCCAAAGTGTTTTCTTTTATATGTTCTGTATATCATCCTTTGTTGGCAGTGGCTTAAATCCCTCGCCAAAGGTATCGTATGCGTCAGTTACAACGATAAATGCTGTTGGGTCTACCTCACGAATAATATTTTGCACAAGTGGTACATCCTTGTTTGGTACAACGAGGAAAATCATCTCCTTCTCGTCGTTTGAGTACATACCGCGAGCTTGAATGTATGTGGCCGAGCGGTCAAGATCTTTAAGGATAAACTCCTTCAGGGTGTCGTTGTGCTTATTGAGAATGATAAATATCAACTTGTTGTACGAAGCACCGTTGATGGTATATGCCAAAACTCGCGAAGTGACATAGATTGTAATTAGTGAGTAGAGCGATAGTAGCCATCCCTGTGGGTCAGGCTCGCCAGTACCGATACCAAAGCCGATAACCAGCAGACCAGAGAGAACCACTACGGAGTCAGCAATAAGCACTGCGTTTGAAAATCCAATGTGGAAATACTTCTGAATCATCATCGCTACGATATCTGTTCCGCCTGTTGTTGCCTGCTGACGAACAACAAGACCTACACCCACGCCGAGGAAAACAGAGCCTATAAATGAGGCGAGCATAAGGTGGTCAGATAGGTCAAGAATACCGCCGAGCATCTGCGCTGGGTCAAGAGCCTTCATTGCCTCCTCTGTAGGGAAAGATAGGCGAGTGATGATATTCATACAGCCCGGGGTATAGAGTGCCGCCACGATAGTTCTACTGCCAAACTTGCTGCCAAAAATTAGAAAGGCGAGGATAAGTAGCGGAATGTCAAACATATATCCGAAAGTACCGACCTGAATATTCGGGAAGATATTATGCAAGACAATACTTGCTCCATAGACTCCGCCAGGTACGATGTTGTACGGGCTGATAAAGAATACATAGCCAGCTGCAAGGAGAGTACATCCTAAAAGGATGAGGAACCATGAGCTCCACCACTTGAGTGAAAAAACGGGTTGGGTTAAAGATTTGATATCCATAGTACACTATTTTGGGCAAAGATACAAAATCTTTGCGAAATATTAACAAAGATAAGGGGTGAAATTGCAGTTTCACCCCATCATTTGATATAAGATTGTCTCTATTTGTCCGAATAATAAGACTTATCAAGCCCTAATACGAAATCTCGCCTACCCAATAATGCGACAAATGCAACAATGGCGGCTATAAGAGCGTTTAGCGCAAAGCCAAAGGTGTGTGAGTGGCTGTGGACTATTTTTCGTGCAAAGTCAATAATAAAGGGGCAGAGGATAATAGCTATATAGTTTGCAGCCATGACGATAGACAGGGCCTGTGTGGCAAGATGCGGAGGGGCAATAATTGCCGCCTTATCGTATATCAGCGGCTGCATAACACCATAGCCTAATCCGGTGAGAATTACGCCCAAAATAAGCATAGCTGGACTCTTCGTTATTGCGAGCATAGCTAATCCAACTGTGAGTAAAAGTGAACATATGGCGTTTGTGTATGAACGGGTAATGGAGATTATCCTATTCAGAAATAGTCCTGGCAGCATTATGGCCAAGAAGAATAGTGAAATGCTTACACCGGCCAACTCTTGCTTGATATGGTATTTCTCAAAAAGAAATGCTGTGTCAAAGGTTATCACAAGTGTCGCATAAGTGATAACAAAGTAGAAGATTGTCAATATCCATAGGTGTCGGCGGTTTATTCCGCTCTGCTTGTACTGGTCACTCTGCTGTGGCTCTGGTGCCGCCTTCTCTGTGCGCAGGGCAAGGCATAGTAGTAGTGATATTCCTGGAAGAAGATAGACCAAGAAGGATAGATGCCAGTTTATATCTGCCACATAGCCAGTTAGCGCTGTTGCACCTACCAGTGTAAGGTTGTTTATTGCTGAACTATAACCGAGTTGTCGTACACGAATGTCTCCAGTAAAGTACTCTACAACAAGACCTGTAGAGAGGGGGATAATCATACCTGCGCCAATGCCTAAAATTGAGCTGATGACAATCAGCGCACTCATACTCTTTGCAAGTAGGCACGCCACTCCACAAATAGTGAATATCGCAAGTCCTGTATAGAGCATCGGTAGCTTGTCGCGGCTTGTAGATAGGCGACCGGCAACTAATACAAATGGGATGATAAGTAGGCTTGGCAAAGATGTGAGCATCTGAATTTCAAGGTCAGAAGCCTTTGGAAAGATGTTGTTCATATCGCCAAGAATAGGCGAGATTGCAAGTCCTGGAAGAGAGGTAACTGCCGAGACCGACCATATTGCAATAAGTGTTAGAAGGGAGATGCTTCCCTTGCCAGTATTGACTCTCATATCTATCTGTTTTTTTGACACTTTGTGCAAGTGATGTGCCAAAAAACGATAGCTACCAGATATCACTACTGCGTCTTGGTAGAATTACAAAGCAATGGTTGTCGTCAAAAGGTACTGCTGTATGGGTCAGAATGCCAGAGATGTTTGTCGGCTGCACTGGCGGAATGGTTGTAAAACCAGCTGCGTAGTTGTCAATGTAGATGTAGACAAAATCCTCATCGCTACTGCAAAATCTTAGATATTTGCCTTGATAGCCCTCCTCATAGCAAGTGTAAACATAGCTCAAGTCGTTGATTGTTATTAGCTTACCGCAAATGTCTGTAGATAGCTCTGGTATCTTATATTGTTGAGGCTCAATTTTGTTGAGGCTATTTTTGCAGGTAATATGCTTGTCAAGAATAACGATGCTTTTGATAGGGTATAGCTCTTCACTATTTTCGGACTTTAATCCTATTACGAGTTGGTGATTATCTATCTTTGCCGATAACCCAGGCATAGTTATAGATATCTGTGCGCCCTCTGGGTATATTGAGTTTGAGTCGTATATGCCAACCAGTAGTTTTGCTGTTGCACTGCCATCGTCAATGTAGATTGCGCCATTGATGTAGCCCTCTTTGTCACAGGAGATAACCGTTCCACGAATGGCTAAAGGTGTTGCCGGGGTAAATGTGGTGGTTTGTTTGCTGCACATTGTTTTGAGCTGCTCAATGTCAGCATTGGCAACTGGACCCTCTGGCAAGGGCTCTGGAACAGATGGCTTGTTGTAACAACTGACCATCAGTAGTGACAGTATGGCTATGATTAATCTCATAGGGTGACATATATAACAGAGAGGGCTGCTTGATGTTGCAGCCCCCTGTTGATGTTCTACTCGTTGGCGATTTTTCGCAAAGCCTTGGATAGTTGGTCTGGACAAGAGGTTCCACGACCTGCACAATCAATACCCTCAAGGCGGGCTATTGCATCGTCAATCTTCATACCCGCTACAAGGGACGCTATGCCCTGAGTGTTGCCACTACAGCCCCCAACAAACTGTACGCGCACGATAGTATCTCCGTCAATCTCGGTGAGAATTGCTTGCGAACAGGTGCCGTGGGTGTAGTAAATATTACTCTTTGTAGCCATTATTTCTTCTCCTCAGTCTGCTGTGTAGAAGGATCTGCTACAACCATATTCTTCTCAATACGAAGGGTTACATTGCTGTCAACCTCAATAAGAAGAGTTGTATCCTTAACCTCCTTAACTACGGCGTGGATGCCACCAGCGGTGATAATCTTATCGCCCTTCTTGAGGTTTGCCAAAAACTCCTGCATCTGCTTTCTGCGCTTAGACTCAGGACGCCACATAAAGAGCCACATAATAAGAATCATTGCAGCAATCATAATCCAGAAAGACCAACCTGCGCCCTGTGGCTGCTGAGCTGCTGCCTGTAACATTGTAAACATAGTCAATTATTCGTTTTAATGGTTAAAAATTTTAGTAAAGATATCTCTTAAATTTTAATAAAGCAAATTTTGCGCAATTTAGAGCAGACCTTTGCCTGTTTTGAATATCCAACCCTCCTCTACGCCGCGGGTGATAATCTTGTCAAGCACGCCGTTGATAAAGGTGCTACTTGCTGGGGTAGAGTAGTACTTTGCAATGTCAATATACTCGTTCATTGTAACCTTTGTAGGTATTGATGCAAAGTTCTTTGCCTCGGCAATAGCAACGGCAAGGATAACATTGTCCATAAGTGCCAATCGCTCGATATCCCAGTTGTTGGTATGGCTGTCAATAAGTGCACGGTAGTCGTTGAAGTGGATGATAGACTCACGCAGCAGACGCTTTGAATAGTCTAAATCCTCGTTGCTCTTGAACTTTGGAAGCAATTTTATCTGCTCATGGCTCTCACGCATAGAGGTCACAGTGCGGGCTGCCATTGTAAGAATATATCCCAAGTCATCTACCCAGAATATAGACTGGTCCTCCAGTACACCCTCAAGCTGCTCGTTAAGCTCTAAGATGTTGAGTAGAATATTTGCTGCAAGCTCCGTATCCTCCTTAAAAGAGCGAGAGCTGTTGTTCATATAACTCTTGTAGAAAGATTGCTCTGTAAGGGTATTGAAGATATTCTTAATCAAGTCGCTGTTATCGCTCCACTTAAGTCCCTTTTTTGCGCAGTAGTCATTAATAGCCTCGCATGAAGCAATGCGCTCAATAGCTCTATTCTCTACAAATTTGCGATTAGGGTTCAAATCCTCCTCTGTAGGGAGCATCTTGTTGCGGGCAATCTCCTGACGAGCCTCGGCATATTTAACTAACTCTGGAAGTAGGCTTAGGATATGGAAATAGAGGTCATACGCCTTATCTATAGAGATAATAAGGTTCTTCTCTGTCTGAGGAATATTGTCAGCCTCGGTCTGCAGATGCGCATAGACGGCTTTGACAACTTTTACTCGCAATAATCTTCTACTTAACATAAGAACGGTCTTTTTCTTTTCTATTTGCTGCACCGACAATAAGGGTGCTCATCTTTTTTATGGCGCAAAGGTAACAAAAAGTTGCATAACAGCAAATCTTTTTCTACCTGAAAGCTCTCCAAAGAGTGATATTTTTCTGCTCCTTGACAGCTTTTTCAATGGCAGGGTTGATATTGGGGAAGAATTTTATGCCACAACGGCTCTCAACTTCTGCAATAGAGACAACTGCCTTGTATGGCTCAACATTGCCTGCTGATGAGTTCTCGTACAGAAAACCTATGGCCATCAGTTCATCGGCATCTGTAATCTCTGATATGTTTTTGCCAGTGTTTCCACTGCGTGTGCGAAGGAGTAGTTTGTAGCAGTGCGATGGTCGAGTGATGTGTCGGCCGCGACTGGCAAATGTTGTCGAGTTTTCAAAAAGTGTTCCAACGACAACATAGAGCGTATCTGCGCACATACTCTCTCTGGTGCGGTTCTCAACCTCTGCCCAATTTTGCTGATTAAGACGAGCATTTTGTGGGAAGATGTTGGTTGCGTAAAATGTCTGCGCATTTGTTGTCCACGAGTTGTATCGCGAAGCGGAAGGCAACATATGCCCTCGGTCAAGCTGTCGATTTTCGCCATCGTTAAATCCACCCTTGTGGACCTGTGGCTGTAGGTACTGCGGAATTTGCGGTTTGGTGTTCTCGTATCCTATAATGTCGTAACCGCCTTCGCCATAGGCTGTTATTGCATCGTCAAACGCCCATGCATCTGTGCGGTCAATCTTTGGTGTGGTATAAATTTTATGCAGTGGATATGCAACCCATAACGAAACCATTTTGCTCTTGTCGTAACAGATAGAGTAGTTTCTTACGCGCTCGCCACTGCTTAGAGTTGTAAAGTAGGTCTTGTGTACTAAATTTTGACCCTCGACAATCTCAGGTAGCTCTGCCCATACAGGGTTTAGCTGGCGGTCGTTATGCTTGATGCTTGGACTGCCAGGGATAACCTTTGGAGCCTTGTGGTTGGGTGTATACTTTTTCTCTAACTCTTTAGTCTGTTTCTTATACTCATTCTCAAGGGTCTTAGCAACCTCTTTAAGCCCCTTTTTAATCATCTTTTCCCACTGTGAAGATGGTGCTGTAGCGTATAACACGCCAACGGTTAGAATTGCAACTGTGGCAAGTAGCGAAAAAAATCCCTTCATCTTTTCAAATTTTTGACAAAGATACAAAAAAATAGAAAAAGCCCACCCTGCATAAAGCAAGGTGGACAGAAAAAAATAGTTGTTTTACTACTCCCAGTCGCCTGCGTCGCCGTCAATAGAGATTTCAATCTTTTCCTGATCAGGTGAAGTGTTGAGTGTCACGGTAATTGTCTGCTGAATACCTGGGCGGAACGACATATCGTACTCAAGCAGGTATGCAATGCCCTCCATTGTAACCTCTACAAGAGGTGTTGAGCGCTCGATAAACTGAGGTACTACTATAGCCTCGAAGCTGTCGCTATCTACCTGCTTCATCTTGATAGTTTTGTTCTCGCTGTAGAGATACTTCTCGAGCGAGCCTATGCGCCAATTTACGCGAGCTGTTGTTGCGGTGTTGTAGATGTGCACCTCAATATTTTCAGGCAGTTCGCCCTCGTAGCTCGGTCCGCGCACGATATCAACTACAAGCTTTGACATCATATGCTGAAAGGCGAGCTTTACTGCGCCATCCTCGCGTGAGTGCTTCTCTGCCTTTGCCCACATAATGTCGGAGGCCTCATATCCACCCAGAACGCCATCTGCTGAAGGGATTGACTGGTCGGTTGAGATGTGGAACAAGACATCCTCCATAGCCTCGATATTCTGAAGTGGATATATTGCATAGAAGTCGCACGGTTTTGCGCTCCAGTAGAGTGCTCGCTCTGGGGTCCACACGCCCCCCGAGAGTGTTACCACCTCGTTATTGAGGTAGTTACCACCCACTTGAAGCTCGGCTACATTCTCGCCCGCATACTCTACGGCATAGAGTCCAAAGCTGTCGCCCTGCTCAAACTGATTACCCTCTACGCGAGAGATTGTTGTCTCAAATCTTATCTGATTTGTATCTACCACGCTATTACTGTCGCTGTGCTTTTCGCAACCCACTATCAAAAGAGTTGCAACAGCTAAAATGCTAAAAATATTTCTCATAATTTTCTCCTCCTTTGATTACTTGTTAGACTTTTTGAGCTGCGGCTTGTCGCCCATATACTTTGGTGGCATCTGCTTGCTTGCGCCGTTCCAAGTTATAGCATTATCCTCTACAAAGAGCTTTGCTGAGGCTGTATTTATGCCGTTGTTTGAGGCGTCGCGCACATCGCGGGCGTAGAAATCCTCAATCGAGAACTCTTTGCCTGCATAGCGCATTATTCGCTCTACCATCTCCTGGCGGGATATTGCGCTGTAGTATGGGATGTTGTTGTTCATGCACGATGTGGCCTCACTGCGGTATATTCCGCGGGTGTGGAAATATCCACCCTCGTACATATCAACAATATTTGAGTAGTCTGGGTGGTAGATAAGGTGCGCCCACTCTACACTCTTCATATCACCATTCTCCGAGAGGTTGCGATACCAACCCATAGCCTTTGCCTCGCGGAACTCCTTAAGGTGGTTGCAACAAGGACAAGTACAAGTCTGAATAAATGCGTTGTGGTAGATATACTCATCGGCGAGCTTTGCAAAGCCGTGACCGCCCGCCTCGTGCTGGACAATGCCTCGGAAGTCAAACGGATAGGCATCTGCCGACATTGGACAGCAGGCGATAGCCGAGCCGTCGCCCCACATATAGCATATACCGCCGTAGTCGGTTGTGTTCTCTACAAGCACCACAAGTGTCTGACCGAGGTTAGTCTCGTTTACGGTCTCAGACTTCATTGCATACTCGTAGACAGTTGCGTAGTCTGGAGTGATACCCTCAAGCGAGTATTGCGAGCCGAACTTCGCCTCCTTTATGGTGTTTACTGTACCTACTCCACTATCTGGTGACAGACCAAAAATGGTGTAGATATTGAAATATGGCTTGTAGGTTTTGTATGGCTCAATGGCAAAGTAGTGACCTATTGCCTCGCTTACACCCTTCAGATAGCTTCCATCGGCAATATCGCGAGCATCAAAGCAGTCGCCCATAAAGACGATATTCACTCCATTGCCCTCTGTAGCCCTCTGATTTACTAACACCTCGCCATCGCCATACTGATAGTCGTACTGCTCTACGGTCATCTTTATGCGGTAGTCCTTGTCATTCAAAAGGAAGACAATCTCGCCCGCACGACCATTGTAGGTGGTGTATTCTGGATGTACAACACTTCCGCCCGTAACACCCTTAAATGTGCCTACATCGGCTGCTGCCATCTCATTTACAGTAACTGTTACATCCATCTTACCTACGCCAGACGATGGGCTAACAGTTACCCACTCTGGGGCAGACTCTACGCTCCACGCCTCGCCCGATGGCGCACGCATAACATAGGTCTTGCTATGCTCTGCATTGAGTACTCGCAACAGCGGACGCGAAAGTGAGAAGTCGTGGTGTGCAGCTATTCGGCGGAAGTCGCTCCAACCCGTCTGCGTCTGATACTTTACTACCGACTGCTCAGGTACCTCAACTGCAAAGTTGTCCTTTGCCACACCATCCCAAGCACCACTACCACAAATTGGCGGTGTTGTCGCATTGCTTGTTATTGCCGAAAGGTTGTAGCATTTACTGAACGCAGACCTTCCAATAACCGTCAGACTCTTTGGCAACACCACAGCAGGCATATTGCGACAATCAATAAACGCACTCTCCTCAATAGTTAATAGTCCCTCAGGCAGCACCACAGGCTCGCTAAGACGCCAATTACCGTCGAAAGCATTTTCTTCAATCTTAATTAGTTCGCTATTCTCTGCAAATACCACACTTGAGAAGTCGCAATGGTAGAAACAATTGGACTCAATACTCTTAATTTGACTTGGAATTACCAACTCTCCTTGTAGACTACATTGTTGAAAAGCACATGCCCCCAATGATTTAAGACCTTTAGGCAGAGAAAGAGAGCCTTTCATACCAGAACATTCTCTAAATGCATCTACATGTATCACACTAATCCCCTCTGGTATAACCAAGTCGCCTGTAAGACTAGAACAACAATTGAAACAGCCACGAGATATCTCCGTTAGCTTTGATGGCAGCACCAAGTTGCCTGTTAGCATTTGGCAATAAAAAAAGCAATTATCTCCCATACTCTCCAAACTCTCTGGCAGGGATAGTGTACCTGAGAGTGATGAGCAATTTTGAAATGCATAACTTCCCAGACTCTTTAGTCCGTGAGGAAGTTGCAGTGAGGTGATATTGGTGTTATAGAATGCATAATTACCAATCTCAGTAACATCATTAGGGATAATTAGCGCACCAGAGAGAAGGGTGTTATAGAATGCTTGATAACCAATCTTTGTAATCCTCTCTGGGAAGCAGAAATGCACAAGCGAAATTTTACTTCTAAATGCATTATCAGGAATCTCGTGGGCTTTAGAAGAAGTGGTAGGAGCAGAATTTGAACTATGAATATTAACATTAGTTGCATTTGGGTGTCTTGCAAGAATAGCCTCTTTATAGTCGCCGCGTTTCTCTAAAGCATAATCAAAGTATTCGTCGTAATAATTTCCCCAAGAGCCATTCTCATAGAGTTGACAATATATTCCATACTCATCAACAATCTCGGTCTCCTTAAGGTTTACCGCCTGGAGTATCTCCATACTATCGCGCATAAAACGGAAGTCGGTGGCATTTATTTTTCCCGAGATTTTGAGGTTTTTAATCTTATTTGGATTCTTCTTGGTAGCGCGAATCTTCTCGCCCAAAACGCCTGCACGCTCCTGCTTTACAACGAAGTACTGGCGAGCCTCGCCACCGTGGGAGTCAAGGTCGGCAACCCAATCAACAATCTGGCAATCCACCAACGAGAACTCATACTCGCCAGAGTGAGATTTCTTATTAATCGTAATAGTGAACTTAGTCTGCTTGCCTGATTGATAATCAACAGCGGTGTCTGACATCTTGTATCTATATGTAATGCCATTGACAGTTATAGAGAACAATGCTTTGCCCGCCTCAACTGTCTGTGGAACAACAATAGCGCGGAAGCCCTCCTCGTTGTGCTTCATAACAATACCCTCGCTCTCAGCCTCGCCAGTAGCAACTACCTCGCCCGACTGCAGGTCAACAACAGCCTTGCGAGTGGTGTTGATTACCAAAACACTCTTCTTGAGCGCATCAAACTCGCCACTCTCAAAGCCCTCGCCCTGAGTAAGAACGACATTTGCACATGCCATACGGTGGTTGAACTTAATCTTTACCTTCTCCTCGCTTGGAGCTACATTCTCCGCCTTGCCCCACAAGAAGTCTGACTGTGCATAGCCGTCAATAGTATTATTGCCCGACTGGTCTTGAGCAACCTCAAAGGCGTACTCGCTAACGCTGTTTACAGAGCCATAAGGGTAGTAGCCATAGAGGTCGATATTTGTCTCGGCATCCTTATAGTAGATAGAGCCGCTTGATACCCAATTCCAAGAGGCCTCATCAAAGGTGTAGCGCGCATTATCAACCTGGTTGCCGCTGTCAAGCAGTTCGCCGGCAACGGTGTTGTTCTCGCTATAGTTCACGCCAAACAGACCAATCTGGTCGCCATCGCAAAAACCACCGTCATCAACACGGGTAGTGTAGGTTTGGTTGATTGTACCGCTAATCTTAATTTGCGGTGCACCCTGCGGAGCGACAACATCTATCAGCTCCGGCTCGGTTGTACAGCCTGCAAAGAGTGCTGCGCAACACAAACAATAAAGTAGTTTTTTCTTCATAACTGTATGTTTTGGTTTATTTGTTTCTTACTCTGCGTCTCCGCCATACTCTCCGCCATCCTCCCAGCCGCCGATGTCGGTTGATAGTAAAAATCCCTGCTCAAATACAAAGTTGTACTTCTCTAATTTGGGTTTAGAATATTGCTGTTCCATTTTGTATGATTTGTAACTCATTGATTATCAAGCAAATACCCCCCCCTGATTTTTTTCGGGAGAGGTGTTGAATACATTTATGTTCAAATTATTGACAAAATTTTGTTTTATCTTACCGCAAAGATATAAAAAATATTCTCTACAACCACCCACTTATTACTAATATTTTTGCGATTTGAGCAAAAAGCACTACCTTTGTATAAAATTAAGATATAACTATGGCTATCCCAAAGATATTTTTGCGTCGCGGAAAAGAGGAGTCTTTGCAGCGTCGTCACCCGTGGATTTTTTCTGGTGCTATATACAGTATTGATTCAGAGCAGGAGCTTGTTGAGGGTCAGATTGTAGACCTCTACTCATCAAAGGGCGATTTTCTTGCTCGTGGACACTACCAGATTGGCTCTATAGTTGTGCGTGTGCTTACTTTTGAGCAGCAGGATATTGACAATAAGTGGTGGACAGAGCGCATTGCCAGCGCGTATGATGTCCGCCGTACGCTCGCCCTTACAGAGTGTGAACATACTACTTGCTACCGCCTTGTTCACGGCGAGGGAGATAACCTTCCAGGACTTGTTGTTGATATTTATGGCAGTGTAGCTGTTATTCAGTGCCACTCTGTGGGTATGTATCGCTCACGACAGCAGATTGCAGATGCTATTGTTGCGGTCTTTGGAGATAAAATTACCGCTATCTATGATAAGAGCGCGCAGACTGTGCCATATAAGGCAAACCTTAATCCTGTTGACGGATATCTCTATGGTACTGCCGAAAAGGACAATATTGTACTTGAGAATGGCAATAAGTTCCTTGTAAACTGGGAAGAGGGTCAGAAGACAGGCTTCTTTATTGACCAGCGATTTAACCGCGAGCTTGTAAAAAAATATGCTGCTGGCAGAACGGTGCTAAATACATTCTGCTATACGGGTGGCTTCTCGGTCTATGCTCTTGCAGGTGGTGCAAAAGAGGTCTGCTCTATAGATGCTTCGGAGAGGGCTATTCGCCTTGTGGATGAGAATATAAAACTCAATTTTGGCGACGATGCACCACATAGTTCATTGGCTTGTGATGCTGTTGAGTACCTAAAAAATATTGGCGATAAGTACGATATGATAATCCTTGACCCACCAGCCTTTGCCAAGCACCACAAGGTACTCGGAAATGCTATGCAGGGCTATAAGCGACTCAATGCCAGAGCATTGTCGCAGATTAAGAGCGGGGGAATACTCTTTACATTCTCCTGTTCGCAGGCGGTGTCTAAGGAACTTTTCCGTACAACGGTCTTTACTGCTGCCGCTATAGCGGGTCGTAAGGTGCGCATTCTGCATCAGCTGACACAGCCTACAGACCACCCAATTAACATCTACCACCCAGAGGGAGAGTACCTGAAAGGATTAGTTCTCTATGTTGAGTAAGAAGTTGTCTTTCTATGATGAAAAATATCGTTTTTGACCTTGCAGGAGTAGTCTTTGCGCGTAACGAGTCTCGTTGCCCACAGGAGCTGATGGACTACTTCTACTTTATAAACTCTGGAAATCCTATGCCCGATTTCTGGAACGACTACGACCGCGGAACACGCAGTTTTGACGAAGTAGCTCAGTGTTTGGCAGAGTTTAGAGGCTCTGATATTCAGACTGCCAGCCAGATGATGGCCACCGCAATTACATATCAAGACCAAGTGGCGCAGACAGCGACTCTTATTGCCGAACTGAAGAGCGCGGGTTATAGACTCTTTGTGCTGTCAAATATGTCAAAGGAGTATATTGATTACCTGCGTAAAATGCCTGTCTATCAATATTTTGAGGCTGATGTTGTCTCTTGCGATGTGGGCCTTATAAAACCAGAGCGCGAGATTTATTCTCTACTTCTTGAACGCTTTAACCTTGACCCTACTCAGACAATGTTTATAGATGACCGCAAGGAGAATGTCGTTGCTGCTGCCGAGTTGGGAATTACTCCGTTCCACTTTAACCGCAAAAATCCAGAACAGAGTTGTAATCAGATTAGAGTGTTGCTAAAAAATTAGAGGCTGAATAAAAAGTGTATTTTGTCGTTACGCTCGCCCTCAAAATGCTCATTTACGCCAAGTAAACTCCGCTTTTTCGGGCTTCGCAAGCCTAAAACTACATCTTTTTATTCAACCTCCGAGCAAAAAGTGGGTGACTATTTTTCTTTTTAGTCACCCACTTGCTTTTACATCATCTCCTCGTAGGCGTAATTTATTGCGCGGTTAAGAATTTCAACGAGGGGATAGGTGGACTTAAGGTCGCGAAGCACCGACTCCAAAAGGAGATTGTAGTCTGCAAGCAGTGTCGTATCTAACGGCTTCTCAATACCGAAATCCTTTAGGCGGAGCAGCTCGTCGTGCTTGTGTCCCGTAGGGAAATCCTTTGGCGTGCGCTTGAGACTATTACCCTTATATAGTGTAAAGCCGTTGCTCGCCTCAATAGCTGCAAGCATACTGTCTCCATTATCAAGAATCTCCTCGCGGATACTCTTTAGCACAACAGGCTCTGGGCAGTGTGAGCCGGCATATATAAAGCATCCCGACGGCTCAAAGTGTACATAGTAGCCCGCATATCCAGCCTTCTTGCCGTGTGGAGCGACATAGACACCCGACCAAGTTTTGTATGGACTCTTGTCGTGGCTAAATCGTATATCTCGGTAGATGCGGTATGTGCAGTCAGCAACGGTGAGTCCTGCAACAGAGGGGTCAAAGGCGGCGATGCCATTAATTAACTTCGCCGCAAACTCCTTCAACTCTCTGTCGCAAGCCTTGTACTGCTCCTTATGTGCCGTAAACCACTCGCGGTTATTATTCTCGCTCAGCTCAGCAAGAAAATTCAGATACTCTACCATGCGAAGAGTGGATATTTCTCCATCATAGCATTAACCTCAGCGCGTACAGCAGCGATATTTGCCTCGTTCTCTGGGTCTGAAAGTACACGGTCAATAAGTGCTACGATTACCTCCATCTGATCCTCCTTCACGCCACGAGTAGTTATTGCTGGTGTTCCAAAACGCAAGCCAGAGGTCTGGAATGCCGAGCGAGAGTCAAATGGTACCATATTTTTGTTCGTGGTAATATCAGCAGCTACAAGAGCCTTCTCTGCAACCTTACCTGTAAGCTCTGGGAACTTGGTGCGAAGGTCTACAAGGATAAGGTGGTTGTCAGTACCTCCAGAGATAATCTTGTATCCGCGAGAAGTAAATGCCTCAGCAAGAGCCTTTGCATTCTTTACAACCTGTGTCTGATACTCAACAAATGATGGCTCAAGAGCCTCACCAAAGGCAACAGCCTTTGCTGCGATAACATGCTCAAGTGGACCACCCTGAATGCCTGGGAATACAGCCGAGTTGAGAATCTGAGACATCTTCTTCACAACGCCCTTTGGAGTTGTCAGACCCCACGGATTATCAAAGTCCTCACCCATAAGGATAATACCACCACGAGGACCACGCAGTGTCTTATGTGTTGTAGAGGTTACGATGTGTGCATACTTTACTGGATTCTCCAGAAGGCCTGCTGCGATAAGACCTGCGGTGTGTGCCATATCAATCATCAGTAGTGCGCCAACCTTGTCAGCAATAGCGCGCATACGAGCATAGTCCCACTCGCGAGAGTATGCCGATGCACCACCAACAATCAGCTTTGGCTTGCACTCAAGGGCCTTTGCCTCCATCTCGTCGTAGTCTACGCGACCGTCACACTCCTTTACAGAGTAGCTTACAGCGTTGAAGTACATACCCGACATATTTACAGCCGAGCCGTGAGAGAGGTGACCACCGTGTGAAAGGTTAAGGCCGAGGAAAGTATCTCCCGGCTTGAGAACTGCAAAGAATACAGCCATATTTGCCTGTGCGCCAGAGTGTGGCTGAACATTGGCATACTTTGCACCATAGAGGCGGCAGATACGCTCAATAGCAAGGCTCTCCACCTTGTCAACAACCTCGCAACCGCCGTAGTAGCGTGCAGCAGGGTAGCCCTCGGCATACTTGTTTGTAAGTACAGAGCCCATAGCGGCCATTACGCTATCACTAACAAAGTTCTCTGATGCAATCAACTCAATGCCGCGCATTTGACGACTACGCTCATCGGCGATAAGGTCAAAAATCTGTGAATCTTTCATAGTCTAAAAGCTTGTTTTTTATTGTGTTAAATTCTAAATTTCACTTTGAACTCCCAAAGATAGGTATATTTTCCAAATAAATTTCGTATATTTGAGCAGTTTTTACTAACAATTTATTTGATTATGAAATTACTTGAAGGAAAAGTCGCCCTTATTACAGGTGCGGGAAGGGGCATCGGCAAGGCTGTTGCTGTGAGATTTGCGGAGCAGGGAGCAGACATTGCCTTTACTGATTTGGAACTTTCTGAGACAGTCCTTGCTACAAAGAGTGAGCTTGAGCAGTTCGGTGTTCGCGTTATGGCGTACGCATCTAATGCTGCCGATTTTGAGCAGAGCCACGCTGTGGTAAAGCAGATTATGGAGGACTTTGGTCGCATAGATATCCTTGTAAATAATGCTGGTATTACTAAAGACGGACTTATGCTTCGTATGACCGAGGCACAGTGGGATGCTGTTATTAATGTAAACCTTAAGTCTGCATTTAACTTCGTTCACGCCGTTGTGCCAGTGATGTCACGCCAGAAGGGTGGCTCTATTATCAATATGTCCTCTGTCGTTGGCGTTAGCGGTAATGCGGGCCAGTGTAACTACTCAGCTTCAAAGGCGGGTATGATTGGTCTTGCAAAGTCTATTGCCAAGGAGATGGGCTCTCGCGGTATTCGTGCTAATTGTATCGCTCCGGGATTTATTATTACTGAGATGACCGGTCAGATATCGGAGGAGGTGCGCGAGCAGTGGGCAAAGGCTATTCCACTTCGTCGTGGAGGTACTCCTGAGGATGTGGCTAATGTAGCTCTGTTCCTTGCCTCTGACTTGTCAAGCTATGTCTCTGGTCAGGTTATCCACTGCTGCGGCGGTATGAATATGTAATAAAGAGTTTATATGAGACGCTGTCTACTTGTTCTTTTTGCTCTGTTTGCAACCCACGCGTGGGCACAAGAACTTTATGACCACACCCCAAATGCGCGAACAGCAGCTATGGGAGGAGCCTCTGTGGCAAATCAGGCAGATGCTTTTGCAGCTTTTGGTAATGCTGCATCTGTCGCAATGGAGTATAAAACTGTGCAAGTGGCATTTGCTTATACAGACTTCGCTGGCGAGGTATACCGTAAAAACCGAATGCTCTCTGGTGGTGGCTATGTCCGCTTTGCCCAGCGACACGCACTTGTTGTGGGTCTACAGTTTAATATGGAGCCGCGCATCGAGGCACTGGATAGACGACCTGGGGCTCAACGCTTTGATTTGGGTTACGGATATAAAGTGTCAGATAGGGTAGCCATTGCGGCAACGGCTCGCTATCGCCGAACATATGGACATCTGTTTGACGATAACAACTACAATGGTGGAGGAGCAGACCTTGCTGTATATTCACAGTTGCCACTCTCATTTATGGAGGGTGCAAAGGTCAGTTTGGGCGCAAAACTGGCTTTTGATGCACCAGTCTGCCCAGAGTACGATAGATATGGCATTGCTCCATCCGTTGGCGCGGGGCTGTCACTACCATTTACCGATGGACATAAATTAGATGTGACTGCAGAGCTAAGATATGGAGCATCTTCACGCGAGGATATCTTCTCGGCAAAAGTGGGTGCTGAGTACTCGCTTATGCGACTGCTCTATGTCCGTGCGGGCGGAAATGTGTCGCGACTGATGTATGAGAATTTAGGCTCTACAATAGGCTACGGAACTATCGGCGCGGGTGTGAGGTTTTTCCACTTGCAGTTTGATGTTGCGTACCTTTTCGGCAAACGCAACACGCCACTAAATAACGCTGTTCAGATAAGCGTAGGCCTTGATTTCTAACACACAAAAAGAGCTGTCAAAAATCTTGACAGCTCTTTTTGTGTTAATTCTTTTTATTTTTTCTCCTTCTTCTTGAATACATTTGAAATCTTATCAATGCCACCCTTTAGAAGCTCTTTAGGGTTTGTTCTGGCATCGCGAATACCATCTTTTAGCGGTTTTTTGTCAGATAGCCCAAAGGTTATTTTTTGACCACCAGTGAGAGTCTGAGTGAGGGTAAATTTGCCATCTTCGCCAGTGGTAAACTTGACGCTACAGAACTTTCCACCACC